>JAYKHV010000089.1:0-119801 GCA_035285085.1 Lyngbya sp. | reverse complement strand
GATGGGGGGATGGGGAGGTGGGGAGAGGACTTTTTTCCGATGAAAAATAGCTTTTTGTTAATAAAAATTCCCCCCATCTCCCTACCTCCCTACCTCCGGTCCTCCCCACCAATCAAGTTTTAGGGCTAGAATGAAACAGCCCTGCCCAACTTTGGGGGGAAATTTCAAAGTCCCCCAGAATTGGGGGATTTAGGGGGCAGAAAGTCCCCCAGAATTGGGGGATTTAGGGGGCAAATTGGGGGATTTAGGGGGTGGGAATTTGGGAAGCGTGCGATCGCATTATTTTTGACTCGGATTAGATTTTAGGTGGAATTCTGGGGACAATTTTGGGGACTTTTTGGGCGCATTGCCATGCGCCCCTACGGGGGAAATGTGTAGATTTTTCATTGCTTAAATTTTATGGTTTTTCAACATAACTAAAAAAATTGTATGGATAGATTGCCGTTACAAAAATATGGATTTAGTATTAAAAAATATCTCAATAACTTTAAAAAAGTATTAAATTCGTTGGGCAGAAAAAAATACAGAATCTCTTAACTATTGAAAGCTTAAAACACCATCAAGAAGCGGGAAAAAGCGCGATCGCCAACGTTAAAATTATAAGATATAGTTGTCAGAACAGTCAAATCGGGAAAATGTACCGTGAACCTCTTGAGTCCGATGTGATTTTAATTGTAGATGACACCCCCAGCGACCTACAGGTGTTGTGGACGACTTTAGAAAAAGTCGGTTTCAGTGTTGTAATAGCTCAAAATGGACACAAAGCAGTCCAGATTGCAGAATCTATTCATCCAAATCTCATCTTAATGGACATTTTCATGCCCGGGATGAACGGGTTTGAAACTTGTCGTTATCTCAAAGCTAAACCCTTGCTCCGAGAGATTCCGGTGATTTTCTTAACACCTCTTTCTGAAACGATTAATAAAGCGGAAGGGTTTCATGTGGGTGGCGTTGATTACCTCAACAAACCCATTGATGAACATGAACTTTTAACCCGGGTTCGCACTTATTTAACGCTTCAGCAAATGCACCACAATGTCGCTACGGGGAACCGCACCCTACAACGAGAAATTAAATCTCGTCTCCAAGTCGAACATCAACTTCAACAACGCACCTACGAGTTAGAACAAGCACTCAATTTTAAAGCGGTGGTTGAAGAAATTACCGAAAAAATTCGCGATAGCTTGGATGAAGAACAAATTCTGCAAACCGTCACCACAGAATTAGCCAAAGTCTTGGGGATTAATCGCTGTCAAATCGAACTGTACAACCCCACTCAAACCCAAGCCACAATCGCCTATGAGTACAGCAACGCCTTACCCAAATATGAGGGAAAGACGCGACAGGTTGATGAGTTTCCCGAACTGTATCAACAATTACAGCAAAATATTTCTTTGCAGTTTGTCGAGGAAATCTCGTTCTCAAATGCTCAACAATCTCCCCAAACTTGTTTGGCTTGTCCGATTTTTGAAAATCAAAAAGTGATCGGTACAATTGGTAATTTACGATTACTCAAACCTTGTCACGAAATCTTTGAAGATTTGGAAGTTGATCTCGCCCAACAGGTGGCGAGTCAATGTGCAATTACCCTTCGTCAAGCCAGACTTTATAAAGCCGCCCAAAAGCAAGTTCAAGAGTTGGAGAAACTCAACCGAATTAAAGATGAATTTCTCAAAACCATTTCTCACGAACTGCGAACCCCGATGAGCAGTATTAAACTCGCCACTCAAACCCTAGAAAAGTTTCTCGAAGGCGAGTCAGTCTCTCAAAAATCGTCTACTTTTAGCAAAGTTTTAGATATTTTTCGGCAAGCCTGCAAACGGCACAACCAACTGGTTGATGATTTAATTAGTTTGTGTTACTTGGAAGCCAAAGCGGAAACATTGGTGTTTGAATGGGTGGATTTAAACAGTTGGCTACCGGAAATCGTCCAACCGTTTTTAGAACGAGTTCACCATCAAAACCAACAGTTAAATGTTGAGATCTCCCCCCAACTTCCTTTGCTCAAATCCGATGTTTCTATGCTAGAGCGGATTGTGCGAGAATTGCTGGATAATGCTTGTAAATATACCCCCTCAGGCGAACAAATTACCGTGTCCGTGCAGGGAACAGATGAAAGTATTGTCTTGAGTGTTAGCAATTCAGGAATTGAAATTCCTCCCGAAGAACAACCGCGAGTTTTTGACCAATTTTACCGGATTCCCCATCACGATCCTTGGCAACATGGCGGCACGGGATTAGGATTAACATTGGTGGAGAAATTGGTCGAACTTTTAGACGCTTCTATCGAACTCGAAAGTTTTGCCAACCAGACCCGATTCTCGATTAAATTTCCTCAAGAACGTCTGGAAAATTATCCCTGTTTTTACCTGAATAATTCTAATTTTACTCGGCATCGAAAGCCTAGCCATCCCTGTGCAGAATGTAAATGTTAAACGGCAGTTTTTTCAACGAACTGCCCTTGGTGTCTGAGTGCATCTAAAAACGCATAAATTGCGGGGGAATGGAGGGCATTTTTTAAAACCGCCACCCCAATAATTCGTTCTAAAGAAGAAGGTAACTCGCAGACTTGAATTTGATGGGGAAGGGGTTCGGCAGCCAGACGGGGGAGAATTCCCACAGCCAAACCTTGCATCACCATACTGACAATTGTTGAATCTTCCCGAACTTCATAAGCAATATTCATCGGATATTTTGACGTTTTCAGATAAGCCGAAATTAACTGAGCGCAACAGGTAATTCCTGTCATAATTAACGGATAGGAGGCTAACTGTTCCCAAGTCAATTTTGAGGTTTTTAGGGGATAGTTGGGCGGGACTAAAGCAATATATTGATCGCGAAGAATTTCCCAAGTTTCAAACTCATCACTGGCTGGAAGATAGGTAAACCCAATATCAGCCCGTCCTTCTCGCACGGCTTGCTCCATATTAACAGTATCGTCCATTTCGGTTAATGTTACCGTAATTTCTGGGAAATGACGGCGAAATTCTGCAATCACCGTCGGTAAAATATGAGTGGCAATACTGCGAAAACAAGCGATGCGAACTTTTCCGCCTTTGAGTCCTTTTTCTCGGTTGGCTTCGGTAACAATATTGTCTAATAAATGTTGAATTTGACGGGCTTGGGAAACAATTCGTTCGCCGACGGGAGTTAAAGAGGCGCCGTATCTTCCCCGTTGTAGGAGAATTACCCCCAATTCTTCCTCAAACGTGGCGATCGCGTGGCTGATGGTAGACTGAGATAGATTTAACTGAAGTGCCGCCTCGCTAAAGTTTCCCGTGTCGGCGATCGCGACTAAAGCCCGAAGTTGGGAGAGTTTCAACCGTTGAGAATTCATAGCAGTAGCTCCCGATGTTCAAAAATTTGATGGGTATAGCGCTACGCAAATTGGTGTTTGACATTTCTAAATTCTGAAACCCTTTCAGAGTCCGCTGTTCCCAGATCCGGCGTTCCCTGTTCCCGATTCAAGTAGCGCTATATCTATCGATTTTATCGATAAATGTCATAGATAGCATCCGTTGATTGTGAATCCGGCTGAAAGATACACTGAATTTATCAGCAAAAGTCAAGACGAAAAAGGCGATTTGAGGGGAGGATTGATTATGACAAACAGTGTAAATCTTTCGGATCGAGAACGTTTAGAAAACCTCTGGCATCAACCGCCCAAATCCTTAAAAATTTCCGATAACGTTATCAAACGAATTCGCCAAGCTTTTTATTGGTTAATCACCAGTTTAACCGCAGAAGATCGGATTAAAGTTTGGAGTTGTTCCGATGGTTCGGGCAATACCTACTGGAATGCTTACGATCCGATTTCTAATCATGTTCTCGAACAAGCCACCGAGTCGGAATTGCGAATTTGGTTAGAGCAACGTTACCACCGATAATTTCGATAATTTCTAAGAATTTCTATTGTTTGACTTGATTAACTTTACTAGATTAACTTTGAGGTTTAGCTATGATTCGGACAACATCTAAATTCAATTCCCAAAACCAAACCAACTCTGTTGATTCTCCTAACCGCAGTCAAGCGACTAAAATTTCTCGGCAGTTGAGGAGATTCTGGGGTCAATTTTGGCAGTTTAGTCTGTATTACGGAGAGTTCATGGCGGCTCGTTCCCAGTCTACCGCTTCAGGACAACCCCAACGCACTGCCGGTAAGTAGGCAACCCATCCAAAAAGCCATAGTTATGGCGTGGGGCGGTTTAAACAGTGAACAGTTTACAGTGAACAGTTACCAGGTGTCAGGTGTCGGGTATCGGGTGAGATGATAACTGATCACTCTAACCACTGGCAACTGGTTACTGCATAACTGTAAACTGAAATAACTGGTGACTGGTGACTGGTGACAACCTGCACCTTCCTCAGACGAGTCGGCGATGAATTTTCCGCTCTCTCTTGAGGGAGGTGTTGTGTTAATGCTAAGATGTTACACTACCGAAAAATAAATGTATAGTTCGATGCAGTTGCATCGCTGCCGGAGTACACTAATCCGTTTTTCATTTTTTTCTGTGAAACTTGGCACGATTAAGTCTTGTGGGGATGATCCCCTTCTGGTAAAATCTAAAGCAAAAGTTAGTATAAAATACCTAGCTTGCTACTTCTTGAGGCCATCTGTCAGAGTCAGGAGTCAGCCAACAGCCTTGTGTTGCTTTTTGCTCCACTTTCGGCCCCGGCGAAGAATCCACTGTCCTGACGTTGGTCTGATTTCATATGCTCAAAATTGAGCGGTTGAGCTTGTAAACAGTTTTTGATGCTTAGAGGGAACCTATGGTAAGTAAGCCGGATCGTGTTGTACTGATTGGCGTTGCAGGAGATTCCGGATGCGGAAAATCTACATTTTTACGTCGTATAACAGATATCTTTGGAGAAGATTTTGTCACCGTCATCTGTTTGGATGACTATCACAGTTTAGATCGCAAACAGCGCAAAGAAACTGGAATTACAGCCCTTGATCCGAGAGCGAACAATTTTGATCTGATGGCTGAACAGATCAAGGCGCTCAAAAACGGTCAGTCGATTATGAAGCCAATTTATAACCACGAAACTGGCATGATTGACCCTCCTGAGCGAGTTGACCCCAATCATATTGTTGTGATCGAAGGGTTGCACCCGTTATATGACGAACGGGTTCGCGAACTGCTCGATTTTAGCGTCTATCTCGACATTAGTGACGAGGTGAAAATCGCTTGGAAGATCCAGCGCGATATGGCTGAACGGGGCCATCGTTATGAAGACGTATTAGCCTCAATTAACGCCCGTCGCCCTGACTTTGAAGCCTACATCGATCCTCAAAAACAATACGCCAACGTTGTTATCCAAATTCTACCGACTCAACTGATTCCCGATGACAAAGAGCGGAAAGTCTTAAGAATTCGCTTAGTTCAACGCGAAGGAATCGAAGGATTTGAACCCGCCTATCTGTTTGATGAAGGGTCAACCATTCACTGGACTCCCTGTGGACGTAAACTGACCTGTTCCTATCCCGGTATCAAAATGTACTACGGGCCGGATGCTTACTACGGAAACGAAGTCTCGATTCTAGAAGTTGATGGTAAATTTGATAACTTGGATGAGATGATCTACGTTGAGGGACACCTGAGCAATATCTCCACCAAGTATTACGGTGAACTGACTCACATGATGCGCGAACATCAAGATTATCCCGGTTCTAATGATGGTAGCGGATTATTCCAAGTGTTGGTGGGCTTAAAAATGCGAGCCACCTATGAACGCTTGGTCGGAAGCGGAGAAAAAGTGGCGGCGGCTGTATAAACCCCTAAAGCTGCTATTTTTTAATCCCAAACAAACGCGAGAGACATAGGTCATCTCGCGTTGTTTTTTGCCTGAATTTTAATTGACTCCAAACTGTTGTTTATCCGGATGTGATTCTCGTCGGTTATGACCCCACAAAAACAGGCGTTCAACGTTTAAAAACTGCTGCTAAACACTGTAATTATGATTAAATTCGACCTGTACGAATGAGTTTAAACCCTGCTATCATCGATGCAAAAGCCACGAAAAAAGACCATAAACTGGTCGGTCGAAGTAAAACCCGACTGTTGATAAAAACTAAAGCCACTCCCGCTACAACAAATACCCAACCCAAGTTCCCCGTTTCGCGAGGAAAGAAGACTAAAGAAACAATCCCTAAAATGAGTAAAATCACTGAACTTGCAGCCGAAATATCTTGCCACCAATAGCGTAAAATCCGAGTCGTAAAGACAATATTTTGACCGAGAAAATACACCCCGAGAAGCACCAAAGCCACTCCCACAAGTGAGATGAGTATTCGCATAGTTCCTCTACCGAACCTTAATGACGATTGATGTTATTATTTTACTCGCATTACTCAAAAAATAGAAGATTAAAAAAAAAGATAAGTTGAAACTAAAAAACTTAATATGTTCTGTTACAATAGGGTTAACATTATTATACTACATCTCCAACTAATCCTACTCAAAATTTACTCAAAATGCAATTACATTCGGTTTCTGGAAAATGGCGTGTAGGGTTAGCCCTCTCCCTAACAACCTGTTTACTTTGGGGTATTCTTCCTCTAGCTTTAAGTATCACTTTAAAAGTTTTAGATGTCTATACATTAACAGGATGTCGTTTTTTGATTGCTTTTACTGCATTGGGAAGTTATTTGAGTTATAAACGTCAACTTCCCACTTGGCAAAAGTTAAAACAAGTCTCTTGGAAACTTTGGGGAATTGCTACTTTATTTTTGTCGGCTAATTACCTGTTATTTGTTGCAGGTTTGGCGAATACCTCGGCGACAACAGCAGAAGTATTAATACAAATTGCACCTGTATTTATGGGATTGGGTGCAATGGTGATTTTTAAAGAACGTTATACCCGTCGCCAGTGGTGTGGCTTAGGAACTTTAATCTTAGGTTTTGTTTTGTTTTTTAATGAACAACTCAAAATGTTGATTACTTCTCCCAATCAATATTTATTTGGGAGTTTTTTAATTTTCTGGGCTGCGGTCTGTTGGGCAATTTATGCTTTGGCACAAAAGCAACTTTTATTGCAACTTTCTTCGGCTCATATTATGCTGGGAATCTATGCAGGTTCAACCCTATTATTCGCCCCCATTTCTACCCCTCAAACCGTTTTAAATCTTAATCGGTTAGAATTGGGGATTTTGCTCTTTTGTGGCTTAAATACTTTAATTGCTTACGGGGCTTTTGCAGAAGCGTTAGAACATTGGGAAGCTTCAAGAGTTAGCGCTGTTTTAGCCATTACACCCATTGTAACGCTGGTTTGTGTGGATGTATTTTCTGTTCTGTTTCCGGCGTTAGTTGCACCCGAACATCATACTTTTGTGGCGATTTTAGGGGCTTTTTTAGTGGTTGCGGGTTCGGCTACCATTGCCTTAGGACAATCTCGGAAAAGAGTCTAAAAACCCGGTTTCTGATAGCGCTTATTTCTAAGTAATCCCAAAAACCCGGTTTCGCGAAAGTTACCGGGTTTTTATAGTGGGGGCGGGTTTAGGGGTGTAAGTTGTTAACGCTGTTGTTTTTTTTCTCGATCTTGTCGTCTGCGATCGCGCCATTCTATCGCCGTTAGATAAAGAATTCCTCCGGTGACAACTAAGATGAGAACCGATGCAACGATAGCCAAAACATTAATGAGGGAAAATTCCATTATTTCCTCCGATTTAGAACAACAAAACCCAAGCGATCATTCATTTTAATCTAATCTGCGGGTAATTCTTCTCGAATGATAAACCGCACGTGGTTAATGGCTAAATTTCCGACAGAAACCTCCTCCTTATTCACAGGTACACCTTTGTTTCTGAGTTGTTGAAACTTAATCCCCTTTCCAATTTCAATATGGTACCAAGCCAAACCCATAAAAAAGCGTAAGGGATAGGGACCATAATCTTGAATATCATCGGGATTAGACTCCATCGGCACCCAACCAAACCCGGGAATATAAAACTCTAACCAAACATGATTATACTCGGCTTGTAGGGGAATATTTTTCTGTTCGGGAAAAGCCGGACATTTGTAACGTCCAACGGTACGACAAGCAATTCCATTCAGTCGTCCTAACGCCAATAAAGCCCCAACATATTCTCCACAAGAACCAATTCCTCGCTTTAAAACAATATCAGGAGTTTCTATTTTAGAAGTGAGACTGTAGGAGAGTTGATCGTAAACATAATTACGAATATTGAGTAATTTTCGTAGAATATTAGTCTCCGTTCCTACCGCTGCTTCTGCTGCATCTCGGACGACTCCCGACTCCATCGCCAAGTTATCATTATCAACCAAATATTTTGCTCTAAAATCGGGAGAAAGCGGTTGAACATTTTCCACATCTAAAGGATGAAGTTGATATTTAATAGCCCGCACTTCTAACAACGCTTTCCAGCCAAAAATACGCCGTTCTTTGGAATTAAACGGCTTAAACTTAAAAACCGCAACCTGTTCTCCATCTTGACTTTCTACGGTAAACGGCAGACCGATCGGCGTAATTTCTCTAATTTTTTGTCGCTTCGTTTCCGAAGGTAAAGCAATTCGCCATTCTACATCTTCGAGGAACACTTCATCTAAAGGTTCAAGTTCTTCAACATAAGACATCTCAATCAAAAAACCATTAGAAGTCGCATAGCGTTCCTGTTCGTTATAGTGATAATAGAGCGGATGAATAAACGTGCGATCGCGCCGAGCGAGTTCATACTGTTGCTCAGAATTGGGATTATCCAAAATATACAATTCATCTCCCGCGTAGGCAACATAAAGCACAGTTTCGCCCGTTTCGGGGTCGGGATAAAAAGCCAATCCGCTAGGAGATTCAAAGGGCGTTAAAACACTAAAAATCGTCTTTCCGGTACCCCGTTCTAAACAGTAAACCGTCTGTTCTGTTTTATCACAAACCCAGAGTTCTTCATCTTGAACCGTAATATTTTCAAAGCCAATACCGGGGGCGGGAAAGCGAGTAATTTCTCGACCGGTTTCGCGGCTAAAAACAAAAATATATCCCGTTCTTTCACAAGTCACATAAACCGTAGATTGCCAAACCGCTACACCATTCGCCTCATAAGGAAGCGTTGCAAAAAGTTCGGGTGCCAGATTAACAATTGTGTCACCTTCGAGAGCATTTTGACAAAAATAAACCCGATTATCGCGTGTATACCACAGGGTATTTTCCCAAATCGCCAAACCCGTAGCATCGGTAAACTCAGAAACCAAATAAGGATTAACAACCGTTGTATTATCGGTTTTGGGGTCAATTTTCAGCAAAAATCCCCGTAAAGTATCAATAGCAAACAGAGTATTTCCTAAAAACGCCAGACCATGTATTCCCGAAACTCCCATTGGTCGGATCGTTCTAGCGATCAAATCCGGGTTATTAATCTGAGCAGGTTTTTCAAGATTAGGGCTAACTGTCATAAGCTTAAGAACAAGATTAAATGAATTTTGCGATCGCACGCCCGAGAACAATCCACCGAGATCCGGTATGTCAATCCCATTAACGTGCAGAAGATTTCTCTTAAGATAAATTAAGAGCAGATTTTCGGATGTTTCACAGAAACATTAGATACAATAGAACTGTTATTCATCTTGGCTGGGTTTACCTGCAAGTAAGTTCATCATGGTAGGATCTGCCTCTCCCCAACATATCATTACAACGTTTTCCCTAGCTTTGTTCTTGGAAATCGTGACCAATAGCTTAATGCTACCAGCACAGGCCCGTTCCATTTATCCGGTTCGATTAGATCGTCCGAATTTTCAGATACAATCAACGGATTTTCTGTTGGCGGGTGAACTCGTCCAAGCCGATAATCGGGACACCTCAGAAAGTCAGTTTTCTCAAACCGAGTGGAATAATTTTACACCACCGAGTCGGGGTGTTCCTGGTAGACGAGAAGGCGCGGGAACAAGGGGAAGATGTCCGGGAGGCGTGACGGCTTTAATCCCCGCCTCAAACTTGGGTCGTACCGCATCAGAACAACCTACAATTTACTATTACATTCCCACATCCTTACAGGCCGTCTCCCTAAAGTTTGAACTGTTAGATGAAGAAGACCGCATCCTCTACGAAAAAGTCTTAGAGAACAAAGATACAGAAGCCGGAGTCATTGGTCTAGATCTGTCAGAATTCGAGGATGCGCCCACTTTAGAAGTCAACAAGAACTATCATTGGTATTTAACGATTCGCTGTGAACCCGATACCTCTGACCCATCCGGTGATATTGTGATTGATGGATGGATTAATCGAGTCGCTCTCAGTCCGACTCAGCTTCAACAGTTAGAGAGTCAACCCCCCAGTGAACGCCTCAACCTCTACGCCGAAGAAGCGCTCTGGTATGAAACCGTCAACACTTTAGCTCAGTTGCGTCTATCTAACCCCGATGATCAACTCATCCAGCAACGTTGGGCGGAACTGTTGACATCTGTTGGTTTAGGCGATATCGCACCTCAACCCCTGCTTTCGAGTGAGTTGGGGAAGACTCAACAATAAATACCCAACCAGCAGTTTACAGTTACCAGCGATCGGCGATCGGTCTTCATTCTTGACTGGGATCGCGATCGCTGATTCCTGTTGACTGACTTCTGAGTTGTGCATAAGCGCCTTCTGCCTGTTCCCTATTGCTAATTTAAGGTGTTCCGTGACTCCGGCTTCAGGAACTCTCTAATCAACTTGTAGATTGGGGTAACTTGTGGGCTAGACTAGCTTAGTCAGTAAGCAAAGTAATTCCACGCTTGATTGGCTGTGTTTCTAAAGGGTTTGAGGAATAGAGAGGGTGGGGGCTTAATCTATTCTGACGGGAAGAATAGCCCAGAACGTTAAGCGCTTTCTCTGAGAGTTCTGTAATCCCTCATTCGACAGATTAACCTGACTCTCGACCCAACAGCTTCTTCTGGGTGGCGTTTGAGGGAGTCAATTTTCTCAAAACTCCAAGTTAACAAGCTTGAATCGTCCAACAGGTTCGGAACTCATAGCTGGTGTTCTAGGAAATTCCTCTCCCTCTAGAAACAGGAGTACCCAGTCGGAGGTTTTTTGATGGCCCGGTGTGTGTGCGTTGAATTTTTGCGGTGTGGGGTGATTCTAACAAATACAACCCTTTTGGTACTTTCCCTCGTTTCTAGGGCTGCGAGTACCGAACTTGAACCTTTCAAATTCCATCAAAAAAATTCTAAATTTTTCACACCCCAACAGTCAGTTCCCGTCGATTTACCTGTTTCCACAAGCCTTTCTCATCAAAACGCCCCTACCGATTCTGTCCTCTCACAAACCGTTGATTCCCCCAACGAAAATTTACCTTCAGGTCCCCTCAATCCCCGTCCCGATCCCAATCGCGATCGCTTTTTACAGCCCTCTCCCGAATCCCCTCAACCGGAACAACCCGAACAACCCGACATCGAACCGGAAACCCCAACCGACACCCAACCGACTCCCGAAACGCCTCCCATTCCCCTTACCCGCATCGAAGTCACCGGAAGCACGATTTTAACCCCCGAGGAAATTAACGCCCTTGTCGCCCCTCTAGAAGGGCGTTCCGTGACTCTGGCTCAACTGCAAGATACCGCAGACAAAATTACCGAAATCTATCTCGAACGGGGCTATATCACTTCTCGGGCGATCGTTCCCGAACAAACCATTAGTGAAGGTGTGGTACAAATTCAGGTGATCGAAGGCACCTTAGAACGCATTGATATCGAAGGAACTCAACGCCTCGATCCCGATTACATTCGCGATCGCGTAGAATTGGGCGCAGGAAAGCCTCTCAGCACCGCCCGTTTAGAAGATCAACTGCGTTTATTACGGGCAAATCCGCTATTTGAAACCGTTGAAGCCAGTTTACGCGCCGGCACCCAAGAAGGCATGAGTATTTTAATTGTTCGGGTTACAGAAGCAAATCCGTTTCAAGTCGGGGTCAGCGCCGATAACTATTCTCCCCCGAGTATTGGTTCCGAACGCTTGGGCTTGAATTTACGCCATCTCAATCTTACCGGACAGGGAGATTTAATGTTTGTCTCCTACAACACGACTCGCCTCATTACCGAGGGTGAATCGGATATTTTGGATTTTCTCTACAGTTTTCCCATTAATGCCATGAATGGGACGATCCAAGTCCGAATTCCGCCCTACTGGAATACTATCATTCAAGAACCTTTTGATGAGTTGAATATTGATGGGTTTTCTCAACGCTACGAAATTAGCTACCGTCAACCGTTAATTCGCACACCGATCCAAGAATTTGCCCTCTCGGTGGGTTACGCCTATCAACGCAGCCAAACCTTTCAGGATGGGGAAGGGACCGCGTTCGGACTCGGGCCAGAAGAGGATGGCGTGACCCGGACCAGCGTGTTTAAGTTCGGACAAGACTATATTCGTCGCGATCGCCAGGGGGCTTGGGCATTGCGATCGCAGTTTAGCATCGGCACGGAGTTATTTGGGGCGACCAATACCGACAGTTTACCCAATTCTAATTTTCTCAGTTGGTTGGGTCAGGTGCAACGGGTACAGCGTGTGGGTAACGATCATTTATTAATTGTTCAGGGAGATGTTCAACTGTCGGCTGATGCGTTGTTTCCCGCCCAACAGTTTGTGATCGGGGGCGGTTTGTCGGTGCGGGGTTATCGTCAAAATGTGCGATCGGGTGATAATGGTTTTCGGTTTTCGGTTGAAGATCGCTTTACTTTAATTCGCGATGAAGCCGAACAACCAAAACTGCAACTGGCGCCGTTTGTGGATGTGGGAACGGTTTGGAATAATGATGAAAACCCCAACCGCTTGTTTGGGAGGACGTTTTTAGTGGGAGTTGGGATGGGGGTGTTGTGGGAACCTTTACCGGGTTTGAATTTACGTTTGGATTATGGGGTGCCTTTGGTTGAGTTACAAGATCGCGGCAATAATATCCAAGATGATGGATTTTATTTTAGCGTGACCTACACACCTTAAACAGTCACCAGTCACCAGTCACCAGTCACCAGTTTTTCAGTTAGCAGTTTTTCAGTTAGCAGTTTTTCAGTCACCAATGTTGTAGGGGTGGTTTTTTTGCCAATTCATATATGTTGAGTCCGGCGATCGCATAACTTTTATAGCAATGTTACTTGATTTGTAAAAAATGAATCAATCTCAGCCCCCAAAATTGACGAGCGATCCCCTCAAATATTTTATTATTGCTATAGAGATATCCCAATCAGGAAAACGACGATCAGGCGAATCGTTATCAGGCTATTTCAAGGAACCTGTTATGAATAAAGGGCGACTAACAACATGGAAAGATGATAGAGGTTTTGGCTTCATCAAACCGGATGATGGCGGTAAAGACGTTTTCCTGCATATTAGTGCGCTGAAGGGATCGGGTCGTCGCCCAAAAGTTGGAGATCGGATTTTCTACCAGCGAGTTACCGAAGCAAACGGGAAGGTTCGGGCTGTTAAAGCTTCTATTGAGGGTGTTGGATCTCGACCCTTAGCAACCCAGCAGAAACCCAGGAAAGGAGGTTTACTCGAAACTGTTATTGGTCTTGGAATTCTGGCTGTCGTCGGTGGGTTTTCGACAATGCAATTCAGTCCGAGTCGCTCTCCGTCTGTTATTCAATCCGTCACCAAACCAGAATGTACGATCAAAGGGAACATTTCCCACAATACAGGAAACAAGCTTTATCACCTTCCCGGGATGGAAGATTACGAATCAACGGTTATTGATCCAACAAGGGGAGAAAGGTGGTTTTGTACCGAGTCAGAAGCGATCGAAGCAGGTTGGCGCAAAGCACCGAGGTAGGCATCGCAGACTAACAAGGTTTTGAATCTAGCAAAATAAAATTCATTAAAGTTAACAAAATTGTCCGAGATTTTGATTTGGGGGGGGTAAGAATCCTCAATCGCTGATTTTCCGGGACTTTAACAACCTGCGATCGCATTGTTATCACTGACAAACCGATGGGTCTGTTGGTTGGGTTATGGGTTCGGATCGGGTAAAAATCGCTATTTTTGTTTATTGTAACTCTTTTTATTATAAAAAACCATAAATTTTGCAAAAAAGTTGAATAAAAGGTTAGGAATCGATGAGAAGCAAGGGTAAAGGTTTGGGGAGTTTATAAAAGCCGTGAGATGAAATTACAGCCAGATTCATCATTGCCCGCCCTTTCTTTTGTGTAAGAGTTAGACAATAATGAGTGCAATCACGGAAAAGAACTCAAGGGAACTTGTCCCCGGTCGGTGAAAAATGCGATCGCCATTATTTTTGATAAAGACTTGATAAAGGAGAACCAGCGTGAAACTATCAGTTTATGGAAAAGGTGGAATTGGAAAATCAACAACAAGCTGTAATATTTCAGTAGCGCTTGCCAAACGGGGAAAAAAAGTGTTGCAAATTGGCTGCGATCCCAAACACGACAGCACCTTTACCCTGACCGGATTTTTAATTCCGACCATTATTGATACCCTGCAAGAAAAGGACTATCATTATGAAGACATCTGGCCAGAAGATGTAATTTACAAAGGCTATGGCGGAGTGGACTGTGTAGAAGCAGGAGGCCCACCGGCCGGGGCAGGGTGTGGGGGTTACGTGGTAGGTGAAACCGTTAAACTTCTTAAAGAACTGAACGCCTTCGACGAATACGACGTAATTCTGTTTGACGTACTGGGTGACGTGGTTTGTGGCGGTTTTGCAGCCCCATTGAACTATTCAGATTATTGTATGATAGTGACAGATAACGGCTTTGATGCCTTATTTGCAGCGAACCGCATTGCGGCTTCTGTACGGGAAAAAGCACGGACTCACCCTCTGCGTCTAGCCGGATTAATCGGTAATCGCACCTCGAAACGGGATCTCATTGATAAGTACATTGACTCGGTTCCCATGCCTGTCTTAGAAATTTTGCCTTTAATAGAAGATATACGAGTGTCTCGGGTTAAAGGAAAAACCCTATTTGAAATGGCCGAAACCGATCCATCCCTAAACTACGTGTGCGATTATTACCTCAACATTGCCGATCAGATTCTTTCCCAACCTGAAGGCGTTGTTCCCCAAGACGCACCCGATCGGGAATTATTCTCATTACTTTCTGATTTTTACCTGAATCCGAGCCAACCCCCTGTGCAAAATAAGGAATTGGAGCTAGATCTTATGATGGTTTAATAAGTCTAGCGGCTCAGGATGAGGAATAGAGGTTATGGCTTTCTTTAAAGATTTTACTGCTAATCTCCGAGATAAATGGTTGCATTATTATCAAGCCAATAGAGAGTGGCTCCTATTACAAATGCAACTGAGTTCAGTGAAAACTCCAGATGGCGGTCGAAGACCTCCCTCTAGCCTCATCTTAGGAGTAATTAACGCCCTCGATCCCGAAGCATCTCAGTTGATGCTACCCTTTTCGACACTCAATCCCGATCCGGAAAAGTTAATCCAAGTTTTGGGGTTAAATTTCGATCCCGATATGGCTTTGGGTTTGAGTGACCAACCCGCAGGGCAACAAGCGCCCGTAACCGCAGCACCGAGTTATCAACAACCTCCGGTAGAATCTTCACCGGGATACTATCCACCGCCCGAGGTACAACCCCCCATCCAATCTCCAACCGCCCCAGAAATGGTTTCTCCTCCCCCGACAGAAGAAGAATCTAAACCCAATCTCGGGGGAATGGCTGCCGCCGCCGCAGGTACAGCCGCCGCGATGGGTGCGGGAATGGCGATCGCATCCGCTTGGGATGATACAGAAGAAGCCGTTTCAGAGGATCTCGATCTCGATTTCGACTCCGCTGAGGATCTCGGTTCTTCCGAAGAAGCACTCAATTTGGATATGGGAACCGATGAAGACATTAGTCTGGATATAGAGACTGATGAAGAACTCGGCTTAGATGAGGAGATGGATATCGGTCTAGACTCAGACGAAGAACTCGGCATGGGAGACATGGACTTGGATCTGGAGTCGGATAATGAGTTGTCAACCGATGAAGGACTCGGTTTAGAGGAGGAGGTTGATATTAGTTTAGACTCAGACGAAGAACTCGGTATGGGAGATATGGACTTGGATCTGGAGTCGGATAACGAATTGTCTACTGATGAGGATCTGGGTTTGGATATGGATATGGATGCCGATGTCGGACTGGGTTTAGATGAAGAAGTCTCCCTAGAGTCGGACGACGATATGGGCGATCTCGGACTTGATCTCGAAGAAGATAATCTGGGTATAGATACTTCAAACGAGATGGGAGATCTCGAACTCGGCGATGATCTGGGAACGGATAATGAGTTAGAAGAGGGTGACTTCTCTGTTGATGATGACATCGATGATCTCGGACTCGATGATCTCGGTGACGATGATGAGTTTGCGAGTTTGTCCGACTCCGATGATTTGGATGATTTGAGTTTGGATGAGTTGGGAGAAGTGACTTCGGGTGAAAGTGATTTTGACGATCTCGATCTAGAAGGGTTAACAGAGTCCGATGAGGATGATGATATTGCTCTGTCTGATTTCAAATAATCCCTAAAGTCTAAATGTAGGGATGTACTGCGGGTGCGTCTCTACGAGAAACCCAATTCTTCGATTGAAATAAAATTTGAGATTTTGGATTCAGTCTATCCAAAATTGAGGGGTTATTTTTGCCAAATTATCCTAAATAGATTCTTCCTGTTCCCCGTTCCCCGTTCCCCGTTCCCTACAAATAATAAGAATTGAGAGGAGAAAATTATGACTGTTGCTCAACAACCAGAAGGGTTAACATTTGAATGCGAAACTGGAAATTATCACACCTTTTGTCCGATCAGTTGTGTGGCGTGGTTGTACCAAAAAATCGAAGATAGTTTCTTTTTAGTTATTGGTACAAAAACCTGCGGTTATTTTCTGCAAAATGCGATGGGAGTAATGATTTTTGCAGAACCCCGTTATGCAATGGCAGAATTAGAAGAAGGGGATATTTCCGCCCAACTCAATGACTATGAAGAATTAAAGCGGTTGTGCTTACAAATTAAACGCGATCGCAACCCGAGTGTGATTGTTTGGATCGGCACCTGTACCACTGAAATTATTAAAATGGATTTGGAAGGGTTGGCGCCAAAATTAGAATCAGAAATCGGTATTCCGATTGTTGTAGCCCGGGCGAATGGCTTAGATTATGCGTTCACTCAAGGGGAAGATACGGTACTGGCTGCGATGGCGGCTCGTTGTCCTGATAAAGTTATTGAAGCCGAAAAAAACGAACGTAATGCCATTCAAAAACTGCTCAATTTTGGTCAGAAAAAAGAAGAAACGGTTGAAACAAAATCGGAATTTGTCGATCATCCGCCTTTAGTTTTATTTGGTTCTCTCCCCGATCCTGTGGTTACTAATTTAACCCTAGAATTGAAAAAACAAGGGATTCAAGTATCGGGTTGGCTACCGGCTAAACGTTATACTGAACTTCCGATTTTAGAAGAAGGATATTATGTCAGTGGGGTTAATCCTTTTCTGTCTCGTACTGCAACTACATTAATGCGGCGTCGCAAGTGTAAATTAATTGGCGCCCCGTTCCCCATTGGTCCCGATGGAACTCGCGCTTGGATTGAAAAAATTTGCTCTGTATTTGGAATTGAACCGAAAGGTTTAGACGAACGAGAAGCACAAATTTGGCAAAATCTCGAAGATTATATTCAGCTTATTCGGGGTAAGTCTGTCTTCTTTATGGGAGATAATTTATTAGAAATTTCTCTGGCTCGTTTCTTAATTCGTTGCGGAATGACTTGTCCGGAAATTGGCATTCCTTACATGGATAAACGCTATCAAAAAGCGGAGTTGGATTTCTTAGAAAAGACTTGCCATGAAATGGGGGTTTCGGTTCCGAAAATTATTGAAAAACCCGATAATTACAACCAACTGCAACGCATCCATGAAATTCAACCGGATTTAGTGATTACCGGAATGGCTCATGCGAACCCGTTAGAAGCGCGAGGAATTAATACAAAATGGTCGGTTGAGTTTACTTTTGCTCAAATTCACGGCTTTACAAATGCGCGAGATATTCTGGAATTAGTAACTCGTCCTTTACGCCGCAATAATAACCTAAAAGATTTGGGTTGGGATAAGTTAGTTAAGGAAGAAGCGCAGGTTTAAAGTTTTTCAAAGTTTGTCTCTATGAGTCAAAATTAGGCTTGGTGGGGTGATCGGATGCGATCGCCCTTTTTCTTGTTTGGGAGGGGGTTTAAAAACCCGGTTTCTATCAGAAACCGGGTTTTTTAGTCTATACAAGGATAAATTCAACGGGTTATTAACCGAATTGGAGTTTCCAGTCAACTTAAACTGCTGTATAATAAATCAGTCTCCTAAATCTCACCTTCTTGATGCTGTCTGTGTATTCTAAGTTGTAGCCATCTACTGATTTTGCTCCCAATGACTGAGCCACAGGATACTAACACCCCATCTTCCAATTCTCAGCAGTCTAGTGAATCCCCCCAAGGGAAGATGACTGAGGCGGAAAAGAATGTTAAAAAAAATCCCATTGCAGAGATTTGGAATAATGCAACAATAGGACTAGAACAAGTTAAAAAAACGGCGATTGGTTGGTTAACAGTTCCCGAAGAAGAAGTTGCCAAAATTTTAGAACAAGTTCGCGCCGAACTTCCCACAACTGAAGCATTATTAATTGGAAAACCGCAAGCCGGAAAAAGTTCAATAGTGCGGGGATTAACCGGCGTTTCACCAGAGATTATTGGGCAGGGATTTCGTCCCCATACGCAACACACCGAACGTTACGCCTATCCCTCGGATGATTTACCGTTATTGATTTTTACCGATACGGTTGGTTTGGGAGATGTTAACCAAGAAACCGAGAAAATTATTGAAGAATTAGCCGGGGATTTAAAACAAGATAATAATCGGGCGAGGGTGATTATTTGGACGGTTAAAATTAATGATTTTGCCACAGATACTCTTAAAGAAATTGCAACTAAACTTCGTCAAGAATATCCGAATCTTCCTTGTTTGTTAGTGGTGACTTGTCTGCATGAAGTTTACCCAAGCGATGTAGAAGATCATCCGGACTATCCGCCAGATTTTGAGGCGGTTAACCGGGCTTTTGCAGCGATTCAAGAAGGGTTTAAAGGGTTGTATAATCGGGCTGTTATGATTGATTTTACCCTAGAAGAAGATGGTTATAATCCGGTATTTTATGGTTTAGAAGCCTTTAGAGATACCTTAGCAGATTTACTCCCCGAAGCCGAAGCCCGTACTATTCATCAGTTACTCGATGAACAAGCCAGTCAACAGCTTGGAAACCTCTATCGGGATGTCGGGCGGCGCTATATTTTGGCGTTTACGGTGATGGCGGCGACGGCGGCTGCGGTTCCCCTCCCCTTTGCGACAATGCCTGTGTTAACGACGTTACAAGTGTCGATGGTGGGGTTGTTGGGGCAGTTATACGGGCAAACCCTCAACCCTTCCCAGGCGGGGGGCGTTGTCAGTGCGATCGCAGGCGGTTTTCTCGCCCAAGCGGTGGGGCGGGAGTTGGTGAAATTTATACCCGGTTTTGGGAGTGTAATTGCGGCTTCTTGGGCTGCGGCTTATACTTGGGCGTTGGGCGAAGGGGCTTGCGTTTATTTTGGGGATTTAATAGGAGGAAAAAAACCCGATCCCCAGAAAATTCAGTCGGTGATGAATGAGGCGTTTAAGGAAGCAAAAGAGCGGTTTAAAGGGATTCAGCGTTAACGGTATTTGTTATGAATTTTAGCCAATCTCATCCCTATTTTTCACCCGAAGAATACTTAGAAACTGAAAAAAGTAGCCCGATCAAACATGAATATATCCAAGGAAAAATTTATGCAATGGCGGGGGCGAGTGATGCCCACGTTACCATTACTGCAAATTTACTGACTTTATTAAGAAATCATGTTCGCGGAAGTGGATGTCGGGTTTATATTGCGGATATGAAAGCCCGCATTGAAACTCTAAATATTTTCTATTATAGCGATCTGATGGTGACTTGCGATCCTAGAGATGCAAGTTTTGATTATTTTAAACGTTATCCTTGTTTAATTATTGAAGTTCTTTCTGCTTCTACAGAAGGCTTTGATAGAGGTGATAAATTTATTGATTATCAAGAATTGGAAACTTTACAAGAATATGTTTTAATTAGTCAAAACCGTCAGCGTGTTGATTGTTTTCGACGCAATACAGAAGGGAGATGGGAACTTTATAGTTATGGAGGTCATAAAGAATTGGAGTTGACGAGCATTAATTTCTCTTGTTCTCTTGCTGCTGTTTATGAAGATGTTTCTTGACCGTAAATTTTTCAATCAGTATAATTTTTTCCGGAGTTTATGGCTAGACTTCATAATAAAAACTACTGAGATAATGTCCGACTAATCAATCATCATTCTGTAGGATTCTGTAGGGGCGGGTTCATTACAGTTTACAGTTTTCAGTTATCAGTGACCAGTGAAAAAAGTTTACAGTTTTCAGTTATCAGTGCGTGAGTTTTACCTGCTATAACTGTTCACTGTTGTTCAGCCCCCATAACAGAATTAATCAACCAGACATAATATGATTTTAATGGATTGAAATTATCAAAGTAGGTGTTCAAAAATAAACCAATAGAAAACCGTAAGTTCGTTGTTGCGCTTTAGCGCACTGATCACTGATTTTAGGGCGGTCGCCCAACAACAAACGTTTTAATATATAACTAAAATTATACCAAACTACTTGGGGTTTTGTAAAGCATCAAGATTTGAACCACAAATCGCTTGAACATTGCGAGTAATTTTATCAATTTCCCAATCCCACCAACGAATGTCTAACAATTCTTGAATGATAGAATCTTCAAAGCGTTTTCTAATTTCTTTAGCGGGATTTCCGCCAACAACAGCATAGGGTTCAACGTGGCGAGTGACAACAGATAGACTGGCAATAATCGCACCATCACCGATATGAACACCCGGCATAATTGTCGCACCATAACCTATCCAAACATCATTACCAATAATTGTATCACCTTTATTCGGCCAAGAATCTGGCATCGCGACTTCCCAACCCGATCCAAAAATTGGAAAGGGATAATTTGTAAACCAATCTGTGCGGTGATTCCCTCCATTCATAATAAATTTGACATCAGAAGCGATAGAACAAAATTTACCGATAATCAGTTTATCCCCCTCAAAATCGAAGTGATAGAGAACGTTTTTTTCAAAATTTTCGGGATTATCAAAATCATCGTAGTAAGTATAATCTCCGACAATAATGTGAGGATTTTTGATGATATTTTTCAAATAGACGAGTCGAGTTTGATCGGGAAGTGGGTATTTTTGATCGGGAGAAGGGCCGTTACTCATGGATTTATCCGTAAAATTTGAGAAAGGGTTAGATTACTCTAACTTTTGATTCTATCTCTTTCAATCATAGAGGATCGGTGTACCACTAGCCGGATTTTTAACTAAACTTATCTGTTCAAACGGATACAGGGGGTGAGTTTGAGTCAACGCACTTTTTCTCAAATTAAGCTGTATTGAGATATTAACTTAAAAAGTTACTTTGAGCTTGCGATCGCTCTCTTGGTAGAGATTTTACTCATATTGTTAACTTTATTTCCAACAATTCACATCAGTTAAATTTACAATCTCCCTCATCGGAAGGATAGCGAACCAAGCCGTTAGGATCTAAATTAGAGATGTTAAAAAACATAACTAACACTCTGACATGAAACGCTTAAACATCAAATTACCCAAAGCTTTACTCGCAACTATCGTCAGTTTAGGAGGTTTAGCGACTGTTTCTGTTTTCGGTAATATTAATAGAGCAGTTGCTAATGAATATACTGGTGAAAATAATCAGATGAGCCAGCAGATGAATTCACCGCAGCAAAATCCGGGAATGCGTGACAATCAAATGCAGCAAAATCCGGGAATGCGCGACAATCAAATGCAGCAAAATCAACAAGGAAATTCTTCTGCAAACGAAACCATTGTTGGCGCAATTTCTGATAGAGAATCTTTCGGTACCCTCGCCAAAGCTGTTGAAGCTGCGGGTTTAGCAGATACGTTACAAAATACAGGTGAATACACGGTATTTGCACCCACCGATCAAGCGTTTGAGAATTTACCTCCGGGAACTTTAGAAGCACTATTACAACCTGAAAACCAAGAAACATTGCGTAGAATTTTACAATATCACGTTGTTTTAGGTGAAGCAGACTCCAGCACGATTAGTTCAGGGTTTTTTGAAACTGCTGAAGGTAGTGGAGTAAATATTGATGTTGCTCGCGGTATGGTTCAAGTCGAAGGAGCAACAGTCACTGAGCCTGATATTCAAGCAAGTAATGGCGTAATTCATGCTGTCGATCAAGTAATTTTACCCCCGGATATTTCTGCGGCTCAGTTGCAAGAGTTAACAGCAGCACAATAGAATTTTATAACAATAAATAAATGGGTAGTTATGAGCAACTACCCATTTTAATTCTATTCGTTTTCTGCAATAACGGCTGTTAATTGCTTAATCTTTTAATTCAAAACGTACTTGCTTAAAACGGCATAAACTTCATTGATATTGACGGAACGATTAAACTCTTTAGAAATGGGGACTGATTCGCTTCCCACCCAAATGTTTAACTCGGCATCGAGATCAAAATGACCCGCACTTTCTTTAGAAAATTTCGTAATCTTTGAGTAGGGAATTGAGAGAAATTCGATTTTTTTCCCCGTCACACCTTGTTTATCCACCAAAATTAAACGTTTGTTGGTAAAGACAAACAAATCCCGAATCAGTTGATAGGCTTTTTCGATTCTTTCTCCCTCGACTAAAACCTCACCAAACAGTTTATCGAGTTTAGCTGCATCTGCTTTAACTTCAGAGGCGTTTCCGAGAAGACCACTAATTAAACCCATGTTATTATCCTTCGGCTTGTCTAACAAGTGTTGAGGTTTTGATGTCTAACAAAAAACTGTTAGTTGCATCTATCTCTATGGTAGCAAATGCTTTTGAAAACGGGGTTAATGTCAGTTATTTTGCTCAAAAATAAAGTTTTATTTTGTTTTGCGGAATTGACCGGATCGGAGTTGAAAGAAATTGAAGAGGGGTAAGTTGTATCTTGAATTAAGTTGTCTTTCCCCATCCTCAAGATTAAAAACCCGGTTTCTCAATAGAAACCGGGTTTTGGGATGTAGCTTTACTTCGTTTGAAAAATATTCTGCACCATTTTTTTATCAACGCTAGCTGCGGCTTTGTCGAGTTCTTCAACTTCACCGGCATCGAGTTTCCAACCCAACGCCCCAATATTTTGTTTGGCTTGTTCGGAATTTTTAGCCCCAGGAATGGGAATGGTTCCTTTACAAATACACCAATTAATTGCTACTTGTGACAGGGTTTTATTTCGAGATTCGGAAATCTCTTTTAAACAAGATAAAAGCGGTTTTACTCCCGGTAAGATTTGCCGAAAAACTAAACCCCGAATTCCTTTGGGGAAAGGGCCGTTTTCCGTATATTTTCCGGTTAAAATTCCCAAAGCGAGGGGACTGTAAGCAATGATTTTAATTCCGAGTTCATCACAAACGTCTTTTAAGCCTAATTCTGTGATAGGATAGGTGGAAAGGAGAGAGTATTGAACTTGTAAAGTGGTAATAGGAACTCCGCGATCGCGAAATTTTTGATAAACTTTTTTCAGTCGTTTCGGCCCATAATTAGATAAACCAACCCCTTTAACTTCTCCCTGTTGATAAAGGTCAGCTAAACCATCTAATAACGGCCATTCTTGCCAAGGAAAATAGTTCGCTGTTGACCAGTGCATCTGCACTAAATCTACATTTCTTCCTAACCGTTTAGCGGAGGCTTTACAGGCGGAAATCATGGCATTTCGCGTTAATCGACCGGGATAAGCGGCTAGTTTAGTGGCGATACAAATTTGATCGGAATTCAAACCCGAATATTGACTCGAAAATTGTCCTAAAAGACTCTCGCTGCGTCCGTTTAATTTTCCGGTTCCGTAGGAATCCCCGGTATCAAATAAAGTCACTCCATTGCTAACACAGAGGTTAAAAACCTCCTGAAGTTCTTTATCCATACTTTCATCATAACCCCAAAGCAGTCGGTTTCCCCACGCCCATGTTCCACAACCCATTTCGGGTAAAGAAAGTGTTTGATTCGTTTGCATTTTAACTCGATGTAGATGTCTTTCTAACAGTGTATAATCAATAGGTTCATCCGTAAAATTTTACAAAATCAACCAAATAGCCAAACCCCAAAAGGGAACAAATCTTAACCGTCGTTTTTGACTTCCAACGGGTTCAAGACTTCCCATCAGTATGATTTGAAAGATATAAAATAAAACTACATCAACACAAAAGGCAATTGTTACGCGATTACTCAGAAAATTCTGCACAAAAAATTCACTTCTCGCCGCAATATCTCCAAATTCAGGACGACCAACCACCGCCCAAACCATAGATGTTGTTCCGATAATTAAGCCAATAAAACCAAATATTTTCGACAATAAACCCTTGGTTGGTTTGTCTTCGGTTTCCCCATCGGGAACGGTAAACCACCAAGCCATATAAGGAAGTAAGAACGTATTAGTCAGGAACATAGCCAAACTCCAAATAATAATTTTCGGGAATTCTCGACCTTTAGAATCAAGCAGTAATAAAGGCAAAAACATAAAAATCCAGGCTTCGGCGAAGTTAAATAAACTCTCGATCCAAGGGTGAACAATTGGGGCTTCCATATATTCAATCCCCACCGCATTTAAAAAGGGTAAAATAAAGAAGAAATTAATCGATTCGTTGACAATTTCTTTTAATGTTTCCGGTTGAACCGCCCAAATGGGTTCGCCGGGAAGGAGTTGTTGGGGCGGAGAAAGGAGTAAAATATAGATGTAGATAGCTGATAGCAACCAAAATAATGCAGAAATTAAAGGTTTAGACTGTTGGAATTTGCTAAAATTTGACTGTGCCATAGAGTCACCTAATTTGACTATCATAAATTCTAAACGATTCGCTCTAAAAATGAACTATTATTCTCAACGCAGAGATGTTTTCTCTCTCGCCTATCTTAACTCCCTACGGGGAGAAATCATGGCTTGTCCCTATCTCGCCATTAACAACCTTAACCGCGATTTTATCGATACAAAAGGTTTTTCTGTGGTGTTTAAACGCTCGAAACAGGCGGAAGTTGAACGGCGTTTTCCTTTTTTTAAAAGCTATCTAGAAAAGGCGTTACAGCCTTCTTGTAATGCGTTTTATCTTAACCCTCTGGTGTTAAAAGCCGGTTCGCGAGTTGATCCGCATATTGATCGCTCTTTACGCTCTTATTGTAAAACCGTTGAACCTCCTGTCGTTGTCAGTGTTTTGTATGTTCAAGTTCCGGTTAATTTAGAAGGGGGAGAACTGGTTTTACGTTCGGATAAAAAACAAGTTGGACAGGTGAAACCTCAAGTTAATACTTTACTCTTTTTTCAGGGAAATCTCACCCATTCTGTTAATGCAGTTAGAACGACTGGAACCCGTTTAAGTTTGGTTTGCGAGCAGTACAATTTGAGCGAAATTGAGTTGCAGGAGATTCCAGAATTTACAATAGAATCAAGAGCGGCAAAGACCAAACGGAAGTAATTTTGAGGTTGAGTTGACTTGGCGATCGCTTTTTTGCTGTAGACTGGGTTAACACTTGCTAACCCAATCCTTTGTTTTAAGCGGAAGTGGTTTCGGGGGAAGCGGGTTTTTGAATATCCTGTTCAATGGCTTCTAAGGTTTGAATAACCAACCGTTTGGCTTGCAATTTCCAGCCAATTTGTTGAATTTTTATCGCCGCATAACCCCCGACAACGGTTGCAATTAAATCCAAGGGTTGCATAAAGGAAATGCCGAATAATAAGCCGAGTCCCGCAATTCCCCAAAAGGGTAACGCAACGGTTTGACGCTGTTCTTCAATTAACTTACTAATCCAATCAGTTGGCATTTCTTCTAACAACGCAGCCTTCACTTTTCGCTGTTCTGCCAGGGAAACAGATATCCCGATTTTGCGGCGCAATCTTTGAATTTTACGACCATCTGTGCTATACTGAGTTAATTCATCCTCAGCCATTAATACAAGCCGTTCTAACTGTCCCATTCTGAAATTCCTATTCTTTGATTTCTCATTTTGTCGGTTAAAAAAGAGGTGGGAATTGACCCACCCCTACAAAAAAATTAACCTTTTTTCAACAGCGATGAAACCCGATTTTTCAGGGATGCGATCGCAGTTTGTAAACCATTAGATCGAGATTGAGGCGGAACTGCGACTTGGATGGGTTCATCTTTAAATTCTTTGAGACGGTAGCCAAATTCGAGTTGATTTTGGTGTTTCCGCAAACGGGGGAACAGTCGAAACGCACCTTGTAACAAGTCTTCTTGACTTCCAAAAATAGCTTGATTGATTTGATTTGAGCGTTGTACGGCGACTACACCGACGGGATACCAGTTTTTCTGTCCCTGAACCCGAATGTAAATCTCATAGTCTGGCGTACCGTCAGCCTTCATTTTCTCATATTCCTTGGCCGCTTTGCTGCGTTCAACGGCGCGTTTGGAGGGTTTGGCTTGCGGTTGAGTCTTTCCGAATCCTTGTTTTGTTGGCATGGTTGTTAAACGTTAAATGTTATACTTCATAAAAGTTTACAACCTTTTCAGAAATTTGTCTCCCCTCGCCTCAAGCTTGAAACTGAGACAGCAGCCAAGTGCTGACTTTACCGTGATTCATTTGGCGACTGCGGCGTAACGCTTCTTCTAAAAGTGCAATTTCTAAACCTGCAAAAACTTGAGACTGTTCAATTCTATAACTTCCTCGGTTCTCTATTTTAAAGGCAATAATTTGAGCGGCTTTTACATCAATAATCCAATATTCTCCGACTCCCAAAGATTCATAAAGTAAACGTTTTTCTCCTTTATCATCGGATAGGGAAGAATAGGCAACTTCTATCACTAAATCCGGCGCAGGATAGGTATTAAGATCGATAATTGTTGCTTC
This sequence comes from Lyngbya sp., assembly GCA_035285085.1. Lineage (GTDB taxonomy): Bacteria > Cyanobacteriota > Cyanobacteriia > Cyanobacteriales > Microcoleaceae > Capilliphycus. The sequence goes on along the minus strand of JAYKHV010000089.1, from coordinate 92,883 downwards.
CCAAGGCACAATTTCAGCTTTGGAACCGACATAAAAAGAAACATCGGGTTGTGCTTCTTCATAGCCGACTTTGCGATAAGTGCAGTTATCGTGAACATCTAAGTCTAAACCTCGAAGACTTGCATATAAATAAAGAAAGCCAATAACTGCTGCATGGTCGCGAGAATGGGGATTTCCAAGGGGAGACATTTCTAACCTCATACATCCGTTAAAATAATAACCTCTGGCTTGTTCATAAGCGGGGTTTTCGATAGCGAAAAGGTATTCTTCCCAGGTTGCATTAATCCAGGTATCGGTTAACAATTGAGTTTTTAGCTGAGTCATAACTGCACCATTGGTAGCAATCAATTCTATTATAACTGATGACAGATTTTCTGTAAATATTAAAAATAGAGATGCCCCCGACATCTCTACAATTAATTTGAGTTTCACACTAGAAACTTATCGGTGACATCAAGTTCCAATACAAAAGTATGGGAATAAACAATAAAGCTGCCAAAGTTGTTAAAGTGTAGTGCAATCGTCCGAAATTCGACCAATTTTTATTTTGCCAAACTTTGAGGGTTAAAAACGGTAAACCTAGCGATAAAATGGCTGCAATTGGTGGGATAAAGAGCAAGGCTTTAATGATGACGGGTTTACCGTAAGCCAGTTTCCAGGGTGCAATTAACCAAAAACTTAAACCGAAACCAACTAAAAAGATAATGTACAATAAACAGACCGCCATTGCCAACCCAGAAGGTGCTGAAAGATTCCCTTGAATTACGGTTCGGAGTCCGGCTAAAATTGCAGATAAAAAGATTAACACGCAAATTCCAACCGCCCAAAGTTGAAATACAATTGTTGCGGATGGAGAAACTTTTTCAAAGGCTCCTATTTTGGTTTTGATGGGATTAAACAGGTAAGTAATTTTTCCCTCTTCGTCTTCCCCAAACGCCGAATATCCATCACTATCGGCGCGTTTAAAAAGCAGGGGTTCAACCGGAATTAACTCTTTTGCTACAACTTTTCCGGGGAAAAATAAACCCGGCGTTTCAATTCTCAAAGTGCCATTTTCGTTGACTTTAACGTGAACGTGTCCGAAGGGTGCCGTCAGTTTTGCAAAGGTATCGCGGGGATATTCAATATCTCGATAGGTTCCCGCAAAGCGTTTGATATCATCTCCCAAGTCTATTTTTTCCGGGTTAACTGAGGCGTTGGACTCGGGAAAATAACGGCTCAAAAATTGCTCCACAATTTGTCCGGGTGCGGTGGGAGAATATTTGTTGAAAGAAATAAATAAACCGACATTTTCCTCGGGAATTAAGCTGAAACTGCTGGAATATCCAATCATGTTTCCGGCGTGTCCAATTACCCGCAAATTGTTGGCTTCCCGCTCGTGAAAACCGTAGCCAGTCCCCGGTAATTTGGGATGATGAGTAAAGTGTTGCTCGTGCATCAACTCAACGGTTTCCGGCTCTAAAATTCGAGCGTTTTCATAGCGGCCATTTTGCAGATGAGCAATCATAAAATGCGCTATATCGGTAGCCGTTGCCGACAAAGCCGCTGCTGGCGCAATATTAAGATACAAAAAAGGTAGGGGTTGAAATTGACCCTGTTTGTATTGATAACCGACGGCTAAATCGGAGGCTAAATTTTCGGGTAAAGGTTGCTGAAAACTGCTATTTTGCATCGAGAGCGGTTGCAGAATATTTTGGTCAATATATTCAGTAAAGGGAACACCTGAAACCTTTTCAACAATATAACCCGCCAGAGAAATTCCCGTATTAGAATAGGTGTAAAGTTCTCCGGGCGGCCAAACAAACGGAGGCATTCGTTGGGGAAGAAATTCTTCTAGCGGCAACATTTTTTCGGGGCTATTTGCGGCGATTCCGAGTAGTCGTTGGCTGGTACCATCCGTTTGGGTCATTAAATTTGCCAGGGTGACGGGTTCTTCAAAATCCGAGTCGATTTGAAAGGTTTTTAGATACTGATTAACATCAACATCTAACTGAACTGAACCCCGTTCGTAGAGTTGCATTACTGCGGTATCGGTGAACAGTTTGGATAGAGAAGCAACCCGAAATAAAGTTTGATTTGCTTGTACGGGAATTTCTTCTTCAACGTTGGCGTAACCGTAGCCTTTTTCAAATAGAATTGAGCCATCTTTCACCAACGAAACAACACCCCCAGGAATGTGTTGTTTATCCATTTGTTCATTGAAGCGTTCATCAAAAAAGTTGGCGATTTCTTGGGGGTTTGTCAGGGTATTAGAAGCAGGAGGAACCGTTTGAGGTTTGGGCGTGGGTTTTTGAGGTTCTGGTGATAAAAGTGGAACTTGATTTTGAGAATTTTGTGCGATAGGAATGGCTGCGAGTACACTGGAGTAGGATAAAACCAGAATTAATGCTGTTACTGCACAGACAAGAAACCGAGTAAACGGTCTCCAATGTTTAGTTTTAAAAAGACGCTTAAATTTGGAAGTGTTCATAGATATCTGGATGAATTCAACCGAATGGTTTAACTTTAGAGAAAAAATCAGAGCCAGTCTTCCTACTGAGGTGAGAGAATTCCTTAAAAAGATGTTAAATTTTCTTTAGATGCGCTCTTTTTTGGGAATTTGACCTCTGATTGTTCTGTTCTATTCATCCAGATATCCGTTAACGGTCAAAAATTGGAGAGTGATTTCTCGGGAACTGATTCAACCGCTAACTTTCGGTTAGCGAGAACGAATGTTTTTTTCTTTCACCCATTCATCCTCATCGGAATCATAGCCAATATAATGGACAAAATATTTGGTTTTATCATTTTTGACTTTGATATCTTGAATGGTGGCTTCATACCATTCGCCTTCGTCTTTATCCCAAACTTCTACCGTTTGACCGACGGAAAACCGACTGTTACTCGCCGTTGTTGCGGGTGAAAAACTGGGAGTAAAATTACCCGAGGCTGCGGGAAGTTCGGCTTGAATAGAAGCATAAGCATCGAGAATGAGTTTCCGGGTTACGGTTTGGATTCCGGTATGTTCATAATAGTTGGTAGTTTGGTCAAGCAATGCCGCCACCAAGTCTAAATTATCATCGGCAATTTGAATAAAACTTCCCACCTGGTCGAGAACAGACTGAGGTGTTACCCCGGTTTTTTGAACTAAGTTATTCATCCAGCCTTGTATGGCGTTGAACCCTTGTTTGATAAACCCAAATTTATCCGAAGCATTGTTACCGGGAATCGCACCACTCACGGAATTGAAGACTTGATTTTGAGCGATAACGCTACTGTCAGCACCATCAATCATCCCGTGAATTTTACCAATAAAATCGGGGCCTAACGGTAAAATTGCATCAATACAAACTAAGGCTTCCATCCGCATTAACGCCGCATCTTGATAGTTATTCGCCAACACCGTTGCAAAAACTTGCGGGTTGGGTTGGGGAATGCCGTTTAACTTACAAAAGGCGATAATTTCAACGGTTATTTTGAGTAATAAATCAATGGTTTGGGTTAAATCCGCTTTTGGGGTAAAATTGCTTAAAAAGGAGAGAAAACTAATTTTTTCACCAATTTTATTCGCCAAAGCTGCGGTCGCCATGACTGTATCGGCTGTATCGATAGTTTGATAAAGTTTAATCGCCGTTTGATAACCCTGTTGCGGATCGTGATATAATGCGACTGCGCGATCGCGAATTCTTTGAATCCGTTGGCTATCTGTTTCTCCAGTAATGCTGCGAATACTGTTATCAAATCCGACCAAATTATTCCACTGACCGGGCATGATATAATCGAGCGCCTTTAACACTTTGACCGTAATATTATCGGTGGGAAGTGCGTCAGCTAACTGAATAATGGATTTATCCATGAGTCATTCCTCAAAAAAATGTTGTTAAAATTACTAAGTGTTCACCCAGATGAGGCGATAACAGCCCAGTTTTATCTCTCAAAACACAACTCTATTTTCCTCCAGAATCGGCAGCAAGCGTGGAACCTGTCAGGATTAATTGAGAGAAAACTATCGCTTCAAATGATTGACCATAGGCTGCATTGAGATCCTATTTTTCTATATAATACATTTTAAACCATCAACATGAGGAAATTGTAAATTTTATTTAAACTCTTATAAGATTCAATCTGTATTATCATTATAACATTAATCAGTCAAACCATGAACTTTTCATATGACTGACATAAAAGTAACAAAAATCCTGTAAAATTACCCCATCTGTTCTTCTCACTCACTCAACCCGATGAACTGCAACTACCTCGAACGCATTCTCACCGCTCGCGTTTATGATGTCGCCCAAGAAACGCCCTTAGAACCCGCTCCCAACCTCTCCAAACGGTTGAACAATAAACTCCTCCTCAAACGGGAAGATATGCAGTCGGTTTTTTCCTTTAAATTGCGGGGAGCCTACAACAAAATGGCACAACTTCCCCCCGACTTACTCGCCGTTGGAGTGATAGCGGCATCGGCTGGAAATCACGCTCAAGGAGTTGCTTTGGCGGCGAGTCGTTTGGGAACAAAAGCGATTATTGTTATGCCAATTACGACTCCCCAAGTGAAAATTGATGCGGTTAAAGCCAGAGGGGGTGAGGTCGTTTTACACGGAGAAACCTTTGATGAAGCCTACGCCTATGCTCGTCAATTAGAAGTAGAAAAAGGGTTAACTTTTATTCATCCTTTTAACGACCCTGACGTGATTGCCGGACAGGGTACAATTGGCATGGAAATTTTGCGACAATATCAACAACCGATTCATGCAATTTTTGTGGCAATTGGTGGCGGTGGATTAATTTCTGGAATTGCCGCTTATGTCAAACGATTGCGTCCAGAAATTAAAATAATTGGCGTTGAACCTGTGGATGCGGATGCGATGTCGCAGTCATTAAAAGCCGGACATCGGGTTAAATTATCCCAAGTCGGACTGTTTGCAGATGGGGTTGCCGTGCGCGAAGTTGGGGACGAAACCTTTCGCCTTTGTCAACAGTATCTCGATGAAATTATTCTAGTGGGAACTGACGATACTTGTGCCGCAATTAAAGATGTTTTTGAAGATACTCGTTCAATTTTAGAACCTGCTGGTGCCTTGGCAATTGCGGGAGCAAAAGCATACGTTGAACGGGAACAAATTCAAGATAAAACGTTAGTTGCTGTCGCCTGCGGCGCGAATATGAATTTTGACCGTTTGCGGTTTGTTGCCGAACGTGCTGAACTCGGAGAACGTCGAGAAGCCATTTTTGCAGTAACAATTCCTGAAAAACCCGGTAGTCTTCGTCAGTTTTGTGACTGTTTGGGAAAGCGCAGTTTAACCGAATTTAACTATCGAATTGCTGAGGAAAAAGAAGCGCATATTTTTGTCGGAGTTCAAATCGAAAACCGTGCCGATGCGGTTCAATTAATAGAAAGCTTTGAAGCGCAGGGTTTAAAAACTTTAGACTTAACCGATAACGAATTGGTCAAATTACATTTGCGTCACATGGTTGGCGGACGTTCTCCTTTAGCTCACCATGAATTATTATATCGTTTTGAATTTCCCGAACGTCCTGGCGCTTTAATGAAGTTTGTTGCTTCTATGAGTCCTAACTGGAATATTAGCCTCTTTCATTACAGAAATAATGGTTCAGACTATGGCAGAATTGTAGTGGGAATGCAAGTTCCTCCCCAAGAAATGGAACAATGGCAAGCCTTTCTCGATACTCTCGGTTATCGCTATTGGGATGAAAATCAAAATCCCGCTTATCAACTGTTTTTGGGATAATTCTCTAACAAAATTATGACGGACAACACCAAACTAGAAGCCTATATTCCCTATCGTCGCAGCGATATTATCGAACTCTGTCTTAAAGATGGCAAATTAAGCCGGCAAGATACTCAAACCTTTAAAGAGTTTTGTCAAATTCTGTCGGCGTTTTATCACTTTCGTTTTCATAAAACCCTGGAAATTATCAAAGAGAATTACGCCGTTTTTAACCCCAATGCTGATGTTGAACCCTTAGAAGAACCCAATTTAGATCAATATAACCAAATGCAATCTAAAGTGGTTGAGGCGTTTAACCATATTTTAGAACGGGCGAATTATATTCGGCTGTCAAAATCAATCGTTGATAAAGCCTTGGGACAAAAGTCTTTGATTAACTTACAAACTCATGTTAATTTTAATGACTTTGAGCAATTTCTATGCTATTATAGGGGCGATACAACGACAACAACTAAAGTGAAAAAGTTCTTCTTTTGGGAGGAAGAAAAAACCATTGAGATGTTTGAACGGGTTGTTTTATTAATTAAGTTTAAAGGAAAAGGATATTTTCGCCGGAAAGAATCCAACCCAAAAGCGTTAGAGGAATTGAAATTTACGCCAGGGAAAATGTATGTTTACTTTTACAAAAATATTCCCAAGTTCGATCTTGACTTGCTGTTTCCAAATATTAAAACCAGTATGACCTGGAAAGATCGATTGTTGTTTGGAGTTCCCGCAGTGGGTGCGGCAATTCCTTTGATTTTAAGAACTTTACCGAATATTTTATTACTGATTGCGGCAATTTTATTGGTTTTCAATGCTAGAGATTTAATTCAGGCTTTGAATGTTGAACAGGATCAACTTCAAGATATCATGCCTGTTTTAGTAGCTACATTATCTTTAGGAATGGCTCTGGGAGGCTTTGCGTTTAAACAATATAATAATTACAAAAGCAAGAAAATCCAATTTCAAAAAGATGTCACGGATACGCTGTTTTTTAAGAACTTAGCTAATAATGATAGTGTGTTTCAGCGATTAATTGATATTGCAGAAGAAGAAGAATGCAAAGAAATTATTTTAGTTTATTATCATCTATTAACGAGTCAAAATCCCTTGATGCCGGAACAGTTGGATGCTAAAATAGAAAATTGGATGCAAGAACATTTAGGGATTGGGATTAACTTTGATATTCACGGCCCGTTAAACAACTTGCAAGAAATTAAAGGCAAAATAGCAGATAATTCCAATCAACCCGAAGTGCCGTTATTGTCCTATGATAAACAAGGATACTGTCACGTTATCCCTTTAAAACAAGCCAGAACCGTGATTGATTGGGTTTGGGATAACGCCTTTCAATATAACGGAAAAGCCCTGTAAAAAAAGGGGAAACAGTCATCAGGATGCAAAATCGGCATTCTCAACTCCTCGAAAACGGGATTAATCGGTGAAAAAGTTGTGAAACAAGCCGAGTATACGGCAATTGATAGTCAATTTTGCCATAAAAAAGCTAAATTTCCAGGATTTTGACGATTAATTTTCAAAATTGCAACCATCCCAGGGTAGAATATACATCGTTGATCAATTGCATTTTGCAGTTTAGCCTAACACACGGAACATTTTGATGCAGCAACCGAGTCACAGCCCTCTTTCCAAACTGGTCATTCAACAAGCCAGTTTCAACGCAAATCACAAGCTGAAGGTTCGTCGGCTTCTACCGCTTAGACACCCTTGCTGAGTCAAAATGGCGGCTTTCTCAAGCTGAATGTGTCAGGTTAAACCTAAAAATGCGGATTTTTTTTCACTCAAGTCAAATCGGAAATTTCGTGCAATCCAATACTGTTAGTCAGGCGACTGTTACCGCCTCATATCCCTCTACAAAAGAGTTACCGTTTACTCTGCAAGATGTAAAGGCGGCGATTCCCGCCCACTGTTTTGAACCCTCTGTCTGGAAATCTTTGAGTTATTTCTTTCTCGATATTTCCATTATTGCCGGGTTATATGCGATCGCTTATACCCTTGATTCTTGGTTCTTTTTTCCCATTTTTTGGCTGATGCAGGGAACCATGTTTTGGGCGTTATTTGTGGTCGGACACGATTGCGGTCACGGTTCTTTTTCTAAGCAAAAATGGCTGAATAATCTCATTGGACATTTATCTCATATTCCCATCCTTGTACCCTATCACGGTTGGAGAATTAGCCACAGAACTCATCACGCCAATACCGGAAATCTTGACACCGATGAAAGCTGGTATCCGGTTTCTGAAAGCAAGTACAATCGGATGCCTTGGTATGAAAAGCTTTTCCGCTTTTATCTGCCTTTATTGGCTTATCCAATTTATCTGTTTCGGCGATCGCCCGACCGCGAAGGTTCTCATTTTTCTCCGAATAGTCCCCTGTTTCGTCCTTCGGAAAAATGGGATATTATTACCAGTTCAACTTTATGGGTTTTAATGGTCGGTTTTCTCGGTTTTTTAACCTATGAATTTGGCTGGTTATTTCTGCTGAAATATTACCTCGTTCCCTATATCATTTTTGTGATGTGGTTGGATCTTGTTACCTATTTACATCACACCGAAGCGGATATTCCTTGGTATCGGGGCGAAGATTGGTATTTCTTGAAAGGCGCTTTATCAACCATCGATCGCGATTATGGTTTTATTAATTCCATTCATCACGATATTGGTACTCATGTCGCCCATCACATTTTCTTGAATATGCCTCACTACCATTTGAAAACGGCAACGGAGGCAATTAAACCCGTTTTGGGTGAATATTATCGCAAGTCTGACGAACCCGTTTGGAAGAGTTTTATTAACTCTTATCTGACTTGTCATTTTGTTCCCGATACGGGAAGCGGGGTTTACTATCAGTCCGGTTGGAAGTCGAAAGATTCCTCAAAAACAAACAAACCTGACTAACTCTAACGTCTGAATTTTTTTCGGGGTGGGTATTCATTTGCCCACCCTATTTAATTATTTTACAGATTTTCAGAAACATTGTAATCAGCGAGTCACAATTGGGTATACTAGATAAAACTACTAAGATAACGCACAAAACAGATGTTTAGCATTGACCCTATTGCTGGATTGCTAGGAAAGTTGATCGACGAAGTTAGTGCTGAGAAGCGAAGAAAGCACGAAGAACGCATGAAAATAATTGCTATGATTTCTGATTCAAAACTTCGCGATGCTTATGTCCATCAACTTTTACTGAATCAGTTTTTTCTTAATTCCAGTGAGAAGGCACAGTATACACTTCAAAATGCAGCAAAACATTCACAGTGGTTGGCAGAAGCGATCAATTATTATCATCAAGATCATGGAGCGACAAAAGAACAAGGAGAACAGATATCTAGAGAACTGCGACTTTTAGCAGTAAAAATCTCAAAAATTGCTTCACTGGATGAGTTAATAGTGGTCTATGAAGCCGCAACTTTATTTACCGATAAACTGTCCAGATTTCGTCACAAAGAACGTAAATATTCCCTAGAGCGTGCAATTCGTGATGGTATCCTTAATCCCTTAAATGACTGTATTGCTATTGAAAATAATCTGCGACGACGAGTAGCTTTAACTTTGTTAGGTGAAAATATAAATCTCAAATTTTTAGAAGAGGCTTAGGAAAATTATGTAAAATAAAGAGTAACGTCATCGGAGCGATCACCATGACTCTAACTCTTCCAATAAAGTTATACAATTGAAAGCTTTTCAATTTATTCAGTTTCTTCTTCCGTCGGATTTAAGGCTTGCTGGGAGGTGTGCCTAATATGGAGAATACGAACTAAAGAAACTTCGTTATTCTCTAGTATTGTAAAAAGAATGCGGTATTGATTGCGTCCCTTACCGTAAAGCAGTTGTCGAATTTCTAAGGTAAAGTATTCATTTTCTCTAGCTAAAGAACAACGTCTTGGCATCTCTGATAAAGAAGAGATTGCTTTCAGTAATCCTTCATACCAACTACTCGCTTTACTTATGGATGTAATTTGAGACATCCAAAGAAACGCAGAATCAGCTTCAGCTTCAGCCAGACTCGAAATTTCAACTTGATATTTCATCAATCAACGGATAGGTTATATTTCTTACGTTGTTCATCAGCAAATTCATCAAAAGAACGAAATCGACCGGCTTGAAAGTCATTCAATCCTTTCTGGATACCCTTAACCGCTTCCTCTGTATCCTGCAATTCCCCTTCGAGAATTTCGGTAATAAGTTCAGCCGCAACAACAGAAATATCTCGTCCTTGTTGTATGGCTTTTTCCCGAAGCTTGGCTTCAATTTCTGGAGTTAGATTGACTACAATTGACATGGGCTAATTTTTTAATACCTCAAGGTTTGTCTATGATTCTAGTATTCTAGCAAATCCGAGATGCTATTGCGGTTGAAGGTTTATTGGGAAGCCAGAGAATTTTTACCTATAATTTTTTAAATCTTCTAAAGATTGATCAAAGTCATCCGACATCCAAATTTTTCCTTTTAATAATCCTGCTTCACGCTTTTTTTTCGGGGGTTCGGGTTGGGGCGATGTCTGGACATATTTCTCTAACAAAAAGTCGATATAGTGGACAACTTCGGTTTTCAGGGAGTCGGGAAGGGCTTCAAATTTCTCTAAAATGGTTGGTTCTATCATAAGAGTAACGCTCTCTAAGTTTCAAATCAAGCTTGATGATTTATTATAGCAAAGCCATTAGGAAATCTAACTTTATTCTTTGATTATCCATAAAATTATTGGCTTGCTTTATACCCACATTCTCTGAACCGAATAAGCATCAAATTTGTTATCAATACTAATAATAATTAGAGAATGATTAATTGCCTGCGAAATCAACATTCGATCAAATGGATCGCTATGATGTAATGGAAGATTCCGAACTTGAACAGTATCGGCAAAAGAAATGGGAAGCATCAGGATATCCGAAGCATCAATTGCAGATCCAATACTTTCATAACTTCGCTGAAGTGATAATTTACCAATTTTCAACTTGATAGCAATTTCCCAAAGGCTTGCAATGCTTAGATAAACCAGATCGGCAGTGTCAATCATCACTCTCAGGTCATCTGGCAGGTTAGAATCATTTTCAGTTAGCCAGATAAAAGCATGAGTATCTAAAAGAAAACCATTCATTACATATATTCCTTGAAGTCTTCCAGAGGTTCGTTAAAGTCATCGGGTAAAGGTAAAACAAAGGTACCTTTCAGAATACCCGATCTCTGTTTTTTTGGAGTGAGGTTTTCCTCAGATGTATTTTTTGAATAGTTTTCAATTAAGTATTTAGCATAATGTAAAAGTTCTTGTTTAAGGGGTTCTGGCATTTGACTAAGTGTTTGTACAATTTCAGCATCAACAGTCATAACTTCTCCTTTTAGTTTTTGATCAAAGCATCATAGCAACACCCAATTGAATCTCAAAGACATTGCCCCGGGTATCACCCGATCAAATATCACCACTAGCATCAACAATATCAATTGTATCAAACTCTCGCTCTTTAATTTTTATAAAGCCATTAAATGCTTGGGCTAAACGCGCTAAACTTTATACAAACGGTGCAGTTTCACAGAGGATAAGATTATGGTGCGATTAAAACCTTGGCAATGGGTGATTCTAGCGTTACCAGTCGCTGCTGTTGTCATCTTCATCATGGTGACAGCAGGATATCAAATTAATCAATGGGGAATTAACTGGATCTGGGGAATTGTTACCCTAGTTTTTGTCGGTTGGCGGTGGTTGTTGGTGCGGTGGACAAAACCCGCGATCGCCCAAGTAGAAGCGGTAATGGCGGAAGTTAATAAAGATCTCGAAGCCAGTTTAGACAATGCAGAAACGCCGTTAACGGGAGATGCAGCCACCCAAAACATCGAAACAAAATTACAAGAAATCATCCAAGAAACTCGCAACGATGCACCAGTTTGGGAAGACTGGGGAACCTTTTGGAAACGCTGTCAGGATGTGGTAATTACCGTTGCCAATACATACTATCCCGAAGTCAAATATCCTTTATTAAATATCTACATTCCCCAAGCTTACGGACTGATTCGCGGCACCGTTGATGATATGGATCGCTGGATGCAACAGTTATCCCCGGTTCTCAATCAAGTAACAGTTGGACAAGCATTTCAAGCCTATGAAATGTACCAAAAATTAGAACCTTCTGCCCGAAAACTGTGGCGAATTTGGAATTGGGCATTGTGGGTAATTAACCCCGCTGCTGCTGCGGCAAAAGTCGCCAGTAAACGTTACAGCGATCAAGCCAATCAACAATTATTGGTAAACTTGAGTCAAATGTTGCGAGAAGCGGCGTTAAGAAATCTCTGCCGTCAAGCCATTACTTTGTATTCAGGAACTCAACTTCCGGCGTCCGTTTTTTCGACACAAGAAACCCCAACCTTACCGAAAGCAAAAACAACAACGCTACGAGAGATTTTTGAACAAGCCGAACCCGCAGAAAAAGTTGAACAAAAACCGATTAATATTTTACTCGCCGGACGAACGGGGGCGGGAAAAAGTAGTTTAATTAATACGTTATTTCAAGCGGAAAAAGCAGAAGTAGATGTTTTACCGAGTACCGATAAAATTCAAAACTATCAGTGGGAAACGCCCACCGGTGAAACGTTAATTTTGTGGGATACTCCCGGTTATGAACAAATTAATCGCTCTGATTTGCGGGATTTAGTGTTAGATTTTCTGGGCAAAACCGATTTATTATTATTGGTGACACCCGCCCTCGATCCGGCGCTACAAATGGATGTAGATTTCTTGCAAGATATGAAAGCAGAAGTCGAAGATTTACGGGCGATCGCAATTGTAACGCAAGTGGATCGTTTGCGTCCGGTGAGAGAGTGGGAACCGCCCTATAATTGGCAAGCCGGAAATCGTCCGAAAGAAGTTGCAATTCGAGAAGCAACCCAATATAGAAGCGAACGGTTAGGAGAAATTTGTAATCAGGTTTTACCCGTCGTTACGGGGGATATAAACGCCAGTCGAAAAGATTGGGGGATTGATGCTTTATCGATTGCTTTAGTTGAATTAATTCCGCCAACAAAACAACTGCGGTTAGCCCGATTTTTACGCAATTTAGATGCGCGTACTGTAGCCTCTGCTAAGATTATTGATCGGTATACATTCCAAATGACTACGACTCAAGGTTTAGCTGCATTAGTCAAAAGTCCGATTCTTAAATATATTGCCACAATATCAACAGGTTCCCCGGCTTTGGCTTATTTACTCGCCGAACAAATTCCGGTTGAACAGTTACCCGTTGTCATTGGTAAACTGCAAATGGGATATGATTTGTTTTCTGTTTTAAATCCCGACGAAGGTAAGAATCGCCGCAATTTTGACTTGCTGACCTTATGGCCGTTATTATTAGAAAATCCGGGTTCACCCGAACAAAATGCTTGGGCGTTTGGTCATGGGTTGGTGGAATATTGGACAAAAGATTTAACGATAGAACAATTGCGAGAACGATTCAAATATTATTTTCAGCAAGTTAAGAGTAAAGAATAAATTCTCGCAAGCTGATTTAATCTGTATTTCTGTATTTACACCTAGCAATAAGGCAAAATTCCTTACTGCTAAGTGATTTAATGATTGTCCATTAACTCGTGACTTCAACACTGGCTTCCATCACTTCAGACATTTCCTGTGACTCGGGTTCTTTATTTTCCCAAGAATTTTTAAAGGGAAGAGTTGCAAAACAGCACGATTCCCACTCACTCTGAACCGGGACTTGAAACAATTGACATAAGCCACCTCGTCGTCCTTCTGGCTTATAGGCACGGCAATTTTTACAGGTTGACGGAATAATTTTATCTCTTTTCATTCAAGATCTCCGGAGAGTTTATAATTCGATTGTTGATTAAAATCCTCTTGTAGCTCTGTTGCAGAATTTACAGTTTTACAATTATTAAGATAGTGAGATTGCTATCTTAAATCAAATAAAAAGTAAATAAAAAATTAGACAAGGATAAAAAACAACAGGGGTTGAACGGGTTATCCTTGTCTAAGTCAAAAGGCTCTCAAAAGGCTCTCACCAGTTACGGGTTGCCGAAATTTTGTGAGCCAGTATAACCGGATAACTCGGCTAATTTCTCTAATCGTTGCACGCCAGAATACTGTTGACCGTTCACTTCCCAAGTCGGATAACCCTTAATATTTGCAGCTTTGCACAAATCGGGTTGAGGGTTTTTTCCTTCCGGATCGCACTCAATATAAGTCAGTTTCGTGACGGCTTCCTTTCCGAATAATTGCTTCTGAGTTTGACAATGCCCGCACCAAAAAGCACCATACATCTTGGCTCCAACTTGAGTTAGATGTTCGGCTAAAGCTATATTAGCAGGATTAGATGCTGTTGTCACGCCGTAGGTTTCTTGACTATCCGCTTGAGGATTGTTTAAGGGAGCATAAATCGCTAAAGTTCCAATAATGGTAATCATCCCAACAATTAAGCCTGTAAACATAAGCTGACCGAAATCTTCCCAAGACTGACCGACAATTGTTAAGAGAAATAAACCCAGCGAACAAATCGCCGAAGCGATACAATATAAACAGAGCGATTGAATTTTAAACGCCATTAAATACATTAAATAGCTGCTGAAGATCATCATGGCAACTCCGCCGATAAACATCAGCAACCAAGTCCAATTTTCGGCTTTTCGGCGTAATTCTTTCTGCGATTCCGGGTTAATTAACCAAGGCAAAACAGCCATTGTTCCCATGCCGCTATAGGCTAAAAATCCAAACAAAGCCAGGGGCAAACCGAAGACAACCGCGTAGGGACTTGACAGCACCTTGTCACACCCTGTTACCGGACAAGCGGCGCTTCCTCCGGTCAATTTCACAATCGTCAGATAAGCGGTAACAACGGCACCAAAAGCGGCGATCGTTGCGATAATAAAACGAGATTTGCGTTGAATCCAAGGGGTAGAACGTTGACGAAACATAATTAGGGTTTGATCTCCTCTATTGAGCAGTGTTTTCTATTTTGATGTGATATAATCGGGATCGCTAGACTGATTAGCTGTGCCATTAGATAACAGCTTCCCCATGAAAATCATATCCCCGATTTTAACCTGTCTAATTTTAGCGGTTGCCATCGCTGCGATCGCCATTATCTCCGTACAAAATGCTACTCCGGTTTCAATTAAATTTTTTACCTTCGAGTCCATACAACTTCCGATCGGAGTTGTTTTGGCGTTTAGTGTGGCTGTCGGCTTGATTTTCACTGCGATTTTAATTCCGATATGGCGACAGGTCAGTTTAACAGGCGAAGAAGAATAGATCTCTGGTAGGGGCGGGTTCCCCAACAATCTATGTCTCCCATCAATAACTGATATAAACCCGCCCCTCAACCGATTATCATTTCATACCATACACCCGACCCTAAAACCTGTTAACATCGTTGAAAAACAACCGATAAATTATTAGCAGGCATGGGAATCGTTTCGAGGTGTTTTAGATGATGATTTTTGGCGATATCTGTTACTTCCTCCAAGTCTCGAACTCCCCATTCCTGATTCGATAAACGTAGAGATTCATCGAACATTTTATTACTGTCTGCGGTGTGTTTTCCCCCTTGTTTAAAGGGGCCGTAAAGATATAAAATACCCCCATTGGGTAAAATTCTCCCCGCTCCGGCCATCAACCCCAAACAAGCCGACCAAGGCGCGATATGAATCATATTAATACAAACAATAGCGGTAATTGAATGATTTTTTAATCCGATTTCATTCAATTGATCCGGCTGTTCAACCAGCCAAACAGAGGAGCGCACATCTATTGCTAACGGGGGATAAAGATTGTCTGACGGAAAATAACGTTGCCAAGCTTCAATACTTGCTCTATGATTAATATCCGGGTCAGAAGGTAGCCACTGAATTCCCTGAAGTCGAGGGGCGAAAAACGTGGCGTGTTCACCCGTTCCGCTGGCAATTTCTAAGACAATACCCCGACTCGGTAAAACCCGTTGCAACACCTCTAAAATCGGCTGACGGTTGCGTTCAGTTGCGGGGGCGTGTTGTCGCAGATCTGGAGATTGATTCATAGAATGTTATCGGAGAAAAAATTGTTTAATATAAAAGAGTAACTGATTAATTTCCGATTGGTCGATAGAATATCAAAGCCGATCTCTGAGTTGCGATGTCTATCAAGATTGTACCATTTCTAAGCGGTAAATCTCACCCAATTTTTCATCAATTTTGAGAGAAAGTGAACAGTGATCACAAAATTATGAAAGGATGTAAGAGGGAGTCATACCTACCGTTTGATCCAAACAGGGAGAACACAAAATGCCACATACAATAGTTACTGATGTTTGCGAAGGCGTTGCAGATTGTGTCGGCGCCTGTCCAGTTGCTTGTATTCACGATGGCCAGGGCAAAAATGCCAAGGGTACGGATTGGTACTGGATTGATTTTGATACTTGCATAGACTGCGGAATTTGTCTACAAGTTTGCCCCGTTGAGGGTGCAATTCTCCCAGAAGAACGACCTGGGTTGCAGAAAACGCCAAACTAATTGGTCGTTTTAATTCACTCTGGGGGCGTAAATTTTGCGCCCCTATTTTTCGGATCATTTAACAACAGGTAAAACAACTTTTGAGGGAAAATTTCCCCCGCAACGAAGGGTTAACGTGATAATTTTGGCATCAATTAAACGAGTTTGACTCGGAGGCTGACCCGTTCCCGGATTAACTGGATAAGCCGGAAAACAAGCCCCGCTTAAACTTAAACGGATGGCATGGCTTTGAGGGATTTTAATACAGGTGGCTTGTAGTTGAATTCTAATTGGATTTTCTGAAGATTCAACCCGAATATAACCCTGAGTGAAATTATAAACACCGCCATCGGTTCGCACTTCAGAAAGAACCGCACAGAGATCAAAACTGGGTGTATCGGCTTCACAATAAACCTCAACAAAAACATCGCCAGCCAGATGTAAATCGGCTTTTAAAGGTGCAGAAGTATAGGTTAAAATATCACTGCGACAGTCTAACGCCGAACGTTCAAAAGCACCTGCTGGAAATGTTGCATGACCGCCCAAAGCCGGAACCGGTCGCCAAGGATCGTGAACGATAATATCAAAAGCTTCTGATTGAGTAATTTCCTGTTCTTCTAAGTCAAATTCTGAAATTTCTTCAAGTTCGAGGGAGTCAGAAACCGATAAATTTTCATAAATTTGAGTAGAATTTTCTTCTACCGCTTCCATCAACACTCCCGCATCTTCTCTGATGCTGGCGAGTCCGGTACTCATCAGAAAATAGGATCGATCATTTTCACTCGGCCATGAGTCAAATTCCCGCCATTGGTTACTTCCCATTTCAAATAACGCGATCGGAGATTCTTCTAAAATCTCGGTATCTATTCCTTTTAAAAAATAATCAAACCAACGAATTTGTAACTCATCAATGGGGTTATAAGCTTCGATTCCATAATCAATTGCCCCGACTTTTCTTCCCCAAGGAAGATGCGCCCAAGGCCCAATAATTAAATGTTGGGGATGTTGACTGCGGTTGGTAATTTCGTGATAAAAATTTAACGTTCCGCGAAGATAAGTATCAAACCATCCGCCAATATGCAGCATCGGTAAATCGACATTATCTAGATTTGGAGAGAGATTTTTCCAATAAGAATCCGGTTGGTTGTGTTTAATCCAATCGTGATAAAATGAATCCGGGGCGAACTGTTTTAAAATCTCGGAATCAGCGGGAATTGAATCAAAAAAGGGTAAATTTCGAGAGGCTTGATAAAGGGCTAAATAGGCTTTTTCATCTCCTTTTAGTCGGGCGGTTTCTGTGGCTAACTGTATCGCCCATCCTAAATTTGCTTGTAAACAAAATGCTCCCCCTTCATAGGCCCAATCTGCATATAAATCATAACCAATCATCGCCGGACAGATCGTTTTTAAAGCAGTCGGGCGGTTAGAAGCTGCATAAAGTTGGGTCATTCCTTGATAAGAAAACCCATACATTCCGACATTTCCTGAACTTCCCGGTAAATTTGCCGCCCAATTTATACTATCTTCTCCGTCTGCAATTTCAGTCGAAAAAAGTTGAAATTCTCCTTGAGAATTTCCCCGTCCGCGTACATCTTGAATAACCACAATATAACCCTGTTCAGCGTACCAACTGGGATGAGCGTAAACAACCGTTGAAGCAATTGTTTTCCCATAGGGTTGTCGCATTAATAAAACCGGAAATTCCCCCGGTTCTTCGGGGCGATAAATATCGGCATCCAAACGCACTCCATCGTGAGTCAACATTGATTGAGTTTGTTTAATAATTCTCATTCCGATATAATGGCAGTATACTAACAAAAATAATGTTGTCTAAAAATCAAACACACTGATTATTATGGTACTTACTCTCGATTTCTTAGAGTCTCTCCCCGCTAGGTTTGCAACGAATAATCCTGATAATGACACCCTGACCGCAGAACAAGCTTCCTCCTCTACAACTGTGTTAGCTTTTCAAGGCAATGATACCATTAATGGGTCACAAAATGCAGATGTAATTTATGGGGGTCAAGGAAATGATGAATTATCTGGAGAAGCGGGTGCAGATCGTTTATTAGGAAATAAAGACACTGATTTATTAGATGGAAGTTTAGGTGATGATTTGTTATTTGGTGGAAGTGGATCGGATTTAATTGTAGGAGGAGAAGGCGTTGATATTTTAATTGGCGATCGCGAAGTTGATGTTTATAAAGGCGGAGAAGGCGGCGATGTTTTTGTGTTGCGAACCGATCAAGCCGGACAAACTCAAGAGGTGAATTCTATCGTGTCTTTCCTCTCCGGAATTCCCGATGAAATTGAACTTCCTGATGCAATTTTGACTGATTTTGATTCCGCCAATGATCGGATAGCTTTAACAGAAGGATTAACCCGACAAGATATTACCTTTGAAACTTTTGACAGTGAGGAAACTTTCGGAGTAACTATCGACTTAATTCTTCCTCTCGTTTTGTCTGAGGTACCAGAAGCACTAGACTTTTTAGACAGAGGAGGTATTTCCAGCGAAGATCTCGATCCCGATGACGATGGAGTTCTCACCGGAACTGCGATCAGAATCGCTGAAAATAATCAATTATTGGGATATGTTCTCAA
This sequence comes from Lyngbya sp., assembly GCA_035285085.1. Classification (GTDB taxonomy): domain Bacteria; phylum Cyanobacteriota; class Cyanobacteriia; order Cyanobacteriales; family Microcoleaceae; genus Capilliphycus. The sequence goes on along the minus strand of JAYKHV010000089.1, from coordinate 74,078 downwards.
TATTGAACCCGAAGTTTTAGCAAATTTAGGAAGCGATCAGTTTGTGTCAGCAGAGGGGCTATTTTAAACCGAAGATAAATGAATCATTGAAGCCATCGCTAAACCATCAACCCGAGTTAATACTTTTAGATCTTCTTCATCTAATTCTACAGGTGTTCCCCGACGAATTAATTCCGCAAAATCTTCATTTGGAACCATAATACAGAGGGCGTATAACCGAGTCGAACCTGTATTTTCAATCATATGGGTTCCCGTTGGGGGAACTAAAATACTATTCCCCGCTTGAATTTTGACTTGTTTTCCATCGCAACTGGCGACTCCTTCCCCTTTGAGAATAAAAAACATCTCAACGGCGAGTTGATGTCGGTTGGGTGGGGTTTTTCCACCAATATCAAATATCTCCACACAAACCGTTATCGAAGTATTGGCGATATCGGGATCGAAAACCAACGCCAAACGGTTGGTATCGTGAGGACTAATGCGATAAGCTTGGTAATCTTTCGGAGATTTGACAATCGGGATCATACAACGATCGCTCATGTTTTGTTATCCTCATCTGTGTCCGTTTCCATTGCTATTTTGACTCATTTTCAGAAAATGCGATCGCTATTTTCTGAAGTTTTGTAAAGTTAAATTTGGATTTTTTGGCAATTTAAGTTAGTCTGAAAAATTAACCGTAAATAACAATAGGCAATTATAAGTTTTGTAAATTTTAAGAGCGATCAAACTTCTAGTTTAATTAGAGTAATTCTGACCATCCAAAATTAACTAACATTGTATATTGACAAAAATAAAAAAGTATGTAATGCAACTGGATTAAATCTAGATTTCTGAAGTTCACCCGGTTTTGTAAAGATAAACTTTCATTAGAAGAAGTTTTTTTGAAGCTTTTGTAAAGCTGTTCGATCTAGGCAACTGAAAAAGATGTTAATAATATGTATTGTCTTTAGGTCGTCAAAAACCTATGGTTAAACCAGTTTAGTTTAGTTAATCTTCAAGAATTAACCTCTAATCAACTCTAAATAACTCTAAAAACTCTTTTTAAATCACATAAAAATCATTCAAATAGTACCATGAAATACAATGATCCTGCGTTGGTTATTGATGATTTTCATCAAAGAAAAGTTTTTGGTAATTTTGAATCAAATCTAGATTTTTTAGAAAAAGCAAATCTTCTTCAACGCACTGATGCGATCCTAGAAATTGGCAGTGGAAATGGAAACCTACTCAATAACTTATATCACCAAGGATATAACATCAGAGGAGTAGAAATAAACCCCGTTAGAATTCAAGAAAGTCAAACACTATATGGAGATTTGCCCTTATCAAAAGTTCATTCAGAAGCTTTACCGTTTGCGAATGACTCCTTCGATGTTGTGATGAGTTTTGATGTGTTTGAACATATTCCCAACTCCGATCTCCATTTACAAGAAGTTCATCGAGTTTTAAAGCCAGAAGGCTTGTATATTGTTCAAACCCCAAACAAACTTACAAATAGTGTCTTTGAAACCATTCGATGGAAGAGTTTCACCAAATGGCAAGCCGATCATTGTTCCTTACATACCTATTGGGGAATGATTAAAAGGTTGAACAAAAATGGATTTGATTCGATAGAATTTTATGATGTTCCGACTGTTACCGACTTTTTTAAAGCTAAAGTCAAGACTTATCTAGGAGGGTTTGGCTTGGCTTCTTTAAAACTTGTTAATCCAGATCATTTACCCTTATCTTTGAGAACCAATTTTTACCTCACTGCTAAAAAGTGTACGGCAGTTGTAGAAGGCAATAGAGAAGATACCAACAGTTGAAATGACCAGTAGGGTGGGTGAAAACTCCTAACCAAATTGTTGAAATTTGGCAATTTTTTCGCTCACCCACCCTACATTTTTGTTTTCTAAGTAAGGTGGGTGACTCATTTTCAAATAATGCGATCGCTATTTTCTCAAGTTTTGTAAAGTTCAAGAGGGCTTTTTTATTTCTTAAACAAAAGCCCGGTTTTTTTGAAAAACCGGGTTTCTCTACTTTTATAAATCTGTTGAAATGACCAGTAGGGTGGGTGAGAACTCCTAACCAAATTTTGGGGATTTGGCAATTTTTTCGCTCACCCACCCTACATTTTTGTTGGGGTGAAAACTCCTAACCAAATTGTTGAAATTTGGCAATTTTTTCGCTCACCCACCCTACATTTTTGTTGGGGTGACAACCGATCACCAAATTTTGGGGATTTGGCAATTTTTTCGCTCACCCACCCTACTAATTATTCCGATTTGATAACTCGGGATTCTTGTTTTGATCGCGATCAGATGAACCATTTTTACCATTACCATTCTGATCAACATGACCATTCTTATGATGACCATTTCCATTGCCATTCCCATTTCCATTTCCATTCCCATTCCCGTGCAAATCCTGAAAATGTCCGTTCATTTCTGGGGCAGGATTTAAGTCAGTTTCAGCCGATGATTTGCCAAACAAATTGAGTTGTAACGTTTGAGCGATCGCATAAAAAACCGGAACAATATACAAACTCAAAATGGTAGAAACCAACATTCCACCCAACACACACAACCCAATAGAAACGCGACTCGCCGCACCCGCACCCGTCGCCAAAGCCAGGGGAAGCACACCAAAAATTGTCGAAAAAGCCGTCATTAAAATCGGTCTAAATCTTAACTCTCCGGCTTGCACAGTGGCTTCGTAAATAGACATTCCTTGCTGTCGTAATTGGTTGGCAAACTCCACAATCAAAATCGAGTTTTTCGTCGCCAAACCGATCAACATAATCAACCCAATGCGGCTGTAAATATTCAACTCCAAACCCGCAACCCACAACGCCGCAAAAGCACCCAAAAGCGACAGCGGAACCGCCAACAAAATAATCACCGGATCGACATAACTTTCAAATTGTGCGGCTAAAGTCAGGAAAATAAACGCCATCGCCAAACCAAAAATTAACAGCGTCGCATCCCCCGCATCCCGAAACTCTCGCGCCTCACCCGATAAGTCGGTTCGCATCCCTTCGGGTAACACTTCATCCGCCAAGTTTTCCAAAGCGGCGATCGCATCTCCCAAACTCACACCCGCCGCCGGACTTGCTTCAATTTCTGCGGCACGAAAGCGATTAAAATGATTAATTTGGGGAGGCGTTGTTGTGGTTTTAACTGTTACCAAACTACTCAAAGGAATCATTTGTCCCTGGTCAGTTCTGACGTATAATTCCTGAATATCATCGGGTGTAGAACGATATTGTTTTTCGCCCCGAACCATGACATCATAACGTTGATTTCCCTGGTTAAAATTGGTAATATCTTCGCCGCCCAACATAATTTGTAGGGTTCGGGCAATATCCTGAACCGATACGCCCAAATTCCCCGCCAAAGCCCGATCAACTTCCAAAACCAACTCCGGTTTATTAATCTTTAAATCCGTGTCAACATTCACCACTTGCGGCAATTTTTGCGCCTGTTTGGTAAATTCTTCAGACACCGCAGCCAGTTCTTCTAAATCGGTTCCTTGTAGGACAAATTCTATCGGTTGACCACTACCCACTCCTGGTAATGAACTGGGATTAATTGCAAACACCAAAGCATCCGTAATTTTTTGAGAAAACTGACCAATTAATCGCTTAACAATTTCCTGCTGAGATTGACCGGGTTCCGTGCGTTCTGACCAGGGAATTAAACGAGTAAAAGCAGCGCCTCGGTTGGCTTGAGATGCACCTCGACCAAAGCCAGCTAGGGCAAAATAAGCCCTCATTTCAGGAACATCAGCGAGGATGTCTTCTACTTGTTTAACCACGTTGTCAGTGTATTCCACACTCGCACCTTCCGGCGAACCAATCCGAACAAAAACTCGTCCTCGGTCTTCAGTCGGTAAAAAGCCTTGAGGAATTTGTATAAATAGCCATGCGGTTGCAGCTAAAGAAATTAAAAACACCAACAATACTATCGGTTTAAGCTGCATTGCCAGCTTTAAAGAACGGGCGTAAGCCGTTTGAATTAGATTCAATCCCCATTCAATCATATCGAGGGGAACAGATAAAATTCTCAAGAAAATATTGCGCTGTTCTCCCGTATTTGTAGGCTTAAGAATTAGCGCCGAAACCGCAGGGGCTAAAGTTAACGCCACGAACGAAGAAACAATTACCGAACCTGCTAATGTAATCGCAAATTCATTAAATAATCTCCCCGTTGTTCCCCCAGAAAATCCCACCGGAACAAACACCGCCACCAATACAACTGTTGTTGCAATTACCGCAAATACTACCTCTCCCACCGCCTCCAAAGCCGCAGGAAGGGGTTTTAAACCTTTTTCATCGATGTAGCGAACAATATTTTCTAAAACAACAATCGTGTCATCAACCACCAAACCCGTTGCTAAAGTTAGGGCGAATAATGTTAAGGTGTTAATCGAAAATCCGAGAACAAACATCACCGCCAACGCCCCAATTAAGGAGACGGGAATGGTAATGGTGGGAATCAAAGTCGCCCGCCAATTTCGCAAGAAAACGAAGATCACCAGAACAACTAAAGCAATGGATAAAAACAAACTGTGCCAAACTTCATCAATGGCAATTTCCACAAATTCTGAGTAGTCAACCGCAATGCTATAACTCATCCCTTCCGGGAAGTTTTTCGCGAGTTCTGCCATTTTTGCTTTGATACTATTCGCTACTTCTAGCAGGTTTGAACCCGAAAGTTTACTAATCCCTAAAGAAACCGCAGGTTGACCTTGAAATCGGGCAATGGTTCGATCATCTTGAGGGCCAATTTCTGCTCGTCCAATATCTCTTAAACGAATTTGGGAACCATCGGGATTGCTTCTAATAATTAGATCTTCGTATTCTTCGGGTCGTTGTAAACGTCCTAAGGTTCTGACTGGATATTCAGTCATTTCTCCTTCTATTCGACCGCTCGGAATCTCTACGTTTTGTCGTCTTAATGCTTGTTCGATATCTAATGGAGTGATATTTCTCGCCGCCATTTTTTGCGAATCTAACCACAGTCGCATCGCATAACGACGTTCTCCCCCGATGCTAATACTCCCAACTCCATCAACAGTTTCGAGAGCATTTTTAATAAAGACGTCTGTGTAGTTACTTAGTTCTAAGGTGGTGAAATTGTCTCCAAAAATAGCAATCCGCATGATCGCTTCATCGTCGCTACTTTCTTTAGAAACAACAGGCGGATCAATATCATCAGGAAGCCTTCCTATCACTTGCGAAACTCGGTTGCGAACGTCTTGAGTAGCCGCTTCTAAATCTCGTTCTAAATTAAACTCTACTTGGATGCTACTCACCCCTTCCCGAGTGGATGAAGTCAAGGTTTTGATTCCATCAACACTATTAACTTCGGCTTCGATAATTTCTGTGACTTCTGTTTCTACGACTTCTGGGTTTGCACCGGGATAAGTGGTCCGAATGCTAACAAGTGGCGGATCAATACTCGGAAATTCCTGCACCGGAAGCCGAGTATAACTAACCAATCCAATTAATATAATTAACAGGGAACAAACGGAAGCAAATACTGGTCTTTTGATAAAGAAATGGGTAAACATAATCAGTGAGATTCATTGAATATTTTCGCGTTATTGAACAACTTGAATAGCCGCGCCATCGGATAATTTTTGAGTCCCCGAAACAATTAATCTTTGTCCGGGTCTTAATCCTGAGACCACTTCCGCATTATCCCCTTGAACTAAACCCAATTCCACCTCTTGTTTTTTGGCGGTTAACGTTTCGCCCCCTTCGGCGATATAAACAAAGCGTTGATCGCCTTGAAAAGTAATCGCATTCACCGGCACAATCACTGTACCAGAACGTTCATTCCAAATTACAGTAGAACGCACAAATTGATTATCTCGTAGCCGTCCTTCTTGATTATCAAAGGTTGCTTTCGCCAGCAGGGTTTGAGAGTTTTGATTCACCGTTGGCGAGATAAAACTAATTCTTCCGTTGGCGAGAAATTCACCTTGAGGAGCGCTAATTTTTACAGGTAATCCGATTTTTAAATCCGGTTTTCGTTCAATGGGAATCGGCAAACGTAAATCAAGAAGTTGATTTTCAGTTAATGTTGTAATCGCATCACCCTGACTGACAAAATCGCCAATTTTACCCGAAACATCTCCAACAATTCCCGTAAAAGGAGCCACAATTGCTGTTTCTTCGAGTTGCACTTCTAAAGCGCTAACCTCAGCGATCGCGGAGGCAACTTCGGCTTCAGCTTGAGCAATTTCTTCCGGGCGAGTTCCATTTAATAACTGATTCAATTCACCTTGAGCTTCAGCAACTTCGGCTTCAACTTGAGCAATGGCTTCAGGACGCGCCCCATTTTCCAATTGTCGCAAGGCTTGGCGTTCTTGTTCGACGGTGGCTTCGAGTTGCTCAATTTGAGTTTTTTGACTGTCTTGGAGTTGTTCTAAACGTCTTTGGGATTCCTCTACAACCGCTTGCAAACGCCGTTGATTTTGTCGATATTCTTCCAATTCATCTTCAGAAATTGCACCCTGTTCTTGCAAATTCTGATAACGATTAACCCGTTCATTGGCGAGTTGTAAATCGGCTTGATTGGCTTCAATTCTAGCTCTAGCTTGAGCAATTTCTTCTTCGAGACTTCCCGATCGCGCATCGGTTAAACGGGCGATCGCTTGGTTTAATCTGGCTCTAGCTTGAGCAATTTCTTCTGAACGAGTTCCCGCTTTTAATTCATCTAATCTAGCTTGAGTTTGATTTAAGCGGGCTTCGGCTTGATCGATTTCTTCGGGACGAGTTCCCGCTCTGAGTTGATCTAAACGAGCTTGAGCGCGAGTAACATTGGCTTGGGCGCGTCTGAGTTCGGCTTCGATACTATCACTTTTCAACCGGGCGATCGCCTGTCCGGTTCTGACCGTATCCCCCGACTCAACAAAAATGCGCGTGATCCGTCCTTCGGTTTCCGAGCGAATGTCTACCGAACGTTTGGCTTCCAACGTCCCGACAAACTCCGATTTTTCTTGTAAGGTCGTCCCCTCGACGGTGGCCAGTTTCACGGGAACTTTTCGGGCAGCAGGCGCTTCTTGATTGACAGCTTGGGCTGAGTTGGCTTGCTGAGTTTGCCACCATTTTCCCCCGACAAACCCGGCACCCAATGCGATCGCGATGGCAATTAGCACTTGCACCCATCCGATCCCCTGTTGGACGGGTTGAGGTTGACGGGAGACTGTAGAGGAAACTTGAGGTTCTGAGGCGTCATCCTCCAGCCGGGGGTTCAACGCAGCAGATGTATTCTGTTCTTCTTGAGCCGTAGATTTCCACAATGGAGCGTTTGACATAGATTTATCCAATCAGTCGTCGTGGGTTTAGACGGGTGTTGTCTTTACAAAGTTTAATAAAATTTAAGAGATTTACTCATCTTTCCCCAGCATGAGATGAGAAGGTTCAGATGTGCAGCGTTGCGAAAATTGGTACAGCCAGTCAATTTCAGAGTTTAACATTGCTTTCGCCCGATGCCAAACTGCGGCTTGATAGGGGTCTGTTGGACGGTAAACCGCTTCTTCTTGATTGAGATAGGCTTGACGTTGGTAACAGACCGCCAAACGGGCTTCTAACAACTTCCGTCGGGACTGGGGTTCTAAATCACTAAAGAAGAAAAACTTAATCAAAAACCGCGAACGGCTTTTCACCCAGCTTTCTTGAGGCTGTTCCAGCATTTTGTACCGCCACCGATCGCGCCCTGAGGTCGTAATACTATAAATTTTGCGACAAGAGCCAGCATCTCCGGCTTCCTCTGCAATGACTTCAATATAGCCTCGCTCTTCCAAGCGTTTCAGTAAGGGGTAAATTGCTCCAGAATTCACGCTTATGCAGTTTCCCATGAATAATTCGAGTTGCTGCTTGAGACGATAGCCATGTAAAGGTTCTTGCGCTCTGAAGTCCTAACGCTGATCACTCTAACACTTCGCCGAATCTATATTAATATGATACGCTATTAACGCTAAAAATTTTAACGCATTTTTTCTCGAAAGAGGGAACGCCGGAACACCGGAACGGCGAACAGTTAACCGTTAACACCTGACCGATTTTTTCGGCGAACAGTTTTTTGCCGATCTCATCTACGACTAAACCCCTTAACTTGTGAAATTCTCAAGTCTAAATTATGTTTTTTACTGTTATTATTCCCACTTACAATCGCTTGCCGATTTTGCAAAAGTGTTTGACCGCACTTGAACGTCAAAAGGATTGCTCAATTGTAGCCAATTATGAAGTGATTTTAGTTGATGATGGTTCCACTGATGGAACTTTAGAATGGTTGCAAAATCATCAGCAAGAATTTCCTCATGTTCGCTGGTTTTCTCAAACTCATCAAGGCCCCGCTGCGGCGCGAAATTTAGGCGTACAACAGGCGGACGGGGATACGATTATTTTTATTGATAGTGATTTGGTGGTGACTGAAAATTTTCTCTCGGCTCATGCCAAGGCTTTAAATCACGGATATCAAAACAGTAATCGCGTCTTTACTTATGGTCGGGTGATTAATACCTGTAATTTTGACAATCCCACTTCAGAACCCTATAAAATTACCGATTTTTCTGCCGCTTATTTTGCAACGGGAAATGTGGCGATCGCCCGTCATTGGTTAATCGAAGCCGGATTATTTGATACCCGCTTTCAACTCTACGGTTGGGAAGATTTAGAACTGGGTGTGCGCTTGAAACAACTGGGATTAACGTTAATTAAATGCCCGGAAGCTGTCGGTTATCATTGGCATCCTCCCTTTAGTTTAGAACAGCTTCCCAACTTGATAGAAAAAGAAATTCAACGGGGAAGAATGGGGGTTTTGTTTTATCAAAAACATCCGACTTTGGAAGTAAAACTGATGATTCAAATGACAATTTTACATCAAATTCTCTGGGGATTTTTAACGTTTGGAGGTCGATTAAATGAACGCACAATGGCCGGAGTTTTACAGCGGTTAATTCACCAAGGAAAACCGCAACTCGCTTTAGAACTTGCCCGAATTTTTTTGAATTGGTACAATGTGCAAGCGGTTTATACGGCTTATCGAGAACTGCAAAATTAGAACAAACGACTTGTTCCTCCGCAGTCGGGCAACTTTTTCGAGAGTCTAATGTTGGGTTGGGGAAGCGGAGCGAGAACCGGGTCTATTTTATCTTAAATTAAACTTGAATCCGGAATCAAGAAAAACACGGGATAAAATTGATTTAAGCCAATTCGGGAAAACTAACCCCCTTCCCCAGTTTAGCTGTAGAATCAGGCAAATTAGACACCTCGATCGGCGATCGCTGGTTTCAAGCGGGCAGTATTTGTTATAAAATAAACCTTTAATCAACTGTAGATTTCGAGCAACCTGATCAAATTAAGCGTTAGAGTAGAACTCAATTAATCAACTGAACTTAATCATAGAATGGCTACCCTCGCAAATCAAGAACCAAAACCATCCGGTTTAGCGACTGTGCTACTCTTTTTCTCAGGCTGGCTAACCCGACTTGCCAAACGGATAGGGTTTATGAAATTCTGGACAAAAAGCTTCATGTCCAAACTGATCGTCTCCTTCTTACTGCTGTCACTGGTCAGTTTGTGCAGTATGGGGACGATCGCCTATCTTGATGCGAGATCTTCAATGATAGAGTTAGTCTCAGAACAATTGCAAATGAGTGCAACCCTCAAAGAAGAAGCATTAAACCGTTGGCTAGAAAAGCATCGCAAAGCAACGGTTTCCCTGGCGTTACTTCCGGAAGTGAAAACTCTAGCTGAAATTTTGTTAACCCGCGATCGCTCCAGCGCAGAATTTACCACAGCTTACCGTCAAATGCAATCGTTAATGAGTGTAGCATTCGTCAGTCAATCGGATGTGCGAGACATCTTGATTTTGACAGCTAATGAGGGAAAAATTATCTTCTCTACAAATCCTAGCATTCAAGGTCAATCTCGAACCGCCGATGAATATTTTATTGAAGGACTCAAACAAACTTACGTTCAAAGTGTTTATCTTTCTCCCCAAACCAACCAACCCACGTTAACGATTTCTACACCCTTATCCGGAGCGAATCAAAAAACATTAGGTGTATTAGCAATTCACTTAAATCTAGAAACGGCAGCCGAAATTCTTACCCAAACCAACCCGAGTCTCAATGAACAAACCTACTGGGTGAATCGGTTTAGAGTGCCAATTTATACGAATAGTTCCCATCCGAAAAAATTACCTCCCCGCTTAAACAGCAAAGGATTAGAAGCGGCATTAAAACATCAAAATGGCATCCATCAAGACTTAAATTATGTCGGGAAACCGATTCTGGGAGTGCATCGCTGGTTAGAACAATGGAATTCCGTTTTATTAGTGGAAAAAAACCGCGCTCAAGTTCTCCAACCCGTTCAACAACTGGCGACAACCCTTTTATTGACCGGATTAAGCTTTTTGATCATTTTTCCCTTAATTATCTACAAACTTGCTCAACACCTAACGCGACCGATTTTAGCAATAACAACGGCTGCTACTGAAATTGCGGTGGGAAATTTCAAGCTTGTTTCTGTGAAGACAAGCGATGAACTGAGAATACTCGCCACCGCCTTGAACCGGATCAGCCGACAACTGCATCACCTTTCTAGTGGCTTAGAAGAAAATATACATCCATTCCAAAACACCGAGAAAAAATCACAGGAAAACGCTACAGAAACACCGGAAGAAACGCCTTTATTTCATCCACAAGTTCAGACAAACAATCAAGATTTAGCCACAGATGGCAAACTAAACAGTCAACAACTCAATCAATTTCTGGAGGCGATTCCTGTCGGAGTTGTGGTACTCGATGCTCAAGGAAATATTTATTATTCTAATCGCGTTGCTCAAACCTTGTTCGGACCCGGTGCGGTTCCTCATGCAGATTCCCATGCAGAGATTTACCCCAGTTATCTAGCAGGAACCGATCACATTTATGCAGAAAAAGATTTACCTTTAGTGCGAGCTTTACGCGGAGAAACGGTGACAATTGATGATATTGAAGTTCATCAAGGGGAGCGGATAATTCCCATAGAAGCTTGGGGAACACCCATCTATGATGAAGCGGGAAATATTGCGTTTGCGATCGCTGCGTTTCAAGATATTTCTGAACGCAAAAATGCCGAAACTGAACGGCAAAATTTTATTGAAGATATGTTTCGGATTAATTGTGATTTACAACTGGCTTTAGATCAAGAAGAACAGCTCAATTATGCTGCCGAACGGTTTGTTCCCCATCAGTTTTTAACCTTTTTAGGTTATGAAAGTATTGTTGATGTTAAAATTGGGGACGCAGTTCAGCAAGAAATGTCAATTTTATTCTCTGATATTCGCAGCTTTACCCAGCTTTCAGAACAGATGAATCCCGTCGATAACTTTAAGTTTATTAATGCTTATCTGGCTCACATGGAACCGGCTATTTTAGAAAATTATGGTTTAATTGATAAGTATATTGGAGATGGAATTATAGCGTTATTTGGCTGTAGTGCCGATCATGCAGTCCAGGCGGGAATTGATATGTTAAAACGTTTGAGCGAATATAATCTCACTCGTTCCCGTCCCGATCGTCCTCCAATTCAGATTGGAGTGGGGATTAATACCGGAGATTTAATGTTAGGAATTGTCGGCGGGAAAGATCGGATGGATACCACTGTTATTAGCGATGCCGTTAATTTGGCAGCCCGTTTAGAAAAGCTAACGAAAGAATATAATGTGCCTTTATTAATTAGTGAAAATACCTTTTTGAGTTTGTCCGATCCGACTGCTTATTCAGTGCGTTTTATTGCTCAGGTTGTCGTTCCCGGAAAGTCAAATAAAGTTTCGGTGTTTGAAGTGTTTGATGCCGATTTTCCCGAACTTAAACAAAAGAAATTAGAGACCAAAACCCGATTTGAACTGGCGATTACCTATTATTACCAAGAAAAATATCATCAAGCCGCTCAACTTTTTTCTGAATGTCTGGCTGAAAATCCCACCGATCTCGTTACTCAGATGTATTGGCAAAAAGTAATGAGTAAAATGTGATAAACTCAAATGGGGATATAAAAACAAGTGTGTCAACTCAATCCGATTATCTCCGCTCCCATTCACCTTGAAAGCAAGCCGATTTCCTGATGACTCAAATCTTTGGAAATTTTGTAGAGATTTCTGACCCCGAGAATCAAGAGTTTTTAGCGATTGGATTTTCTCCGGGTTCAATTCCCCTGCAACAGCGCTGGCGAAATAATGGCTTATCCGCCAACTTTATGGCCGATTACGTTACCACATTTTTTCCCAAAAGCGAAGATGATCCCGATACCCAACATCGACAAGCAGAAATTCAAAGTGCAGTGAGTTTTATCGCCAATGAACTGCTAGAAAATGCCATGAAGTTTAGCAATAATCGTTGTCATTATCCCATTCAAATTAAAATCAACTTAAATAGTGAACGCTTAATTTTTTCTGTTATTAATAGTATCGATCCGGAAAAGATTCCATCATTTCAAGAATATATTCAAACCTTATTAAATAGCGATCCGCAAGAAATGTATATCAATCAAATCGAACAAAATCTCGAAGATGGTAAAAGTTCGCGCTTAGGTTATCTTACCATGATCAATGACTATCAAGCCGATCTCGGGTGGAAATTTGAGACGGTTAAAATGGACTCAGAAGTATTCATTATTACCACCGTTGTACAACTGGCTCTCTAAGCAAACGAACCCGAACACCGATTAAACGAGGATGTGATTAGCATGGACATTCAAGAGTTTAAAACCGAAGAATATCAAGTTAAATACGATGGCGAAACCACGACCATTTTCTTGAACGGTTCTCTGCGCCTGAATGACTTAGAAGAAACCAATCCCATTGTTCAGTTACTCAATGATGTCCTGACGTTACAACCCGATACCATTACCCTAAATCTACGAGGATTAAAATATCTCAACAGTTCCGGAATTAATATGCTATCAAAATTTGTGATTCAAGTCCGGCGCATCAAAACCGTTAACCTGATCGTTTTAGCCTCCAGCGAAATTCCCTGGCAAAGTAAATCCTTAAAAAACTTACAGCGATTGATGCCCACTTTACAACTCGAAGTTCAATAAATTTAACCTAACTTCGCTTAAAGTTGACTGCGAGTGTAACGAGTGCGCCGGAGTAAATCTTGAGCCTCTGCATTAACAGTCGTTCCCGCTTTTACCTCTTCGAGGGTGTAAATAATATTCGCTAATTTTCGATTCATTACTCGATAATCGAGATCGCTAGAACGGGTTAACTCTCGCCATTCTAAAATTAATTGTTTGGCTCTTTCCATTGCTGCAATTGACTCTTTTTCTTCTTCTAATCTCAGTTGAACCGCCTTCAAATTCGATTGATATTCTGAAAGTTTTTCTTGTGCTTCTTTATAAGAGGAATGATCCTCAGAAATTTTTTCGAGTTGACGAATTGCTTTTTCCCACAAATCAACCGCTTGTTCCCATTGTTCAACCGGATGGGGTGGTTCTTGAGCCACTTTTACCGCTTGAACCGCATATTGTTGAGCGGTGACAATTAACGTTGTTCCTCTTTTTTCGCGAGTGGCGGCATCGACTTTTTGCTCAAAATCTTTCTGTGCAGTTAAAGAACGATTTTCCGATAGACGTCCGGCGAGAGTATCTGAGGGAATTTGATCAAATAAATCAATTGCCGCTTGCCATGCAGCCACTACCCGTCTTTCCCCAGATTTTAACTGCTGATATTCTTGGCGAGCCGAATTTAGAGCAGATTCCGCTGCATTTAACCGCTTTTGAGCATACTGTTCTTGAATAATTTGGGCTTCAATCTGCTGAATCTTATGACGAGTTTCTTCATATTCTTTCGTCGTAAACTGCCAACTACATTTAAACAAAGAACAATAAAATTTTGGCTCAAAATCTAAGAACCAAGCGGGTAATCGATCCAGATGTTGATAAGCTTTTTGAATCTTTTCCTCGCCGATATCAATTTCAGCAATCGTGGTCGCTGACTGAAGTAATTTTTCCGTTTCTTCGGCTGTAGAAATTGCTTGTCGATAGTGATAATTCATATTCATATAACTGGGAAAAAGCAAAATCGGAGCCGTTTTACTAACAGGCCAGCGAATCAGTGGAAAGGGTAAATTTACAAACCAAATCAAAGCCATGATTCCCACCACAATCAAACTGCCCCGCATCACTTGTTGGTAAACGGGAGGATTACGGTTCGCTTGTGCGGCTTGAGTTAGCACAGATGTGTCAAAATCGGGGAATTGATCGTTGACCAGTTGATACAATTCCTCATAGGAAAGGGGTTCACCCTCTTGCGATCGCAACTTGTCGAGTCGCTGCATGACAATTTTGCGCCCTAATTCACCTGCGAGGTTATCAGGCGAACCCCGATTAATTTCTTGACTGAGAATCTTAAAAGCGCGATCGCCAAGCCGTTGCATTCACACATCCTCCGGAACTCGTGTTAGAAAGGATACTTCACTCCTAAAATAGCGTATCTCATTCCAAAACACGGGAAGTTCAGCGACACATAATCAAAGTATTGGCGGAGATAAAACCCGCTAGCGGTTCGGCAATTTCTACCCAATTTCGAGGTTCGTTGTTTGGATCTCGAATCAGTTGATAATCCTCAACCAGATAAACTTCTCGACCTGTGGGAACCCCTCCGACGCGAGACGACAACCGAGAAGGCCTTTGCCGCACCGCCACACCCCCAGGCGCCGCCCGTCGGTCAATACGACGACACAGAGAAGCAGTTTGTTGGGGCGGTTGAGAACTGACATTATCCGAACACAGGACTAAATTACTCCGTCCTCCCGGATAACCATTAGAAATAAATCCCCGTACCGGAGAGGTAATTTCCAGCCAAGTTCGACCTCCAGGCCCGCGAATCCCTTCATAATTGCCAACCAGAGTCACTTGGTCTCGGTAACGCACTCCCCCAACCCGGGGAGAATTTGGCGTGGGTCGCTGACGGATCGCTAACCCTTGCGGTTCAAACACTTGACGACACAGATCCGATGAACTTTGAACGACTCGGCCTTGAGAGCGCGAAAACTTAGACGCAGGCGGTTTTTCATCGGCGATCGCCGGAATTGGCATGGCGATCGCCACCATTAACACCGCACTCAACCCGGACACCCACCCCGACCCAGAAGACAACCGATTCATCCGTTCACTCCTCATACAACCCACACAGTCAATCCTGCGATCAAAATTGTCTCAAAAAACGTAAATCACTGGCATAAACTCGGCGAATATCATCAAGCTGATGCAAAACCATCGCAAAGCGTTCGACCCCGAAGCCGGCGGCAAATCCGGTATATTTCTCCGGATCGTAGCCCACCGCTTTAAACACATTGGGATCGACCATCCCACAGCCGAGGACTTCTAACCATTTCCCTTGCCATTGCAAATCGACTTCGGCCGAAGGTTCGGTAAACGGGAAATAACTGGCCCGGAAGCGAATCGGTAAATCGCCGAACATTTGACGTAAGAACTCTTTAATCGTGCCTTTGAGGTCGCTAAACCGCAACCCTTCATCGACGGCCAACAGTTCGATTTGGTGAAACACTGCTGCATGGGTTGCATCAACGCTATCGCGACGATAAACCCGACCCGGTACCACCACTCGCAACGGGGGTTGATGTTGTTCCATATAGCGAATTTGCACCGGTGAGGTATGGGTTCGCAGTAAGTTGCCATCGGGCAGATAAAACGTATCCTGCATATCTCGGGCCGGATGATCCGGGGGCATATTCAAGGCTTCAAAGTTGTAATAATCACTCTCCATATCCGGCCCTGTAGCGACCGTATAGCCCAAACCGACAAAAATATCCAAAGCCCGATCGATAATGCCGTTGAGGGGGTGAATTTGACCGAGGGGGCGATAAATTCCCGGCATGGTGACATCGAGGGTTTCGCTTTGTAGTCGGGCGATCAGTTGGGCGGCTTGTAGGGCGGTTTGTTTGGTTTCTAACTCGGTTTGGATGGCTTCTTTGACTTCATTGGCCATCGCACCGATGCGGGGACGTTCACTCGGATCGAGTTTCCCCATCCCACCTAAGATTTTGGAAAGTTGCCCTTTTTTGCCAAAGTAGTTAATTCGCAACTGTTCGAGTTGATCGAGGCTTTGACAAGTGCTGATTTCGGTTTCGGCATTTTGACGCAGTTCTTGGAGTTGGGCGTCAATTTGGGTGATTGGGGTAGTCATATCCGGATTTTTCAGTAAACAACTTTTGAGTTTAAATCGGGGTTAACAGTGCAGATTGAATCAATCGCAATTTGATCCGCCCAAAAATCGTAACATTAGATCTCATATTAAAGACGCTTACCATTAAGATTACACTGGTTATTGGGCGATCGCTGTCGAGTTCTGGGTAGAATATCTTTACTGACTCGCTTTCCGAGTATTGATGACTGGTAAGGTGATTGCTGGCGACTGAAATAACGCCCATTCCCTGCACGACCCTCACAATTGACTCCATGAAACTTTTAATTAGTAATGATGACGGCATTTTTGCTCAAGGAATTCGTAGCCTTGCCAATCATCTGGCGGAAGTTGGCCATCAGGTGAAGGTGGTTTGTCCCGATCAAGAACGATCGGCTACAGGTCATGGTTTGACCCTCCATCACCCCATTCGCGCCGAAAAGGTGGACTCGGTTTTTCATCCGGGGGTGGAAGCTTGGGCCTGTTCCGGGACTCCGGCTGATTGTGTGAAGTTGGCTTTGTTTGGTTTACTCGATACTCCACCGGATTTTGTTCTGTCTGGGGTGAATCATGGCCCGAATTTGGGAACCGATATTCTCTACTCCGGTACGGTGTCTGCGGCGATGGAAGGGATGATCGAAGGCATTCCCAGTATAGCCTTGAGTTTGGGGAGTTATTCGGCTAGAGAGTTTGGGGGGGCGGTTCGTTTTGCTGAACGTTTGCTTAACCAACTGAAAACCCAACCTCTACCTCAGCCCATGCTGCTGAATGTTAATATTCCGGCTGTCCTTGAAGCCGAAATTGTCGGTGTGGTGATTACTCGTCAGGGTATTCGTCGCTATATTGATACATTTGAAAAACGAGTCGATCCGAGAGGGAAAACTTATTATTGGTTGGCGGGGGAAGTCTTAGAAGATGTCGAAGATCCACAACAGGCGGTGATTAATGATGATTTACCGACCGATGTGCAGGCTTTACGTCAGAATTACATTACTATCACTCCCCTGCAATATAATCTCACTCACACGACCGGATTAAAAGACTTACAATTGTGGCACAATCAGCAAAGTGTAGATTGATGCTTCATAATCCGTATTTTTAGGGGTTGATGGAATCAGCAGGAGAGTTAGACTAGAGATAAAGAGCAACATTGTGTCACATCGCTTATGCTACAAGCGGTACTACTCTGGTTGCAAGGGGTCGTCAGTTTTGTCTATCCGAGTCATTTTTCTAAGTCATTGTGTCTATGAACGCTGATACCTTTAATACATACTCTGTTACTTGCCCGATTTGTCATCAGACTAGCATTGTGTCTTCAATGGGGGTGTTAGGTGGACTGTTCACTTGTCCCCATTGTCACACTCATTTTGTGATTAGTAACAGTGGCCATTTTGTTCGCGATCCCTTTTGTTTGCGAAAGTGGGCGGTTGGGCAAATGTTACGGCGCCAAAGTCATCCCTTAGCGAGAATTCGTAGAGATTTATGGCCTCGACGTTTTCCCCTGGCGATTTTAGTGAGTGGGATTTTATTTATCAGTTTAGCGGTGGCGGCAACCAACCAACTGAATTCTCAACAAAATACACTCGATATACAGTCTGAGTCGGTTTCAGAACAAAAATCACAGTCTCAATCTTCCGAGGGAAATTGAATGACTGTGATTAATTTTTTGAACTTTAGGTTAACAGCTTTGGACGGTAATTTTTGATAAGATTCAACCGCTTAATCTCGGGAAAGCCGATCGGAAAACTACAAACATCTACCGACATCATTTTCAACTAGACTAACCTTCTGATGGAGTTCAAGCTTTAGAATTCGTTGGCATAGATAGATTCACTCATCGTCACTCGTCTGGGTAGATTTCAGGTTACAAGCTTTGACTCAATATTGATTAAATTGTTGATTTTTGAACCGAGTCTCCACAGCAGGAATTCTGGGTTGTTTTTGTTTGAGTTATGAGCGTCCATCCTGACACGGTACCGAGAGATTTCATCTGATTAAGTTGAAGTCGTTTGACGCTGGAAGCATCGAGTAATAAATAGGGATGAGGAGAAACAGACCATTTTTGTTTTAACTCCTCATCTCCTAAAGCTTTGATTTTGCGATCGCTATAAAAATTTAAGGAAGGACGAGAGTAAGAATGAGAAGTATAAATGGAGTCCTCTACAGAAGTGTTTTGTTGAACTAAGGCGGCGACGGGTTTAACGGGATAGTCTTCGGCGAGTTCCCAAACCCAATTATTAGAACCCACAAACAAAATTAATGACACATACATTCCCCAAAATAAAACGATTAAAAATTGTCGATCTTTTCGATAAAGTAACAAGGTGGTCAGGGCAAAAGTCATTGATAAGGCGGCAAAAATTAATTGCAAATCGATCTCGTTGGCTGAAACGGGAAGTGCGGGAATTACATTGGCAAAATACAGACAACCTAACAAACCGACAAGGCTTAAAAGAGCAAAAATTGGGGTAAATTTATCGGGTAAAGGTGCCGGTAAATCTTCCAGTTGCTTAACTTTTCCTTGCCATTGTCCGGTTTCGCGATCGCCTTCCCGCCAAACTTTGGCAAAATAAGCGCCCACCGCCAACGCCAAAGCCGGATAAACCGGGAGAACATACCAGGGAAGTTTGGTAGACATTAAAGAAATGGGAATTAAATAAACCCCCGTCCACACTAAGATTAATTTAGCCCAACTAAAACTTCGGCTTTTCCAGGTAAAAATTAATCCCGGTATCCAAAACAGTTGCCAAGGCCAAGCATATTTTAAAATTTCCAGCAGATAATACCAAGGCGCACCTTGATTGTTTTCTACGGAGTCCCAAATGCGCTGCAAAGATTGAGCGTTTAAATTAATATTAAAAAACGCTTGACCGTATTCTTGCCACTGGGCAAAATACCAAAGTCCGACCGGAACCAAACCCAATAGTAAGCCAAGCCAAAGATATTTAGACTGCAACAGTCGGGGCGTATCCCAAAGTAAAAACAAAAAGGCGATCGCACCGAGTAAAATCGCCAGGAAAATCCCTTTGGTTAGACATAAGAATCCAAAAGCCAATCCTGATCCGAGAGCGTAACGCAAATCTCTACGCGATCGCAACACACAACCGATCATTAAAATCAGCAAAAATAAAACAGTCCCATCCAACATTGCTAACCTTCCCTGTCGGACAACCGGAAGCAAAGTTAAATAAACCAAAGCCGAAAAAACGGCAGCAGTTCGTTGACGAAACAGTTCCAAACCGACAAGATAAAGTAACGGTACAGAAAATGCTGTTAACAGCGCCGAGGGCAAGCGGGCCATCCATTCGTTAATTCCGCCCAACCCGAAAGCCAAAGCGATGAAATTGTGAACCAGGGGAGGCTTGTTCAAATAGGCATCACCGTGTAAAGTCGGATAAAGCCAATTGAGATCGCCTTGGGAAATTTCACGGGCAACTTGTGCGACAGTGCCTTCATCCCAGTCTCGCAGAGCCACACCGCCGAGATTGAGTCCAAACAGCAATAAAGCAGCCAGCAGCAGTCCAACGATCCACAAAGAGTTAATCCAGCGATCGCGAGTATGAATCTGATTTCGAGGCCGACCTGTAGCAAAAATTTGACGGGACATACTTTAGGGAGTGAAAAGAGCAGACACGAGCGCGAGAAATACCCGCTAAAATCTACAGTGTAACTTTTGGAATCGAAAGGTTGTCAGTCGAATACCATATGGAAGTTTTAGAGATTAAACGCGAACTCGAAACGTTGTCTGAGCGCCTGGGTAAAACCCAGGACTATCTTTGACCTTCAGCTACTAAACGCCAGGGTAAAAGATTTAGAGCAAATTGCAGCCCAACCGGAGTTTTGGGACGATCAAAGCACCGCTCAAAAAACGTTGCAAGAACTGAATGACCTCAAATCTATTTTGCAGCAATATCAGCAATGGCACAAAACTATAGAAGATACTGATGCCATTGTGGAGTTGTTGGAGTTGGAAACCGATGAGGCACTCTTAGCCGAGGCAGAATCGAATTTAAGCCGTCTGAATCAAGAATTGGAGCGTTGGGAACTCGAACAGCTTTTATCGGCTCCCTACGACAAAAATGGGGCGGTTCTGACGATTAATGCCGGGGCGGGCGGTACCGATGCTCAAGACTGGGCGGAGATGCTGCTGCGGATGTACACTCGTTGGGGAGAAGCTCACGGCTATAAGGTCCATTTGGCGGAATTGTCCGAGGGCGACGAAGCCGGGGTTAAGTCGGCGACTCTCGAAATTGACGGTCGTTATGCTTACGGTTATCTTAAGTGTGAGAAAGGGACTCATCGCTTGGTGAGGATTTCTCCGTTTAATGCTAATGGCAAGCGACAAACCAGTTTTGCCGGGGTGGAAGTCATGCCGATGATTGATGAAGGCGTGCAGTTGGAGATTCCTGAAAAAGATTTGGAAGTCACAACCTCCCGGGCAGGGGGAAAGGGCGGCCAAAACGTCAACAAGGTTGAAACGGCTGTCCGTGTGGTTCACCTGCCGACGGGAATAGCGGTTCGTTGTACTCAGGAACGTTCGCAGTTGCAGAATAAAGAGAAGGCTTTGGCGTTGCTGAAGGCTAAATTGTTGATTATTGCCCAAGAACAACGCGCCCAAGAAATCGCAGAAATTCGCGGAGATTTGGTTGAGGCGGCTTGGGGAAATCAAATTCGCAACTATGTTTTCCATCCCTATCAGATGGTTAAGGATTTGCGAACTTCTCAGGAAACGACTGCAATTGATGATGTGATGAATGGTGAGTTGGATGATTTTATCCAAGCTTATCTGCGTCAGGAAAATCAACTTGTAGCGAGTGAGTCAGCTTGAACTCGGATTTTGTTTTAGTTATAAAGGAAGGGAGGAATTTACCAATCCCTTCCAAAATTTAGATCTAAAATCTACAATCAAGTCAACTGATTCAGTTAAGAGTTGAGGAGCGAGAGGACGCAGAGTGATGTCCAAAGTTTATAGTACCGATGAACTTATTGAAATTTTGAATTGTGAGCGCAAAGCCTGTTTAGATGGAGAGCGTCTCAATTTATCTGCGACTCCGGCTGTCGGAAATCCGGTGGTTGATTATTTTCTCAAGCCGGATGCCATTCAAAAGTTTACCGCTTATCAAGATTTTAAAGCGGCCGTTCATCAATATCAGATGGATTACCAAGTTTCCGGGATTGTTTGGCGGGAAATTACCCTCAAGGGAAAAACGCTTTGTTATCCGAGAGTTGATGACCAATTGATGGCTTTACCTCAGGATATGGAAACTTTAAAAGCCGCCAAGTCTCAATTGCTTGAGTTTTGGTATGAGGTGACGGTTGACATGGATTTGTATTTGAGTTTAAATGCGGGTAAAGATTACCGTCGGATTCATCCGGCTGAAGTCGATGCCATCGCCCAACGAACGGAATGGGCTTGTATTTTAAAGTGGGAAAAGTCTAATTTTTTAGAGGTTTTATTACAATTGGGTTGGGGACAACCGGGAGAGGCGTCTTACCGTCGGGGTTGGCCTCATTCGGGAAGCGAGTCCGTTCACGCGGTTAAACCTGGAAAGTCTCCGATTTGTTAATTGTTTTTTAGCTGTTCTTTTACCCAAGTTCTAAAGGTTTTTAACAGGGTAATTTCTCCTGTTGTCTTGCTTTGTTCGAGAAATTGGGTGAGTTCAAGACTGGATAAAAACGGAAAAGTTAGGCTAAATTCTGATTCTTGATAGTTTGGGTTTTGTAAGTGATAAAATTTTATAGTTTGTCCGTTGTATCTCCAGAGTTCAGTGACTCCTAACGCTGCATAAAGTTCGAGTTTATTTATCGAACTATGGGTAATATCAATTTCTATCGCTAAATCTGGGGGTGGGTCAGTTTCTAAGCTTAGAGTTTGCTTTCCTCTAACTAAAGGTTCACTTTGAATATAATAACAGTTATCGGGTTCGATTCCTCGTTTTAAATCTTTCCGCTTCAACGTTAAAGAACCACCGCTTTTAATTTCGATATCAAGTTCTTCTGCTAAAACAACGATAAAGTTTCCCAAGTTACTTTTATAGCTTTCATGTTCTAACAGTGGACTCATAATTTCTAATACATCTCCATCATAAGCAAAACGATAACCTCGCTTGTCGCCTGTTTCTTTGAGTATCGCCTCAAAAGTAGACCAGCTAATATTTTTTAGAACCGTTCTTTGTTCGGGTATAGATGAAATTACAACCATTTTTCAAGCCTCCTTTTCCCAAGCTATCCTTATAGTTTAAAACATTAAAACCAAAACTTAGGGGCGCTCTTGCTTGCGCCCTTTTATTGGATTTGAATATAGTTATATGATATCTGGTTGATTAATTCTGTTATGGGGGCTGAACAACAGTGAACAGTGAACAGTAGACAGTGAACAGTTATAGCAGGTAAAACTCACGCACTGATAACTGAAAACTGTAAACTTTTTTCACGCTATCACTGATAACTGAAAACTGTAAACTGTAATGAACCCACCCCTACAGAATAATTATTGATTATTCGGACATGATATGATGAATAAAAAATCCTGTTGGGGCGCGCCTCCGAACAAATCTATCTTTCTCATCGATAACTTTTCTAAACCCGCCCTTCAACCCGTGAATTTTTTGCGATCTTTTTTGAGTTTATATTCTAGTCTAAAATCTTAGAGTTAGAAATGCAAGTTCTTGGAAAAATTTTGGATAAAATTAAAATTATGGGGGCGAATGTGGGCGCAAGCAAGAGCGCCCCTACGTTCGTTGGAAAATCGAGATTTTTGAATGAAATTAAAAATTACAAAAGGTGAAAATAGCAAAATTCTGAGAAACTTGTTAAGATTTGTAACGACAGCCAATCAGATTAACGAAAAATGAGCGATAAACGAGTTCTCATCTGGTATCGGAACGATTTACGAGTCCACGACCACGAACCCCTGCATTTAGCCACAAAAGCCCAAGCAGAAATCATCCCCGTTTACTGCTTTGACCCCCGACAATTTGGAAAAACCTCCTTTGGTTTCCCAAAAACGGGATCATTTCGGGGTGAATTTTTACTCGAAAGCGTAACAGATTTACGAAACTCCCTCAGAAAATTGGGAAGCGATTTAATTGTCCGTTACGATTTCCCAGAGACGGTTATTCCTGAAATCGTCAAACTATTAGAAATTGATGCAGTTTATTATTATCGGGAAGTCACCTCAGAAGAATTAGCCGTTGAAACCGCCTTAGAAAAAGCGTTAAAACCGTTAGGCGTCGCGTTAAAATCCTATTGGGGCGCCACCCTTTACGATATTGATGACTTACCCTTTCCCGTCAACAGAATTCCTGAAGTTTTCACGCAATTTCGGAAACAAGTTGAGAAAAACGGCACCATTTACGCCTCATTTCCCACCCCCAAACGTTTACCCAGTTTACCGAAAATCGAACCCGGAGAATTGCCCACACTGCAAGACTTGGGTTTAGAAACTCCCCAGTTTGATGAACGAGCGGTTGTAAAATTTCAGGGCGGAGAAACAGCCGGAATTGCGCGGTTAACCGATTATATTTGGGAACAAGATTGTTTGAAAGAGTATAAACAAACCCGGAATGGAATGTTGGGGGCGAATTATTCTTCTAAATTTTCTCCCTGGTTGGCGTTGGGATGTTTATCCCCCCGGTTTATTTATGACCACGTGCAGGATTATGAAGAACAACGGGTAAAAAATGATTCAACTTATTGGTTAGTTTTTGAGTTGCTGTGGCGGGATTATTTTCGGTTTATTTGTCTGAAACATGGCAATAAAATCTTCCGTCTGTCCGGGTTACAAGGGGTTCCAATTCCCTGGAAAAAAGACTGGGAACGGTTTGAACGTTGGCGTACCGGAACCACAGGTTTTCCCCTGGTTGATGCGAATATGCGGGAAATTGCAGCAACGGGTTTTATGTCGAACCGAGGGCGGCAAAATGTAGCTAGTTTTCTAACTAAAAACTTAGGAATAAATTGGAAAATCGGGGCGGAATGGTTCGAGTCGCTGTTAGTTGATTATGATGTTTGTAGCAATTGGGGAAATTGGAATTATACCGCCGGTGTGGGAAATGATGCGCGAGGATTTCGGTATTTTAATATTCCCAAACAGGCTAAAGATTATGACCCGAATGGGGATTATGTTAAGCATTGGTTGCCAGAATTGAGAGGTGTACCGGCATCAAAAGTTCACGAACCTTGGAAGTTACAACCCGTTGAACAAAAGCGGTTTGGTGTACAATTAGGGGTGGATTATCCTAATCCTGTTGTTGATTTGATGAAGTCCGTTCAAAGCAATCAAAAAACCTATGAGGCGGCTTTAAATAAAGCTAAACGTCCTCTGGGATAGCAAGTAATTTAGGATTTTCCACTCGATATAATACAAGAAAATACAATTAGCTAAACGTTCAAAAACCCGGTTTCTCAGAGAAACCGGGTTTTTCAGTCTGAAACCCTTACAGCGTCAGCATTTGACGGACTACAGTCAGCAGACAACTCAAAAATTTCAGAAGACCACTTGACAACTTTGTATTACGTGTGTAGGGCGGGTTTATGTCGGTGATGGGGTGGGAGACATACATCTGGACCGAACCCGCCCCTACAGAGGATTAAAAACCTGGTTTCTCAGTCCGAGGATAATTTCCTGAAACCCTTACTGTATAAGCATTTTACCGACTACAGTTAACAGACAACTCAAAAATTTCAGAAAACCACTTGACAAGCTTGTATTACTTGTGTAGTATATAAATAACGCTTAAGACAAGCGAGGTGAAATTATGGTTCATATTCGGTTTGAAGGTCGTTCCTACGACATTAACGAAAATCAACTTGGAATTACAAATCAAATGAATGATAACGGCATCAAAGAACGGGTGGCGAAATATTTAGAAGTGAACTTTGATCAACTTAATTTATATGTGGTTGATCATCGCCCAAGTGGAGATTTGATTATTCGTCCGGAAGCAGTTTACGGTTAGGTCTTTTATTTTCATTTACCCTTTAAAAGATCGCTTATTCCTCTTTCAACTGTTCCCGAGTTTAATCAGACACTCTCCACAAACTCGGACAGGAAACAGCCAATTCTGGAGGAGGGATTAAAATGGCGATCGCATTAGAAAAAAAAGTCTATAACTTCGTTACATTAACGGTGAGTGTTGTAATCACATCGATGGGATTTAATGTCGTTTCATCGCTGAATTCTTACTCTAACTATACGCCCGAGAATGTAATCAAAGAAGCGGTAGAGTTGAATGTTAAATCCTCCAACCGACGCCCACCAACAGAACATGATGGCGGTAGTCGTTGGGTACCGGAAAATCAAAATAACCCAAATTTGAGAATGAAAACCAACTAAATTTTTGCATTATTGTCAATTATTGATTCACTTCGTACCCTAACACAAGAAGCTTACATACTAGCTCAATGGTAGAGCATTCGTTTATAGAACGATTGGTAGCAGGTTCAACTCCTGCGTATGAACAACAGCTTTTTTGACTTGTATGAAGTGCTTTCAACTCCCGTCCCGTATCCCGAACAAAACAGCCTACATCCATTTACCTAATAGGTGAAAAATAAAATGTTCCTGCTGTTTAAACTCATACGGGACTCTCAAAAACCCGAAGAAACTCTAACTCAAGAATATCAAATTGAGATTGGATTTTTAACAGGCTATAAATTTAGAAAAAAATGGCGATCGCCGCACCCCAACCCGATGAAGCTTACAAACTTAAGTTGATAAACTTGATCAGTTCAAAAGCTTATCAAACTTGTGCGGTTCATATAAAATTTTTAAAACTTATTCAATCAAAAGTTTTAATTCTGTGGCGATCGCCTCCTCAAAATCCCCAGGAGGTTGGTAAAATGGTAATGAATACAGCCGAACGTGATTTACGTTTAGAAATGCTGAATAGCTTGTTAACAACTCCTCACCGGAAGTTAGAACAAGTCGCAGAAATTCATCAATTAATTATTGAAATTGACCCCATTTTTTACGGACATTTGGCGGTTTGGTATCAACAAAATGGAGATGTTCGCGATCATCAAGAAGTGTTCATTGCTCATCTGTTAACGAGCGATATTAATGAACACCGAGATGCGGGTTTTATGATGTTACAAGAACTACCCCCTTATCAAGTTTCACGGGTGGTAGACTTTATGAAAATTCATCGGAATAAATTACCCCGTTCTGCTCGAACTGCTGTCCGTCGTTATCTCGAAAAACGCGAACAAAATATTAATTTATTTGACCGGGCTGCACTGCGGGGACGCAAAGCGATGAAGCATCTTTACGCCAGTTTGCACATCAAACCGAGCGAACGGGCGAATGCAATTTTGTTTCGAGAAGAACCGCCAGAAGGGTCTTTAGCTGCGGTCATTAAGCAGTTAAATCAAGCAGAAACATCCCTCGAACAAGCGCGTTTAATTGTTGAATTTAACATCCCTTACACCATCGCTGTGGGAACAATTAAACAGCTTACACCTCCGGTTTTAGTTGCGTTAATTAATTCGATGACTCCCCAAGAGGTGATTAATAATCTCAAGTCCCTTAAAAATCGGGGGGCGATGGATAATCCCCAAGTCAAAGCGTTAATTGATGACAAGTTAGAACAGGCAAAAAATAGCAATCGCGTTTCTGCTTTTAAAGCAAAAGTTGCGGGAAATGTCGCCGAATTTGACACGGAAACCGCAGCCAAATTAGAACAAATTACCAACGAACAAGTTAAGCGTCGGGGTGCGATTGTTAAACCCACTGCTTTGTTTGTTGATAAGTCCGGTTCTATGCAAAATGCGATTGAAGTTGGGAAACAATTGGCGGCATTAATTTCGGGGATTACTCAAGCGGAATTGTATGTTTTTGCCTTTGACACAATACCCTATCCGATTGTTGCTAAAGGTCAAGAATTAAGTGACTGGGAACAGGCATTTAAACACATAAAAGCCGATGGAGGAACCAGTATAGGCTGTGCGTTAGAAGTGATGCGGAAAAAGCGTCAAATCGTCGATCAAATTATTTTGGTGACGGATGAAGGAGAAAATAACACGCCTTATTTTTCCACAGTTTATAAGCAGTATTGCCACGAATTGGGGGTAATGCCGAACGTGATTATCGTCAAAGTTGGTTATACAAATCATTGGATTGAACACCAACTCAAAAATCAACAAGCCCCCGTTGAAACCTTCACCTTTGCGGGTGATTATTACTCGCTTCCGAACTTGGTTCCGATGTTATCTCGTCCGTCTCGGTTAGAGTTGTTGATGGAAATTCTAGAGACTGCTTTACCTGTACGGATGGATAAGTAAAATAACAGTTGGCATTATTCATTAGAATGATGGGTAATGCCTTTTTATTTGCCAATTATCTATAAAATTTAAGGGGATTAAAAATGGGAATTCATAACTCGAAACGTTTGGGTGAATTGTGGGATAAAACTCGACTGGATGTTATTTTAGATGAGATTAACGCAATTAGCGATAAAGTTGTATTATCCGGGGGATGGGCTTGGCATTTTATGACCCCAGAAAACCATATCGAGTACAAACACGCCCACGATCACAAAGATATCGATATTTTTGTTAAACCCGAAAATTTTGGTGAATTAATCACTCAGTTAAAACAGCGGGGCTACGACAAAACTTGGACGAGATTTGATCGCTTACCGGGTTCGGAGACGTTCTCTCGTTATACGAAAATTGTTCAGTTAGACAGGGAAACTATTAAGGTTATTCTTGACGTTTTTGTTGGGGATGTTCCTACTGTAAACGTGAGAAATTTTACGCTCGTTGAACCGAAGTTTTTGTTGTCTTTGTACGGTGTTAAACATAGTAGCGATCGCTGTTTTGCGGTTCAAATTGCTTCCGAACTTTTACAGCAGGGAATTAACCCCGTTGGACATTCAGAAATGGCAAATTATCAACCGTTTTTATCTCAATGATAATTTGTATTGATGTTTTCAGATGAGTAAGGTATATTTTTAATTAGGTTTACACGAGAGTTGACTAAAATTAAAAACTCATGTCAGAGATTTCGTCTGATGATCCATTTTTCACCCAACTTTATGAAAATTACACAGAAGAAGAATGTGCGGAGATTGAACAGCACCTAACCGAATGGGATGCTTCTACTTACATCAGTGTTGCTCAAAGTATTTTAGACCATGCAAGCAGAAAAGGATTTGATCCGTTAAAATATTTACGAAAAGCTCATAATTTTCAGAAAAAGGGTTCTGTGCGAATTCCAAAAGTAGGATATCGTGGGGATAACTCTGCGGTATATCGTAAAGGAAATGAATACCTGATTGTAAAATCTAATCAGTTTGGTGTTGAAAAAATTGTGACATACGGAGTTAATGATGAGTGAATCAATAACTAAGGCTGAAAAAACGACTATTCTCAGAAATTCAATTTCACATTTATTAGAAGAATTAACAGTAGATTATCAAAATACTCGTCAAGAACGGAAAGAGATTGCTGTTCAATATCCTCCATCTGATGAGCAGTTTAGTTTGTTAGAAGAGCTTGAACTTTTAACTGTTACCATTCGAGGTTATGCGAGTCAAATTCAAGCACAAGGTCGGATTAAAAATGAATCAGAAGCTATTCAAGCTTTGCAAGAAATAAGCATTTTTGAATTTGCTAAAATTTATCAGTTTTATTTTAATTCTGAAAATCAATTTGGTCAAATTAAATATTATATCCGAATGTTAGACTACTTACGACTATTAACTCTTGAATATTTGCGATTGAGTCCAAACACTCTATAGACACAGAATCTAGACGTTTACTTTCCGAATCTTAGTCAAGCTCAATATAATGACTAAAATTCGGCTTTACTTAGGTATACTAAATCCTATGAAACTGCTAACCGAATCCTACCTTAAGCAAGTTCAACGATGGCCGCAAACAGGTTATCATATTTTGGCACAATTTGATGAAACATCGGTGATCGTTTATCAAGCTTACCGTCGTGAAATCGGTGATTTTGCTGCAAAACATGGTTATTTTGGCGGTGAATTTCGCCTAAACCGGATGAGTTGGATTAAACCTAATTTTCTCTGGATGATGTACCGTTCGGGATGGGGAACCAAAGCCGAACAAGAGGTAACTTTAGCGGTTAGAATTCAACGAACTGCTTTTGATAATATTTTAAAAAATGCCGTTCATTCTAGCTTTATTCCAGATATTTATTCAACCGAAAAAAACTGGAAACAAGCGGTTCAAAATTCCGAGGTGCGTTTGCAGTGGGACCCGGATCATAATCCCGTTGGTGACAAATTAGAACGCCGTGCGATTCAATTGGGACTGCGGGGGGAATTTTTAAAAAAATATGCTCAAGAATGGATTGTTGAAATTGAAGATATTTCTAACTTTGTTCGCGAACAATATCAAGTGATTTGCGGGGGAGATTGGAGGGATTTAAAAACTCCCACTGAAACCGTTTATCCCGTTGCTTCTGTAGAAGTTTCTCAAAAATTGGGACTTTCCAAACTTGAGAAAATCGGGTATAATAGTTGATATTGATTGCTGTTGTAGAGAATCATGCCAGCTTTAGATCTCTATCACGATGCTGTTAAAAATGCCTTAATTAAAGACAATTGGACAATTACTCACGATCCCTTGCATCTGAGATGGGGAACTAAGGATATGTATGTGGACTTGGGTGCAAAACAATTACTCGCAGCAGAACTAGAAGACCGAAAAATAGCCGTTGAAATCAAAAGCTTTATCGGTTATTCTGATGTTGAAGATTTGCGAAATGCAGTTGGACAGTTTGTGATGTATCGTGTTTTCGTAAAACAGAACCGAATCGTGCATTGTATCTAGCTGTCCGTGAAACTACTTATAAGTCTACTTTTGAAGAACCCATAGGTCAACTTTTAATCGAAACCGAAAACCTAAATTTATTAATTTTTGAACCCAAAAAAGAGGTGATTGTTCGATGGATACCTTAAACCATGATAGACAAATCATTAAACAAGTTTTAGCTGCAAACGCCAAATTTTACACCCATGATGAGGTTGAATATAAATTAGTTGTTGACTCCGAAACAGACAGTTATTTAATCATTAGTTTGGGATGGGATGGAGTTAAGCGAATACACAGTTGTATGGTTCACTTGGATATTATTGAGGGTAAAATTTGGGTTCAACGGGATGATACAGAAGATGGAATTACACCGGAATTAGTAGAAGCTGGAATTCCCAAAGATCGCATTGTTTTAGGGTTTCATCTCCCTGATGTTAGACCCCATACGGGGTTTGCATTGGCGTAACCTCTCAATAGGAGAATCGCTTAACCTTAAGATAAATTTCTTTACCTAAATATAACTTTTGTCAACCTTCCGAAGTTGGCTCAAATATCGATGTAGTTAATCATATCGAATCAAATTGAGTCAAGACTACCGTGTTAAAGTCTATTAGATCAATCGGAATTTTCACCCTGGCGATCCCCCTTGTGGCTATTCTAGCAGCCTGTGGAGAAAATAAACTAGAAGCCTGTCGCATTTTGGAAATAGAAGATGCAGAAGCGGAAGTCGATTTCGGTGATGTGGATGTAGAAAGAGGCGAAGTTGAAATGATCTGCGGGGGTGAAGAGGTTGTTGATGTCACTTGGGGAGAATTTAGAGGTAAACTGGGTATTGATCCGGGTCGTTATAAGAATAATTTTAGAGGGTTTGAACAGCAAGTTTCTTGTTTCAAAGAAAATCGGGGTAACAATGTTGTCTTTTGTCGTCGGGGAAATTCTAACGACATGGTGAGTCTAAATTTTAGTTATGATGATTAGAAAGGTGCGTCAATTTCTCTGATTTTTTCTGAAGAATTTCAAGATTTCTGGTTTGACGCACCCTACAATAAAGAAACCGGGTTTCTAATTTAACTGATCAAGGTGCGTCAATTTCTCTCATTTTTTTTCAAGAATTTCAAGATTTCTGGTTTGACGCACCCTACAATAAAGAAACCGGGTTTCTAATTTAACTGATCAAGGTGCGTCAATTTCTCTGATTTTTTCTCAAAAATTTCAAGATTTATGAGTTGACGCACCCTACAACAAAGAAACCCGGTTTCTAATTTAACCGAGTAACGCTTTGACCTTGTTCATAATACCATCGGGGTCAATACCTTGATGGGGATATTGTTCCCACAACCCGCCAGAACCTTCGTGATAAGTGGCTAAACTAGCAAACTTGGGAGAAAAACCACGTTCTAACAACCAAGTTCCAAAACGGCTACCGAGTCCGGTTCGACGGTTAAACGCTTCAACAA
Organism: Lyngbya sp.; assembly: GCA_035285085.1. Taxonomy (GTDB): domain Bacteria; phylum Cyanobacteriota; class Cyanobacteriia; order Cyanobacteriales; family Microcoleaceae; genus Capilliphycus. The sequence continues at coordinate 42,646 of JAYKHV010000089.1, read as the reverse complement.
CAACAACCATTGGAGACTGACCAATTTTTGCCATCATTTCTTCGTCAACCACATTCAACGTCGCCTTATTAATTAAACCGACATCAATTCCTTCTTGTTTGAGGCGTTCAACCGCATCGAGAGAACGGTATAAAGCATCCCCAAAACTAACAATATATCCGGCTGTTCCTTCGCGGATCACTTCATCTTTTCCGGGAGTAAACTTGTAGCCTTCACCGAAGAAATTACCGCCATCGGTATTCAGAATATAAGGCACTTTTGAACGAGTTGAGAAAATAAACCGCAACCCCGGATCAAAAAAGACCGCCTCAACACAAGCCTTCATTTGGTTCGCATCTGCGGGGAAATATAACCGGGTTTCATAGCCATCATCCAAGCCATTATCGGCGAACATATTATTCAAACCGAAGTGACAAGTATTATCGGCCATGTCATCAATACCGGAGTGGGAAAAATGGCAAAGCAAATTAGAATAATTCAACCGTGCCATTGTAATTTCAGAAATACACATTTCTAAAAAGGCGCTGAACGTGGCGAAAATTCCTTGTTTGCCTTTTTCCATCCCAAAACCTGCGGCGGCCGAGAGGTTGCCCCGTTCCATAATTCCGGCTTTAATATAAATATCGGGGAACGCTTCACCGATCGCTTTTAAACCGCAAGAACCCTCTAAGTCACTATCAATACACATGACTTTTTCTTTGCGTTCGGCGTCGTTCATTCCTTGTAAAACCGAAACCACCGCTTCACCAAATACATTTCGGTTCGACCCAACTTTATCACTCGAACCCATAAAAGTATAGGTTTGTTTGGGCTTTTCAATACTCTTAAGATACTCTACCGCAGCAGTTCTACCCTTGGCTTCCAAGTATTTAATTGCCTTATCAACCGGAACAACATCGTGACCGTGTTCGGACCCTTCTATCCCTTCTATTCCAACAGCCATCGGACGTTTATTCACCACCGCAACCGGGCCGTCAGTATTCACGGCTTCGCAGATGCGACGGTAGAGATCATCAATATCTTCGCCATTTCCTTCTAAAATTTTCAAGCCGTGACCTTCCAAAGTTTTCGCAACACTAAAACCGGGAATATATTCAGAAGGATGTCCGGCAATAGTAACGTCGTTATCATCAATAATGAGTTTAACATTGAGATTTTGAGAAACAGCCAACCGCGCGGCTTCGGCGTCGTTTCCTTCCTGTTGCGACCCATCGGAACCCAAACAGAAAACCGTTTTAGCGGGGTTCGCCCTCGCCACACCGTTAACGTAAGGCCACATATGACCCAAACGACCGGAACTAAATTTTACCCCCGGTGTGAGTCCAAGTTCGGGGTGTCCGGGTAGGGTAGAACCCGCCATGCGATAATGAACGAGTTTCTCAGCCGGAAGTTCGCCCGCTAGCGTCGCCATCAGGTATTGAGTCGCGACTCGGTGTCCGGCTTCATCAAAGAAAATTGGTACAAATTTATCCGGTTTACCTCGGAATAACGCATCGAGGATCATCACTTCCGGTACCGTATCATAAGGGCCGCCGGTGTGACCGCCAACGCCTCTGGCTGCACCCGTCGCCGTGAAAAATACGATAGTATCGCGACAGAGTTGAATGTTGGCTTTGAGGGTTTCCCGTTGTTCGTCGGTTAGGGTAGAGTTGGCGGGGTCGAGTGAGAGGGGTTTGTAGGCCCCGAGGTCTATCGGAAAAGTAGCTTGAGTAACTGTCATCGGTAATACTTTATACGTTGGGTGAGTGTTTGGTCTTCGATAGAAGCAATTTACAGCAGCAATCGACTTTATTTAAAGCGTATAGATTTGGGTGACATCTGCCAAGCCTTTCGGCAAAAGTTGGGGGTCTCCTCGAAGTGTCATAGCAGGGAACAGGGAACGGGGAACAGCGCAAACTTGCGGCTTGGCGGTTTCCGGCGATAGCGCGAACTCGCGACTTGGCGGTTTCCGTCGAGAGCGCGAACTTGCGGCCCGGCGGTTTCCGCCGAGAGCAAAGTTCGCAAGAGAGCGAAGTTCGCGATCGTAGCAAAGTTTGCAAGAGAGGGAACAGGGATAAAAAAAGTTCACCCTCTCGGTTTCAGTATCAGTCTGCGTCTTAAGTCTTCTGGCGACTATTAAGGTTAATTGCTGCCATTAGAAGTTTACCGTTATTTTGAGATTAAATACTATTGGATTTTGTACCTAATACCGCCACTGCCACTCCGGTTAAAATCACAATAGCACCCCCTAACACCGCCACCGAGGGAATTTCTTTAAAAAATACATACCCCAAACCGCTCGCCCCCACCGGTTCAAATAATATTGCTAACATCACTAAAGTCGGAGAAGTCCGGTTAACCGCCCAACTAAAACTCGTATGTCCGACGAGTTGCGGTAAAATTGCCATTAAGATTAAATAAACATACACTAAGTTCGGATAGCCGCTATAATCGGTTCCGAAGAAAAACGGCAAGGGTAATAAAATTAAAGCCGCAACGGTATAAGCAACGGCTACATAACCGCCGATTTTAAATCCTCTCTGTTGGGCTTCTCGTCCGAAAATTAGATATAAACTAATTGCCCAAGCGCCCATTAATGCCAAACTATTTCCGAGCGTCGGATTTTGACTCGCGTCTGTTGTATTTCCGTCTCCCAAAGCAATCATTATCCCGCCCGTTAAAGCAATAATTATCCCCAATATTGTTAGTTTTGACGGTTTTTCTTTTAACCAAATTGCCGATAAAATTGCCACCCAAATGGGGCTGGTGGTGACTAATGTTGTCGATGCGGCGATTGAGGTATAAGATAAAGACGTGATCCAAGTGGCAAAATGTAAGGCTAAACAAACCCCCGCTATGGCTGCATAAAATAACGCTCCCGGTTCTAGCGATCGCCAAGTTATTTTTCGCCAAGTCGGAACCAAAAGTAACGCCGCAAACGTTAACCGAGAAGCCGACATCACCAAACTAAATCCTACACTATTAACCTCGGCGGTTGCTGTTGCCAAACGGACTAAAATTGCACCCGTTGAAACACCAATGACTCCGATAAATACCACAAAACCAACTAACCAGGGCGAAGTAGAATTAGATTGTTGCATAATAAGAAGGGAACAGGGAACAGGGAACGGGGAACAGGAAAAACGTTCTCAATTGTTGCATAATAAGAAGGGAACGGGGAACGGGGAACGGGGAACAGAAAAAACGTTCTCAATTGTTGCATAATAAGAAGGGAACAGGGAACGGGGAACAGGGAACAGAAAAAACGTTCTCAATTGTTGCATAATAAGAAGGGAACAGGGAACGGGGAACAGGAAAAACGTTCTCAATTGTTGCAGAAAAATCAATCATCTATCATAATATTCCTAGAAAGCCTGTTTCGCGAAAGTTACCGGGTTTCTAAATACATTGTACAGATTTAAAATTTATCATGGTTTCTACCGTTTTAATTACTGGCGCGTCTCAAGGAAGTGGCAAAGCAACCGCTTTACTCTTTGCAAAAAAAGGTTATAATGTAGTGTTAACTGCCCGCAATTTAGAACGCCTAGAACAAGCAGCAAACGAAGTCCGAAATCTCGGCGGTTCGGCGTTGGCAATTCCGACGGATGTGGGAGAAGTTCAACAGGTTCAAGAGTTAGTTAAAAAAGCTTTAGACACCTACGGAAATATTGACGTATTGGTGAACAATGCCGGAATTTGTTTGACGGGTTCAATGGCAAAAACGACCTTGGAAGATTGGCAACAAATAATGAATACCAACTTCTGGGGTTATGTTCATACAATTAACGCCCTTTTACCCCATTTTCTCGAACGAAAAAAAGGAACTATTGTTAACGTTGGTTCTTTCGGGGGAAAAATGCCTTTACCCGATATGACCGCCTATTGTGCGAGTAAATATGCTGTGACCGGACTAACAGAAACCCTCCGTTTAGAACTCGCTCCAAAAGGCATTAACGTCTGTGCAGTTCATCCGGGAGTTATTAACAGTAATTTCATGGAAAGAGCGCAATTTCGCGGTGAAAATGACAGCGAAGTTGAAAAGCGTCGCCAACAAATGCAAAGCGTGTTAGAATCATCTTTTGTTAGCCAACCGGAAGATATTGCTAAGGCCATTTGGGAAGCAGTTGATCAGAAAAAATCTGAAACCGTTGTCGGGTTGACGTCCATTGCAACAGAAGCTTATCGGTTGTTTCCGGGGTTAATGCAGTTTATAATGACTCAAGCCCAAAGTCAGCGAAAATAAACTCGGTTCGTTGTAGGGCTTTAGCGCAAAAAAAGGACTGAAGTTCAACACCAAACAGTCAGTTTGTTACAATGGAAAAACAGAGAAACAATCAAGTTCGTTATCGGGCGGTTTTGAGTCATCAGTTGTAAAGTTGGGTTAAGAAAAGATGACTTAACAAAGCATTTGGTTTAACTTAACGATAAATCGGTCAATAGGTCATTGATCTGTTGAGGAGAAACGGTGCTACTATAGACCTATTCTCGCTCTTGGTACTCAACATCATATTGTATTATGGCTCAGTATTTACTTAGCTTCTTTGCTGCATTAGTGATTGGGGTGGTGTTTAATTCCTCCGTCAAAGTCGTCAGTGGTGGAGATCAAGCCATTGTCGAAGGTTTAAATGGCCGCCACCGCACCCTAAAACCCGGAGTTCGTTATATTATCCCCTTTTTGGAAAAAGTCGTCCACTACGACACCACTCGGGAACGGTTTATCGACATCAAACCTCAGGAAGTGATTACCGGGGATAACACTCCCTTAACCATTGATGCCGTTGTTTATTGGAAAATTGAAGATATCGAGAAATCATACTATAACGTTGAACAAGTTGAAGATTCTATCTCCAATTTAGTCTTAACAACTCTGCGAGCGAAAATTGCCACTATTGAGATGAGAAGGCTGTTTTCCGAGATTAATGAAATTAACGATTTACTCCTCAAAACCTTAGATGAAGCCACAGACAATTGGGGAATTAAAATTATTCGCGTTAACCTCCAAAGTGTTACGCCTCCTGCTGCCATTATGAAATCAATGGAGCAGGAAAAAGCCGCAGAAAACAAAAAACGAGCGGAAATTAGTATTGCTCGCAGTGAAGCAGAATCTATAGAAATTCTCTCGAAGTCCCTACAAATTCCGCCCAATAGTCGGGAATTTATTCAATATCTGATTGCCAAACAATACGTTGAAGCTCATCAGAAATTAAGTGCAAGTAACAATTCCAAGATTATCTTTATGAATCCGGGTCAACTCAATGAAGCACTCGGAAACTTAATGGAGGATGATCTTGAAAGTTCGCCCCGGGATAGTTCGGGTTCGCGAAAATTGAAAATCGTCAAGCCCGATATCAACAAAAAACCCGATGATAATATCGGTAATAGTGCCAGCTAAATACTGGCTCAATTGCTCAGTCAAGGCGATGACCGCAACTCGAACAAAAGCGATCTTCTGCTTTGACAGACGCTCCACATTGACTACAAAAATGTCGGGTTTGAGAAGCTGAGTTTTCAGTAGAATTGATTCGCATTTCCAGATTTCCCATCCGCATTTCCATCGGATTCGTATTCATCTCCATATTCTCCATTTTCATCGGTTGCATGGGTTCCATTTTCATCGGTTGCATGGGTTTCATCGGTTTCATTGGTTTGTTAGGAATACTAGAAACCTGTTGCAGTTGTAGCATCTCAGACTGACTCATCGAAGGGGGATGATTCATCACTCCCATACTGTTTCCCTGCACATTAATATAGAATTTTCCCTCGGCCGATTCAATTTCAATCGTAATTCCCCCATGATGACGATAAACCTGAGGAGGCGAAGTCCAACTTCCGGTTGTAAAACTGCTACTCGACTGCTGTTGTTGTCCTGGACTGCTGCTAACCGTCGTAACAATGGTTTGGTTGGCTTGAACATCAAAGTAGACTTTTTGACTGGGACTCAGTTCGCATAGATAAGCCATATTTGCCCCCTTCTGAACTTGACATCTAACTTAATTATAGTAAAGTGAGGTCAACTCCAACCGAAAAATCTTAATTATTGCGTTATAAATTCAGTTACCAATCAAACCGAAAATAACTAAATAGAGTTTTCTCTTGAGCGTTAACTTCCCTAAAAAAATCGGGTAGGAGATTCCCGAAAATTACCATCACCTAAAGGCACAATTTTTGGTAAACTCAAACAATGCCTCTGTTTTAACGAGCGATTAAACCATGAGTCAAGCAATTGAACAGCTTCAATCTGAATGGAACGAGATCAAAGCACAAATTGATGAAATTCAAGCTGAATATGAGGCTTTGTGTGACAAACGTTCTTCTTTTCACGCCATGCTAATCTTTCCCAAAGATAACTCCCCAGAAGCTCAAGCCGAATTTCATCAACAATGTCAAACTCAACTAACCCAATGGTCAGTTAACTTACCCGAACTTGAGCGAGAGATCAAAGGAACAAATTTAAAACTGAAAAAAGTTCAAGCCAAACTCGCCGTTAAACAAGCAAAACTGTATGAATTACAAGCCAAAGAAATCTGGCCCCAATTAGGTCAACAGGCGAAAATTATTAATCAATTAGCGGAGAAACTTGAACAGGAAATCCAAACTTTTTGGCAAATTTCTCATAATTTTCAACCCCGTTTTGATGATTGGCTCCCCGAAGAACCTCTACTCGCTTACTTTGATTCTATCACAACCGTTCCCCAAGTCGAACCGACTGAAAATGGACTCAAAGTGATCAATAAAGAAATTGATTTTGAGGAACATTGAGCAACAAGAGCAATGATCAAAAAAAGAATCTTCGCCTTATTTTTAATGGCGGGTTTTCTCATCGGAATCTGGAACTGGAAAACCAACAGTTCTAATCTTTTATTCCCCCGAGAATTTACTTCTGTCTTCTCAAAAACAGCCGAGGTTGAAGTTAATCTCGAACCCCGGAAAGCCCCTGTATTATCTGAGGTGAAAGTCTCCAATTCTCAGCCCAACGAAAAAATAGACCCGGAGCAAATTTGGAGTCATCTAGAAAACCTCGTCGGAGAACGTTATACAGAAAATTATCGCGAATTTACCCGAAATTATTTAATCAAACAACTCAAACAATTTGGACTAACTCCCAGCTTGCAAACTTTTGAACAAGGTGTTAATATTGTCGCTAAAACACCCGGTAACGATCCGGAAGCTGCAACGCTATTAATAGGCGCTCATTATGATACCGTGCTGAACTCACCCGGTGCCGATGACAATGCCAGCGGAATGGCAGTCGTTTTAGAAGTCGCCCGGTTGTTCGGTTCAAAACCTACAGCAAATGCCTTAGAAATTGTATTTTTTGACCAAGAAGAACCCGGACTTTTAGGAAGTTTAGCCTTTACCAGCCTTCCCGAAAATATACAAAATTTACGTCATGTTATTGTTCTTGATATGGTCGGTTATGCCTGTCGAGTAGAGGGCTGTCAACAATATCCTTCCGGCTTAAATGTCGCCTCTTTATTACAAGCAAATGGGGTAACTTCTCCCGACAAAGGCGAGTTTTTAGTCATCGTCGGAGAAGCCCAACACCGAGACTTGTTAGCATCATTTCAGGGGATCTCTTCTGGCTTATCCAACCGAAAATTACCCCCCGTTGTTCCCTTACCAATCCCCTTAAAAGGTGTACTGACCCCCGATGTTTTACGCAGCGATCACGCCCCTTTTTGGTATCAAAATATTCCCGCTGTATTAGTCACAGATACCGCGAATTTACGTTCCCCTCACTATCATCAACCCACCGATACTCTAGCCAATCTAGATCGAGAATTTTTGATGGGTTCTGCTCAAGTTATTGTGAATGTCGTGACTCGGTTATTAGAAAATTAACTCAAAATCGGGACAAAATCGGGACAAAATTAAAGCGTTGGCAGTTCACCCGAACAATTAACCCATGACCCCCCGATATAAACTGAAAATCCTCTGATATAATGAGTTCACTCTCTCACAAGGTAGGCTCTCTCTTTAGCTTTCTGATTCGGCAAACTTGGCAAGTGGGATGAACATTCAACTCACCCCAAAATCCTCCCGGATAGAAACAATTAATCATACACTCATCGAGATTTGACTCATGAACACAAAAGAAGACCTCCGCCAACAATTACTCGATCTGGACAACCGAGGTTATAAAGCATACAAAGATATTCTCGGTACTTACGAGTTTGATGACTTTACTCTGATTATTGATTACGTTCAAGGCGATCCCTTTGCCGCCCCCAGTAAGTTTCGAGTTCATATCCCGCCAACCATTGCAGGATTTCCCCCAGAACTCTACAAAACCCGCATTCGAGAAATTGCTTTGCGAGACTACCTCACCCGTCAATTTGACCGCAATAGCCGCGATATTAGCAGCCGTCGAGGAACCGGAAAAAGCGGGATGATTGCCATTACAAAAATGGGACAAGAAGTCTTAGAACGCACCTCAGCCAGTTTCATCTATGTCGCCCCTCCCGCACCCAAACCCACCGGCGGCAACCCCGCTTTACAACGGGCTAAACCCATGCCTTCCAGCAAAGAAAAAGGCATCGAAATGCGCTTTTTTGTCGGACTTCCCGCCCGAGGACGACAAATTTTAGGCCGACAAGCAGCGGCAATGATTTGTGATGATATTCCCCTGATTGTTGAACGTTCTCTTAAGTATAAAAACCTCGATTCTGAGTTTTGTAAACGCCATGTTGAAACCGTCGAAGATGCCGACTGGTTGCGCCAACAACTCGCCGAAAAAGGGTTAGTTGCTTTCATTCCCAACGGGGCAATTTTACCCCGACGCAGCGGCGTTGATTCGCGACCTCTACAAACTGATGTGGTACCGTTTCAATCGCCACCATCTTTAGAAGTAGAATTCAATCGTCCCAATCACGGCGAGATTAAAGGTTTAGGAATTCCCAAAGGAATTACCTTGATTGTCGGCGGAGGATATCACGGGAAATCAACCTTACTTCATGCCATAGAATTGGGCGTTTATAATCATATTTCTGGCGACGGACGAGAATTTGTTGCCACCAGTTCCGCCGCCGTGAAAATTAGAGCAGAAGATGGTCGCAGCGTTGCGGGTGTTGATATTTCTCCTTTTATTAATCAATTGCCTCAAGGACGTTCTACCCTTGAATTTACCACCGAAAATGCCAGCGGTAGTACCTCCCAAGCGGCTAATATTATGGAAGCTTTAGAGGTGATCGTTCCCCTCGGAAATGACTCCGCTAATAATGGCGATTCTCCGGTTTTATTAGTTGATGAAGATACCGCCGCCACTAATTTTATGATTCGCGATCGCCGAATGCAAGCCTTGATCGCCAAAGAACAAGAACCCATTACCCCATTTATTGATAAAGTTCGCCAACTTTACACCGATTATGGCGTGTCTACCATTTTAGTTATGGGGGGAAGTGGCGATTATTTTGATGTCGCCGATACGGTGATTGCAATGGAGAATTTTCAACCCCAAGAATTAACCGAAAAAGCCAAAGAAATCGCCGCCGAATTTACAACAGGTCGGACTACAGAAGGCGGCGAACAGTTTGGTCATATTCAGCCCCGAATTCCCATCCCTGAAAGTTTAGATCCCAGTCGCGGACGGCGAGATGTACGGGTAAAAGTTCGCGATGTCGATGAAGTCACATTTGGAACCGAAGATGTTGATTTGTCCGCCGTTGAACAGCTTGTTTCTAAAGATCAATTACGGGCGATCGCAGCGGCAATGGTTTATGCTAGAAAACAATATATTAATGGTGAATATACTCTGTCTGAAATTTTGGATCGAGTTCTGGCCGATATTGCCGAAAAAGGATTGGATGTCATTACCCCTTTTCCTCAAGGTGATTTAGCCATGTTTCGACGGTTTGAACTGGCGGCGGCGATTAACCGAGTCCGAACGTTAGAAGTGAAATCTACAGCGGAAAAACCAGCCGGCGAAGACTCCTAAATCTTACAATTGTAGAGGCGTTGTTTTCAACGTCTCTAGCGAATTTTTGCGAATATTATTGACAGAAAACAGTGATGATTGTTTCAAGAATAAGTTTTCAAAAAAACTGAATTGTGCTGTTGATTTTTCAGCGTGATATCAAATCCGGTTGTACAATCAACGAATAACAGACACCTGAGCAGTACCACCGACCGTGAACAGGTTTCGGTTCAACCGCGCTACTCCGAACACCGAATAGCAGATCCTTGACTATTGATCCGCAGATCATTTATAATAGTGTTATATCGTTCTCAAAACTATTGCGATTCCCTTATAGTCCAATGATAGTCGGTACTACAGAAGCAGCCCAGATTTTAAAAATCTCTACCGCTCGACTGCGAGTTCTCCTGAGCGCTGGCCGAGTCGAAGGTGCGTATAAGACCGGGAAGATGTGGCTCATTCCCCTGTTTAAGGGCAAACCCACTATTAAGCGAGGTACAAGAGGCCCGGCTCCCCGTTGGCGCAATCCAAGAAAGCCCGCTCAAACGATTATTCACGTTAATTCTCATAGAATTCGACAAAATCAAAAACAACAGCAACAACTTCCCGTGATTACCGTCAAAACGCGCAACACCAATACTTACGGGCATATCGTAGAAATACCGGGAGGATGTCGTGTTGTCTATAGTCCCGATAATCCTCTCTCTTGTGGTGCCAGGGTTTGGATTGAAACCCTAAATGAAGTCACGGTCATCCGTTAGTAAAAATCTCCCGATCTCCCCACACTTTTCTGATGGGTATTAACCGGACTTGATATGAGATTCGGTTGAAATTCGATAAAAGCCCAGTGAGTTAGCATTCCCATCAACCAACCTAACATTAAAATTATCGCCACAGAAACATTAGTTTTATTGGTGTGTTTTTTGGGTTTTAATGAAGATTGAAGTCGGGAAGAATGAGAAAAGTTTGAATCGTTTCTATATTTTAGAGGAAATGGTTTTGAGCCAGTTCTTAAGCGTTCAAGTTCTTGCTGTTGTTTGTATTCTGCCAACCGTTGTGCGCGTTCCCACTGCATAATTTGAGCATAAACGGAATAAGAACTTCTGCTGTTATTTTCCATGATAATCTCCCTTGACCCTTTCAAAAGATTTAGAGATTAAATAATAAATTAAATAATCAATACTCTTCACCCCAAAATTTTTAACTTACCGCACTGCAACAGTTCAATGATTAAATTGAGATTTTGTAAATCATCTGGTAATAAGTCTTGAGTTCCTCGAATAAAAAGAAGCAAGGTTTGTAAGTCAGCCTGAGTCATTTGATTGGTTGTGAAAATCGTTTGAAATATAGATTGAACCGAGGCGTAGACTTCAGCGTTTAAATTTTCATCTGTCATCTTGCATTTTCCTTCCTCTGTTGTTATTATTCAATATATCTTTTGCGATATGGGGTTGAATTCACCTAACTGGGTGATCTTCGATTCGTTCCAAAAAACAACGTAGGGTGTGTCAAACCCCAGAATTTCTCGGGTTGATGCTGATATTCATCATCTGACGTACCCCAAAAAAAAATAGCTCGAAGCCAATTCTAGGCATTCAAGCTATTTTGAGGTCGTCATCATGTTTCGGATTTACTTTCTAACTTACTGACTCGCAGACCCCACCAACATCACCCAATAGAGTGATTGTGGGAAATTTTGCGAAAAATTCCTATCAATTCATTAAAGCTGAGGTTTGCGTAGATGCCAAGCCGTCGCCTGTTCGTAAGCGTGAGCCACTTCAAACAGTTTCGCCTCACCCAACACCTTCCCAATTAACTGCATACCGATGGGAAGTCCCTGTTCGTCAAACCCACAGGGGATGCTTAAACCCGGTAAACCCGCCAAATTCACCGGAATGGTCATCAAGTCCGACAGATACATACTGAGGGGGTCGGAGGTTTTTTCACCCGCCTTGAAAGCCGTTGTCGGCGCCGTCGGACAGACCAACACCTCCACTTGAGAAAACGCCCGTTCAAAGTCCTGTTTAATCAGCGTTCGCACTTTTTGGGCTTTAAGATAATAAGCATCATAATATCCCGCCGACAGCGCATAGGTTCCCACCATAATCCGCCGTTTGACTTCCGCCCCAAACCCTTCGGCACGGGTTTTACAATACATATCAATTAAATTTTCCGCATCCGGACTGCGAAAACCGTATTTCACCCCATCGTAACGGGCTAAATTCGCCGAAGCTTCCGACGGTGCAATAATATAATAAGTGGGTAAACCGTAGCGGAAACGGGGACAAGAAATCACCTGAATTTCTGCGCCCAACTCCTGCAAGGTTTCTACCGCCTTCGTCACCGCTTTTTCAACAACCGGGTCCAAACCTTCCCCGAAGGTTTCTTTGATGATGCCAATTTTAACGCGACTTCTGGGTTTGAGCGTCGGTTTCAAAGCGGAGAGATAATCCGGGATTTGAACATTTAAGCTGGTGGCATCTTTAGGATCATAACCCGCGATCGCCTGTAATAAAACCGCCGCATCTTCAACGGTTCGCGCCAAAGGGCCAATTTGGTCCAAAGAAGAGGCATAGGCCACCAAACCGTAGCGAGACACCAACCCATAAGTTGGCTTCAGGCCCACAATACCACAAAAAGAAGCCGGTTGACGAATCGAACCGCCCGTATCCGAACCCAGCGCCACCACACATTCATCCGCCGCCACCGCCGCCGCCGAACCCCCCGAAGACCCGCCCGGAACCCGTTGTACATCCCAAGGATTTGCGGTAACTTGATAGGCAGAGTTTTCGGTGGAACTCCCCATCGCAAATTCATCTAAGTTCGTCTTCCCGACCATTATCGCCCCCGCTTCGGCCAACTTTTGCGTCACGGTGGACTCGTAGGGGGGGATAAAATTCTCTAAAATCTTCGATGCACAGGTGGTTCTAATTCCCTGAGTGCAGAGGTTATCTTTGATGCCGATGGGAATTCCGGCCAGCAAGCCGATATCTTCTCCTGCGGCAATTTTAGCATCCACTTGTTGGGCTTGCTGCAACGCTCGATCTGCTGTTACACATAAAAAGCTGTTTAATTTTGAATCTAGTTGCTCAATGCGGTCTAACGCCTCTTGGACGATTTCTACAGCCGAGCGTTCCTTGTTAACCAGTTGTTGGTGCAACTCGCAGATGGACGCCATTCCCTATCCTCTTTGTGTTAGTTTCTATCGATCAGAGTTTACCAAAAATAGGAGATCATTTTCCTGTGAATCGATTTTTCAGGGCAATTGTATAGATGACTTCATCGTTTTTTTGCCTGATCCTCTCGTTTCCAAGCCGGTTGGTGGAAAATCTATCACATTCTACAACATCTATTACCCCGTTGAACAGATCGAGTTTAAAATTAATCTTGATTTTTGCTAAAATTCCGAAAATTTAGTCCTGCACTCCCAGTTCATTCCCCGTTCTGAGCATAAAAATAACTGAAGGATGTTGGTGTTGTCACAAACCTTTGTACTCCCAGAACAAACTTATAATTCATCATTCATCATTCATCATTCTTTAAAACTTATTTATCTAACAAACTACAAATTAATTCACCCGCCCCATTTTTATCAAACCGTTTTATCTTTCCCGAACTCTCAATTTTAGTCCGTCTGCGACAATTATAAATTTCAACGGGTATTTTTTTACCGTTAATACTCACAGACGCTCGATATTCCCAATGATATTTGGCGCTTCGCTTAATACTGAGAATACAAATTTTGTTGTTATTGACAGTCCGACACATAGACGCTTGAACCGGTTGGGTAAACGTTAACGAAAAGTAGATCGAGAGTAAGACCGTTATCAATAATTTCACCATAGATTCTTCAAAAAATAAGTTTACAGCTATTCTACCTTGTTTTTGTGAACTTCTGAACACCCGAACTCCTAAACTCCTAAACTTCTATCAGTTCTACAGTTATCAGTTATTAGGGAACAGATGAGGTACATCCCAAAAAATCGGTAACTTTATTTAGCGCGCACCGGGTTTTTCAAGGCGTTATCTGGATTTTTGATTTTAAAATATAGAGTTAAACAGTCAGTTATCGGGGCGGGTTTAGAACTCCTGAACTCCTAAACTCGTAAACTCCTAAACTCGTAAACTCCTAAACTTCATTCTACTAGATTCTTTTTCTCTGTCACCCTGAGTGAAACGAAGGGTCTAAAGAGTTTTGAATGATTTTTAACTCCTAAACTTCTCTATTCCTACTTGTCAGAATGGAAAAATAATGGTTTGCTAGAGTTGACCGAACTGACCTCTATTTTTTTTAACCGATGTCTAACCCAACCCCTCGGCAAATTTTAGAAACACTGCTTCCTTATCTGCGAGTTGCAGCCGGTTATGCGCGTCAACTTCAACCCCTTATTCGCGCCCTTCCTGCTAAAGACGGAGATAACTTTTTCGCCGAAGCACTAACCGACGCCGACTTATCTATTCAAACCTTAGTTGAAGTCGCTTTGTTAGGAACATTTCCGAATATTCGTTTCTACGGAGAAGAACATGAACAGTCGGGAAATACAAAATATTTTCGCAGTATTGAACTCGGAGAAAAAGGGGATTATTTAGTTACCCTAGACCCCATCGATGGAACTAAATTTTATCTGGACGGACACAACAACTATCAAATTATTCTCACCGTTCTTAACAGCGATGAATTGGAAGCCGTTTTAGCCATTTCTCCCGCTTTAAACACCTATTATTATGCGCTGCGAGGAGAAGGAACATTTACGGGTTCTCTCGAAGATGATTTAGACGCTTGTGTTCCGGTAAAATTAGACTCAACCGAACCGATTATTTTATTGGGATGGGGAATGAGTGATTATAAACCCCTTTTACAAAAAGATTATGATGTCATTGATGTGGGAAATGATTACAGTTTAGAAACTCAAATCCCCAACCATAACGGCATTTTAAGCGGTTGTATTTGCGGGGCTGTTACGCGGTCTGCTAAATTTATTGATGGGGCTGCATTGGCATTTTTAGCCCAAGAAGCCGGATGTATTGTTACCACCCATGATGGCAGTTCTCCGCCTCCTTTAAACGCCTGTGAAAATTATAGTCGTCCCGGTTTATTGGTGGCGGCTACGGAGTCGGTTCACCGACATTTATTAGAAGCTGCAAAAACTCTACAAAACGCTTAGATTATAATTCTCATCAGCAATTTGGGCGCAAGTTGGGCGCAAACCGCAGCGCCCCTACATTTGAATTGATATGCTATGATAAAATTTACACGGATAGACTGACAATATAGAACTGAATAATATTATGACAATTGCTCAAGATTTGGAACGTTCCCAACAAGAATGGGTAGAAATAGAGTATCCCCCTAGTGACTTAGAAAGTCAGGAGCCACCTTTGGAAAGCGAATTACATCTGCGTCAAATTTTACTGCTCATTCAAACCCTTGAATATCTCTGGAAAGAACGTCAAGATTTTTATGCTTTTGGCAATCTTACCATTTATTATAGTCCGAATCAAAAGAAATCTGAATACTTCCGAGGTCCTGATTTTTTTGTTGTCTTGAACACCGAACGCAAACCCCGAAAAAGTTGGGTAGTTTGGGAAGAAGACGGAAAATATCCTCACGTTATTATCGAACTATTATCCAATTCAACCGCGAAAGTAGATCGGACAGAAAAAAAACAAATCTATCAAGAAATATTCCGCACCCCCGACTATTTTTGGTTTTCTCCAGATACCTTAGAATTCCAGGGTTTTCATTTAGTTGATGGCAAATATCAAGACATTCACCCCAACGAACAAGGATGGCTTTGGAGTCAACAGCTACAACTTTTGATCGGAATTTCTGAACAAAAATTGAGATTTTTGACTCCCGAAGGCGTCTTAGTTCCCACACCCGAAGAAGCCGCCCAAACTGCACAAAAAAGAGCCGTTACAGCCGAAGAAGCCGCCCAAACTGCACAACAACAATTAGAACTTGAACGACAACAAAAAGAAAAACTAGCCGCAAAACTTCGAGAATTAAACATCGACCCCGATACCTTGTAAGAGGTGGGGAGATAGGGAGATGGGGAGATGGGGAGAAAGAAAAGATATGTATAGCGCTACTTGAATCGGGAATAGGGAACACCGGATCTGGGAACAGTAGACGGTGAAGGGGTTTTAGGATTTAGAAATGTCAAACACGTATTCGCGTACTGCTATAGCATTATTTTCGGTCTTTTATATAAGATGAAATACTATCATCCCAAAAACCCGGTTTTTCTCTTGACTTATTCCAAAAACCCGGTTTCTTTGAGAAACCGGGTTTTTATTCCCGTTTTCTTGGCAAAATCTCGCTAAACTAGAAATAATTCAACCGGCGCTTAAAATACTTTTTCCCCAACACTCCAACTATGACCGTTCTTTCTCCCCAACTGCAAAAAACGTTATCAACTCCCCTGAAAATTGGTACGGTTGAGGTAAATAGTCGAGTGCTTCAGTCACCGTTATCGGGTGTAACAGACTTGGTATTTCGGCGCTTGGTGCGACGATATGCGCCCGAGTCGATGATGTATACTGAGATGGTTCACGCTTCCCAAGTTCGCCATCTCGATGAACTTCCCCAAATGATGGAAGTAGACCCCAACGAGCGCCCTATCAGTATACAACTGTTTGACTGTCGGCCGGATTTTTTAGCCGAAGCCGCCCAACGAGCGGTACAAGAAGGCGTCAATACCGTCGATATTAACATGGGCTGTCCGGTCAACAAAATCACCAAAAAAGGCGGGGGTTCGTCGTTGTTGCGACAGCCAGACGTTGCCGAAACTATTGTAAAATCTGTTGTCAAAGCGGTAGATGTTCCCGTAACCGTAAAAACCCGTATCGGTTGGGATGACAACGAAATTAATATTCTTGATTTCGCCAAACGCATCGAAGACGCCGGCGCCGCCATGATTACCATACACGCCCGCACTCGCGCTCAGGGTTATAATGGTAAGGCAAACTGGGAATGGATTGCTAAAGTTAAGCAAATTCTTTCTATTCCCGTGATCGCCAATGGTGATATTATTTCAGTCGAAAGCGCTGTAAACTGTTTGCAGCTAACCGGCGCCGACGGGGTGATGTGTTCGCGGGGAACGTTGGGATATCCGTTTTTGGTCGGGGAAATTGACTCGTTTTTGAAGACGGGAGAAATTAAACCGCAGGCGAATATTATTGAACGTCTCCAATGCGCTAAAGAACATCTCCAGGCTTTAGGAGGGTATAAAGGTCAGCGGGGAATTTATCAATCTCGCAAGCACATGACTTGGTATGCTCGGGGGTTTGCGGGGGCGAATGAACTTCGCAACCAATTGGCAAAAATTGAGTCGGTCCAGCAGGGTTGTGATTTAATAGATCGTGCGATCGCTATTTTATAAGGAACAGGGGACATGGGGAAGACAAACTCGTTTTTCCCCCCGGAATTTCGCGATTTTTTTTTCGGCAGACCCCCTTGACTTTTTCGGGCTGCTCGGGGTATTATTTTATATAATGGGATGGTTGTGAAAAAAATATTTTCGTCAACACTCGATTATACTAAATATTACTTACAATTTATCAGAATCAGCCGCCCTTTGTCAACCCTCACGGGGAACAGTTCGGCTTTGGTGGAAGCCCCGTGATTTTAATCCGGGGAGGAAGCGCGACACGAGCGACTTTAGTCGCCTAAGCCAAGTTTTCCGTCGCGGTGATACAATCAAGACATGGAACAAGTGTTGACTATAGTTGGCAAAATCCAACCCACCCCTGAACAGGCGAAAAAGCTTGACTTAACTTTAGGGGCGTTTAGTAACGCTTGTAACTATATCAATGCAACCGTCAATCCTGAAATCAAGAACAAGAATAGGATACAAGCGTTTGTTTATAAAACTGTTAGAGAGCGTTTTGGATTGTCAGCAAACCTCACTGTTAGAGCCTGTGCCCGGGTCGCTTCTAATCGCAAAACAGCCGCTTTAAAGAAACGCCCAGTTAAAACTTTCAAACCCACTTCAGCAGACTACGACGCAAGGATTTTTTCCTACAGAGAAAAAGATCAAACCATTAGTCTGTCCACAGTAGACGGACGAGAGCGGGTTCTCTTGATTTTAGGAAACTACCAGATAGGAAAGCTGAAAGGAAAAACGCCAACATCAGCAACTCTATCAAAACACAGAGACGGTCAACTCTACATCCATATCCAGATAAAAAACACAACTCCAACTCCTAAAAGTACGGATAATGTTATTGGCGTTGACTTGGGTCGTCGTGATATTGCTGTCACTTCTAAGGTCGAAAGTTGGAGTGGTGAAAACATTACAAAGGTTAGAGACAGGTTTACCAGAGTCAGGGCTTCTGTTCAAAAGAAAGGCACAAAGGGAGCAAAACGACTCCTGAAACGGCTATCTGGTAGAGAGAAGCGATATCAGACCTGGGTAAATCACAACATCAGCAAACAAATCATTTCTCGCGCTATTGAGACTGAAGCATTGGTGGCTGTTGAAGATTTGACTGGTATTAGAAATAGAATTAATACTCAGCCTAGAAGTCAAGCAGAGCGTAGACGTTCCAATGGTTGGGCATTCTATCAACTTCGACAATTTCTAGAGTACAAAGGAATTTTTGAAGGCGTTGAAGTTCTAGCTGTAACTCCAAGATACACCAGTCAAACTTGCCACAAATGTCTGCACATACATCCAGAACAAGGAAAGTCTTACCGTAACGGCAAGACTTTCAAGTGCGGTCATTGTGGTTGGCGTGGAGATGCCGATTTTAATGGCGCGAAGATGATTTCAATTGTGGGGCAGTCTGTAAGCCTGCCTGTAACGCGCAACCCTCTGTCTTGTTCTTTACTAGACAGTATACACCGGTTAGTGCGAATGCCCCCGCGCTTTAGCCGGGGGTAAGCTTACACCTGCGAATCTGAGATCATTCATAGAATAGGGAATAGGGTCGAGTAAATAGGCTTTCCCCAAATACTCCTATTCCCTGATCAATTCCGAGTTTTGTATAAAGTTCACGATCGCGATCAACTTTAATCTATTAAAATGACACGAGAATGAGTGAGCGAATAGCAACGTTTCACTGACCACCGAAGATTGACAGGGCGACTATGGAATCACTGAAAGGACGAGATTTCCTCAGTTTGGCTGATGTGAGTATTGATGAGTTGTACTCGCTGTTAGGGTTGGCGTCGCAACTGAAGTCAGGAATGGTAAAAGTTCAACGAAATAAGGTGTTGGGCTTGATGTTTTCCAAAGCTTCGACGCGCACCCGGGTTAGCTTTACCGTAGCAATGTACCAGTTAGGCGGACAAGTCATTGACCTCAACCCGAGCGTTACTCAAGTCAGCCGGGGCGAACCTCTGGTCGATACGGCGCGAGTGTTGGATCGCTATCTTGATATTATCGCGATTCGCACCTTTGAACAAAAAGATCTCGAAACCTTCGCCGACTATGCAAAAATTCCGGTTATTAATGCTTTAACCGATCGCGAACATCCCTGTCAAGTTCTCGCCGATTTAATGACGGTTCAAGAATGTTTTGGCAAGCTCTCCGGTTTAACGTTAAGCTATTTTGGCGATGGTGCCAATAATATGGCGCATTCGTTACTTTTGGGTTGTGCAATGGTGGGAATGAATGTGAGAATAGCCGCCCCCGCCGATCATCAACCGAATCGTGATATAGTCGATCAAGCGGTTGAAATTGCCCACAGTAAAACAGAAGTTACTGTTACAGACGACCCCATCGAAGCGGCAAAAGATGCCCATGTTATCTATACTGATGTTTGGGCGAGTATGGGTCAAGAAGAAGAAGCCCGAACGAGAATTCCTGTTTTTCAACCTTATCAAGTCAACGAACAATTAATGGCAAAAGCGGCAAATAATGCCATTGTTTTACACTGTTTACCCGCCCATCGAGACGAAGAAATTACCGACGCTGTTATCGAAGGAAAACAGTCGCGAGTTTGGGACCAAGCCGAAAACCGAATGCACGCCCAAAAAGCGTTACTCGCCGTTTTATTGGGGTAATTCTTCAGCAGAAACCCAGTTTCTCCAGTTCCCCTCTCTTTGCAGGAGAGGGGCTAGGGGAGAGGTAATCTTGACTATTCCTGAGATTTAATATTTTCCGCAAAGCCAAAATTCAACGTCGGGGGTTCCAAGTTGGGGACAATAATATCTATCCCTGGCGGTAACGGCGGTAATTTTGGGCTTCCGGTATTCGCGTCAAAGGTTTCTTGGGGTAACGCCGCAATAAAGCTTTGTGGGGGTAACTCTGCCGATCGCATGGTATTCAACAGTTGAGCCAAAGCAAATTCTAGCTCGTTTTGCGGGTTGACAGCCACCCAACCCTGAGCGGTCAATTTCCGCAATTCAAAGTGTAAATGTGGCCCGGTAGACATCCCCGTACTTCCCACACGTCCGATCACTTCCCCCTGTTTAACCCAATCTCCCGGTTGTACAAACAGTTCCGATAAGTGAGCATAAAGGGTTTCGTGAGATTTGGCCCGGTGATCGACAATCACCGCCAGTCCGTAACCGCCCAACCAGTCCGCGATGGTTACTTGACCCGAATAGGAAGCCACCACAGGCGTTCCCGTATCCGCCCCGATATCAATTCCGGTGTGGAAACGACCCGTACCCAATATCGGATGATTTCGCCAACCAAATAACGACGTAATGGGCGCCGGAATACTCAACGGAAATAATAAATTCGTGTCGTTATTTCCCGGAACCGCAGGCGGTCGCATCGTGCGATTATAGTAACTCATCCCGGAATTGCTCATCCCACTCACACTCACTGGCCCTACTTGAATGGGACTCAAACCCGCCACAGGTATCTGACTGGGCGAGGCGCCATACCATTCGGGTGCGGGGGCGCTTTGCCAAGTTCCGCCACCACCATAATAGGAATTTCCGGCGTAGGCGTTGTCATTACTCAGATAAACGTTATTGTTATTAACTGAACTACTATTTCTAACCAGAGGATTTCCACTACCGCCAACAGCCCCGCCCACAAGCGGAGGATAAGGAGGATAAACATTACCATCGGCGGTGTAAGCCGGAGTTTGAACGGGTAAACAAGCCCCATCGGGAACACCACCGCCAAGACCGACAGCAAATTCACATCCGGTGGTTCGTTCTGAGAAAATAACGGTATCTGGGGATTGATAACCGCCCGTTGCCCCAATATTGTATTCGGTTTGATCGATGTAGTTGTTTCCAGGCGGATCAATATTCGAGTTTCCGGCTTGCGGTGAAATCACCGGTGGCGTCGCCACAGGTTGTTTACCGGGAAGAACCAGACTCTCTTCTTCGGGTGAAACGGTTGCTTTTTTACTGGGTAATTCGATGGGTTGTTCGGGCGGCGGAACAATCGTCGGAATTTCCAGTTGGGGCGGTTCGGCGTAGTATCTATCTACAGGTGGAGGATCTGTAGCCGCAGGTTCCCGATAATAAGGTTCAGGTGCAGAGTAATTGTAGCCTCCCGTGGGCGCTTGATAATCGGGTGCGGGTGCAGGTGCGGGTGCGGGTTGGGAATAGTACCCCGATTGAGAATTGTAACCCCCCGAAGAATAGCCATAACCGCCACTGGGTGCAGAATAAGATTCCGGTGCGCTATAACTGGGTGCAGAATAAGATTCTGGTGCGCTATAACTGGGTGCAGAATAAGATTCCGGTGCGCTGTAGCTGGGTGCAGAATAAGAAGCACCCCCATCATAGGGTTGGGAGTCTATCGGAATAGAAAATTGTTCATAGGCGATCGCACGACCCCCGAGTATACCTAAACCCGTAACACAGCCTAACCCTAAAATTGCCGAACTGCCTGCGATCAGACGAGAACGAATTTTACCGATGTCAGCCGGGGTAGATGATTGTTTTGGCTCGTTAGCACAATCTAAAGATCGGAGGCGTTGGTTAGAGTACCGAGATTCCGTCATTTTCCTCACACAACCGATGTGAATAGGTCAAAATTTAATGTTCAATGATTCGTCTGAACCATAGCCAAGACTTATTTTACCTGGCTCAATGCAAATTTCTTGGGCTTTATGGGCATGATCGGGTTCAAGCATAACCCGCAGTGACCCTGTAGCACTGACTCCAACGATCGCACCGAACCGATCTGCTACTTTGACTTGATCCCCGATACAGGTTAAAAGCTGCGAGTAGGATTTTAACAAAGATTCTGTTCCTACTGTTGATAATTGCCGCAGACCGATTCTCAGTCCTTGCAAAATCAGTGCGGCTAACATCTCTAAAGAGTACACCCTGAGCGGATCGGGATTTTGAGCCAAGTAGGTTTGCAGATTAATTCCCGTTTCGGGGATGGAGTTTGCCCAATTGATGCCGACCCCGATGACAGATCGAATAATTTGCCCATTGCTCACTTTCGTTTCTGTCAGAATACCCCCTAACTTGCGTTTTGCCAAGATTAAATCATTCGGCCATTTTAAATGAACGGGAATGTTGTAATCTCGCAGAATGGTCGCAATTCCCCAGGCGCTACAGAGCGTGAGTTGGGCTTGGTGACTAGCTGGAATTTGGGGATCATAAGCCAAAGACAAGTATAACCCACCTTGGCTCGATTGCCACTGCCGTCCCCACTGTCCCCGTCCGGCGGTTTGTTCGCTAGCAATGACGACGGTTCCGGCGGGGCTACCAGAATTAATCAATTCCCACAGGATTTGATTGGTTGAAGGAATACACTCGAATAAGTGTAGATTAAAAGCCAAAAGCGGGGTATTGTCCGGTTCGGCGAATCCTTGCAAGGTTTCTAAAGCGGCTTCTAAACGTTGGAAATTAAGAGTCACTGGTTACTGGTCACTGTAAACTGTAAAAACTGGTCACTGTAAACTGTAAAAACTGGTAACAGTAAACTATAAAATGCATACTTGGTACTGGCATCAATGGCAAGATTTACCCTATCTCAAATGTAGCCTTCTCGATTCTTGGCCTCATGGCTTTTTTAGCCGCCATTTCAGTCCTCGTTCTCCGGCGGAGTTGGTGGCGGTTTTGGACCCTGATGCGGCGGCTTATCGCGTTAAACAGGTGCATGGCAATTTAGTCTTAAATACAACCGAAGTAACGCCAATCGTCTCTGGTGACTCAACCGACTCGGCTGAACTCTTAGAAGCAGATGCTTTACTGACTCAACACCCCTCTCAAGCGGTTTGGGTCGCCAGCGCCGACTGTGTACCTGTTTTAATCGCCGATACCGAAACGGGAAATGTGGCGGCTATTCATGCGGGTTGGCGAGGAACGGCTAGTAAAATTTTACCGCAAGCGATCGCCCAGTTTCGATCGGTTGGCAGTGAATCGATCAACCTGCGGGTAGCGATGGGGCCAGCCATTGCTGGGGATGTCTATCAAGTCTCCTTGGATGTCGCCGTACAGTTGGGAATGACGATTTTACCGATAGAAGCCACAACTGCGGTTGAGGAGGTGTTAGCGGCTTTATTTGACTTGGCGGAGTCTCCGGTTTTAGCAGACCCCGAACCGGATAAAGTGCGGGTTGATGTGCGTCGGGTGAATGCTCTACAGTTAGAACAGCTTGGGATTAGTCCCGAACAGGTGGCAATTTCCCCCCACTGCACCTACCAGCAACCGGAGTCTTTTTTCTCCTATCGCCGAGACCATCTCAAAAACGTTCAATGGTCGGGAATTGTCAGCGTTGAGTTTTGAGTAGTTCCACCTAGAGCCGTGTCTTGTATACTGGTCAGTATGGACGGTTTATGTCTATTTTTAAAGTAAACACCTTAACCCGACCTCTATCTTGATAGGGATCGCGTTAAGCTTAGATTAGAGAGAAAGTTTAACAAACTGCGATGAGTGAGCAAAGTCCCTACGAACAGCTTGGGGTCACTGTCGATGCATCCTTTGACGAAATTCAGGATGCACGCAATCGCCTGAGACAGCAATACAGTGGTGAGCGTCAGCTCATTGAGTCCATTGAAGCGGCTTATGATGCCATTTTGATGGATAGACTGAAATTGCGTCAGGAAGGGAAAATTAAGGTTCCCGAACGCATTCGTTTTCCCGAACGGGTGCTGCAAAAACAAAAAGCCTCGACCGAAGTACAACAGTCTAATCCCTCAAAGCTTGGATGGCTGCAAAAAATGCTCGACACTCCCACTCGCTCTGATGTCTTATGGACATCGGTCATGTATGGGGGATTGAGTGTTTTGAGTATTTATCCCGGAATGAATATTGAGTTGTTGCAACTTCCCTTAGCGCTTGGAGTCGGTGCAGGTCTGTATTTTCTTAATCGTAAAGAGAATCAATTTGGTCGGGCGGTTTTGTTGACGGTTTCCGGTCTGATTATCGGCTTGATTTTGGGAAGTTTACTCAATCCAATGGCGGGTTTATTAGAACCCGAACGATTTATTACATTGGTAACTTTGATTGTCTTATGGTTGGTTAGTTGTTTCCTGAAATAGTTCGGTCGTGTTTGAGTTGAACTGGAAAGTCTGAAGTTCTAATTTTCTTCCGGTTGGAGACTTCAGGCTTTCTCGTTTGTTGCGCTTGTTGTTGGGATGCACAAGCACCCAACTCATGTAGGTTGATTAACCCAACGAACTGAAACACTTTCAGGCTAGAAATATTCTATATTTTTAGAAAACCTGTACTTCAAGATTTTCTTGGTGTGATGAAATCAATCAATCGTTTCAGATGGGTAGCTTTTGGTGCGGCTCTATTTTTCAGCCTTCACTTGTTTTCTACCTCGGTTGCCTTCGGTTGGCTAACCGCGAGTCAAGCCGTCGCCACTCCTGATGTTAATCCGGTTTCCTCTATTGTTATTTTAGCAGAAGATGGCGTTTTGCAAGCCGATGTCAGGCAACAGTTTAATCAAACTCCTTTTAACGATCATAATTTTACCGCAAAAGCGGGTCAATCTGTAACAATTACAGCCGAAAGTTCGGATTTTATTCCCACTCTTATTTTATTCGATCCCAAAGGTCAAAAAATCGGCGAAAGTCGTCAATTTAACCGCAATCAATTTAAGGCTGAACTGAAAATTACTCTTCCGGAAAAGGGGGTTTATACACTCCGAGTTGGCGGCGCAACTTCTACAGGACAGTCGGGGGAATATTCCCTACAAATTGCCAATCTAGAACCGTTATCGGTTTCCACAGCGGATAAAAAACCGCCAACTGTTGAAAATCAGAACAAACTACAAAATTTAGAGGAACAATTTCAACGCTCAGAACGATTTACATTATTAGCCCAAGCGGATCAGTTTTATCGCGGCGGAAATAAAGCCAAAGCCGAACAACTTTATCGACAAGTTAAACAACCGTTTGAAACTGAAAAATACTTTCAATTTATCCGACCTGTTACCAATCCAAAACAGTTAATTCCCGAAGCACAACCGCTTTGGATCGAAGCCCAAGCCGTTTGGAAAGAAACTGCCGAACTGAGTTTATTACAGAAATTTGTTCAACAACATCCTGAATTTATTCCCGGTCATTTACTGCTGGCGGAAGCTTATCAAACCCAAGATAAAACCGAACTTTGTCTCAACGTTTTAGACCAGGCTACCAGTTTATTTCCCGATTCTTACGAACTCATTATAGCACAAGTTAAAGCCTTAGAAGCCGATAAAAAATATTTAGAAGCTTCTCTGGCGGCGCGTCAATTTACGCTGATTCAACCGGAACATCCCGAAACGCCAGCTTTAATTGAAAGTGCAGATAAAAACCTGAAGAAATTTCAAGGAAGACTGGAAGGACAAATGGTGAGACGGGGAATTTTAGGAACAGCGGTGCGAGTCGGAGGATGTCTTCTGATTGGTGCTTGTAACCCGGTGGGTGCTGTCATCGGAGAAGGGATAAAAATGGGTACACTTTTAGTGCAAGGAGAGTCAGGAATTGGGAATCAAATTGCCGGAATTTATAAGCGAGAATTACCGATTATTCAAGAAGGTGCAGTCGTTGACTATGTGAACGAATTGGGGAATAAAATTGCGAAACAGATGGGAAGAAATGATTTTAAGTATGAATTTTATGTCGTTGACGATGAGGCGTTGAATGCGTTTGCCTTACCAGGAGGGAAGGTTTTTGTCAATACCGGAGCGATTTTAAAAACCAATTCCGAAGCGGAACTTGCAGGTTTATTAGCCCATGAAGTCAGTCATGCGGTGCTTTCTCATGGCTTTAAACAAGTGATTACCAGTAATGTGTATAATAACTTGGGAGAAATTGTGAATGCGGCTTTAAACAATACGGTTCCTCTGGGAAATATTATCGCAAATTTGATTAATTTAGACTACAATCGTGACCAAGAACGACAAGCGGATTTAGTCGGAACTCGGGTATTAGCAACGGCTGGATATGCTGCGGATGGCTTACATAATTTGATGATTACATTAGCAGAACAACAAGGTTCAAGGGGAGGTTTGTCTTTCTTTGCGACTCATCCGGCGACCAGTGAACGGGTTGCTTATATCGAAGAATTAATTCAACGCAATGGTTACAACCGTTATGCGTTTGAAGGGGTGGAAAAACACGCCCAAATTCAAAAAGAAATTGCCAAACCCGAGATCAAAATCGAAGATAAAAATTAGATCAAATTAAATTTGATCGGGTGTTTGTAGATTTTAAACAATTGTCACAATGTCCACAACGCATTGATTCAGCTTCTTTATTAAAACCAAAAGCGTCTAATAAAAACCGCCAACGACATTGACGGGTATTTAGATATTGAGTCATTTGTTTAATGGCTTGAGTATTATGATCCGGGAAAGCAACCGCCTTGGAATTAATGATATAATGAAACGGATATTCCCAGGTTAATTGTCCTGAACTATGCAACAGAGAAAGCGCGATCGCACTGTTAGGAAACTGGCGAGAGATTTCCTCAATATTTCCTTGTTTCGGTAATTTTTTAATCAGTTGATTCGCCTGTTGATATTGTTTTTGCCAATTTTCCTGCAAATATTCACGGCGTTGTTTGTCTTCGGGATACAAGAAACCCGTCGGTTCACTCACCAATGTTAACGCTATTGCAGGCTTTCCATCCCGTCCCGCCCGTCCGACTTCTTGCAAATATTCAGACAGCAAAAATGGGGCTTGAAAATGCAAAACCCAACGCACATTCGGCTTATTAATTCCCATCCCAAACGCCGAAGTACACACCACAAACTTCAGCGAACCTTTTAACCAAGCCTGTTCAATTTCTCGACGTTCCTCACCGCTTAAACCCGCGTGATACGCTGCCGTTTGATAACCCTGTTGTTTCAGGCTATCTGCTAATTCTTCGCTATCTTTTCGAGTTATAACATACACCAAACCCGTTTGTTTTTGGCGCGTTTGAATGAACTTTAAAAGCTGTTGTCGCCGCCCTCTCGGAGTCCAAACGGTTTGAATGTTTAAATTCAAATTGGGGCGGTAGGGATTCAGTAAAAAAGATTTCGGGTTTTGTAAGTCTAAAACCGTCTTAATCGTTTCTTTTGCTGCCGGATTTGCTGTCGCTGTAAACGCCGCGATCGCAAAGTTTTTCTGAGTTGGTTTTAGCTGCAAAAATGCGGGTCTAACCGTTCCCAAACGCCGATAAGCCGGTCTAAATGTATCCCCCCATTGTACCAAACAATGCGCCTCATCTAAAATTAAACCATTCACTAAAATACGCGGGTGAGCAATCAAATTCCACACCGATGAACTCAGCAACGTTTCCGGGGAAAGATACAACAATCTTAACCGATTTTGTTCGAGTAACCTTAACGTTTGTCGTCGCTGTAGAGAAGGCATTTGACTGTGCAATAAAGCCGCCGGAAGGTTTTTTTCTCGAAGTTCTTGAACTTGATTTTCCATCAACGCCACTAACGGCGAAACCACCAACGTTAACCCAGTTTGTAACAAAGCCGGAAGTTGAAAACAAATCGATTTTCCCCCTCCCGTTGGCATGACAATAAGTGCATCTTGTCGGGATAATAAACTGCGGATAATTTCCCCTTGTGGGGGTCGAAAATCTTCATATCCCCAAATTCGTTGAAATTCCGCTTTGACTCGTTCCCAAGAAAGCGAGTGAGAATCTTTGGTATTCATTGTAGTTGACAGAAGTTCCCTGGTTTTTTTATACTATCATTCTATCAAAGATAAAATTTTTGTCATAATTTTTTGAATTTTTATATGAACCCCATCCGCAAAACGCTAGAAACCGAACAAATCAAAATTTCCTATTTGGAATGGAACCCACCCCAAACCTCAGAAAATCCTCAACCCTTACTGCTGTTGCATGGGTTGGCCGATCACGCTTTAGTTTGGACAAACTTGGGGAATTTTTTAGCCGATAACTATCATATTGTTGCCCCAGATATGCGGGGTCATGGCAACAGTAGCAAACCCAATACAGGTTATAGCTTTTCGGAAGCGATCGCAGACTTAGAAGCGTTGATGAGCCATCTCAACTGGTCAAACGCCCATATTTTAGGTCATTCTTGGACGGGAAAATTACTGCCAATTTGGGCAAAACAACATCCAAAATATTTTCGCAGCATGATTTTAGTAGACCCCATTTTTATTACTAAAATGCCGGCTATTTTTAAACTGAGTTTACCAATCGTTTATCGAAAATTGGACTGTTTAAAAGGAATGGGGCCGTTTTCCAGCTACGAAGACGCCGAAGAACTCGCCCGTCAACTGAGTCAATATAAAGGTTGGAGTTCGCTACAACAGCAGGTTTTTCAAGAAGGAATCGAACAAAAACCCGATGGAAAATGGGGGAGTAAATTTATCATTCCCGCCCGAAATCAGATTTTTTCAGACGTGATGAAAGTTGCGGGTTTAACCGAAAAAATCGACATTCCCACATTATTTATACAGCCGGAAAGCGGAGTCAACCGCATGGACTGGCAACTCAAACCCTATCAGAAATATCTAACAAATCTGAAAATCAAACAAGTTCCGGGCAATCACTGGCCATTTCTCGTTCAACCCGATATGTTCAATCAAACCGTTGCCGAATTTTTAGCAACAAATTAGGGATTAAAAACCCGGTTTATCACAGAAACCGGGTTTTTGAGTTTCTGCTATATCACCGAATAAATCCGATCTTTCTTTAAACAGTTCGTAGTTGCGTTTTAGCGCCAAAAGCTAGGGCTGAAGCCCAACAACAAACTTTCTGAGTCGGCGATGATTTCTTCTTCTAGGGATTAAAAACCCGGTTTCTTCGAGAAACCAGGTTTTTGAGTTTCTGCTATATAACCGAATAAATCCGATCTTTCTTAACTAAAATCCCCTGATTTACGGCATCATCTAACACTTTTTCGGTTGCATCAAGTTGCAAATCAAGCGCTTCTGCAACTTCTTGATCCGTAATTTTTCCCCAGTAAGAAGCATAAGCGATCGCATCATTAACAGAACGAACCCCATTACTTTCAGG
The DNA here is from genome assembly GCA_035285085.1 of Lyngbya sp. Lineage (GTDB taxonomy): Bacteria > Cyanobacteriota > Cyanobacteriia > Cyanobacteriales > Microcoleaceae > Capilliphycus. The sequence continues at coordinate 13,394 of JAYKHV010000089.1, read as the reverse complement.
AGCGACATGAGTCAAAGCCTTGACATGAAATGACCTCTTTTGAGTATTCTTCTTGTTCTCAGCTAATGTGCATTTAGATTTGAGATTGAGTCGCTTCTGTAAAAGCTTTCAATCCCTCTCCCCATCCCCCCATCTCCCCATCTCCCTACCTTCCCCACAACCGCCAATTGACGTGATCAAACATCTGGGTCTCCTGTAGTGCTGGTGCTGGATTATTTATCAACAACTGATTTTTGAGTTAAATCAGCTTGAAAATTCAAAAAAGCTGTGATTAATACCGTCGTTTCGCTATCCGAGTTAAATCCTGTGAATGAATAGCAATTTCCAACTCTCCGTAACCGTAATCCACTCAAGCTTGAGATTGTGAGCTTGGAAAACTATCCTTATTAAACACGATAGTTGCTCCTATTTTTTTCGCCTTCTAACTAAAGAAAGACCTGAGTTTATCCCCAAAGAATTAGTTGAAGATTTGATTGAGATTCATTTTTCTGGGTTGGGGTGCGATCGGCAGTTAAGCTGTTACTCGGTTTTTCTTCATCTAACTTAGGAAAGATTGTCTTTAGACCCAAAGGATTAAATTGAATTTAATTCAACCGTTTATTGTATTGACGAACACAATCAAGCTGAACGTTATGCTCGGACTTAATACTTTAGATAGACGTTGGGCGAAGCCGTAACAATTATTCTAAAGATCAACCGAACAATTCAGCATCGAGCAGAATTTATTGTTTCCGTTTAAGACAAAGCGAAGGGAACCGTTAAAAATACGCGACAGAAGAAGGAAACTCAAGCTTTAACAAGATTTTTGATAATCTAAAGGAGAAAGATAATGGTAGAGAGCGATCGCAAACGGGGTGTGGGAGTATTTTCCAACCGTCAAGAAGCCGAACAAGCGCTCAACGAATTGAAAGCGTCCGGCTTTCCTATGGATAAAGTTTCTATTATTGCCAAACAAGCCGAGGAAAACGATCAACTCGGCGACGCTTCAATGAGCGATAAAGTTGGCAATAAAGAGGTCAGCAGTGCAACCGGAGTCGCTGCAAATACGATGGCAAATAGCGCTTTGGGTACCGTTTTAGTGGGATTAGGAAGTTTGGCAATTCCGGGAATAGGTTCGGTGATCGCAGCCGGTAGTTTGGGTTTGGCATTAACTGCAACCACCGCAGCAATTGGAGTTGAAGCATTAGCAAGTAATGGTTTGGTTAATGCACTCACCGAACAAGGTATTCCTGAAAAACAGGCGAGTATTTATAGAGATCGTTTGTTGATCGGTCGGTATTTGGTTTTTGTAGACGGTACCGAGGAAGAAATTGATCGCGCCAAGGGTATTTTTAGCGAGAAAGGAATTCAAGATTGGGGCGTTTATAATTCCTCACCCGCTTAAAATCTTTCTTGCATCGCTATTGAATTAGGGGCAACAAAATTCAAGAAAATCAGCCCCACAGATAGCGTTGTTCTATCTAAAACACTCAATAATATCTAATAGGCATCATCAAAAGTAACGATTTACAAAGGCAAGCCTAAGATGTTGTAATCATTTCCGAGAGCGGTTAGCCGATGCTGGAAAGACTCTCAAAGCCGCACAGTCTGTTTTCAATCTTCAGTCAGGTGAAAACTCATACAATTTTCGCGCTTGACTGAAATTTGATGTTTTTTAACCCAAATTTTGAACTAATGGAATTGCCGAGTCAAATTCTAGTCTCTCAAAAGGAGTAACTTAGTTAATTATAACCCTAATACTTCTTTGGATGGAGTACAGAAAGGAATTATCAAACTTTAATAATAAATAGGCGAGTCAATGTTTAACTTGCCATCCAAATTCTTGATAAAAACGCCAAAGTTTTGATGAGCTTGATAGCGGTGGCAAGTTAGAGGTTTACCCGCCAATTCGTTCGCAACCCATAAGTGAGTGATATTTTTTAACTTTAAGAAATACAGTTGAGGTTGCTTGCGAATAAAAGACGACTTGTAAAAATTGTAATCAACGAGGTAAATTGCATGAATAATAATAGTATGCCCGAGCGTTACTGCGCTTTATCTATAGGAATCGTTTTCTTGCTGTTAGGTATCGCAGGATTTATTCCGGGTCTGGTGACAATGCCCGATCCCACCAATATTCCCGCCGATTTGTATCCGGCAACTGAGGGCTTATATACCAGAGGATTCGGCTATTTATTTGGATTATTTCCCATCAATACTGTACACAATGCCGTACATATTGTAGTTGGAGCCTTGGGAATTTTTTCCTTTATCGGTTCGGGAAGTGCGCGTCTATTTAACCGGGATTTTGCGGTTGCCTACATTTTAATCGCGGTTATGGGCTTGTTACCTTTTACCAGAACAACTTTTGGTGTAATGCCGATTTTCGGTAATAATGTTTGGTTCAACGCTTTAACCGGACTGGTTGCCGCTTACTTTGGCTTTGTTAAACCTATAGTTGAATCCGACGAGCCAATTGTTTCCAACCGCAGCAATACCTACAACAGTTAATAGCTTTGTAGGGGCGGGTTTAATTAGTCACCATATGCGGGTTCGGCAGTTGCGGAAGATCGCAAACTTTGCTCTCTTGCGAACTTTGCTCTCTTGCGAACTTTGCTCTCGGCGGAAACCGCCGGGCCGCAAGGAAAGCGCTCTCGACGGAAGCCGCCAAGTCGCGAGTTCGCGCTCCTTGATGGAAACCACCAAGACCGCACTGCCTCACCAGTTACCCGTTTTTTCACTCCGGGGCGGGTTTATATAAGTTGTTGGTTCGACATCATAAATCTATTCGGAACCCGCCCCTAGAAACCAAACTTCTGACTTCTTTCTATTCAGGGGTTGGTTCTACAAAAATGTCTGTTTTGCGTGGAATAACTTACATAAACCCGCCCTTGACAGCGACCAATAAATCTTGAGAACGGATTGCTGAAATCAATGTAAATTCTGCCATTCAATCTCCGATAAATGAAGAACAGATAACTGTTCGCTGTCGGGATATTTCCGCCCAAAGATAGTTAATCTTTCAGCAAATATGAGTTTAAACTGAAAGTGTAATCAAATAGAAAAATTGAGGATAAAATTATGCCAGGTGGTCATGCCAGTCACAAAGGTAAATCCGTTAAACCTAACACAAACGCCAACGATAGTATCGATACTGCTGCCGATCAAGTAACCGATCCGCAGGAAGTTTTACCGGAAGGCCACGATGCACAAAGAGCCGAACAAGCTCCCAAAAATGAGGCGGCGACTCAACGGCCAAAAAACCAAAAAAAGAATAAGTAAACATCCCGTTTCGGTTGGGATAATCGGGATACTCAGCGTTGAATATTCAGACAGAGATTTATGGCAAGCGATCGCAACCAACAAAAAAATGTAGAAGTTCTAGAACAAGGCAATATCTACAGCTTGTAGTTGCGATGGACGCGCTAGAAATTTGGGGCTAGAGCATCGACAACGAATTCAATTAATTGCGGGCGGTCGCAACAACGAACTTAATGAATTTGGGGCTAGAGCATCGACAACAAACTAACTGATGAAAAACTATAGGAAGTAATATTAATGCAACTCAAACCGATAGATCAACAAGTTGTTTCGGTCGTTGGAGTTTCTAGCGGTATCGGCAGAGAAACCGCCCTTCAATTTGCCCGTAAAGGCGCTAAATTAGTTGTATCGGCTCGCAGTCAAGAAAAGTTGGCGTCGCTGGTGGATGAGATTAAAAGTTTTGGCGGCGAAGTCTTTCCAATACTCATCGATGATGTTACAATATTCGAGCAAGTGAAAGCGATCGCCGATCAGACTGTAGAGGTTTACGGACGGCTCGACACCTGGGTACACGTCCCCGCCACTGCCGTTTTTGCCACTTTCGAGAATACCACCCCCGAAGAATTTAAGCGGGTTGTAGACGTCACCCTGATGGGGCAAGTCTACGGGGCAATGGCCGCACTTCCCCACCTCAAACGGGAAGGACGGGGGGCGCTGATTCACATTTCTTCGATGGAAGGTAAGCGATCGCTCCCGTACCAAAGCGCCTACGCCGCAGGTAAGCACGGAGTTGAGGGATTTTTGGAAGCGTTGCGACTGGAGTTGCAACACGAGAAAATTCCCATCAGCGTTACCAGTATCAAACCCGGCGTGATCGATACTCCATTTTGGGATAATGGCCGGACTAAGTTGGGGGTGAAACCCTCGGCAATACCGCCCTATTACAAAGCCAGTTTGGTAGCCGAAGCGGTTCTCTACACAGCCGAACATCCAACCCGCGACTTTTTGGTTGGCGATGCGGCGAGAGTGTTAGATTTCCTTCAGAGACTTTCGCCGGAATTGATGGATTCTTTGCTGTTGCTGACGGGTTTCCGGTTGCAGCACAGCGACGTGCGGAAGTCCGAAGACGCCCCGGACAATCTTTACGAGCCGGTTCCCTATCATAATACCATTGATGGCAGCCTCAGCGATCGCTTTGTGATACCGAGCGTTACGGACTGGCTGGAGAAAAATCCGACGATCAAATGGGGCGCAACCCTTGCGGGTGTGGGGGCGTTGGCGATGTTAGCAAGCCAAGTGTTTAACTCGGACGGAAGTATTTAATTCGATTCAATTTTGGCGGTTGCAACGACTACAACCTTTTGAAAAATTAACGGCAAAAAGAGGTAAATCGTTATGAATAATATGGCAGAGCGTTACTGTGCTTTGGCTCTTGGAATTGTTTTCTTAGTGTTGGGTTTTGCAGGATTTATCCCCGGTTTGGTGACAATACCAGCAGCCAATGCGCCCAATGACTTGTATTCAGCATCTCCGGGAATATATGCCACCGGATTCGGTCATGTGTTTGGGTTATTTGCCACTAATATTCTACACGATCTCGTGCATCTAGCAGTTGGAATTGTGGGAATTGGTGCCTACATCAACTCAAAGAGTGCGCGTCTGTTTAATCGCAGTTTTGCAGTCGCCTATATTCTGTTAGCCGTCATGGGTTTGTTACCCTTGGCGAAAACAACTTTTGGTTTAATGCCGATTTTTGGTAATAATGTTTGGTTGAATGGTGTAACCGGATTAATTGCAGGTTATTTTGGTTTTGTTAATCCAACAATTGCACCCGAAACCGCTTCAAACCAAAATATCTAAGCAGTGACCAGTAACCAGTGACCAGTGAAATAGCAATCCTATGATCGCCTGTTTCCATATTCAGAATTTTTGCAACAAGTTTGTTAAAATTGAAGCAGAAGTTGCTAAGAAATATCTTCAGGATTTATCCCTTGAGAACGCAATAAATCAGCCATTTTTTTAGCCCGTTGACGTTCTTGTTCTAACTGAAGTTCCGCTTGTTCTAACTGAAGTTCTGTTTGTTTATTTTTCTCCCATCCTGTTAGTAATAAATTTCCCTGCTCATCCCACCATCGCAGCCAAGGTAACTCTAGATTCTGGTATTGACCTTGCCAAATTCCGAGTTCAACTCCTAAGGCTGGAATGAAATAATGACCGCGTTCATTAGCTTCGAGTAATTGATACTCACCCGCCATCAAAACATAAACCTCTACCCTTGCTTTTTTTACCTCATAAATAGCATAGAAAGCTGGACGAATAATTTGTTCGTATATCCAAAACTTTCCTGGTCTTTGAGTTTCTTCTTGAACTTGTCGTAATAAAGGTGTTTTATCACGTTCTTCTGAACCATCTCCAGAAACAAATTCAATTACAATTAAAGGCGGAATGAGTTCTTGCCACAATACATAAGAACGTCGAACTTCACCCGCTAATTTTGGCGGAACATTCGGAACATAAAACCAATCTGGTGATTCTGCACCTCGTTCTAGGGGTTCAGTTAATCGCCAATAAATTCCACAATCTTGACCGATACAATATTGTCCGTCTTGGTGTTTTTTCTCTAAAATAGGTTCAATAGAGTCCGTTAGCAAAACACTTTGAGGATGTTCTTGAAAGTTCTTCACAAAAGTACCATCAGATTCAGGGAGTTGAGTATGGTCGGGGAACGGTTGTATTTGTTGTTGAGAATCAACAATTTGTTGAGAAGACATAGTTAGTTGCTAAATTGAGCTTTACCGAATAAAATTGAGATTTTTAGAGGTTCAGTTAAGGCGATCGCCCGTTTGAACATCAAACCAATGCAGTTGTTTTTCAATCAGAGAAAGGGTGATCATTTCTCCTTCCCAAGTGCGATCAGAAGGCACCATCACCCGTAAGGTTTGATCGGAACCATTTACCCGAACACTCAGCAATTTTTCCTTTCCAAAATCTTCCACCAAAAACAGATGACCCGCTATGGTTTGACCGGTTTCAATATCTCCCAAACTAATATCTTCGGGACGAATTCCTAAAATGACTTGATTGGCTTTAGTTTTTAACTGAGGTAAAATAATTTTATAATCTCCCAAAATAGCCTTATTATCCTGACAGTTTAACGTTAGCAAATTCATTTGAGGACTGCCCACAAAACCCGCCACAAACTTATTAGCCGGGGCGGTATAAATTTCGTGCGGCGACGCCAACTGTTGCAAATAACCATCGCACAACACCGCTATTTTATCCGATAACGTCATCGCCTCAATTTGGTCGTGGGTAACGTAAACAACGGGTTTATTTTGCGTTTCAAATAACTGTTTTAAATCCGCCCTAACCTGTTCTCGCAACAGCGCATCTAAATTACTTAGCGGTTCATCTAATAAGAAAATATCGGGATCTCTGACCAAAGAACGGGCCAGCGCCACCCGTTGACGTTGACCCCCGGAAAGTTGACCGGGTTTGCGGGTTAATAGATGTTCTAAACCCAACTTTTGGGTAACATCATTAACCCGTTTTTCTATCTCATTTTTGGGTATTTTTCGCAGTTTTAAAGCGGCTGAAATATTTTCAAAAACCGTCATGTGAGGATACAGCGCATAACTTTGAAAAACCATCGAAATATTGCGTTTTCCGGGAGGAACGGAAGTCACATTTTTTCCGCCAATGGTAACTTTTCCTTGGGTGGGTTGTTCGAGTCCGGCGATCAATCTTAATAATGTTGATTTTCCGCACCCAGAAGGGCCGAGTAACGTCAGAAATTCCCCATCTTCTACTTCTATAGTGATATCTTTTACCGGAACAACCGAGGGGGCGAATTGTTTGCGGAGGTTTTGAAGTTCGAGTTTAGCCATAATATTAGTTTAATTGAGTGAAAATTGAGTTACAAATACAACGATTTAACCCTTGACTGCACCTGCGGTAATTCCCTGCACGATGCGTCTTTGAAAGATTAAAACTAAGACAATTAACGGCAATGTTCCGGCAATTGTAGCCGCAGCAATTGGGCCGTAAGGAATTTCATAAACGGAAGCGCCACCCAGTTGAGCGACTGCAACCGGAATGGTATATAAATTTTCTCGGGTGATAAACGTTAGGGCAAAAATAAACTCATTCCACGCGAAAATAAAGGTTAAAATTCCGGTGGTAATTAAAGCGGGAGTCGTCATCGGCAGAACAATATTTAATAACATCGATACGGTGTTGTAACCGTCTACTTTTGCCGAGTCTTCTAAATCTTTGGGGAGTTGTTGAAAGAAACTCCGCAAAACTAAAATCGTTAGCGGTAAGTTGATCGCCGTGTAGGGAATAATTAAAGCCAGATAGTTGTTTCCCAGTCCGAAAAATTTGACCACTTCCAACAGTCCCAAAAATAATAAGACATAGGGAAATAACGTGACAATTAAAACAAAACCCAGAATAATATTTTCTCCCGGTATTCTCAACCGTGCTAACGAATAAGCCGCAGGCGCACCGATGGCTAAACAAAAAAGTGTTGAGGTAAAAGAAACAAAGGCGCTGTTGAGAACGTACTGAAGAAAAGGTAAACCTAAACTGATATAATGTTCGAGGGTTAGTTGGTTGAAACTCGGAAAATAAATCGTCGGAATGGCAGCAATGGCTTCGTTGGTTTTAAATGAAGTGAGAATTTGCCATAAAATTGGCGCCAAACAAAAGACAACGGTGAAAAAGACTCCGAGAAATAGAAAAACGGATTTTAAACTTCTAGAGCTTTGTTTTGGGGTCGTTTCTGCTTTGGAAAGATTTGCCATAATTTATTGACCTCCGCTAAGATTAACACGGCTTTTTGATAACAAAAATGCTGCAATAACGACGGCAGTAACTAACAGTAAAAATGTTACCACAACCAACGCCGCCCCGTAGCCAAAATCCAAGTATCGCCTGACGGTTGCGTAGATATAAATAGAAACGGTTTCTGTGGCGCCAGCCGGCCCCCCTCCGGTCATAACTTGAATCAGGTCAAACACCCCAAAAGCCTGGGCAAATCTAAACAGCAAAGCGATAATAATTTGGGGCATTAATAACGGTAAAGTGATCTGACGAAAACTCTGAAACGGGTTCGCCCCATCAATAGAATGAGCCTCGTATAAATCCGCAGAAATCGATTGCAAACCCGCCAACAAAAGGATAGAAATAAAAGGCGTTGTTTTCCAAACTTCGGCAACAATTAAAGCAAACATTGCCCTTGTGGGATCGCCCAACCAAGTGATGCTGGTTTCCATCAATCCCAACCGTTGTAAAAGGTCGTTGACGACACCGTATTGACCGTTAAAAATCCACGCCCAAGCTAACCCCATAACAGCCGTTGGTAACGCCCAAGGAATTAGCGCCGAAGTCCGCACAAATCCCCGTCCGCGAAAGCTTTGATTGAGAACTAAAGCAATTCCCATCCCGAGAATTAATTCTATGGTAATTGAAATCACGGTAAAAACGGTTGTGTTCCACAAACTTTGCCAAAAGCGCCCGTCTCCCAAGAGTCGAGAATAGTTGTACAATCCCGAGAAAATGGGTTGTAACTGCGTTCCCAAGTTTTCGGTGAATAAACTCAACCAAAACGCCCTGGCAATGGGATAAATGAACACCAATGCCATTACCAATAGGGCGGGTAAAATTAACAGCCAACCCGTGCGTTTTTCTTGCCGTTCAATGTCTTTTTGTTTCATTCATCTAAGTTGTTAAAGTTTAACCGATTAATTGAGACTCAAAACTATTGTTCTAAACTTCTCACTCGCTGTTGTCTTCCCAATAAAGTACGGGTTTCTGAAGCCGCAGCCTGCATCGCCGCCTCGGGCGTTTGAGAACCGGTGAGTGCGGCGCTGAGATAACGTTGTAAGATGTCAGAAGTTTGGGCGTATTGTGCAATAGGCGGACGCAAAACGGAGTTATTAATGACCTCTAAAAGTTGGGGATAGTAGGGATATTTTGACACCAAAGCGGGATCTAAAAATAGGGATTCCCGTGCGGGAACAAAACCCGTTTTCAGAAAGTATTCTCGCTGCACATCAACGTTATTAAAATATTCGATAACTTTCCAGGCTTCCTCTTTGTGGTTGGAACTACTCGAAATTCCAAATCCCCAACCCCCCAAACAAGCAGCACCCTTTAAACTCGGTAAATGAATCATCGGTTTTATCCCGAATTGATTGGCAATTTCCGATTGATTTGCTAAAGGAAAAACGTAAGGCCAATTCCGTAAAAAAGCGGTATTTCCACTTTGAAATAACAGCCGGGTTTCTTCTTCGGAATAGGTGGTTACATCTTTGGGTGAAATTCCTTCTTCTATCGTTTGACGTAAAAATTCGACTGCGGCGATCGCTTCCGGCTGATCCAGTCCAACTTCATTGGTTTCTGGATCGACCCAAAATCCCCCAAATCCTTTTAAAACTTCGGTAAATATGGCAGACAATCCTTCATATTGTTTTCCCTGCCAAACAAATCCCCATCGGGCTAAATCTTTGTCTTGAATTTGTTTAGAAATCTCCATCAATTCTTCAAAGGTTTCTGGGGGTTCTGCGCCGACTTGTTTTAACAAATCCGTGCGATAATAGAGCATCCCGCCATCCGCCCTCAGCGGCATTCTATACAATTGTCCTTGATAGCGTCCTCCCTGTTTTACGCCTTCTAAATAGGGAGTGAGTAAATCATCATCTACCCACTCAGATAAATCAGTTAACCAACCCGCAGCCGCAAATTTCTGCACCCAAACGATATCCATATAAACAATATCGTAGGGCGAATCTCCCAATAAAAAAGCCGAAGTATACAAATCTTCAACCAGGTTGGTATTATTCGGACCCCTGACAATTTCTAGGGTAATATTGGGGTTTTTTTCGTTAAAATCTTCGGCAAAAGATTCGAGTTGGGTTGCTTCTCCCGCTTGCACTAAAAACCTAACGGTAACTGATTCTTGAGACAAAGTAGGAAAATTGCCCAATAACCCAATGGTAAAAAGCGTTGCGATCGCCAACCCAACTACAGAAAACACTCGCCGACTCCACACTAAAGAAACCCAGGAGAGAATGAACCCTCTCAGTTGAAAAATGTTCGACCTATTTTTAAATTTTTGACTTTTAAACATTATTAGTTTTGCCGAAACGCATCATTCGCAAACCCGACACAATGAGAGTTATCAATTAATATTTTATTCTGTTCTTTGAGTTAACTCAGTCTAGAGCCACTCCAAATCTGCCATCATCCATTATACTATATTCTGTCTTTGAGTAGAATTCAAATGACAACAAACACCAGAGTAATTCTTGAATCCGGGACTAATTTTCAGGATAACCGCTCATTTTTTAACACAGAAAGGGGAGTTTTTCCCCTCTCTTTGGATAGAAATCTAATCCCTCACCGGGCGTTTACTGACTAAACTTTTCGCGATCGTGAGGTTCATCAAAGTTAATAATCGGCCCTTTCGGAACGACTCGGGTTGGATTAATTTGAGTGTGACTTTTGTAGTAATGACGCTTGATATGATCTAAATTGCAGGTTTCTTTAACCCCTGGGGTTTGATAGATATCTTTGACGTAATTCCACAAATTCGGATAATCAACAATTCGCCGCAAATTACATTTAAAATGACCGTGATAAACCGCATCAAACCGAAACAGCGTGGTAAACATACAAACATCGGCTTCCGTGAGTTTATTCCCGCACAAATACCGCTGATTTTCTAACACCTGTTCCCAGCGATCAAGATGTTCAAATAATTGAGTAACAGCTTCTTCGTAGGCGGTTTGAGTCGAAGCAAAACCCGAACGATAAACCCCGTTATTAATGGGCTGATAAATAGCATCCATCGTTCGATCAATTTCCTCTCGAAGTTCCTCGGGATATAAATTTAAACCCGATTTTGAATAGGCTTGAAATTCGACATCCAACATCCGAATAATTTCCCGAGATTCATTATTAACCATGTACTGATTTGGCTTATCCCAGAGTACCGGAACCGTTACCCGTCCCGTATATTGCGGATTGGCTTTTAAATACAATTCTCGCAAATAATTACAGCTATTCACAATATCAGGAATACACCCCGGTTCTTCAGAAAATTTCCAGCCCTCGTCTCCCATTTCCGGGTCAACAATTGAAACGGAAATTACATCTTGTAATCCCTTTAAATTCCGCATAATTAACGTTCGATGCGCCCAAGGACAAGCCAAACTCACATACAGATGATAACGATTCGGTTCAACGGTAAATGCACTCGAACCCTCTTTTTTAATCCAGTTGCGAAACTGAGTTGGCATTCGGTTAAATTTACCCTGATTATCTTGTTCGGTCCATTCCGTTGTCCATTTTCCATCTACTAACATTCCCAATGGCATAATATCCTCCTGTGTTTGGTGCGAACTTACGGGTAATCGTTTCCTTTAAAATTATAGTTCTGAAGGCTTCCCTTTGGGATTTTAATTCACAATCTAAAAATCAAATGACCGGGGAGAAAATTTGTAAACCCCTTGATCTGAGAAGGATTGTTAAGCTATACTGATGTTAATATTAAGAGATTTTAAGTTATCTCTCAGTCAGAGTAAATTCTTCTCAATGTTCAAACCTCAATTTGATCAGTTACATCATCGTTTCCTACACCTAGCCACCGTCAATATCCTCTCCAATTTAATGGTACCCCTAGCCAGCTTAGTCGATATTGCTTTTTTGGGGCATTTAAGCGAAATTCATCATTTAGCCGGAGTTGCTTTATCGACTGTATTGTTCAAATATATCTATTGGACGTTTGGCTTTTTACGCATGGGAACAACCGGAACCACCGCCCAAGCTTTGGGGGCAAAAGATTATGATAGCGCCCTATTAACCCTAATGCGAAATGGCTTAATTGGCTTAACCGTTGGAGTTGCAATTTTACTGTTACAATATCCCCTGCGCTCACTCGGTTTTACCCTCCTCAGCGCCACACCGGAAGTCAAAATTGCCGGACAAGCCTACTACAATAGTTTGATTTGGAGTGCGCCCGCCACCCTTTTAAACTTTGTATTTATGGGTTGGTTTTTAGGGCGAGAACAGGGCGGAAAAGTCTTTTGGCTGTCGGCAGTTAGCAACGGCACAAACGTAATTTTAGACTATTTTTTCATTCGACAATGGGGTTGGGAAAGTGCGGGGGCGGGGGCGGCAACAGCTTTGAGTCAATATCTGATGCTACTGACCGGTTTGTTATTCATCGCTTGGGAAAAACCTTTTCCTCAAATGAAAACCCTGGCTGGAAAAATTCTAGATCGAGACGCTTTAAAAGCCTCTTTTCTGCTGAATACGAATATTTTAATCCGAACCTTTGCCCTAATTTCTACCTTTGCCTTATTTACCAACTTAAGTTCGGCGTTTGGAACAATGGTTCTGACAACCAATACTTTATTAATGCAAGCGGTAACACTTTCGGTTTATTTCCTCGATGGTCTTGCTTTTGCCACCGAAAGTTTAGCAGGAAATTATAAAGGCGAAGGTTCAAAACAACAATTAATTAATTTAGTCAAATTATCGGGAGGTTTAAGTTTAAGTCTTGGACTCGGACTCGCTATAATTTTTGTATTAATTCCCGGATTTATATTCAGCTTGTTAACCAATCATACTGATGTCATTGCCGGAATCGATCATTATGTTTTTTGGCTATTACCCGTGTTAGGATTGGGTTCAATTGCCTTTATGCTCGACGGTTATTTCTTGGGATTAACCGAAGGGCGAATTTTGCGAGATTGTGCGATAATTGCTGCTGTTGTGGGGTGTTTAGCAATGGCAATTAACGCTTGGCAGTTTCACAGTTCTCATTTATTGTGGTTGGCGTTATCGTTATTTATGGGAACCCGAGTATTAACTTTAGGATTAAAAGTCCCCTTAACCTTCAATCAACTCAGTAAATAAGAAATAGCGTTGTCGGGGCGGGTTCTGCGTAAATCTATATTACCCAGAAATAAGTTACATAAACCCGCCCTTCCCAGTCACCTCCGAACCCCGGTTGTAGGGGCCAGGGCTGTTTCATTCTCAGTTAAAAATTGCCGGGGTTGATGGGGTGAAAGGGTGATGGGGTGGTGGGGAGAAGATTTTTTTCCGATGAAAAATAGCTTTTTGTTAGTAAAAATTCCCCCCATCTC
>JAYKHV010000088.1:0-63145 GCA_035285085.1 Lyngbya sp. | reverse complement strand
GGGGTGATGGGGTGATGGGGCGGTGGGGAGAGGATTTTTTTGAGATTAAAAATAGCTTTTTATTAATAAAAATCCTCCCTACCTCCCTACCTCCCTACCTCCCCACCCCCCCCACCAATCAAATTTTCGGGCTAGAACGCGCACGGCCCTGCCCATCACCCCACCTCCCCATCACCCCACCTCCCCACCACCCTACCTCAGAGGTTGAGGTTGAGCAATACCATATCCTTGAGCAAAATCAACTCCAATCTTTGTTAATAACTCTACCGTTGTCTGATTTTCCACAAACTCAGCTATGGTTTTTAACCCCATCACATGACCAATATTATTAACACTTTCAACCACAGCATATTCAACCTGCATTTGATGAATATCTTTCACCAAACTACTATCTATTTTTAAATAATCCAAAGAAAGATGCTTTAAATAAGTCAGCGAACTCATCCCCCCGCCAAAATGATCGATAGCACAGCAACATCCTAACTGTTTGAGGGTTTGAATAAACTCCATTGTTTGAGATAAAAACGCGATCGCCACCGTTTCAGGAATTTCAAAGCAAAGGGTTTGCTGCGGAATTTGATATTGAGTTAATTTAACTTTGAGAAAATCCAGAAATTCCCCATTTTTAATACTACTCCCCGACAAATTAATCATATACAAGCCATTCATATAAGAGTCATCCGCTTGACTCCTTAACTGTTGATAATACTTCAGAAAATTATTAACCACCCATTGATCGATTGTCATCATTAAATCATAGCGTTCAGCCGTCGGTAAAAACGCCATCGGTGGCACTAAATCTCCCGTTTCATCGACTAAACGCAACAACACTTCATAATGCTCTCGGGTTTGTATTCCCGCCTGAAGCGGAAGAATTCTTTGAGCATAAAGACGAAACCGATCTTCATGCAAAGCATGACTAATCTCTGTAATCCATTCTCGCTCTTTTTGGCGTTGAATGAGTTCGCGATCCTCAACTTCATAAACATAAATACAGTTGCGACCCCCAGCTTTTGCCGCATAACAAGCCGCATCCGCCGCACCCAAAACACTCGCTACATTTGGGGTATGATCGTCAATTTTTACCAGACCAATACTCACTCCTATTGAAAAGACTTTATCCTGCCAATAAAAGCGAAAATCTTGAATTAACTTTCTCACGGTTTCCGCCACTTCTTGTCCGTCCGCCAAAGAACAACCCTGCAACAATAAACCAAATTCATCGCCCCCCAAACGGGCCAAACAGTCGGCCGATCGCACTCGGGTTTGTAGTAAAGCGGTCACTTGACGCAACAGTTCATCGCCGGCGGGATGACCACAGCTATCATTGACCAGTTTGAACTGATCTAAGTCCATAAAGCAAAAGACATACTGTTGATCTTCGCTTTCAGCGCTGGCGATCGCCCCTTGAATTTTCTGCTCAAAGGCTTGTCGATTCAGTAATCCGGTCAGGTGATCGTGGCTGGCTTGCCAAGACAGTTGACGGCTCAATAAACGGGATTGGGTGACATCTCTAAACACCAATACCACCCCCCGCGTTTGACCTTGACGATCTTTGATGGGTGCGGCAGAATCTTCAATGGCATATTCTCTCCCTTCTCGGGAAATCAACACCGTATGGTTGGCTAAATGAGCCGTATCGGATTGAGACAACACCCGTTCAACGGGATTTTCTAAGGGTTGTCGGGTGATTTCATGGATAATTTTAAACACTTTAGACAGAGATTGTCCGCGAACGGCATCATTTTTCCAGCCGGTCAATTGTTCAGCAACGGGGTTGAGATAGTTGATATTTCCCTGTTCGTCGGTGGTAATTACTCCATCTCCAATGGATTTTAAAGTGATTTGAGCCAGTTCTTTTTCTTGAATTAAAGCTTCTTCAATCTCTTGTCGATGTTCGATTTCTTGCTGGAGTTGATTATTGGTAGCTAACAGTTCAGCAGTGCGTTTCTTGACTCGTTGTTCTAACTGGGTATTCACTTCCCGAAGTTGTTCTTCGACTTGTTTGCGTCGGTTAATTTCTTCTTGAAGACATTTAATTTGTTCTTCGAGTAACAACGTCAGGCGACGAACAGACAGATGAGTTTGAATGCGAGCGAGCGCTTCTTGAGGATGAATGGGTTTGGTAATGTAGTCCGCCGCCCCCAATTTTAACCCTTTAACTTTGTTATCGGTTTCTGAAAGCGCCGTCATAAAAATAACCGGAATATCTCCCGTAGTCGGTGAGGCTTTTAACCGACGACAAACCTCATATCCATCTATCTCAGTCATTCGGATATCGAGTAAAATCAGATCGGGTTGTTGAGATGTGGCAATCTCTAAAGCCAATTCTCCGTTGTCAGCAACTAAGACTTTATACCCGGCTCTCGACAGATAAGCACAGAACATTTCGAGATTGAGTGGATAGTCATCAACCACCAAAACGACTCCCGAGTTTAAGTCTTGTTTAATCATTTGCTGTTAAAACAATCTCCCCTATTATCGATTATCGCCCTTGATTTGAGACATTGGTATCTCAAGTGTTTGAATCGCCTGTAGACAAGTCCTATGTCGCGTCTCTACACCCGTGAACTGTTTTTTCTCTGACCGGAAACCGGAAACCGGACAGCCGATACCGGAGTTGAAATCCGATCAATTCTATTCTAGATTAACCTGGCGGTAGGGATTCCTGTTCGCGAAGATTAACATCATTTAAAAGTTCCTCGATAATCCGACTTAACTGTTTGCAAATTTCCAGCAAAATACCGGGACGTTGATCGGTCAAACTCAGCAAACTATTTTTCTCTAATTTTAGCAGTTGACAGTCGGTGACAGCAATCGCCCCCACCGTAGAAGGCGAGTCGGCAAAAAGTTGATATTCTCCAAAACATTCACCCGGCGAAAGCTGTTTAATTGTCTGTTGAGTTCCCCGAATTGATTTGGTCAAAACCACAGTCCCGGCAATCAAAATATACAAATGGGTGCCGATACTTCCCTCTTGAATAATCACCTCATTAGGCATAAACTCCTCTTCAACTAACTCTTGAGTTAAAATTAATAACTCATCCAAAGACATTCCCTGAAACAGAGAAATATTTTTAAGGATTAGGATGCGATTCATAAAATAATCTTGAGCAAATATAGGGCTGGTGGGCGGAAAAACCTGTTGTACAAATTCTTGAACCAAAACATCAGAAGTTTGGATGACCAAAAAGGGAACCGTTGCTAAAGCCATGATTGCTCCCATTTCTATCCACCGCTCTTTAGATTCTAAAGCTTCTAATAACAACTTGTAACCCTTGCTATTCATCCACTCAGCATCTAACGCTATTTCGGGTTGAGAATTCCCTCCATCCGCCCATTGTTCGAGCAGCGGTAAAATCGGTAAAATAAAGCGACGATAGCGCAAAGCAGCAATGGTTTCCACCGCATTCGCCCGAATTCTTTTATCCGTAGAATACCGCAGCACTCGCAAGGCTTCTAAGGTGTGTTTGCATCCCAAGCATGATAACACATAAAAAACCCGTTCAATCACTCGTAAATGAAAGTCTTCAATCGCGATCGCTAACAATTTCCAACTGGGATGTTCGCGGGGAATTTGTTGCCATTTCCCAGTGCGATAAACTTGTTGTAACTCCTCACTAACGTGGTTGAAAAGAATATCTTCCGCCCGATAAGTTCCAATATAACCCATCGCAGTAATTGCTGTTTTTACCACCTCTGGACGCTCAGAACTCAAACATTTTTCTACAGAAGATAAACCCATTTCTCCATACACAGAAATCGCCTTCGCTGCTTGACTTCGCACCCGATAATCGACATCCTGCAAACAAGTTAACACATCGTTTAGCATTTGCGGATCGGCGATCGCCCCCAACAATTTTACCGCCTCCGCTCGCACTTCGGGGTTGGGATTGGCCAGTTCTAAAGCGGCGACTTCTCTTAACCCCCGATCATTTCGAGAAGCTAAACCCACCAACGCTTTTAATCCCTGTTGTTTAATTTCACAACTGGCTAGGGGTAAAATTTGACATAAAATAGGAAGTAACTCCCGTTTTTTTGTATGAGAAATTACATCGATTGTCGCCTGAGCAATCGGACAATCTAATTTCATTTCCCATAACTGTTGACAAGTTTTTTGCATTTTTGGATGCAAACTTTGTTGATGAGCCGCAATAGCCACACAAGTTAAAGCCCGAATTTCTTCCGGTTCTTCCGTGAGTAAACTCGCCAGTTTTGTTTCTGAAATGAATTGATTTTTATCAATTAAAATTTCCAGTGCAACCGCTTTTTTTTGAGTGTTTTTAGAGTTTAATCCATCCCGTACCCAATAAGAAATAATCGGTTCGGGTAAATGACGGAGAAAGGAAACGATCGCTTGTCGGAGTTGGCGATCGGCTTGGGATAATAAAGCGTTGACTTGCGGTAAAAATTGCTGAACGGGTTGTAAATAAATAGCCAATTCTAAGCCGAGTATTTGATCGGTGCGATCGCCACTTTCGAGAAGGTTCTGAACCTCGCTTTGATAATCTGTATTCAGCGTTAAACCCTGTCGAACTTGATCTAAATTCACCGAACCCGAAACCAACATTTTCACCAGCGATCGCCGATAACTCTTTCCCGTTTTGAAACTCACCCCAACCAAAACTAAACTTAAAATAATCCCCAGTATACTCACTTGTAAAGAAGTACCCGAACTCATTAATGCCAGTAAAATTAACCCCCCAATCATTTCACCAACTGGGGAAAATAATCCCTCACTTAAAACTCTAAATGTTCCCAGAGCTTGAGCGGGTACGGCGTTGTAATTTATGGTTTTTAAAGGATCGGCAATACTGCGATAAATTGCCACATGATTAACATTAGCAAAAACCGCAGTGGGTAAGCCAAAATTCACCGCCAACCCGATAAAACCAAGCAGGGTTGTTAGGGGATAAATTAAGTTGGCGCGACTGACTCCCAAGCGTTGAATGAGGGGTGTCGTGACCAGAGAAGTTAGTAAGAGTTGGATGAGGCTAAACATCGCCGAACTCAGTCCTAAAAAGCTGGTGAGATCTTGTTGTTTAGGAAATCTTTCGGCGTATACCGTCGAGAACAGAAATTCGGTGAGAAGTCTTAATAAGAGGATAATAAAAGTACCGATGGCTAAATAGAAAATAATCGGATATTGTTTGGCGAGTCGGGGAAACTTCTTAAGGCTGTCAACTAATCCTTGAGGAGAGGTTTTTGCTGTGGGTGGGTTGATTTCAATTGCTTCTTGATCTCGTTCTAAATACACTAACTGAGTGATGGCGATCGCGTAGAGTAGGGGAATACTTAAGAGTAAATTTTCGGGGGAAATAAACTGAACAATTACGCTACCCAAGCTGTTGGCTAACAAAAACCCAATATTCGCACCTAAAAACAAAACTGCGGTGTATCGTTTCAATCCCAGAGCGGTAAAATAGTCGGAAACTAGGGTAGAAAAACTAATTTTAATCAGTAAAACGCTGAGAATATTAGAAAGAATATATAAGCCATAATAGGGAATAACGGTGCTTTGGTGAGCAATTAGCACTTGGATTCCCCCGACCAATAAAATCCCGACAAATAAAATCCAGCGAAACAGTCGGATATGGGAAATGCGATCAATCAGTCCAAGAAACCCCGTAGAAACAACGATAAGAACAACGGGGGTAACGGTGAACAAAAGGGGAAGGGATGCGGCGCCAACGCGATCGAGGAACAAAGAACGAGACAGCAACGCAAATAAGGCTTGGCTCGTCGTCAGAGACAGGATTAAAAACAAAAAGTGAGCCAGTCGTCGGGTTTCTAGCGACACCTTGAGATACTGTTCCAAAAGCCAGTTCAGCATAGACCAACACTCACAAATAAATCCTAGCCTAGCCGATCGCACGACAAACAAGGCGCTTAAACATCACATAATTTTATATTTATCGCTTGATTCTTAGGGATTGCATTGATTTAAGGGGGATTGAGGTTGACGGTGAACTCCGGTTTTTGTGGGGTCGTAACCCACTAAAATAACTTCTCCCTTTTCATTTCGTATCCAACCCCTCGCCGGAACAATTGTTCTTGAATCTACAGGATGATCATCACGATTATTTTCTCGTTTTTGTGATTGTTGTTGAGGAGGTTGTGAGGAATTATTGGTTTGAGAATTAACGGGTTCAGCGATAAAAGATTCCCATTCAATTAACCCTTGAGTTATGGATAAAGGTTGAGTGGGGTCTGGTGCTATTCCCCCTCGTCCGGTGATAATAAATGAACTATCTCGACCTTTTTTGCAGGGGTCTTGAGCAATTAATTCAGCCGGATCAACAACTGTTACTTCGGGTGATTCTGGGGGGTCAAAATTGAGAGTATCATCGATAGAAAGTTCTCCGGCAGCATTAATAATACTATTTTGAGATTGTAAAAGCCCTAATTCCGAATTTTCAAAAGGACGAATATTAATATTACTCCCTCCCGTTGGGTCAAAGGCACTGGTAACAATTTGGCTATTTTCTAACAACACTAAAAAATTAGAATTAATATCAATATTTCCATCAAATGTTTGACCGCTTTGACTTCCGGTTGCCGATATTCGACTTCCACGCCGCACGCTAATATCCGGTGAATTGATAGTAATATTTCCGCCCTGACCCGTAATAGATTCTGCTTCCAAACGTCCTTCATTTTCTAGGCGAACTTGGGAAGCACTCACGTCTATATTTCCGGGATTACCTTCACCGCGACTACTTACAAGAATGCCAGATTGATCTCTAACTGTTAATTGGTTTGTATCAACAGTTATCGTTCCCCCATTACCCACCCCCGTTTCAAAAACTGCTGCACCAATAGAAGAACCACCTATTAATTCAATAGTTTCGGCTTGCAAGTTTATCTGCCCCGCATCTCCATTTCCACTTATTCCTGTAAATAATAAAACTTTATTACTTATAGTTAAATCTCCAGTTTCAATAATTATATTACCACCATTACCTATAGTTCCTTCTGGTCCACCAGCAGCGTTAATTAATGTTCTTTCCCCGTCAATAACCACTGATTCCGAGGCTTTAATAAAGACCGTTCCTCCTCGGCGAGTCGAGGGAATTGCAACAGAAGTGATTTCGGATTCATGTGGTAACAAAATTCCCGAAAAAATTACAGACCCGTTTTGAATTCTTAGTTGTTCCGTTTCAATGGTAATATCTCCTCCATTACCCGCACCTGCTGTTCCACTAGAAATATCAACTAGATCATCAAATAAAACCTGTTGAGCTTGTATTTGAATTGAACCCGAAGAACCCGTTCCCGAACTCGAAGTGTTAATTCTTGCTCCATCTTGTCCGATTAATCTTTGTGCAGTAATTGAAATATCTCCGGTGTTACCTCCATTATTTGCAAAAGTTAAAATTAGACTACCTATTGTGGTTTCTCCGGTTGATAAGGTAATGGTTTGAGTTCCCCTACCACTAATTTCGATAGTATTGGCACGAATATCAATTGAACCTGAACTGCCTACATCCCCTGTAAAAGTTGATATCTGCGCTCCGTTTAGAATTCTTAATTGGTCTGCTTCGAGTGTGATACTTCCCACGCTAGTACCGCTAAATACTACATTAGAAGATGTTTCGTCTGGTATCCTACCTGTTGTTACAGCAATTTGACTGGGAAATATTATCTCTCCATTTTCACTGGAAAATCTTCCATCTCCAATTAATTCAACAATAGAAGCTTGAATATTGATAGAGCCAGCGCTACTACCGTTTACACTGCTTACTGATATACGACCTCCATCTCGAATGGTTAATCGTCCGGTTTCTAAGTTGAGAGTTCCTGCGGTTCCTGTACCGTTTGTAAAAACATCTAAGCTACTTCTTGAGGAGCGTCCATCAATATTCAACTGTCCCGTTATCTCTACTTCATTGGCTTTGACTTGTACCAAACCTGAACTCCCCCTTCCTAAAGTAGAAGTTCCTATTTCTCCTCCCTCTTGAATTCTAAGTTTATTTGTTGTGATAAAAACACCTCCTGCCCTTCCTTCTCCACGAGAACTTCCTGTTGATATATCGCTAGAAATCACATTTATATCTTCAGGATTAATGGAAGGTTCTAGAACAAATTCAACAGAATCTAGATCAGATTGAATGAGGCTTCCTCCCCGAACTTCAACGGATTCTGAAGCATTAATAATTATGTCTCCAGCTTGTCCGGTGTTGAAGTTACCAGCAAAGATAGTACCTCCATTCCGAACGGCTAATCTGGGAGTATTGATAATAACGCTTCCTGCATTACCACTACCAAATGTCCGGGTGTTGATTCGACTTCTAAGACCAGTCTGTGAAACTCCTATTATTTCTATAGACTCGGAAGCGTTAACGATTATATTCCCCGTTGAACCTGTTGCTTCTGAGTTAACATCAAGCCGAATGTCAGCACCATCACGAATGACTAAATTTCCGGTATCAATCGTAATGTTTCCAATATTATCGGTTCCAGAATTATCACCCGCTACAATAAAATTTGAAAGACCTATCTGCTGTGCTTCAAGATAAATATTTCCTGCGTTTCCGTTCCCTGATGCACTTAAACTAATCTGTCCATTTATTGCATTAAGTGATGAGGTTGAAATTTCAATATTTCCCCCATCTCCAACAGCGTTTTCTCCAGCATTGCTGAAAATACCACTATCTGCTAAGTCCACCGAATCGGTTGCAAAAATCGATATAGAACCCGAATTTCCCTGTCCAAAGGTACTGCTTTGAATTCTTGCTCCTTCTGTTAATCGGAATTGTTCTGTTTCTATGTAAATATTTCCTCCATTACCAATGCCTGCCCCATTGACATCAGCAAAAAAAGCACTTGGAAATTCGCTCTCTGCTGAAGTTCCTGTAAGTTCAACAGATGTAGCTTTTACAGCTATATTACCTGCATTTCCAAACCCGGAAGTATTAGTAATAATTTGCGATCCTTCAGACAGTAATAAATTCCCCGTATTAATTTCAACTGTTCCACTATTTCCTACTGCACCTTCTCCAACCGTACTAAAAATATTACTGTTCGATAATTCAACTGAATCTGCTGCGAAAATCGATACCAAACCCGCATTCCCTTGTCCGAATGTACGACTTGAAATTATTGCTCCTTCTGTTAATCGGAATTGTCCGGTTTCTATTTGAATGTTGCCTCCATTACCAATACCCGTACCATTGACATTAGCAAAAAAACCGCTTCCCAACTCACCATTAGGAGAAGTACCCGTTAGCTCAACGGATGCGGCTTTTACAGTTATATTTCCTGCATTTCCTTGTCCAAAAAGAGTAGTATTGAGAAACGCTCCACTATCTATTCTGAGTGAATTAGCCGTTATATTAATGTTTCCAGGCTGACCGATTGCATCAAAATCAATAACGTTTCTAATCGAACTTTCTGCACCTGTTATCAAAACATTTTCTTGAGCGTTAATATTAACATCTCCGCCTTGTGCTTCTCGAAACCCTAAACCTTCATCAATTCCCGCTCGAATAACACTATCACCCGAGATTTCAACATTTCTCGCGTTAATATTAACGTCTCCGCCTCCATTTCCACGAACGTTAATTTCTGATTGATTGGTTAACGCTACATTTCCCCGTTGAATATTATCGGGAAACTGAAGAACGGGCGTATTGCCATTCGCCCCTACATTTCTTAATTCAACTATTCCGGGTTCTGATAATCCGCCGAGTTCGATATTACTACCGGGAGAAATTGCAAAACCTTCATCAAACAATACATCACCGCCAACTAATGCCAAGGTTTGATTTTGAGGAACGTTTAAACCTTGCGAAATTAGAAATCCCGCATCATTTCTTAACGGATTTCCATCGGGTCGAACAAGTTGCGGTGCGGCTTGATTAACAATTGTTCCTGGATTTTCTCTAATGTTTAACCCGATGGGAATATTTATGGTTAATAAGGGCGGCGCTTCGGGGTTACTCGCTGCAAATTCAAAGCCATTTTCAAACAATATTCCATCGGCTGTTGTCGCAAAAAACGAACCGCCGACATCTAACCTGGCGTTTGGACCAAATACAATTCCATTGGGATTAATTAGAAATAGATTTGCATTCCCTAGAACCCCCAACGTTCCCAGAATTTGTGAAATATTCCCACCTGTAACCCGAGTCAAAATATTAACAATATTATCGGGGTTGGAAAAATAAGCGCCTCGTCCTGCTTCTACATTAAACTCTTGAAAACTATGAAATAAATTACCTCCCCGAACCGCCCCTCCGTCTATGCGATCGCTATTAATTCCCCGAATATTCACATTAGGCGTTACTACAGAATTTTCTGAACCCAAGGTGCGATCGGGGACAATTTGTGCTGTGGCTGTTAGGGAGAAAAAGGTTGTCAGCGTTGCGAAAACTGAAACGGAAGCCAAACCCGGATACATAGGTTGATTGATTTGAGTTGTAAAAATACCAAGGATTATAAACCAAAACTCTCCAATCTTCTCAAACTTTAGATTAAAAAAAGATTCAAAACTATCCCCATCTCCTCCTCCCGAATTGGCCCAGTTCTCTCTCTCTATATCCAAAGGAGGATTTGTATTGATTTGTTATGAATCCTTGGCAATCTCATCCGTAAAGTGTAACAATGAATACAGAAATAACAAGTGACCTTAACTAGGAACAGCCCTTTTACATGAAAATTAGGAGCGATCGCCAAGATGAAACTGACCTATCGTACAATTAGCTATGAACGCCATCAGCTTCCCGTTGACATCGTAGAAAGCGAACTGGGGGGCAAATATCGGGGAAATGCTTGGCAGGTTCACTATCCCAGACATATTCCAGTACCCTTACCGAACCCGAAGCTGAAATATCGGGGGGTTGCTTACTGTCCAGAGGATGTGAGAAGCACCGAACGTGAAGGGGTTGTTAAGATATCATCACAGACTCAACCTCAAACTCCAGTTAGCACGACCGCAGAGGTGATTCAAAACAATATTGCCGGCGTTCATACTGCTAATATTTGTAAAGTTCTTGAACATCGCCGACAAGTTGCTCAGGCGCGAGGAGATGAAGAGTTGTTGAAAATGTTGGAGTTAGAAGCGCAGCAATTAGCTTGTTAATTTTTCTTTTGGATGAAGTCGAAAAAAGAATGCTAAACAAGGCAAAAAGGAATAGGCAATCCTCCAAGAGTGGGCGGGTTTATACAGGTGGTTTATAGGAAATATAAATTTGTTCGGAACCCGCCCCTACAGCATTTGGCATCATAGTCACGCAAACATTTAAGGATTTCATCTCGTCAATCCACATTAATCGTCTATCTTCCTCCTAAACCCTAATAAAGTAGAATTGGGTTTCCGAAGAAAATAGACGATTTAAAATTTTTAGTTCAGTTTTTTTCTCCAGTACCTACACTGATATGACTCGGTAACTCCTGACTCGGTGACTCGGTGACTCGGTGACTCCTAACTCCTCCGTCGTTTATTTATAACTGTTCAAGCGGACATGATATTACCGGGTTTTTGGCGTCTACAAACCCAAAGAACTTATTAAGCGACGGGAAGTCAAGAAGAAATGCGTTAATAATAACACTAGAACTTATGCAGATAAAATCCAGAAACCGTAGCCACTCGGTTTTTCGTTGCTAACTCGCGGCTAAACAAGCAATCTTGTCTCTAGAAACCGAGTTTTTGTATAAGTTTTGAACAAAGTAAGTTAACCGCAAATTTTCTATGATTCATCCCCGGGAAATTTATGACCTGCTTCTCGATAAAAGTGCAACCAATACTCCCATTCAAGAGATTATTATTGGTTTAACTTGGACGTTGTGTACAGCAGAAGGAATGGGGTTGTGTATGAGTCCAGGAATTGCTACTCGTACTTTACCTTGGTCGGGAACTTTAGTCAATAAACCCGCCTCGGAGTTAACGGCGTGGCTGCGGTCATGGGATAGTTATCAAGCAACAGTGGGAATGGCGGTAATTAATGCTATCATTAATTCCAATTCTCCCCTTTTGAAAACGGCTGAACCCCTCTCGACAACTGGTCCTGCAAATTTAGCAGTCTTTGAACATTTTTTACCCCTAATTCGCGGAAAACGAGTGGCAATTATTGGACGCTATCCCGAACTTTCTCGCTATGAAAAAGAGATGAATTTGGTTGTTATTGAAAGACAACCGACTGGGGGAGATTTACCCGACCCCGCTTGTGAATATATTTTACCGGAGTCTGAATGGGTGTTTTTGACTTCAACTTCGATTACAAATAAAACCTTTCCTCGCTTAGTTGAATTGTCACAAAATGCGACATTAGTGTTAATGGGACCGACTTTACCTTGGTTAGCAGAACTAGCGGAAATGGGGGTTAATTATTTAGCCGGAGTTCGGATTACTAACCCCCAAGCGTTGCGTCAAACCGTTGCAGAAGGCGGCGGAACTCGCATTTTTGAGACGGGAGTACAATATTGTGTTCAGCAGATTTCTGGCTCGTTTTAGCCTCTATTTTGGGTCTAAAATTTAGCCTAAAATTCTGAACTTAAGCATCAATATTTTCCTCCGGTTGTAATCGTTCCGGTGGAGTGGTTCCCCAATCTTGACGCAGTGGAACATATTCCTGTCGAATCGGACTATAACGATAAATCAGAGAATAGTAAACCGGGGAATTAGAACTATTGATTTTGAAGTCTAGAATAATTTCCGGTTCTTTGTCTCCGTCAATATCTTCGATTTCTACGCCTAAAAATTCATCGGTTGGCTGATTATTTCTCCCCGCGATTAATAAAATCGCCTCGCTAAATTTTAAAATCCCTCGCCGAACAATTTGTAAGCGTAATTTGCGGTTATTTGCAGTCTCCTCTTCCGGTTGATAAAACAGTAAAGCTTCCACATCTTCTGCACGAGCGGTTGCTTCTAAAGTCTCTGGAATTTCGGGGATTAAAGGTAAAGATTCGGCATCATTAGCGGCTGTTTCTGAGGAAGATTCGGGGATTTCTTCGGCGGAATTGGGAGAAGGTTCTGAGGGTTCTAATGTTGTGGGTGTTGCTTCGGTTTTGGCGGTTGCTGAAGGCACAATTTCCGGTTTTTCTTCAGCTTGTTTGGCGTTTAAAACCACAGTTTGGGGCGTGGGAGTTAATAACTCATTCGCCGGAATTCGGGCGATATATTGAGTGGGAATAAAAGGAGTTTGACGAGAATCTGCGATCGCTTGACAGATAAAAGTTGCGACTTCGGCGCGAGTTGCGGGTTGATTGGGATTTAAACGTTTAACATCCGGATAATTCACGACTAAACCATTTTCTGTCGCCGCTGCGATCGCCGTTTGTGCGGTTTCTGGAATTTGACTCGCATCGATAAAAATCAGTTCTAATTTTTCCGTTGATAATAACTGCGGTTCATAGGCTAAACCTTGGGTTAAAGCGGTTAAAACTTGCGCCCGAGACACTGTTATCATTGGATTAAAAGCCCCCGCAATATACCCGGATAAAAAGCCTTTGCGATCGGCATCTCGAATGGCATCATAAGCCCAATAATTTGTGGGAATATCAGCAAAATTTGTCGGTTTCCGAACGGGTTCAACCTCGGGAAAAGCTTGACTTAAAATAATCGCTAATTCTACCCGTTTCATTGGTTCATCGGGGCGAAAGCGATCGTCTTCAAAGTTTCCTCCGACAATTTCTCGTTGCGCCAAGGTTTGAATACATCCCTGCGCCCAATGTCCTTGAATATCGGAAAAGTAGGTAACAGTTTCGGGTTGAGTAGGGTCTTCAACCCTATTTTCACCTTGGGCGAAACTCACCTCAACTTGACAGAGGAGTGTGATTCCCACTGCTACCCCTAATTTTAGTTTATCAACCCCTTTTTTCCGGTTCATGTTGCATTTTCAGCCAAACTAAAGAATTAATTTTCAGCCTATCCTAACTCTATTAATTGTTGGTGAGTCAATTGTCGGGTAGGGCTTCAAATATCTTATATCCTTTGGAGCAGATGTCAACCTAGCCGATCTCTCTAACAGGAGTTAATTGTCAGAATTAGACAGGCGATCGCACCACTCTAATACCCGATTCCAAGCCCACCAACGATCAGGATCTTGGGCTTGACTTTGACAATGTTTACTGCTAATATAACCCACATGACCGCCAGATTGAGTTAAGATTAATTCTATCTGGGAATTTTGGCGAGCTGCTGCTTGTAAATCGGGAATAATTGTGGGGTCAAATAAAGGATCGTCAATCGCATAAAGAATTAATGTTGGTTTTTGCAATTGAGGCAACAAAGGTAAGGCGCTGCTGGCGTTGTAGTAGTCTTCTACCGATGAAAATCCCAGCCGTTCGATCACCAATTCTTGATCGAATCCCCGAATACTATTGGCTCGTTTGATTGCTTCGGGATCAATAACTTGAGGATGGGCTTTGTAAATGCGTCTGGCGAGTCTTTTTAATTCTTTGGCGATCGCTTTTTCGATATATTTTCCCCAAGGATGTTTCACCAAATAAGATAGAGAACGATTAGAATCTAAACTCGGACAAATCACCGCTCCCCCTGCAAAGTCCGACTCGCTAAAATTGAGGTTATTTCCCCAAGTAGAAACGGTTTGAGCCGCTTTTACCCCCCAGAGGGCCAACTGTCCGCCCAAGGAATATCCGGTAAACCAAAATGGAGGCGAACAGCCCAAGGCTTTGGCTTTGGCGGCGATGCGAACAAAGTCTTCTCCTTCATAAATTCCGTCTGAGGTGAGGGTGGGTGAGAGTTCGGCGGTTTTACCATGTCCTCGCCAGTCAAACAAAACCACGCTGTAGCCTTCAGCGTAGGCTTTGCGTCCCAACAGTCTGAGAAACCATTGGTTGTTTAAATCTCCGGTAATCCCATAGGTGCCAACAATTGTACCCCGTGAAGGTTCGGCAATGGCATATTTGCCAAAAATCGGCACTTTCCCCGCACCGAGAAAGATATGATCTTGATAGGGCGGTTCCGGATGAGGAGTTGTTTTTTGCCAGTTTTTCTTTGCCTTCAACGCCGCATAGAAGGTCATGGTCAAGCCATTTTTCAGCAGAAAGGGGGGAGTGTAGGAGAGTTGATCCATTATTAATTACAAGCAGAAGGGGTAAGTCGGTTATGTCTTGACAGGGTTAACTTAACTAATCATGGCAGAGGAAGAACTTTACTGACAAAGTTCACCGATGAGCTTTTCGGACCCTATGTTTTTTGTCCAGATTTAACGATAGTATTAACCAAGGTATCGATCAACCGTTCGGACTCCATCGGCATGAGTTTGTGTCCGTGAAGGACATTCTGGACGATGATAAAATGAATTAACCCTCCAACAAAAATTCGGGCAGTGGCTTCGGGGTCGTTAACTTCGAGATCTGGACAATCTCTGAGATATTCGGTTAATGTGACTGTAGCCGGTTGAATCAGTTCCCGCACAAAAATTTCGGCTAAATCAGGCCGTTTGCTGGACTCGGCGATAATTAAACGGGCAAAACAAAGATATTGATCCTCGTCGGCATTTTCGAGGATTCTTTGGGCCAGATCTCGCAACACTGAGTCCGGTTCACCTTTGAGGGGTTTTGACCAAACTAAGCGAAATTTCTCTGAGGCGATGCGCTTAACTAGGGCGGTAAACAGGCCGTCTTTATCACTAAAATGGCTGTAGAGGGTTTGTTTGGAAACTCCTGCGGATTTGGCAATTTTATCCATACTGGTGCAAGCATAGCCATTGGCTAAAAATTCCGGCATGGCACCTGTGAGAATTTGTTCGGCTTTCTCAGCGCATCCGGGACGTACATATTCGGAGTTGGTTATTTTAGGCATAGCATCAATCCTCTGTGTTTTGTTGTTTATATTATCTTTCTCACCCCCCCAGAACCAAACCGTACCAAACTGTACAGTCTAATTATTATAACCTGAAATTCAGGTGGGGGGATGGGGATTGATGAATGATGAATGATGAATGATGAATTTTCCCTATTCCCTGTCCCCTTACCCCTGTCCCCTGTCCCCAGATCCGCTGTTCCCTATACTCTTTTCACTGCTACAAAGTTGACGTTCTTGATTATCTTGATGAGTCAGATAATCATTAAGCCACAGACAACCCTGTTGAATTTGATAATCTAACTGAAAACCTTGCATATTCCAAAGAATAGTTGTTCCATCTTCTTTGGCGATCGCTAAAATGTTGCCATCAAGATTAAAATGAACCCGATTGATAAATACATCTTGATCGATGGTGTAAAACGGTTCAATTTCTAAAGCTTGACAATTTCCGTCAGCTTGCCAAAGTTGTTGGCGATCGAGTTGCCAAAGTCGAACTTTTTTATCATCACTCGCCGTTGCCAAAATTTTACCATTGGGATGAATATCAATACTGCGTACCGTTGCTTGATGTTTTAGCTGACAAGAGACGCCGAGACTAGGACTCCAAACTTCAACTTGGTCATCAACTGCAATGGCAAATAATCCGTCTGTGGGGGAGTAACTAATTTGATTAATCGCTGGATTGGGGTAAGATCGAATCCTGCGGGAGCGCCAACCTGTTTCTTCTTGACTCCAAAGTTGCAGTTGAGATTCAGTTTCCCCATCGGAAGTGGCGATCGCCATCAAATTTCCAGTAGCATCAAAGCGAATACTAACGACTGGACGATCAAAATTTAAAGTCTCAATTAAAGTCCCATCCTGCCAAAGTTTCACCGTTCCCTCTTCAGTTGCAGAAGCGATCATTCCACTCGGACTAAACTCAACAGCATTTACCGCCGAGTCATTTCTTAAAGTTTGAAGCAATTCTCCATCATCAATATTCCAAAGATTAATCGTCGCTTCTGAAGTGTTAACCGTTGCCAGCGTTTCCCCATCGGGACTGAAACTGACCCAACGCACTTCTTTTTGATGTTGCAGAATTAGGGGTTGATTTTCTGAATTTTGCAACAATTGTTGAGTGTTTGTTTTCCAAAGTCTGACGGTTTTATCGTTGCTTGCTGTAGCAATAATTTCGCCGTTGGGACTAAAACTCATGTCATTGACCGCTAAGGAATGCCCTTGCAGAATATGATCGAGGGGGTTGCTGTTGCGATCCCAGAGTTTAACGGTATTATCGGAACTGGCCGAGGCGATCGTCTCACTATCGGGACTAAAACTCACCGTCCAGACATCATTTTTGTGTCCGCTAAAAGTTTGCAAAATCACACCATCTTTATTCCACAGTTTCACCGTCTGATCGCGACTGCTGCTGGCGATCGTCTGACCATCGGGGCTAAAACTCACCCCCAAAACATCCTTGTTATGTCCTTTGAGGGTTTCGATCTCTTTTCCGGTCTGTACATTCCACAATTTTACCGTGCGATCGCCGCTCGCAGAAGCCAATATTTCGCCATCCGGACTAAAACTGACTTCATAGACTACAATACATTCCTCTGTCTGTTGGACGGACTCACAGTGACCTTTGAGGGTTTTGAGTTGAGTACCGTCTAGCTTCCAGAGTTTCACCGCCGGATCGAAACTTCCACCGGAAGCAATGATTTGACCATCGGGGCTAAACTTAACATCTAAAACGCCACCTTTGTGAGCATTAATGGTTTGAATTTCGGTTTCATTCTCCACATTCCAAAGTTTAATTGTACCATCAGCGCTGGCTGAGGCAATCTGACGACCATCAGGACTAAAAACGACACTGGTGACGACATTTTCGTGACCGATGAGAGTTGTTAAGCGTTGACCGTTGCGAGTCCAGATTTTAATCGTGTTATCAACACTACCGGAGGCGATCAATTCTCCATCGGGACTGAAGCTAACAGTAATGATATTTTTTTCATGGGAAAGGGGTTGTGAACCCAAAGCCGGATCGATGAGATTTCTAATAAATATTCCTTCCCGACTCCAGAGTTTAATTACCTTTTCATTTCCGGCTGTGGCGATGATTTCCCCATCGGGACTGTAGGTAGCAGCTAATACACTATCATTTTGTTCGAGTCGGTTGCGTTCATGGAAACTATTATCAAATAATTTCCGCAATCCGCTGGCAATGTCATTTTCAATCGCTTTTGAAGCTTGGGTCTGTTGAATATTCTCACCAATCACCAAAATCGCCTTTAAAATGCCAATTTGATCGTTTTTATTGGCTACCAGGAGAGAGTCTTTAGCCGCTTGAATTGCATCAATTCTGGCTCGGGCTTCTTGTCTTTTTTGTCCGATCGCCAAAAACGCGAAACTGGCAAACACCAATCCGGCTAAACCTGCCATAATTCGTTCGAGTTGGCGACTGCGTGTTTCGGCTTTGTGGCGACGTTCGGTTTCTTTTGCGAGGCGAGAATAGATATCGACATCTTCTTCAAGTGCTTTATTTTTTTGTTGGAGTTGTGCGAAGGCTACCTGTCGATCTAAGCGATGTTTTTGTCGGATAAAATCGGCTAAATAATCGTGAACCAGTTGATAAAATTCGGTTCCGTCTACGATTTCTCGGGAGACTAAACCGGATTGAGCGAGAATATAAAGAATTAAATCGAGTTGTTCGTCAACGCCTGTTTTTCCGAGTTCTTCTTTTAATTCTTCTGTGATTTCGGAGCGGGTTTTCAGCGGACGAGTATTGTGTTCATCGGTGAGTAAATAGAGGATTAAATTGGCAGCTTGTTGATGTTCGGTGCCGCAATCTTGAATCACTTCTTCGAGAAATCGTTCAACTAATTTTTGCTTGGGGCCTTTTTGTTCATATTCGGCTAAAGTCGTAATATCTTCGGCTTGCAGTTGAGCGCCAACGACTTGTAACTCGATAGGGCGAACTTCTCCGAGTTCACTGGAAAGATCGTTAACTAAGGCTTTGATCAGCGCATCTTCTAGGAAGAAATGAGAACGATCGGTTAAACTTTTGATCACATTGTAGGCTTCTTTGCGGCTTAAATTCCCCAAATAAAAGAGAATATCTTTGTTTAAAATATCGTTGCTAATAATCTCAAAATCAATCAGTCTCACTCCTTCTAAGAGATAATGTAAGTAATCATCTCTGACTGAAATAATCACTTTTACATAGGGTAAATTTAGACAATCTCTTAAAGTTTCAAAAAAAATTCGACGCGCTCTTGACCGGGGATAAGCAAAGAAAAATTCTTCAAATTGATCGAAGATTAAAATGGTAATTTTGTTTTGTTTGGCATTGGCTTTTAATTGGAGTACAAATTTTTCAATGGCTTCTTGATTGCTGTGGTTTGTATTTGTTGATCCAGAATTGGGATTATTACTATTTTCTAAAGGTTGTTCCGCCTCCAGATCAGGGGTTAATGGATGAGGAGATAACTTTTTTTCGAGTTCTTTGGCAAAGGAATTATAGGTTCTCAACAAAATCGGCACGACTTGACGGGCTTCAATACTAAAATTTTGTAAAGCCGGAACTAAACCCGCCCGAATAATTGAACTTTTACCCACTCCAGACTGACCATAAATGACGGTTAATTTATGTTGAGTGCTTCCCACCCGTTGCAGTAAACGATTAATTGCTTCTTCCCGACCCGAGGCTTTAATTTCATCGGTAACGTTGGCTTCTGTGGATACCGTTCCTAACATCGGATCGACGGCTTGTTCTCGGGGTTGTAGGCGTCCGGCACCGATAAAAGCAGTATAACCAAAAGCGCTTGATTTGGTGCGATATTCTTTTTTGATATCAAAGGCTTCTCGATATTCACCGAGTTCAAAATAGAGTCGGCGCAACATTCCTAAAATTCTTAAATAAAATCTAGGATTGTATTTGGGTGTTGTTTCTTTATAAGCGATTTCTAACTTATTGATCGCTTCCCAAGGTTGACCGAGCTGTTCTAAGGCTTGAGCGAGTAACCAGTAATATAAACCTTGATTTTGATTTTTCACGGGATCATCAAGGGTTTCTCCGGGAGTTTGTTTGAGGAGTTCTAAGGCAATTGTAGCAAATTCTTTGGTATTTTGCCAGTCGCCTTTATGAAGATAATATTCGGCTAAAAATCCGTAATCTTGAGCCAGTTGCAAGGCGGGAGAGTTTTGCTGTTGATGTAATTTTCGAGATTTCAACGCCAGCCGAAACAAAGCCTCCCAGTCTTCGAGTTGACGCAGAATATCCCCGAGTTGATTAATGAATTTTGCCACTAAATCAGGACGTTTGGCGGCTTCAAAACAATCTAAACCTTGCTCAAAATACAGTCGGGCTTGTTGCCATTCTTCTTGACCGGTATGGCGGAGATGTTGTTCGGCTTGGTAAGCCAAACCGAGTCCCAAATGATAGAAAATCACACCCTGCCAAATTAGCGGAGTTTTGGCGGCCGATGAATTAATCAGGGGATATTCCGTCTCAACAACCGTTGAATCGGATGAATTTTTCAGGTCTTCCTGTTGCCAAAATCTTAAACTCAGGTGATACTGTTCTAGGGCTTCTGAGATGTTTTGATGAGCGTAATAGTAGCGGGCTAGAACAAATCTTAAACTCGCCATTAAACCGGGTTTTAAGGTGACGTTACGACTTTGTAAATCTTGATAGGCGAGTTGCAGTTCTGAGGCGGAATGTTCACCTAAAATTTTAGAATTAGCAACAAAAGAACAGCCCCCAATTTCTAATACTGTATGGAAAAGTTGCTGAGATTTACGATGAAGAAACTGAATTAACTCGGCGGAACTTTGTAAGAAAACATAGGTGGTTGCATAACCTGTAAAATCCGGCGCTAGTCGGTTTAACTTTTTCCAGAGTTTATCATTAATCCACAGCAACAAGGGAAAAGGAAAATTTAAAAACGCTTCTCGGGCTAAATTCGTCGCCGCCAGGACTTCATCAATAGCCTGCACGTTTTCTAAACCGAACACCATGACGACAGCCGGCTGTTCTTCTAAGAGTTGGGTTTCTAAGGTACGATAGAGGTTATCAATCGAAGCATTGAGATAAACTTCTCGGATGGGGAGAGCGGATTTTTGGTGTAGTTGCTTAACGATTTTTTCCCGCAGATTCGTATAGTTACAGCGAACCAACAGTAATGAAAATTCTCCCTCAGACAGTTGTAGGGTGCGAGAGAGCGTCTCAAGCTGGCTTTGATTTTGGGTAATTGTATCGTCTTGGGGATATACATTCATTGGGCGGGTCTGCTTGGGAGATACACCTAGATTAACCTGGTGTTAGAGCCATAAATCTAAAGATATTTATTAGAATAGCATTGCTTTAAATCAGCTCGGAGAATGAGTTAAATATTTTTTACTTTCACCGATGGGGAACAACAACGGCGATCGCCTCGTCTGCTGGGCTAGTGCCTACACTTGATAATTTGTTGAGGGATCAGGCACGGAAGTGGTCAGATCAGATCGAATCATAGCGCTCTACGGTTAATATCAGGATTTGGAAATGGGCGATCGCTGTTGATAGAGATTATCGTCTCTGTGCAGTCTATCTGTTGTAGAATCTGGTGAAAGCCTACCCCATACCCCGTAAGTCAAATTCAGAGTTAACTCCTCACACAGTGGAGTTTAGGGTTGATTTAGCATTGTCCGTAAAGCTTACAGGGTGTACGATCATAGAAAATCTCAGGTGAGAAGGGCTTCGTCGGGACAATCCGAGTCGAATCTTGAGTCTCTAGGTCTGAGAAGCCTTGAGGTGGTCGAGTCGAGGGTTTGATTTCGGGACTGTTCGCCCAACTTGAGGTGCCACTGAGCATCAGTAGCATCGGAAGTGCTATCATTAAACGTAACCATTCGGGTGTCATTTGAACCATTTTTTCACCTCATCTATTATCTCAGTTCAGGGTTCATCGGGATTGGGTTGTTTTCTGTTCTTCCTTATTTTATTATTCTCAATCTCACAACTTCAGCCGGACTTTTAGGGCGATAATCGCCGTTTATCCGTGATTTTTCCGCGTTGCTCGCGGTTTACGGATAGAATGGTGCTGCAATGTCTGTCAATTGCTTCTGAGGGTTTTTCAGAAGTTTCTTGGACTTGTTAACCGGGAAAAACCCTGTTTTCTAAAGCCACTGAACAGACAATCCCTTGCTAGAGGACATGATTATTAATTGAGAGGGAAAAAAAATCATCCGTTGGGATGAAAACCTCAAGGCAATTTTTGACGAGGGTATAGAGACAGATGGAATAAAAGGATTCAATCTGATCTCAAAAATCTGTTCAAGATGGCACAAAACTTGGGTAAAGCTGGAAATTGTGAAGGATTAGTTCTGGCAATCAAGCCTGTATGACTGATTGTCGGGAGTCTAAGGAAGTTCTACAGAATCTCTTTACCGGGGTAATTCCTACAAAATCCGGATCATTTATCACATTTTCCCCAACTCAGCCAAAAGATAGAATTTCCTACACATCTTTATTTCATTTTAACTCAATTTGTCCTGAAATTGATGGGGAGTCACCGAGTCACCTGCAAGATTGCCTATTGAAAAATTGCCTAGATCACCAATCATCAACAATCCATAGTAAGCGCACTAAGGCAATTCCGGTCATTCCGGCTACAATTGTCCAAGTCAGCGCCAAACCAAAGACATCTCCTAAAAAAAGGCGAGTGGCTTGACGCATTACCCCTCCAAACGCCCAACCAACGGGTAATCCCACTGTCCAACACAAGGGACTCACCCACAGCCATTTCCAAGCGCGAGGAACTTGTATTCTCAGGGCTAACCACTGCAAAAATCCGATCCACATTCCCACTTGGCTACCATCTATGATGCCGTATAATATGCGATCGAAGAGGTCTAAGGTGCGGGGAGCAACCCAAGCAATAGCCCCAATATGGGAGTATCCCAATACCGTCCAACCGATGATACTGGCAAAAATCCATTGCCAAGGTTGATAGATATACTCTTTGAGAACAAACCATTGAGCAAAACCCATTACTGTCCCGCCGACCGCTCCGGCGATGAGTCCCATATCTGGCCTTGAGCCAATTTCAATCCAGAGTAAACTCACCCAAAAACCGACAACGGTGACGAACACCCACTTGAGCCAGAAGCCATATCTCGTTTTAATCTCATAGGGATAGAGTTGAGGGTTCACGAATGGTTTGGTTGTGAGATCAAAATTCATTTAAAAAAAGGCTTCTGTTGCTTCGGGGAGTCCTGACAAAAAGACCCTGACAACGGTGGTTTTTGTTCCCGGTTTTAACGTTGAAGTTGAGCGGTGAAAAATCGTTCCCAACCGAAGTATTCTAATAAAGGATCGGATTTCTGCTCGATTATCCATTCTGCAATCAGTTTAGCGGTAATTGGCGCCAGTAAAATTCCGTTGCGATAATGACCAACGGCGAGGGTTAAATTGCTCCAGGGACTACTTCCTAAAATCGGGAGTAAATCGGGTGTTGTGGGTCGAAATCCCCACCAAAACTCTTGAAGGGGAAAATCACGCAAAATCGGAAAAATACGAATCGCCTGTGAGAGTAGGCTTTGAACACCGTCTGGGGTTAAACCGACGTTAAAGCCGACGTCTTCGAGGGTGGCACCAATGACAATTAAACCATCTCGACGGGGAACAACGTAAATTTCTGTACCGAATAGGACTTGTTTGAGGGGGAGGGACTCAAAGGAGTCCGGGACTTTCACCGACAACATTTGTCCTTTGCGGGGATAAACGGGAACTTGCGGGAGAAGTTGGCCTGTCCAGGCGCCGGTGGTTAAGATGTATTGCGAACCGGTGAGGGTTCCCCGATTGGTTTCGAGGGCTTCTACCCGCTTAGAATTGCGCGTTATGGCTTCAACTTCGACGCCTTCGAGAATTTCAACCCCTAGCTTTTTAGAGGCGGTTTGTAGGGCTTTGAGGAGGTGGCGGCGGTTATCGACTTGTGCATCTTGAGGATACCACCAACCCCCAACCACATCGGCGCCTAAACCGGGTTGGTGTTGGTGAATGGCTTGTCGGTCCAGCCAAATTGCGGGAGAATCGGGAGGTTGATCAATTTCGGTGGTCTCGGGAATTTCGTAAACAGGGGCGAGAATTCCACAGGGCCAGTAACCGGTCTCTAAACCCGTAATCTCTTCGAGTTGGCGCGTCCACTCGGGATACAGGGAACGACTGCGTAAGCCTAACTCTAACATTGGCCCCGGTGGAATGGCTTCGGCTTGCGGCGCTAACATTCCGGCGGCGACATGACCTGCGGCTTCGTGAAAATTGCGGCTGAGAACCGTGACTTTTGCACCTTGTAATTGAAGTTCGACGGCTAGGGATAATCCCATTAATCCACCGCCGATAATAATGATGTCATTGGAAACATTCATTGCGATCGAGAGTTAGGCTATGCTCTCAACTATAGTACCAAATTTAGAGCAAGTTTGTTACAAAAAAAGTCATTCTCTCGGATGAAAATTTATCTTTGCTTTGGGATCGTTTGGAGGACTATTCTTCGGAAGAGGTAGTCGGGCGGGTTTATTTCAGTTATTTGTGGGAGACATACATCTGTTTAGAACCCGTCCCGACATTGAGAACGGTAAACTGTAGTCGGGCGGGTTTATTTCAGTTATTTGTGGGAGACATACATCTGTTTAGAACCCGTCCCTACACCATTGGCTATCAATTATCTGTAGTACGATCAAATACCCTGATACTGATTTGATGATTGAGTTTAAGAAATTGATTCTCTATCGGATCATAAATCCAAGCGTGAATAATGCTCGTTCCTAATGGGATAAAATTGGCGGTAAATTCGACTTCCCATTTGATTTGTTGTTCCGATGAGGAATTGTTGTTAATCGCGTAGGCGTTGGCGAAAAAAGAGGGTTGTTCGTTGAGGGAAAATAGCACTATATTTGTGTTTTTTGAGGGCTTAATCCATCCTTCGAGTTGAACGGATTCGGTTGTCGAAAGATTGATAACTTGATCGAAAGGTTGGGGAGCGGTAATTTCGCCGTAAGTTTCGGGAGGATTATCAATAAAAGCAACATTTTCAGCAAACTTTCTAAAGTTTAAGCGTTTCAGTTTTTCCGCAGAATCCCAAATTAATTCTCTCCACTGGGTTGAAATCAACAGCGTTAAGCAACTTTGAGGGGAAGTCTTAAAAAAGGCTGATTGTTCTAAATAGTTTATTAAATGAACACAAGTTTTTCCGCCTTGGATTATAGGAAGTCGAGAGTTAACATAAATGGCTGCATTCGCTGATTGAATGAAGTTTAAACCGATTAATACTCCCGTAAAAAAGCCAACAAACAAAACTTTATTCTGGCGGGAAGTTATTCTAAAACGTTGGGAAGGAGTTAAAATTATTCCTTGACCGAGTTGAATAATCGCAATGGGTAATAAAATACTATGAGTTGTGTATCGGGAGGCTGTTATTGCATAGTCAGCCCCCAAACCCGAGCGACCTACTGCAATTAATGCACTACACAGTAAAGAAAATAAACCGATAGAAATCCAAGGAGAATACTTTTTGTTGGAATCCGGCGATTTTTGCGAAAATAAGGCAAAGAATATTAACCCTAAAAATACTAAAAATATCATCAATCCAATTAGCCAGTTTAGATTAGATGAGTTGAGAAAAGGAGTAGCCAGGAGATTGAAAAAAAAGTGAATTGTTGCTAAAATTTTGTTCTCGACGACAACAGCGGGAACCGTATCCGTTTCTTGTCGGTAGTTTAGGGAGTAAATTAAACCGGAAAATAAGAACAAACCCAGCCAAAGCAACAATCGCTTTTTTTTGCTTCTCAAGCTTCCTTCTACAGTCCAAACAGCAGGAACAATTGCCAACCAAGATAATAATCCTTGGGCGGAGGTGAAACTGGCAATACTGCATAAAATAGCTGCAATTGTCAGTTTTATTTGAGGTTTAAGGGATGGAGTTGATAAGATGAGACAAGAGAGAACAACGCAGAGGTTAATTAAAAAAATCGCAATTTGAAATCCCCACAGCCAGTTTTCATGTTGAACCCAAGAAAAAAGTAAAAAACAGGTTGATAAATTGGCTAAATTTCGGCTATTTTTAGTTGATTTTTTGGCGGTTATATGAGAAATGATGTAAGCGGCTAAAAAGGTAAATATTGCCAGGATGATATTTAAAAAAAGTTCCAATTTAATATTCCAGTTTGAAGCAAAAGATAAACTAATAAAAATAAGTTTAGGAAAAAATATGCGGTGGATATTGTGTTGAGCAAATAAGTTTTTGAGGGTGAGGGTTCCTGTAGAAAATTTCTCAAACCAATAGGGGAGTACCCATTGATCGTAGAGGGGAACATTAACGCTAAAATAAGTAACAAATCCACAGATTCCTAAAATCGGAATGAGGTATAAAATCAATAAAATTAAGCGGTGATGGGAGAAAATAGTAGTTTGTTTTGAAATCATTGAACGGAAAAAATGGGTTAAGGGAGTCGGCGACATTAAATAAAGATCTAGATCCGGTTTTTCTCAATTTGAGAGATAATAGAACTGAGAGGATTAAACAGTTGACTGAAAGGTAGCTTTTCCGCCACTGAATTGAGTCTAGACTTGAGATTAACGAACAAACAAAAGGAGTCTTCCCATGAAAGGTTTGGTACCACTGATGATTATAGCCTGTGGAAGTTGGACAATGATTGAGGACAATTTAGCGATCGCGAAACCGTTGTCTCCAAGCAATTTTATCATTGTACAAAACTCCGATTCTTCAACAGAAATTACTTTAACCCAAGAAGGTACGGGTACTTATTCGATTAATAGTCGCTTTCGAGGAACGATAACTTTTGTTTCTATTAAAGTGAATGAAAATGGAGAAGCCGAACTCATTTTTCGGAATAGGGACGAACCCTTAGTCCGTTTTCAAGGTAAAGTTACTCGTCGAGATCCCTACAGAATCAGAGTTGATCTCACCGATTCGGATGTATTAGATGCAAGCGGAGTCGCGGATATTCAATACAGTCCCGATAACTCATTGATCTATTCAATTTTTGTGGCTGGAACCGTAGAAAATCAGATCTTTTCGATTAATTTTAGTCGATAATTTCCAATGAAAATTTAATCTTTGATTCGGCAATTAATAAATAGTGTAGGTGGGCAATGCCCACGCTACAGATTAGTTATTGACACTCCTGATACTTCAAAAATTATTCGTGAGGGAATGAGTGATCAATTTCTGAATGAGAAGACATTTGAGGCTTGGTTGCCATTGCAGATTTAGAAGAACGCAACTGTTTAGATTCTAATTCAACCCAATCTTCAAATAATCCTCGATACAAGCTAAAACACATGACAATTAATACAATTGCAAAGGGTAAACCTGTTGTAATTGATGCCGTTTGTAATGCTTTTAATCCTCCTCCAAGTAATAAAACGGCAGCGACAACGCCTTCTGTTACCGCCCAAAATACCCGTTGAGTAACGGGAGAATCTAGCTTTCCACCAGAGACTAAATGATCGACAACTAAAGAACCGGAGTCTGAAGAAGTGACAAAGAAAGTGATCACTAAAATCACACCAATCAGAGAACTAATTCCTGTTAAAGGGAACTGTTGCAGCATCACAAATAGGGCAGTTGATACATTTTCGCTCACCGCTTCGGGTAAATTTCCAATTCCTTCTAAGGCTAAATTTAATGCTGAACCGCCAAAAACAGACATCCAAATAAAAGATAACAAAGAGGGAATAAAAAGCACACCCAAAACAAATTCTCTGACCGTTCGACCTTTAGAAACACGGGCGATAAACATCCCCACAAATGGCGACCAAGAAATCCACCATCCCCAGTAGAAAACCGTCCAAGAATTCTGCCATTTTGTTCCATAAAAGGTTTCTGTCCAAAAGCTGAGACTGGGTAAAATTGAAATGTAATACCCTACATTTTCAACTAAGGAACCAATGATAAATAAGGTCGGCCCAACTAAGAGGACAAACAGCATAAAAGCTGCGGCGATGTAGATGTTAATTTCACTCAAAAACCGCACGCCATTATCTAAACCTGCGACAACAGACAGGGTGGCAAAACTGGTAATAATGGCAATTAGCACAACTTGAAACCAAATTGTATCGGGTGAATTCAACAAAAAGTTTAATCCGGTACTGACTTGTCTTGCTCCTAATCCCAGAGAAGTTGCCAGACCAAATAATGTTGCTAATACCGATAAGATATCAATTACATTTCCCGGCCAGCCATAAATTCTTTCACCCAAAATGGGATAAAAAACGGAACGAATGGTGAGAGGAAGTCCTCGGTTAAAGGCAAAAAAAGCCAAAGATAAACCGACTAAAGCGTAAATTCCCCAGGCATGAAGTCCCCAATGAAAAAAGGTAATTGCCATCGCATCTCGGGCGGCTGTCGGCGTATTGGGGTCAACATTATTAAAGAATGGAGCGGGAGTTTTCATGTGAAATATCGGTTCAGCCACACTCCAAAACATCAATCCAATTCCCATCCCTGCACTCATCAACATGGCAAACCAAGCAAAGGTGGAAAATTCGGGTTTGGCGTCAGGCCCTCCTAAGCGAATTTTGCCATATTTACTGAAGGCGAGAAGAATCACAACTCCCAGGTAAATATTCGCGGCTAAAATCAAAAACCAGCCTGATGTATTGGCGATAAAATTTTGAACCGCGTTGAAAACTTGTTTGGCTTGATCGTTAAAAATCAACGTCATTGCGATGAATAAAATAATCAAACCTGCTGAAGTAATAGACACTTCAGGGTGCATATCAAATCCCCAAAAACAGATATTCGTATCTCCGGGAGTTCGACCATTTTTCCTCGGGATCGGCTTTTTTTGCGATCCTTTTAGAGTCATAATTTTTTTCTCCTTTGCCTCAACTGCTACCGTACAAATCACTCGCATTTTAATGGGAGTGCAGTACGGGACCGAAGAATCAAGCTTGGTGCAATTACCTTTAGCTTGTCTGGGTCCAGCATTTGCTGAACTCAACCTCCTTTTGTTTAATCAGCCTTCATCCTATCTGTTGATCGAGCAGAGATTTTTACTTCAATTTATCGAGAATTAGCATAGCTCAACTAAGATGCAACCACCCCAACAAAAGAACAGTAGGACAGGCTTCATTTATTCCTAATGTAACATGACATCTTTAATTTACCAATATTTTGCTAAAATTCCCAGTTTCGTAGAGCTTCATTGTACTCTATTTTACAAGCAGTTTCCTCTATAGGAGCGAGGAAAATTGTATAATATGAGGCTGAAAAATGTCAAAAAATCACTCCTAAAAATATAAATTTTTAAAGTTTTAATTTTCCTGAACAATGACTTGCATTTCTCCAGATATTTTAACAAATTGTCTGTGTTTAGGGTCATATATCCAGGCTTTAATAATATTTTCTCCTGGTTTTAAGTAATCGGCAGAAAACTCTATTTCCCATCGGGAGTTTTGATATTTTTTAGAGTTTAAAAATTCAACGACATCTGGACTCGGTAAATTAATATAAGCATTTGCAAAAAAAGATTGTTGATCATCTAAAGAAAGAAAGACAAGCTGAGGTTGTTTCGGTTGATTGGGAAGCACAGCCCAACCATCGATTTTAACGATTCCACCTGTCGGTACACTAAAGCTTTTTTCAGAGGTCCAAGGCGAACTAATAAAACCATAAACTTGATTGGCTTCTTCGATCAGGGGAACATCTTCTGCAAAGTTTCTCAAGTTAATTTTTTGGAGACGTTCAACTTGTTTTGATAGTCCGACTGTTGTAGGAACCATATAAGTTAAACAGTGTTTGGGAGCATTTTCAAAGAACTTTGAGTTTTCTAAATCTAGATAGTTAATTAAATATAAGCAACTTTGAGCAATTTGATTGGGTTCATAGACCTGAGTTTTTACGATATTTAAACTTTGAGCAGAGCGAACCCACATCAAACTTGTTATTAATCCCAAACAAAAGCTATAAGCTAATATTTTTTCATTGGATTTTGATTGTTTACATCTCTCCGGTTTCTGGGAAAAATATAAATTAAATAGGTGAACAATAGCAATTATTAGTAAAATTGAATGGCTGGTATATCGGGAAGTAATTAACCCATAGTCTGCACCAAAATCAGCCCGACCAATCGTCATTAAAACACTACAAAAAATCGAAAATAAACCGAGAGAAATCCAAGGAACGGACTCCGATATCAAAATAATTCTAAGAGGATGACGAATTGAGGGACGTTCAACCCAAAATTGAAACAAAAGAAATATAAAACAAGAAATTAATATTAATCCTAAAATCCAAGCAACTGCTGAAGTTCCCGTTAAAGGTGCAGCGACGACATTCAAGAAAAAGTGAATATAAACTCTGAATTGTTCCCAAATTGAATCATAGCTAGGAATATCATAGTATTCGGTAACAGGTATAGAGTTGTATTGAATTGAATAAATTAGACCGCAAGCCAAAAATGAAGTTAGCCAGAACAGTAATCGTTTGGTTTTTTGTCGAGGCGAACCTTCTAAAGTTAAAATTGATGGAATTAATGCCAACCAAGAAACTAAACCTTGTGCAGAAGAAAAACTCGCTATCAAACAAAAAAAAGCACCTATTTTCAACTTGTTTTTTGGGGTTAAATCAAAAGGTAGACTAAAAATAAAAATGCTTAATATCACACAAAAATTAATTAAATATAGAGCCAGTTGAAATCCCCATAACCAATTTCTGTATTGAACCCATGAAAACATCAAAAAACAGGTGATTATATTGCTGGCATGAAAGAGGAAAAGACTAGGGCTTTTATTCGTTATTTTTGATATTTTATAACAAAGTAAAAAGGAAATCAGAGCTAAACCAAAACTCCAATAGAGTTCATAGAAAATATTCCAATTCGAGAAAAAAGCTGTCACCGCAAAGATTAACTTGGGAAAAATCATGCGATGATTATTATTTAACTCCCAAAGTTCCCGAAAAATAGAGGAAAAATCAAGGGTGGCGATCGCCTCAAATAAATCAACTAAAGCCCATTGATCGGCCCAAATGGGTACATCAACTCCAAATCTTTTAATCAGCCAAAAAGTTGCTAATATTGGGAACAAATACAAAACCCAAATAAATCCATCAAAAATCAAAGATTTTTTCTCGTCTTCGAGCCGAGTTTTTAGCAATTTCATTTAAGATATAATTTTCGATTAATTTTAAAGATTAAATGATATACTATGACTGTTGAACTGTCAACACTATAATACTCTAACGACGAATAATTCTGATAAATTGTTGCTCGCTATCCCACGAACGATGAATCAGCTTTTCACAAATACCGCTTCAGCGCTATGCTACTCTATCATCCAACAGTGTTGTCAACCCACTGACTCTCCCGATGATTTTCCCCATAATGATGTGGTTCGCTTTGTTTTGCAACAACATAATCGAATGCCAGACTATCTTCGGTTTCCGATTGTATTCTTGACGATCCTGTTTAATTTTTGGGGGTTGATCGTTACGGGTTCTCCATTTTCTCGTCAACCCCATCCAAGACGTTGGCAGCAAATTTACGCTTGGAAAAATGCACCGATTAGCATTTGTAGAGATTTGATTCGCTTTTATGAAAGTCTGGTGAT
Organism: Lyngbya sp.; assembly: GCA_035285085.1. Classification (GTDB taxonomy): domain Bacteria; phylum Cyanobacteriota; class Cyanobacteriia; order Cyanobacteriales; family Microcoleaceae; genus Capilliphycus. The sequence continues at coordinate 31,781 of JAYKHV010000088.1, read as the reverse complement.
ACTCTGTTGGAAATCGGAAGAACTGAACAGAATATAAGTTTAATCAAGGAAAAAGAAATTCATGTATAAATCCTCAGAAAATCCCATAATAATTAATCCTAAATCTCCTCTAACCTGCGAAATTGCTGTTATCGGTTCCGGGCCGGGAGGAGCAATTACAGCTTGTTTATTAGCCGAAGCCGGACGAGATGTTTTATTAATAGAAGAAGGTTCCTATTTTTCCTTAGAATCTTGTCCGCCTTTTTCTCAAGTAGAACTCGAACAAAAATACCGCAATGGAGGTTTAACCGCAGCGTTTGGCAAGCCTAAAATTCAATATGTAGAGGGGCGATGTGTCGGAGGCGGAAGCGAAATTAATAGTGGACTTTATCATCGTACACCCACAGAAATATTAGAAAAATGGCAAACTGAATTTGCAGTTGACGCTCTGACAGAAAGCGAATTATTACCTCATTTTGAAGCCTGCGAACAAGCTGTTACCGTCTGTAAATTACCCGGAAAACCACCGCTTGCTTCTCTCAAACTCCATCAGGGAGCAGTTAGTTTAGGTTGGCAATCTTTAGAAGTTCCTCGTTGGTTTCGTTATCAAGAACAAACCGATCCCACTGCTACTCCAAAAGGAACCCGACAGTCGATGACGGAGACTTTTATTCCAAGAGCAATAAACGCCGGTTGTAAACTGTTAACAAATACTCGAATTTACCTCATCCGTCAACAGGGAAATCAATGGTTAATTCAAGGAGATTATCTTCCGAACTTAGAAGCCAAACAAGCGATAGAAATCAAAGCTGAAACTCTATTTATTTGTTGTGGGGCAATTCAAACTCCAGCGTTATTAAGGCGCAGTGGAATCACGAATAATATAGGAAATAGCTTACAAATGCACCCCACCGTTAAAGTCATTGCTCAATTCAATGAAACGGTTAATTCTATTGATATGGGTGTTCCGGTTCATCAAGTGAAAGAATTTGCTCCTCGATATAGTTTTGGCTGTTCAATTAGTTCGCCTCCTTATCTCGCTGTGGGAATGACCGATCATCCCCAATATAGAGATGAAGTCGATAAAAATTGGCAAAAAATGGCGATTTATTATGCTATGATTACGGGTTCAGGTAAAGGTTCGGTTCGCATTTTACCCGGATTTCGCGATCCTTTGGTTCGCTATCGCCTGACTCAACAGGATTTAAAAGATTTATCCGAAGCATTGCAAAAATTATCTCAACTTTTGTTTGAAGCGGGAGCCAAAATATTGTATCCTAGTATTTCAAATTTCCCCCGACTCACTCAACCGAACGAACTCAAACAAATTCCAGAGACTCTACCCAAGTCTCAGACGAATCTAATGACCGTTCATGTCATGTCTTCTTGTCCGATGGGAGAAAATCTAGAAAAATGTGCGGTAAATTCCTTTGGAAAGGTGCATGGTTTCAACAATTTATATATTTCTGATGCGAGTTTACTTTGTACGGCTCCAGGCGTAAATCCTCAAGGTTCAATTATGGCGATCGCCCGTCGCAATGCACTCAAATTTTTAGGAAAACTTTAAAAACATCATGGAATTTGCAACGAATTTAGTTTTAGTAACCGGAGCATTGGGTTGGTTAGGGACAAGTTTAGTCAAAGCCTTAGCCCAAGGATTAACCGATTGTGAATCCTTAAGTCAACCCGCAGAAAATCTCAAAATTCGCTGTTTAATTTTACCGAATCAAGATGCAACAATTTTAGAAAAAATTTCTGATAAAATAGAAGTATTTAAAGGAGATTTACGCAATCCTTTAGACTGCGATCGCTTTTGTGAAGGGGCTAAAAATGCGGTTTTATTTCACACTGCCGGAATTATTCATCCTCAAAAAATTAACGAATTTTATCAAATCAATGTAGACGGAACCAAAAACTTACTCAATTCTGCCATTCAAACTGGGATTAAACGGGCGGTTATTGTTTCCTCTAATTCTCCCTGCGGTTGTAATCCCCATCCCGATCATTTATTTGATGAAAAATCGCCCTACAATCCTTACATGAACTATGGTCGTTCTAAAATGTTGATGGAACTGGCGGTTAAAGAATACTATCAAGCTGGAAAAATTGAAACCGTTGTTGTGCGTCCACCCTGGTTTTATGGCCCCAATCAACCCCCCAGACAAACGCTATTTTTTCAGATGATTCGAGATGGAAAAGGGCCGATTGTTGGGGATGGAAATAACCTGCGATCGATGGCTTATGTTGATAACTTATGTCAGGGTTTACTGTTAGCCGCCCTCACTGAAAAAGCCAACGGAGAAACCTATTGGATCGCCGATGAACGTCCTTATTCGATGAATGAAATTATTGATACGGTTGAAAAGTTATTAGAATCAGAATTTAACCAAACCTGCAAACATAAACGCTTAAAACTCCCTGGAATTGCCAGTGAAGTTGCTCTGGGTGTTGATAGTTTATTTCAATCTTTAGGATTCTATCAACAGAAAATTCACGTTCTATCTGAGATGAATAAAACCATCGCTTGTTCCATTGCAAAAGCCAGACGAGAATTGAATTATCATCCGAAAATTTCTCTAGAAGAAGGAATGCGACGCAGCTTAAAATGGGTGTTTGAAAATTATGGAGGAATTGATCCCTAATGGTTGCCCATATTGTGATAACAGAAGGCTTAGTTACTGAAGATAATACCCCCGAAGAAACCTTTTTCTTATCGGACTATTTTGAAGCGGTTCTTCAGCGAATTATTCAAGATGTTCCGACAACTGATCCCGTTTATATTTCACCCGGAAATGCTTTTGGTTGTGCTAGTTCAGAGGAAGAATATGCAGCCCAATATCTTCAGAGTAAACGACCAGAACTTAACGTAAAATACCCGATAAAAATTCGCGATCGCCCTTATCTTGATACTTTTGATAACGCTCGACTCCTGAGAAAATGGTTAAAACAGGAAAATTTATGGCCGTTAGGAGATGTAACTTTATATTGCAATGCTCCTCATGCTTTAAGAAGTCAAGCCCTGTTTAAATTGTGTGAATTTAAAGTTAAACAAGTCATCAGATGTCGCCCACAAAAGATAGAACGAAAAATGGTTTCTCGGCTCTGGTTTTATAACTATCCAGTTGCTCAAATTATTTATGAATGGATAGCACTGTGTTATGATTTGATGCGATGGATATTGTGGAGACTGAAAACCGAAGATTAAATGCCTTAAAATTTTTATTTGGGGGTGAACATCATCATGCTAAAACTTCAAAAAACAAATCATAAATTTTTGGTTTTACTTGCTTGCATTCTGATTAGTTTCATATTATATTATCAAGTTGTTAATGCTTTTTTCTCATCGGATGATTTTGCTTGGATCTATCAAATCAAAACTCAAGGACCATTTCATCTATGGATGTCTGAACCCCACATTTATTTTAGACCGATCACATCTTTAACTTTTTTTCTAGATTATACAATTTGGGGACTCAATCCTATCGGATATCATTTAACCAGTTTACTCTTTCATAGTTTATGTGCTTTTCAACTTTCTATTACAACTTCATTACTTTTAGATCGAGTTAAACTTCAGGAAAACCAGATCAAAACCCTGTCATTACTGGCGACTTTTATATTTCTCATTTTACCGAGTCACGCCGAAGCCGTATCTTGGATATCTGCACGTTCAGACTTAATTGCTACATTTTTCTGTCTAACTGCATTCAATCTTTATTTAGCTTATAAGAAAACACATCTTAAAACTTACTTTGTTGTATCTTATCTTTTGTTTTTTTGCGCCCTATTATCTAAAGAAACAGCGATTATTTATCCGGGATTTATTTTCATTTATGAAATCTATGAGACTTTAAGCCTTAAAACAGAGCCAGAAATCTCTTTGAAGAACCGTCTTTTAAAACTTTGCTACTTTCCAGCTTTTTATGCAACATTATTTCCCCTTTATTTCATAATTCGATATTTACGAATTCGTCGATTTATTGGAGGTCAAGGAGCAAGTGTTCATTTAGACTTTACCGGGGAAATTATTTGGAAAGGGCTAGGTCGTAGCTTAAGAATTATACTGCCACCCATGCCAGGAACTTCAGAACAGTTATGGCAAATTTTGTTCTGTATATTTGCTGCTAGTCTTTTGGGATTTTGTTTATTTTTGTGGAGGAAAGGCAACCTTTATAAAAAAATCGCTCAACTGATAATTTTATTACTAGCTTTATACTCACTTACTCTATTACCGATGATCAATTTATGGTTATCTGTAACGACCTATGAAAACGAAAGATTATTATACCTACCTTCTACTTTTATCTCTATATTACTAGCATTATTACTGGGAACTATTTATTTAAACTACAAGTTTTTATTTTTTATACTCTTAACATTAATAACTTTATTTTGGAGTAGTAATTTATATGATTCCAGCGTCAGATGGCAGACAGTTGGACAGATTTCCCGCCAAATTTTAGAAGATATAAAATCTTCCAAGATAGAAGTGGGTCGGACAATATTTATGAATCTTCCAGACAATTTGAATGGTTCTTATATTTATATGAGTAGCTTCGATGAAGCCATTCAACTGTTTGATGAAACTCAAAAAAATCAAGAACCTCATGTTTTGCTTTATCAAAATTTAACCGCTCCCCAAAATAGTACAGAGATTTTAAAATATGCTCGGAATCAATATTATGTTCAATTAAAAGATGTAGGAACTTCTTTTATCAATCGTTATCGCTTTCCTTTAAAAAAAGAATTTGAGACGAATCACTATCAAATTAAAAATTTAGATAAAAAGGGTTATTCTAGCTACGATATCGAGTTTAAAACATCAGAATTTAAGCATCTAGCTTACTATTCTAATCAAAAATTAGTGATTAAAGAATTGCCCGTAAAAAATTCTCCAATAACATCCATTACCAACCCTCGTTTGGTAGAAGATGAGATGGGTTTTATTGATAAATATAAAGTTAATCTAAGTCAGAACAATTTTCCTTCTATATCGGGTAAAATCGCTAGTCCTCAACTCTCAAAAAGTCCTATAATTGTTAATACCGATCAGGAAATTAATTTAGATAATGGAGTGATTAATCTGCCGACTAACTTAGAAAGTGAACGGCAAAATATGTCAATTATTCTAGTTTATGGAGAGCGACAATTAATTTTCGCTCGGGGTGAATTTTATCCCCCAGAAAATACCACAAAATTATCTCCAGTTCAAAACGATAAAACCTTAAAATGGAAAGCAACATTTCCCGCCCAAGTTTTACCCGGGTTCGGAACAACAGAAATTCAAGCTTTGCTGTTTATTCCCGAACAAAAACAATTTTTTACTTTGCCAGGAACTGTTTCTGTGAGAGTCATTCCCAAAGAAATTGCTCCAAATGCAAGTTTTGTTAAAAATCCATCAGAAATTTATGGATATATTGATGAAAACTATAATGTATCTAATGGCTCTTTAATCAAAAATAATCATCCAACTCGGTTAACAGTAGAGGGTTGGGCTAGACTTCCCAACCAAAAACAACAACCCGAGAAAGTTTTTCTCTCTTTTAACGGTGAACCCTCATTTTTTGCTACGGCAGATATTAATATAGAAAGTCCTAGCGTTGCTGAGACTTTCAACTCTAATCTCTATAGTCACGCTCGATGGTCAACTACATTTTCTACTCAGTTTCTTCCTCTAGGAACAACCGCCATCACCGCCTGGGTTTATGATCCTGGAGAGAACCAATTTTTTAAACTTTATAATGATTTAAAAGTCAGAGTTTTTCCTGAAAATTTAACGTTAAAGAGAGAGACAAAGCAAGTCTACGGCTATGTTGATTATCAACCGACCGATCAGCCTTTAATTATAAGTGGGAATGAAAATTTAACAGTAGACGGTTGGGCGATATTACCGAATAGCTTACAACAACCCGAACAAGTTTATTTATCCTATGGTGATGAACCTGTTTTTTTTACAACTGCTAATGTCAACTTAGAGAGTCAAGATGTTGCTCAAGCTTTGAACTCAGAAAAGTATAAAAATTCTCGCTGGAAAGCTCAATTTTATACCCAATATTTACCTCCAGGAGAGACAGCAATAAACGCCTGGATATACAATCCAGAACAGCAGCAACTTATACAACTCAAACAGGAGATTAAGGTAATCAAGCCTTCAGAAACAGGTTCACAATGAATCAGTTAGATAATCGTTATGCAATTTGTTTTGAAAATCCTTTACGAATCAACAGTATTCGTCTATGATTTGAGGAGATAAACTGTGTGGAGAGTGAACGGAAGTCAATGAAACATCTTGTTACAGGTGGCTCGGGATTTTTAGGAAATTTAATAGCTCGACGCTTACAAGAACGGGGAGAAGATGTCAGCATCCTCGATATTTGGGAAGATTCAACTCGCCCCAAAGAAATCAAATTTATTCACTGTGATATTCGCGATCGCCAAGGAGTCGCTGCGGCGATGAAAGGGATTGATATTGTTCACCACAACGTCGCTTTAGTTCCCCTAACAAAATCGGGTAATAAGTTTTGGGAAGTGAACGTAGAAGGGAGTAAAATCGCCGCCGAAGAAGCTGTAAAAGCGGGGGTGAAAAGCTTTATTCACATGAGTTCGAGTGCTTTATTTGGTGACGCTCAATGTCCGATTACAAATGAAACACCCACTAAAGCCGTTGAAATTTATGGTCGGGCTAAATTGGCTGGAGAAATTGCGGTTCGAGAAGTTTGCGATCGCGGAAATTTACCTTTAATTGTCATTCGTCCGCGTACTATTTTAGGAGAAGGAAGACTCGGTATTTTTCAGATTTTATTTGAATGGATTCAAGAAGGGCGAAATGTTTATGTAATTGGGGATGGAAACATAAAATTTCAGTTCGTTCACGCCTTAGATTTAATGGATGCTTATTTACTCGCCCTTGATTTAGGTAAACCCGGAATTTATAATGTGGGAACCGATCGCTTTGGAACCCTACGAGAAGGTTTAGAAAACTTAATTGCTTATGCTGGAACAAAATCTCAAGTTAAAAGTCTACCAACAGGACTGACCATTAACACTTTGAGAATATTAGATCTAGTCGGTTTGAGTCCCCTTGCACCCTGGCATTACTTAACCTATCATAAAGCGTTTTATTTTGATGTCAATCCTCTGCTACAGCTTGGCTGGAAACCCAAATATTCTAATGATGAAATGTTCCGGGAAAGTTATGATTGGTTTCAGAAAAATTATGATAAGCTACTCGCTGAAAAAGCGGGTTCTGCTCACCGACGCCCCGTTAAAGAAAAACTTCTGTGGGTTCTCAAAAAATTTTCTTGAACGTTGATCACCGTCAAAAATATTAACAATAAAACTGATGTTAAAACCGATCAAGAAGCACCTATTTAATCTTAGTCTTCTGATGATATTTGTCATTCTGGGTGTTTTAATCTACAGTCCAACTTTGAATAGTTTTTTCTTGTCCGATGATTTTGATAGAATCTATAATATTCAACAAAACGGTATTTTTGGAGTTTGGACATCTTCACCAGAAATCTTTTTTCGACCGATTATTTCAATTACGTTATTCATTGATTATTTGATTGGGCGTTTAAACCCCTTGACTTATCATTTAACCAATGTCATTTTTCATGCAATTTGTTCTTTTTTAGTCTATCTGTTGACAGCTTTATTGTTAGATAAAACTGGGCTTCCACAAAAAACTATTAGACAAATTTCTGTAATTGCTGGTTTCATCTTTTTAATATTACATAGTCATGTCGAGGCGGTTTCTTGGATTTCAGCCCGTGCAGATTTGGTTTTTACTTGTTTTTGTTTAGCCGCTTTCTGTTTTTATTTACTCTACAAACGTTCTGACAAACTTTCCGATCTCAGCATTTCATATCTTCTCTTTTTAGGAGGATTATTTTCTAAAGAGTCAGCTTTAATTTTTCCTGGCTTTATTTTCCTTTATGAACTGTATCAGACTTTCAATTCTAAACATCAATACACCTCGGTTGACAAAGCTTTTTCTAAAGTTTTTTATCTGCCAATTTTTTATAGTACCGCTTGGCTGATTTATTTTCCTCTGCGATACTTGGGTCTTGGTAAATTATTAGGTGGATATGGAAGTGATGTTCATCTTAACTTCAGTTGGTTTGTTATTTTTCAGGGATTTTACTCTAGCTTAAGAGTGATTATTCCTCCTCTTCCTCTCTCTAATCCCCTATACTGGCAAATTTTATTCTGTCTTTTTCTGGCGGGGATTTTCGGATTTATTCAAAGCTGCTATAAACGCGAAAAAATTTATCCAGGAATAGCAAACTTGACCCTTTTAATTTTAGGGTTTTGGGTTGTATCGATACTTCCTTTTATTAATATCGGGGTTTCGATGGATGACACACAGTCGGAACGATTTTTATATTTTTCTTCGGCTTTTTTCTCGATATTAATTGCTGTGGTGTTCGGAACTTTATTGAATAAGCACCAGTTGATTTGCATTTTACTGATTAGTTGTTTTTCCATCGTATCTTTAAATCAGCTTTATCTGTCTAACCAAAACTGGAAAATCGCCAGTCAAATCTCTAAACAAACCCTTGAAAGTCTCAAATCTTTAAAAGAGAACGAGGGAATGTTTGTGATTAACTTACCCGATAACTACAAGGGTGCTTATATTTATCGAAATAGTTTTTATCCAGCAATGCAGCTTTTTTGTCCTTTTGTAAAAGTAGATTGGTTTATCGTTGCTTCCTTCCACACACTCTTAAATCCTACAGATGAAGTGGAAGTCAGCAGTATAACTTCCCATGAATATCGGGTAACTCTACGCAATCCTGACACTTATTTTGTCAAAATTCCAGAACTCCTCGAAAAGAATAGAGAAACCGATGCATTTGAACTCTCCAGTCTGGATTATGAGGCTTATCAATATTATACCCTAAAAATTAAGGATAATATTCGCTTGCATCGAATTTTTTACTACACTAACCAAAAACTAAAAAGAGTGCTAACTTAATTCAAAATGAGGCAAGAATATGAACTTAAATCTTAGTGGTTGGGCTTTTGTTTTCATTGCTGCGATTAACAACTCGATGGGAAGTTTACTCCTAAAAAAATCCCGCTTAGTGGCTACAGATTCGAGTTTACTGGGTTTACTGTTTTCTCCCTGGTTTATCGCCGGATTAGCCGTTTATGGGATTAACGTGATTTTATTCGCCAAAGCCTTAGAAAAATTGCCCGTCTCCGTCGCCTATCCCGTTTTTGCTGGAATTGGATTTAGTTTAATTGCCGTCGCGGGGGGTTGGTTCTTCGGGGAACGATTAGCAATCAATCAGTGGATGGGATTGGGAATGATCCTGGCAGGGATTATAATAATGTCACGTTAAGAAAGATCGGGATTTGCATCGTTTCTTAAGCAACTTTTATTGGTGTGAGTGAGGACTGAAAAATGAAAGAGACTTACCAAGAAAAAATATCTTTATCCCCCAAATATAACGGGATTTCAGATGTGGATTATTCTTTGGAATCTCAACAAAATAGCGGTTTAGAGATTCTGAAATTATTGCGTCCCCATCAATGGACAAAAAACTTTTTTTGTCTGGCGGGTGTGATTTTTGGGGAACGATTATTAGAACCCCAATCAATCGCTTTGAGTGGTTTAACCGTTGCTTTATTTTCAGCAATGGCTTCGGCAGTTTATATCTTTAATGATATTCAAGATGTCGAACGCGATCGCCGACATCCAAAAAAACGATTTCGTCCAATTGCCAGCGGTAAAATTAGCATAAAAACAGCGTTCTGCATCGGCTTATTTTTAGCGACATTTTCAATCATCGGTGCCTCCCATTTGGGATGGGCAACTTTAACCTGTATATTGCTGTACGCCCTCAACAACATCTTCTATTCTCTCCATCTAAAAAACCAACCGTTATTTGATGTCAGTTGTATCGCCTTTGGGTTTGTTTTGCGACTGTTAGCCGGAATTTATGCTTTGGGCGATATCCCCACCGCTTGGATTACCCTCTGTACATTTTTCTTGACTCTCTTTTTAGGATTTGCCAAACGCCGAGCCGAACTTTTAGCCCTTCTTAATGAGCCGATTAATTCGGAATTAACATCCAATTCAAAATCAGAAATTGACCCCCATCAAACCCCTCTAATTAATCGACATTATCTCCAACTTTTTTATCAACGGGGCAAAGCCAATAAACAACGCCCAGTTTTAGCCCAATATACCCTACCTTTTTTAGATTCGTTGCTGAACAGCACCGCCACCATGACCATTATGTGTTATGCTTTGTTTACCATTGCCTCCGATAAAAATCCAACCCTGGTGATGACCGTGCCGATTGTTTATTACGCCGTCATGCACTACAAATGGATGGTAACAGTTCTCGCCATTGGAGAAGAACCCGATCGAATTGTGCTGCAAGATCGGATGATTAAATTAAGCTTAATTGTTTGGTTAGTTGCCTATCTAGCGATAGTATATTTAGATATTCATTTGTTTGTCTAAATCGAGATGGCGATCGCGCCGAGCTTAACCTTTGATCCTTGTCTCGATAAAGCATCCGTTTCTAAAATCTGCATCATGTCTGACAACCACTTGCAAAGAATGAGTGGATAATGAAAGTTTCACTTGTGAAGGAGTAAAAAACTCATGGGTCGCGCTACGAAAGCTGTATTAGCCTATTCTGGTGGAGTAGATACCTCTGTCTGTATTCCCTATTTAAAAAATGAGTTTGGGGTAGAAGCCGTCATCACCCTCGCCGCCGACTTGGGACAGGGGGATGAACTCGAACCCATCAAACAAAAAGCCCTCGACTCTGGGGCCGAAGAGTCTCTGGTGATTGATGTCCGGGAGAGATTTGTCCACGAGTTCGCCTTTCCCGCCATCCAAGCCAACGCCTTTTATGAAAATCGCTATCCCCTCTCAACCGCTTTGGCCCGTCCGCTGATTGCTCAAATTTTAGTCGAAGCGGCCGAAAAATATGGGGCGGATGCGATCGCTCACGGCTGTACCGGAAAGGGAAACGATCAGGTGCGGTTTGATGTGTCCATTGGGGCGCTCAACCCCAAACTGAAAATCCTCGCTCCCGCTAGAGAATGGGGAATGAGTCGGGAAGAAACCATTGCCTATGGAGAAAAATACGGGATTCAGTTTCCGGTGAAAAAGTCCTCTCCCTATAGCTTAGACCGCAATTTGTTGGGGATGGCAATCGAAGCCGGACCACTCGAAGATCCTTGGGTTGAACCGCCCAACGATGTCTTTCGCCTCACCAAAGCCATTGAAGACACGCCGAATGAGCCGGAATATGTCGAAATTGGCTTTGAGAAAGGGATTCCGGTGAGTTTAAACGGAGAACACCTCGATGGCGTCGCTTTGATCGCCAAGCTGAACGAAATGTCGGGGAATCATGGTGTGGGACGGATTGATATGATTGAAAACCGTTTAGTCGGGATTAAGTCTCGCGAGATTTATGAATGTCCGGCGATGACGGTGTTAATTCATGCTCATCGGGATCTCGAAAGTTTAACCTTGACTTCTGACGTGACGCGCTATAAACGGGGAATTGAGGAAACTTACAGCCAACTGGTTTATAACGGCTTGTGGTTTAGTCCGTTGAAAGGGGCGCTCGATGCCTTTGTCCAGCAAACTCAAGAACGAGTCACGGGCGTCGTCCGGGTAAAACTGTTTAAAGGCAATGCCGTGATGGTCGGACGTAAATCAGCCAATTCTCTCTATAGCATGGATTTGGCAACTTACGGCGCCGAAGATAGCTTCGACCATAAAGCCGCAGAAGGGTTTATCTATGTTTGGGGATTACCCACTCGCGTTTGGTCTGAGAAACTGAGACAGTAAAAGCGGATTTACAGTTAACAGTGACCAGTGACCAGTCACCAGTTTTACAGTCACCAGTTATCAGTAACCAGTTTTCAGTAACTTCTGACTTCTGACTTTTGACTTCTGACTTCTTTCCTCCCGACTCCGGGGCGGGTTCGACAGTGATTTATAGGCTCGTTGCGATCGGGTACATCCCAAAAACCCGGTTTCTATTGAGAAACCGGGTTTTTAATCCATCCCAAAAACCCGGTTTCTTCTACGGATACCTGTTACTGTCGTTACAGAGAAAGCAGTAAAGGCTTAAATCCATGTTTTATGGAAACTTGACCAATCAGATCCATTTTGTCAACGGTGATTTGATTGCGTCCCCAAGAGAAATTGGTGTAAATTTTTTCAAATTCCAACAACATCGATTCAGCAAAACAAGCAAACAGTTGACGGGCGGGAACTTGCATATTGACAATTTTCATAATTTTCCAGTCAATATCAAGGGAATGTTCAACAATACCGCCTTCTAAAATGTGAACACCGGGATACTGAATTTGGGTTGCCATATTCTTGGGATAACCGCCATCTATCAGCAGACAGGGTTGCTTTAAGGTCGTCGGATCGATTTCTACACCTTTCGGCATACTCGCCACCCAAACCACCACATCAGCTTGAGGAAGGGCTTCTTCGAGATCCAAGATTTTACCCCGTCCGAGTTCAGCTTGTAGGTTTTGTAGACGTTCGCGATCGCGAGCAATCAATAACAATTCTCCCACCTGAGTCCGTTGGTTGAGCCAACGACAAACCGCACTGCCAATATCCCCGGTAGCCCCACAAACCGCCACCGTCGCATTGGATAAGTCAATGCCCAACTTCGGCGCCATTTGTTCGACTTGGCGGCAAATAATGTAAGCGGTGTGGGTATTTCCGGTTGTAAAACGTTCAAACTCTAGCTTGATGTTGCGAACTTGCTTGATCTTCTCTAAGTGAAAATTTTCAAAAATGATCGAGGAGAACCCGCCCAAAGCGGTGATATTAATGCCATGTTTTTGAGCATGAGCCATCGCATTTATAATTTTGCGTGTCGCGGCTTTAATGCGACGACTGGCTAACATTTCGGGTAGAAAACAAGATTCGACATAACGGCCTTCAATCACTTGGCCTGTAACGCTTGTCACCTTTATCTCATCCACAATTTGGGGAGGCGCACTGCACCAAAAATCCAACCCCTGATCGGCATATTCTGGATAACCCAAGTCTTTAGCAACCAACTGGGCGTGTTCCAAACTTGTCAGATGACCAATTAAACCAAACATAGTCCATCACTACACTTTAGATAGATTAAAGAATTGTAACTTTACCAGGGGCTGGATTACAGTGACCCGTGACCAGTGAACAGTGACCAGTGTTTTCAGTTAACAGTTTTACAGTTACCCCTCTTGACTGCCCCAGCGTTCCTGATTTACTGTTTACGGGTCACTGTAAACTTGTCACTGTTCACTGGCTACTGTCCCTGCTCCCCGGATTTTAGGCTCCTGTAAGACCGTAGGCAGACATCCGCATAATTTCCCCGGTTGTGAACCCCATGTTGCTCAGAGCTTCACCGTAAGCAATCATAAAGTCTTCGACGAGAGCATCTTTTTCCATTCCCAGGATGTGAGCATCATTCTCGACTTCATTGAGCATTTTCCAAACCAGAGGTAAGTTCTGGCGGTTGGCTTGTTGAAGTTCAGCTTTAGACGCTTCAAAGTGTGCTTTGAGCCATTCTTCCCCAAAGTTGAGGTGCATATACTCGTCTTGAACGACTCCTTCGGTGATTTTGCGAGCAAAGGGGTCAGCAACGGGGATGTAGATATTGTAGGCGGCGATCGCAAAGCTTTCGATGATCAAAGATTGAATCAGCAAGCAAGTGACCACCTTTCCCTCGGCGGCTGCATCTTTAAAATTCTGATGCAACTGGCTAAAGAATTGGTGAGCATAGTCCATATCCGGAGTCACTTCCAGATTGCGACCACAGGCTTGGAATCCCTTCATGTGGCGCTTTTCCATTTTAGAGAGCCGCACCAACTCGTCTTTTTCATCGGGTAACATTTCGCCCAGCTTGATGTAGTTATCGTGGGCTACTTGTTCCCCCTCGATGACAATCGCATTAATTCGGCTGTAGGCATCTTTGTAAGTATTGGTGTTAAAGTCGATTTCTGCAATGGCTTCAAGCTGTGGCATAGGTTTATTAGCTCCTCATCACAAATGAGTTCAATGAGTTTATTTTGAGTTTGACTGGGTGCGAGTCTCGCATGAGCGAGTTCGCTTAACTGCTGGGGCATTGTAAGATCTTGTTCGATCTCAAACGCTTAGTCTAACGCAAACATACGTTTTTATACGGTCCTGTTTTTTCCGTTGACAGAAGTGAGTGGCTGCTAACGCGAGACTGTTGTTGATCTCAAAAGCCATCTTAGGAGAGGATTGAAATAACACTCAACGTTAGACCATCGAACCTTTCCCACTTAGGAGGAAATACTGAACCTATAGTTACTTTACCTATTTAAGCGAAGATTTGCCTAATTTTGTGACTCTCTGTAGAGAGATTGGTGAAGAAATTGAGCCAAATAGCAGTTTATATAAGTTTCGCTTACTTTTTTTGCCCACACACCGCACATAAGACTTATGAGAAACCTGATGTCATCCTCAAAATTTCTGAAAGGGCTGAGTTTAGCTTTGCTGCTGCTGGGGGCGGTAATCGTATTACTCCCCCTAGTCGTGGTTCTATTGACTTCTTTTTCCCGCGTCGGTGCCGTCGAGAATTCTGGCGCCTTCACCCTGGCTAACTACGAAGAAGCTTGGCAACGGGGTGATTTTTTATTAGCCTTTGCCAATTCTACTGTAGTCGCCCTCACCGTGACCGGATGTCAAATCCTCTCTTCGGCTTTGGCCGGTTATGCGTTGGCTCGTTTGCAGTTTCGCGGACGGCAGGCTGTATTATTGATGGTGTTAACCTCTCTGATTATCCCCTTTCAGTTGTTGGTGATTCCGATTTTTCTGGTTCTCAAGTGGGGACATCTGATCAACACCTACGGGGCTTTAATTTTACCCACTGCCGTGAATGGGTTTGGTATTTTTCTCCTGCGTCAATATTTCCTCACCGTTCCGGTGGAATTGGAGGAAGCCGCCGCTCTCGATGGGGCGAACCGTTGGCAAATTTTGTGGCAAGTGATTCTTCCCTGTGCTAGACCTGCATTGGTGACTCTGTTTTTGTTTACTTTTATTGGCGAGTGGAATGATCTGTTTAAACCCCTGGTTTTTACGACTCGACCCGAACTGCAAACCGTACAATTAGCCTTGGCCGAATTTCAAGAACAATTTACCAGTAGTTGGTCTTTAATGATGGCGGCCGTCGTCATTTCTACGATACCCGTTGTGGTTTTATTTCTTCTGGGTCAGCGGCAATTTATTCGCGGTATTGCTGCAACCGGAATTAAAAATTAGAGTTGCAGGTTGCCCAAAACAGACTTTCTCTGTTACCTGATTTTACTCTTTTGTGATTAAACACCCGGTAACTTTCTCGCAATCGGGTTTTTACTGCTACTCGTTAAATCTTGGGCTGGCGAGGTTTTCAGATCTTTCTAGATTCGGCAAAAGATGTGCAGGAATTAAGGGAAAAATCCGGTTTCGTCCTTGGTGTTTGGCTTGATATAAAGCCACGTCCGCTACAGAAATCAGTTCTTCGGGTGACTGTTTTGCGGTTGGGATTAAACTCGCTACTCCTAAACTTAAAGTCACGAATTGACTGACTTGAGATTTGGCATGAGGAATGCCCAGTTGACGAATTTTTTCTTGAATTTCTTGAGCAACATTAATCGCTCCGGCTAAGTTAGTATTCGGTAAAATAATCACAAATTCTTCTCCTCCATAACGAGCAATTAAATCGGCCGGACGTTTAATGGCAACGGCGATCGCTCGGGCGACTTTAATTAAACAATCATCTCCGGCTGGATGTCCGTAATGATCGTTATAACGTTTAAAATAATCGACATCACACAAAATTAATGATAAAGGTTGTTGTTCTCGCGTGAGTCGTTTCCATTCTTGTTCTAAGTATTGTTTAAAACAACGACGGTTGGCGACGAGAGTCAGACTATCTAAAGTGGCTAAACGTTCTAATTCCAGATTCGCTTCTCGCAGGGCAACTTCGGTTTGTTTGCGTTCGGTAATATCTCGCCCTTCGGGAATTAATAAGATAATTTCTCCTTGATTATTCCGAATTGGACGAATGGAAAAGTCAATCGTTGCTATTGTATTTTTTCCTAAGACATCGACTTCATAGCGGATAAATTCTCCTTGAGCGGCTTTGGCAATGGCTTCTTTCAATTGTTGTTGAGTTTGGGGTGAAATCTTCCACCAATGGGCTTCCCAGAATGGCTTATTAATAATATCTTCAAGTTGTATTTCAGCAAAATCAAGCGCAGTTTGGTTGGCTTCCAGTAAGGTTCCATCCGGTTTCATTAAGCCTATAAACTGAAACACTTGATTGAAAATTGCCCTAAATTTTTCTTCACTTTGACGTAAAGCTTCTGTCCGTTCAGCAACTTTTGCTTCTAAAATTCGATTATAATCTGCTAAAATTTGTTCGGCTTGTTGACGTTCGGTAATATCAAAAGAAACGCCGATCATTCCTAAACTGTTTCCTTGTTCATCATACAACGCATTTCCTAAAGCTTCAAAAAATCGACCGTTCACCTCAACTTGAACGTGATAAGAACTACCTGTTATTAAGGTTTGATGGATTCCTCTAATAATATTGGGGAAGTCAGCATAAATTTCATAAGCTGATTTTCCGACAACATCCCCAGCTTTTAAACCCAATCCTTCTAAACCTTTCCCTTCTGATAGGGTAAAAATCCCATTGTTATCTGTCGCCCACAAAATTACCGGAACATTATTAACCACCATTCGCAAATAAGCTTCTCGTTCTTTTAACGTTTCTTCTGCTTTTTTCCGGCCGCTAATATCGATAATAAATCCGTCCCAAATTACATCACCATTCGGTTTTTTTTCGGGGATTGAAAAGCCTTCCATCCATCGGATTTCACCGTCGGTTTTGGTAATGCGATATTGTTCTGACCAAGGTTGCAAGGTTTGGCAGGAAATCAGCGTAGAAAAGCGGAGTTTTTCTACATCTTCTTGGACAATAATATTCCAGGAATTTGCAGAATCTTCTAAGATAATTTCTGGCTCAACCCCATAGACTTCTTTAATTCTCGGACTCACATAGGTAAATTCATCTTTCCCATCGGGATGCAAAACATATCGATAAATGACACCCGGAATATTCTCGGCTAACCGCCTATATTTGGCTTCACTTTGTTGTAAAGCGAGTTCAGTTTCTTTGCTCGCTGTAATGTCTGTTATCGTTCCCACATAACCCACTACATTACCGTTAATATCCGTTTCGGCGACGGCTTGTCCGTAGACCCAAATAATACTACCATCGGGACGCAAAAAACGATATTCACACTTAAAAGGAACCCCGTTTAATGCGAAAGCATACCACTTTTTTTCCACCTCCTCAACGTCATCGGGATGTAAGGTTTTTGTCCATCCTTCTCCCATTGACTCCTCTTGAGATAAGCCGATCATCTCAAAACTGATATCATTACCGTACAAACATTTACCTTGAGTATCTGTTCTAAAAATTCCCACTGGGGCGGCTTGTGCTAAGGTTGCAAAGCGATGTTGACTCTCCCAAAGGGCTTCTTCAGCTTTTAAACGTTCGGCTTCTATGCGTTTGTGTTCGCTAATATCTTCAAAGGTTGCAACCGCACAAATTACTTTTCCTTGTTCGTCTAAAATGGGCGTTGCTTCTACTTCTAAACATATGACTTTTGTTTGAGTCCGAATTTCTAAATCTTCTGCTTTAACATTTTTACCCTTTAATGCTTGTACGATGGGTAATTCTTGATAAGGATAGCGTTCCTTCGTTCCTAAGCGGTAAATGGGGTAAGTTTTTAACAGTTCCTTAAGAGAGATGCGGGTGTTCGCTTCTTGTTCGAGTAATGCTCGTCCTTTTTGATTCAAATAGGTGTGACCACTTTCTCGATGAATCACTCCTACCCCAATGGGTAATACTTCTATAATTTGACTGAGTTGTTCTTCGCCAAGAGCAATCGCTGGATTAATATTTTTCATATTTTCTACGGTAGATTAGCTGTTTTAACATGAACTTTTAAAAAGGGGTTTCATTTTATATTTTAATATCAACAATTATAACCGATCCCCAAAAATCATATTTTTTTACTAAAGCTGAACTTTTCTATCTATTTATAAACTTGGCGATCGCCTCGGACTCACTCACTTTTCAAATTCAAGCGCGACCGCTTGTCGGTAGAAGTTTTCTAAACCTTTAATACTGTTTTTATCTTCATATAATAGTGATTTATTTTGCTTAATTTTGTTAAGAATTTCTGAACGAAAAACAGAATCTAATCCCAATTTAACGGCGATTTTGATATAGTCACCTTCATTCTGTGCTATTGTTTCTACTACTCCGATAAATTTTAGAATTCCCGCCGTTTGACGACTTCGCATAAATTCACCTTCGCAGGTAACAATAGGAAGATTACAGCTTAGACTATCGAGGGTTGTTAAAAATCCTGTAAATTGAAAGGTATCTAAGCCAATATCTGCAATTAAGTTCAATTGTAAGTAATTCGATTTTTCCTGTCTCGGTAATATTATACAATAGTCTTGGCTGTTTAGACCCCCCTTTGCAAAAGCCGATTTTAATCGCTGTCTAAACTTTTCAGTAATTGCTGAGTTCCAGTGAGACACAAACACAAATTGAGCGTGAGGAACTTGTTTGGCAATTTCCACAAAAATTCTATCATACTGAGGCAAATATTTAAACAAAGACTGACAAGATAGATAAATCACCGCATTATTTTTGAGTCCAAAATCACAACGTTTCTTTTCTAACTTTGGACTCTCGGGTTTTTCCAAATATACTCCCAAATTCGGTAAACGAACTAATGTTTCTGAATAATGATTTTGTGCATTTGTTGGTTCAAGTAAATCTGGAGAAATAAAATAATCAATTGTTGGTAAACCTGTAGTGACTGGATGTCCCCAAGCTGCACATTGAATTGAAGCCAGACGTAAACTTGCAATTTGTGCGGTTAGCGGACACATTCCCACATCCAAAAAGACTAAAATATCCGGTTTATCCGCATAAATTTTATCAACAATATCAACCAATTCACCATTTAATCGATAAAAATAATCGCCATAAAAACGATATAAGCTTGTTACATCATCTTCCTCATTTCCGGTAGAATAACAAGTCACTTCAAAGGCTTGATGATTGTATTGTTTCAACCATCCCAAGAAGATAATACCCACAGTATGCCATTGAAAAAATGATGAAATATAGCCAATTTTTATTTTATCATTGGGCTGACAAAAGCGGTGAGGTATCGGTTGAACCCATTGGGGAAAGCTTGTCGCCATGATGTTATGAACGAACTCTCCATATTGTTTTTGTAGTTCTAAATCGTTGTATCCTTGATATTGTAAGTAAAAGTTCGTATGAGTTGAAATTGCTTCCAATAAACTCGCTGAGGTTTCAGGCGAAGTTAAATCTGTTTCCGCAATTAATTGGGTTAATAAATTCGAGAATCTTTGACGATATTGTTCAATTTCCGAAGAATTGTTATATAAAATCGGAAGTAAGCGTTGATCAGCAAATTTTAAAGAAAAATCATCGGGAAACAGTTTTAAAGCAGTCTCAGCTACATCAATAGCTGCTGCTGTCTCTCCCATTTCTTGTAAAGTATTTATCCAAGCCCGATAAATTTCTGTTGAGTCTGATCTCTGTTCAACCGCTTGCTGATAAATATCAACCGCTTGCGAATATTGTTCAATTTTTTGATAACAGTCAGCTAACTTTAAATAAACTTGTAGATCTTGAGTTTCAGTTTGCAGATAATCTTGATAAAATTGAATCGCTTCCGTATATTCGGCTTGATAATAGGCTGAATATCCAAAATAAAATGCAGCTTTATATGATTTTTTCAGGATTTTAAAAGCCATCCCTAATTGATAGAGAAGTCGAGGATTTTCTGAAGCGAACTCAAGAGCAAATTCATAAATTTTTAGAGCGGCTTCTATTTGCTGTTTGGCAATCAACAGATTTCCTAAATCTAAATATAAATCCAAGTCATTTGAATTGAATTCAATCGCTTTTTTATAAAAAATTTCCGCCCGTTCAAACTGTCCGATTTCTAGGCAAACTTTCCCTAACTGATGATAAACATCACTCCAGTCAGGCTCAAGAATAATCGCTTGTTCATAGGCGGAAATTGCTGCGGTAAAATCTTCTGTCGCCGTTAATCCTAAACCCAAACAATAATATTGAATCGCTTTTGATGAATCTCGTTCTAAAGCCGAATAAAAGGCATCGAGGGCTTCCAAATAACGTTCTTGAGAAAAATAAACCATCCCCAACTCTCGCCAAGCATCAGCATGGCTATTTTCTAAGGCTAAAATCTGCTGATATTTTTCCTCAGCCTCAGACAAATATCCCGCATCATACAACGCTATAGCCTCAGTGTAGAGACGATCTAACATTCCGTTGATCGAGAATAACTTAAAAATAATTATACTCGATCAGCGAGAACCATTCGGGCGAGGGTTGCGGGGAGGGTTGGGGCGAGTCGTGGGACGGTTTCCCCCTGGTGCGGGGCCAGTCGTAGGACGGTTTCCCCCTGGTGCGGGGCGAGTCGTGGGACTATTTCCCCGAGGCGCCGGACGAGTCGTAGGGCGAGGGTTGGGACGATTCGCCTGAGCGTGGAGCGAGCCAGAAAAGGCGTTTTTAAGGGTTTCACTCCCATTTTGACGAATCTGGCGATCGCTATTTTCTAAAGCCTCTGTGACGCTAGGAACCGCCTCTGCGTTGATTTTTCCGAGAGCAAAAGCGGCTTTCGCCCGAACTTGCATCTGTTCGTCATTCAGCGCCGCTGTCAAAGCCGGAACCGCCGCCTGTCCCATGCGTTTGAGGGCGATCGCGGAGGAAATCTGCACGTCTTCGTCCCTATCTCTGAGGGTTGCAATTAAATCAGGAACCGCCTCCGATGCCTCCGGGCCAAGGATTCCCAAGCCAAACGCCGCACCCTGACGAACTTGGGGATTTTCATCCTTCAACGCTTGGGTTAAGTCTGCGATCGCCGAGTTGAGAACCTCCCGAGACGTTGGCCCGATCTGTCGCAACGCCACCGCCACATCCATCCGAACCGTTTGATCCGCATCTTTCAAAGCCGAAAGCAAAGCCGGAACAGCTTCTGTGGCGTCTGCACCCATCGCACCCAAGGCAAAAGCCGCATTTTTGCGAATGTTGACATCAGGATCGTTCAAGGCTTCTATCAAGATGGGAACCGCAGGAGAACCGATTTTTTTGAGGGTTTTAACGGCTAATAGTCGGTTTTGTCGGTTTGTGTTGCTAAGTTGCTCAATTTGTGCAATGACTTCTGCGGTTGTCGTGGCTTGAGTTGCGACTTTTCCAATTAACAGAAAACCAACAGATAGACAGAGTAATGCTAATTTGGGCGAATGCAATGATTTTTTTAGGGTGTTCCAATCCATACCCGTTTGTTTCCTGATTGAGTAAGTTTTCTATCCTCATAGTCATTGTACTCGAAGATAGAGAGTTGCTTTTCAATTATGCGGCTCAACAGGCATATTGTGTAAGATTGGCAAATTTGTTTACAGTTGCTTGTTTTTTCGAGAAACTGCTCCGGCTACACGTTAAAATCAAAGTTATCATTAAAGATAAAATCTAGCTCTAAATCCAGGCGATTGGGTAATGTTCCGTCATCAATAATTACTCCCAGATACCGACCATCAAAAAGTTGAATCGCAATGTCGAGATTATTGTCTCCATTCGCATCAAAATTTCGCTCTAATGTTAACGGATCGATTTGATTTCGCAGTCGGCTAGGAACTGCTATTTTATCTCCTACAAAAGAACTATTTCCCGCTTCAAATCCTTCAAAAATTCCATCAACGTCCCGAAAATCTCGACTCGCTTCTCCCGGATCAAATATAAAAGTATCTTCTCCCTCACCCCCAATTAAATCATCAACCCCCGCATCCCCATCTAAGATATCATCACCGCGATCGCCAAATAAAGTATCATCTCCTTCATCACCATTGAGAAAGTCATCATCTTGACCCCCATACATCTCATCTTCATCAAACCCACCTTCTAGGGAATCACTTCCTAAATTTCCGAAGATTTCATCTTCTCCAGAATTGGCAAAAATTCGATCTCCATCAATTCCTCCAAAGACAGTATCTTGGTTAGTTCCCCCCGTTATTGTATCACTTCCTCTATTCCCATTAACAAGTAATGGCTCGTTAACGTTTGGCGCCTGTAAACTGTCGTTTCCTGCTAATAATAAAACTTCGGAATTCGACGCTTGACCTGGCGATAGAAAAATGGTATCCGCATCGTCAGTTCCGCCTAAAACCGGAAATCCAAAAAAACCAACAAAACCGAGTGGGACTAATGTAAAAGCCATTGTTTATAATTCTCCAAATTGTGTTTACTGGATTCAGTTAAAGCACAACAATTGAGTTTAACACATCCTTCTCAAGTTTGATTAACGTTATAGATGAACTCATTTTCATTGGATTTAATCTTTATAAGATCCGAAATTAAACCCCTCTTTTCATCCAATCCCTGATATCTTTCTCTAGCTCTTTTGCTATGGGGGTTCTATCGGTATTGAGTGAGAATTGAGTAAAATTTGGATACAGCATCAATGCTAAAATTGCTCGGGTTGTTTGAAAATTAGTCGATGAATTTTCCATTTCATTGACAATAGACTTCACAAACATTTGTTCAGATTCGGTTAAAGGTTCCGCTCTCAAACGTTTATTTCTAAGTAAGATGCGATAGACTGTTTTGAAAGAATTCGATAGTTTTGTATTAAATTTTTCTGGGGGAAGTGTTAGCCAAGAGTTGGCTACTTCCTGTCTCAGTAGACGCAACTCTTCTAAAAAAGTTCCCGAACTATTATCCGAGAAATACAGATAAAAATGATTTAAGTTTATTGTATAAATGCAAAAAGCGCGATCACGAACCGATACGGGTAAAAAATCATAAACCGGATCGGAGTAAAGTTTGTGATAAAATTTGAGATCGGTTGAAACGTTTTCAGCAATATTTTGATAGGTTTTTTGTTGGGTATGAAGCCGAAAATAGGAAAGAACTTGATTAACAAAACCAACTTTATAGCTTCCCAGAATTCTCAGCCATAAATCAAGATCGACTAATTGATTCAGTTGCGGATCGAATCCTCCAATTTTGTCCAATACTTCCCGACGAATTAAAACTGTACTCGGTTCCCCAATTTTGTTAATGGGATGTTTCAAAAGATGCGGATCGCTTAGTAATTCTTCCCCTCGTTGAATGGGTTGTAAACTTAACCACCCTTGGTGAATATTTTGAAAATCTTGATAAACCGAAATCAGATCCGGATCGGTTTCGGCGACTTCATCAACAAAACACATCTCGCGGGGAGAAAACACCAAGCCAATTTCCTCATCTTGTTCTGCTATTTTGACCAGTTCTGTGATACAATCGGGAGAAAGAATATCATCTTGAAATAAAAACTTAATATATTTTCCCTTAGCTTGAGAAATCGCAAAATTAGAGTTTTCCGCAAGTCCCAAAGGTTCGTGAGAAAAAACAGAAATCTTAATTGAGGTTTTCTCTCTAAAATTTTCAACAATTTCTATCGTGTTATCCGTTGAACCATCATCAGAAATAATGATTTCTAGCGGGGAATAGGTTTGAGACAAAATACTAGAAATGGCTTCAGCAATAAAGCGATCGCCATTAAACGTTGGAATACAAACACTCACTAAAGGATTTTTGGGAATTAAAACCCCGCATTCTCCAAAAAACTGAGTTTTGGGGATATTGCTGTTATTTGAAGTGTAAATTTGTGGATATTTTTGAGAAAGATATTGAATGAGTTTATCTCTGACTTCATCATCATTGTCAAAATTAGGTTGTTTGAGAATAACTCTTTGGTTTAATAAAACTTCCGACAGGTGAAAAAATCCCCAATTTTTATCAACGACACTCAACCAAAACTCCCATTCATACCCCGTTTGAGTCGGAATATTACCATCAAAACCCCCGCAGTCTTCCCAAACTTGTTTTCTAAAAAGAGAACTTAGATTAATAAAATTTTGACGGATAAGCTGAACCAAGGAAAAATCAGGTAAAGATTGAATTCGGTTTTCTTTACCCTCCCCAAATAACTTTATATCTCCGTAAACAACACCAATTTCAGGTGTTTTATCCAAAATTTCTACAGAATCAATTAAATAATTCGAGTCAATTGTATTTTGAGCGAGTAAAGGAAAAATATACTTTCCTGTTGTTTTTTCTATCGAAGAATTGAGAAGATTAGCCAGATTACAATTATCATCAAACTGACAAATAAGATAACCTCTATCGCTTAAATAAGTTAAAAATTCTTCTTCGTCAGGGTTGAGAGAAAGAGAAGTCGCAATTAGAATTTCATCAACAGTTTCCAGACAAGCTTCCACAGAAGCGATCACATCCCAGAGAAATTCCCATTGATTTTGACAAATAACAATCACAGATAGGTTGATTTCCGTTCCATCTAAATTCATATTGACTTCTCACAATGATCAACCCGATAACCATTAATTCGATAAAAATGAATTGCAGTCTTTAACGCCTAACATTACCAGGGAGAAACCCGTTGAGAATAAGGTCCCAGACGCAAAGCATTTCCCAAAGCATTGTTATTTTCCCGCAAACCTTCATAAAAGAAAAACACCTCACCTTTTACCCCTCGATAGCGGTTATATTCAATCGCTTTTAACAGTTCATCCTCGCTAATTCGATAAGAACCAATTTTCAACAAAATCCCCGGAGATAACTTAGGAATTTGCGAATTTTTAAACTGAGTATCAACCAATTGATCCACCAAACTTTTATAACTCCAGAAATTGCGGCGATAAAGCTGAGGATGAATCATATCAACCAAATCTTTATCAATCCAGGCGATATAATCCTGTAAATACTCATTCAATCCCCAACGATAAGGACTCGGTGCCATCGACACCTTAATATGAGGTTTAATCGCTTTCACCTGCTGATAAAGACGAGCTAAAAAACCCGTTAAAATATCAGCCCGCCACTGTAACCATTGCTCATCTTTATGATATAATGGAGGACGGCGACCGTATTGTTGAATATAAAGATCAACCGTTTTAGAATCATATCCGCCCTCAGAAGGCAGAGCAGGCATTCGATCATCACCTTGAATACCATCAACGTCATAATTTTTGACCACTTCTAGAATCAAATCCATGACGAAATTTTGAACTTCAATATCAAAGGCATTCATCCACTCAAACCCATTTTTAATCAAAAGAGTTCCCTGAGCATTGATCGCCGCCCAATGGGGTTTTTTATTGAGAATCCGACCGCCATTTTGTTTATAAGAACAGGCAAAACCATATTCAAACCAGGGAATCACTTTCAACCCAACTTTATGAGCCTCTTCAATCAATTCTCGCAGCGGATCGCGCTGTTGTCCGCGAGTAACATAAAAATCAATTTCGACTCCAAACTGTTGGCTCATCATGGCGGAGCGATAAAGCGTGACCCCCTTATTCCAAACCACAGGAAACACGACATTAAATCCGGTTTCCGCCAAAAACTGCATAGCCTCCGCGATCGTCTGGCGAGAATAAAGAACTTGACTATCGGTATTGGTAATCCAGACCCCACGAACTTCCATGTGACCTCCTGCGTCAACTGAACTCAAACTGTATCTTCGTTGGTTCTCAGCCGATCGGTCCCCAAATCAGGATACTGACGATCTTGATCGCCCTTTTTGTTTGCAAAGCTAGTCCTGCCCAGTTGATTTTTCAGTTATTATCTTTAACTAAGGGGCAATTTTAGCAGTCTATTGAGTTGAACAGATTAAGACAACCATGTTTCACTGTCCCGACCGAGAAAAGCTTACCCTGATTGGCAATCATCACCCCTGTCATCAGGGAGGATTCGAGATTGGGGTAACAGGATGCAAATTCTATGGGAGACCCAAAGCACGATAGGTTCGACCAGACTCAGCGAGAGACCGCAGAAACTCGCTACGGTTTTGTGCTGGATAAACTTCTGCAAGTCCAACGTCATCAAACCGTGACTCAACCCATCCCCAGTTTAGGGAATCGCTTCCCCTGTATGGGGCTAAATTTCTGTGGTCAGTATCAACCTGTAAATTGTCGTTGTTTGAATATAGCAGTTCTCAGATTTGAGAGGGACAAAACTTTATGCTTTAGGCAAGAAGCAAGAGGAAACAGACAAGAGGAAAGAGGTAAGAAATCCGACGATCGCAAAGATGTACTATCAGGCTTTGAGAAACCCTATAGCAATCCCCCACTCAAGAGATTAACCCCCAGTCAGTTTGGGGTCAACAGCATAGAAAACCGAAAATTCCCGTCAGTTGAAATCACCCTTTTATCCGATCAATTTGTTTCGCTGCTGCTAAGTCATCACAAATATTTACTGAGACGACTCCCCAATCGAATTTCATTGCGACAATACGTTCTCGTCGCTGGCGATACTAGCTGAACCCTGTACTTAATCAATGGCGGGGTTAGACGGTCAATCCTCCAATTCAACGGTCTGAGGTGAGTGGAATTTAACCATTGACTGACACAGTTGAGTATCGTCCTCTGTTCAATGTTTTATTCAGGGTGAATTTCAGGTTCATCCC
This sequence comes from Lyngbya sp., assembly GCA_035285085.1. GTDB lineage: Bacteria > Cyanobacteriota > Cyanobacteriia > Cyanobacteriales > Microcoleaceae > Capilliphycus. Next base: position 5,186 of record JAYKHV010000088.1, on the reverse strand, counting down.
CAATTCTAATTCACAGGTTCTTAATTGCATGATCAAGAACTTGTCGGCTTCTCATTCCGAGAGGCGATCGCGAACGATAGATTACAGTAAATTATTCATTTTGTATGAAGGCTAGTGAAATTTTCAGTGCGAACAAACTCTTAAAACGATATGCCAAAGGGGAACGTAGCTTTAGCGGAATTAACCTGATGGCGGCTCAATTGAAGGCAGTAAATCTGAATCGAGTTAATCTCAGTCAAGCCAATCTGAGCGGAGCAAATTTAAGCCAAACTCGACTGATTTGTGCCAATTTGAGCGGGGTTGACCTGAGTCAAACCGATTTAAGTGGGGCGGTTTTAATCGAAGCCACTCTCAGCGGCGCCAGTCTCACCCGAACCCGACTGATTAAAGCGGACTTGAGTGGCGCTATTCTCAGTGGAAGTATTTTGTCTCAAGCCGACCTGACCGGTGCAAACTTGACCGGAGCCAGTTTAGTCGGTGCTTCTGTACTGAATGGGTCTAAATTGACCGATGCGATTTTGATTGGTGCCACTCTGTCACGGGCGACTTTGAGCGCCATCGATCTCAGTCGGGTTAACCTCACCAGAGCTATTTTAAGTGAAAGCGAACTCGGTGGCGCGAACTTGAGTTCAGCTTGTCTAATTCGAGCTTATTTGAATGGCTCTAACCTCAGCGGCGCCAATCTCATGGGAGCCGATTTGAGCGAAGCCAGTTTACGCAATGCTAATCTGGGCGTGGCGAATCTAACGGGAGCCGATTTACAGGGAGCCGATTTACAAGGGGCGAATCTCAATGGTGCCGAGTTGAGTGGGGCGAATTTAAAGAGTACCAATTTGAAAAAAGCCAATCTCAATGGTTTGATTTTGCATGAAGCTGATTTGAGACTGGCCGATTTGAGTCAAGCCAATCTGCGAGGCGCCAACCTCAGCGGGGCGAATTTGGCGGGTGCGAGTTTGCTAGAAGCCGATTTACGAGGGGCGAACTTGAGTCACGCCAATCTGACCGGAGCGGGATTGTTGTTGACTTCTCTGAAAGGGGCTAATCTGCGAGGCGCGAATTTGTGTCAAGCCAATTTGATCGGGGCGAGTTTGAATGTTACCAGTTTGGATGATGTGTTCTTGGATGGTGCGATTTTGCCTAATGGGGCGACTTATGCCTAGAGATCGCAATAGTTAACACGGCGATCGCTGTCTGGGAGCCTGAAAACACCGCTGTTGGTTCAAGAAACTGACAGCGGTTTCACTCTCGAGGTTTGAGTCGGCTCAACCCATGCTCTCGGAATCCTCAACGGCTTCATTCAAATTTTTCTCCGGTTGATTTAAAATTCTCGAATTTTTTGTGATACAGTAATAAGGTTTGAGGTTTTAAACCACTATAGGATGGAGGTGAAACCGCGCAGAATGAAAAAATTGGGAACCCACCTGGTTATCGATGCTTGGCATTGTCCCGCTGACTTACTGAACGACCCAGAACGCATTCGTCAGGCTATACTCGATGCAATTACGGCCGGAGGAGCAACGTTAATCGATTTTTGTGTTCATCAGTTCAGTCCTCATGGGGTGACGGCAACCGCAACGTTAGCCGAGTCTCATATTGCGATCCATACTTGGCCTGAATATGGTTATTTTGCTGCCGATGTCTTCTTTTGTGGACGCGGAAATCCTCAGCTTGCTCTTGAATGTTTAGAAGTCGCTCTTCAAGCCAAACAGGTTAAGCAGCGAGAATTTCAGCGTGGTTTTGAACTGGAGACAGATATCCCTGAAGATTCGAGCAGTTGGGAATCCCTTGAGAGTCAGTGGGCTGAAACGACGGTTTTACAAGCTTAATCTCTCTCATCGGTTCGATCAGTTTTTGGGTTTTTGAGCAACAATCAATGAGCTTCTTTCCCTTCATGCTGCCAGTGCAGGTATTGAGAATTAGCTCAAATTGTTCTCGCTCAAAAAAATAGTATGATAATTTCTCCCTCTATAACACATAGGGGGAGATTATTCGCGTCTTCACACTTGAGGTGATTCTGGTTTTAACGTTGCTGTTGCTGCAAAAGGGGACGAACAATCCAATATCCCGCTCCAAAAGCAACGAGAATAATTAAGGCAATGGAAACGATTAGCCAAAATCCATTTAACTCGACTCGCTGAGACTCAGAAGTTGGACGTAAGCGACCTTCTGGTTCTTCTGTAAACAGTTGCTCGGGGATTTCTCGCTTCAAAGGGGGATGTTCGGGAGGAGCAGAAGCCGGTGGAGAAACAGGGGGATGGTTCGCTTGGGTTTTCTGCTGCTGTGAACTCCGAGTAACCGTTTTTGTCATCATCGGGAGTTCTACAAAGCTCGGATTGGAAGAAACACCATTGGGTTGGTTGCTGAAATTGGGAATTTCCAGAGTTGAAGTCGGCTGCGGCTTCTGCTGGGGGAAATCAGGCTGGTTCGCCTTTTGAGCGGTGTTGATCGCTTGCTGAAGTTGGATAGCGGCTTGGGTTAGGTTCTCTAATTCTCGACGGAGTTGCTGATTTTGCTGCACAAGCTGCTGGTTTTGGGTTCTCAAAGAGTTGAGTGTCGCTTTGGAAGCTTGTAATTCGGCTGTCACTTCTCGATAAAGAGAAATCGGGACAGAGGGAGAATAGCCATTTGTTGTTTCTGATGAGTTCGGGCCAGAAACGTTAACATCTTGCATAGGACTTCAATTTGACTAGGAATGTTTGGGGTATGACTAATGATCGCAATTAAGCAGAACCAGGTTTACTCGGGAAGCGAGTCATCGCAGACACCGCCGCAGAATCGGCGGTGTACCGATGACCTGCTATATTTTAGATTAATTGCCATTAGAACAATCAGAAGACATTTCGTCAAGAAAGTTTAGGTTGGAACTTCGGTAAAATTTATTTAGGTTGAAGAATTCTCCATTGGCATCGTTATGAGTAATTTACCCATTGAACAAGATCTTTTTCAGTCCTCCGAGCCGGAGGCACTTAAGTATGGTGAACGGGAAATTCAGGAGGGACAGTTAATTACTTTTCCTAACCCCCGAGTAGGACGTCGCTATGAGGTGAGTATTTCTTTACCCGAGTTTACCTGTAAATGTCCTTTTTCGGGTTATCCCGATTTTGCTACCCTTCATCTGACTTACGTGCCGCACGAGCGAGTCGTGGAGTTGAAATCTTTGAAACTCTATATTAATAGTTATCGCGATCGCTATATTTCTCACGAAGAATCGATCAATCAAATCTTAGATGATTTTGTCGCCGCCTGCGATCCCGAAGAAGTTAAACTTGTCGGTGATTTTAATCCTCGCGGTAATGTTCATACTTGTGTCGAAGTTCGACATCAGCGGATCACATCCTAATTACTGTTGTCTTAGGATTTGATTTTCGGGCGTTGCCATCCCACCGCTATCCTCGCCGAGAAGCGGTAAAATGTGATATAATAGTAGACTGTGTTGAAATTAGACTAAATCCATGCCTAAACTGAAAACTCGTAAGTCTGCCGCTAGACGTTTTCGAGTCACGGGTAGCGGTAAGTTGGTGCGTCGTAAAGCGTACAAGAGCCACCTCTTACAGCATAAAAAGTCCGATCGCAAGCGTCGTTTGTCGAAAATGGCAGTCGTTAACGAGCGGGACGCTGAAAATGTACGGTTGATGATGCCCTATATGTAGGGATTTGAAACATATTGAATCAGTTAAGGGAAATTAACGATGACAAGGGTTAAGCGCGGTAACGTTGCTCGCAAACGTCGCAAAAAAATTCTTAAGCTTGCTAAAGGGTTTCGGGGATGTCAATCTACCAATTTCCGGACGGCTAATCAGCGAGTCATGCAAGCTTTGCGGAATTCTTATCGCGATCGCCGCAAGCGCAAGCGGGACTTCCGGAGACTTTGGATTACTCGAATTAATGCGGCGGCTCGTCTCCAAGGGGTGAGCTACAGTCAGCTTATGGGGAGTTTGAAAAAGGCGAATATTCAAATTAATCGTAAAATGCTGGCTCAGTTGGCTGTGATTGATCCGCAAGCTTTTAGCCAAGTGGTAGAACAAGCGGGTCAAGTTCAGGGTTAATTTGTTTGGGTATAGCCTGGTAAATTGAGTAAAAGTACAAGCAGAATTTAAGATAGGGAATGCAAGCTGAAGGCTAATCTTCAGCCGCACTTCGTTTTGAAGATTCTCACAATTACTCAAAGTGATGGATAGTAATTTACCAGTTGTCTACCTGCTGTTGTTGGTGACTCTGCTCTTAGGAGTGGGGTTTTTTGTGTTGCGTCAGATTCTTAAGACCCGCAGGGTTGAAGGTCAACTGTCTCGATTGCAAAAAAAGTTGAGCCAAGAAAAGGGTACGGCTCAGGAGTATTACGAGTTGGGCTGTATCTATAACGATAAGAAGTTATATTCCCAGGCGATCGCTGTACTTCAAAAGGCTTTAAAGACATCCGAGCAGGAGGAGGAATCTCAGAATCTTGCTCTGGTTTACAATGCTTTGGGTTATGCCTATTTTGCCCAAGAACAATATGATATTGCGATTCGACAGTATAAGGAGGCTCTTAAACTTGCTCCTGATTATGTTACTGCCTACAACAATTTGGGTTATGCCTACGAGCGGAAAAAGTTAACGGCTCAGGCGTTGGAGGCTTATGAGCAGGCTTTACAGGGTGATCCGAAAAATGCGATCGCTCTTCAAAGAGCGGAATCGTTGCGGAAACGTTTGGGAATTCCTACTTCCTCGCCAGAATAGACTGTTTTTGAGTGAGTATCTGGGGGGCTGACTGCGGAGATTCTCCGAGCAACAGTACCGCTGATAGAGATTGTAATCAACAACTGCCATACTCGATGACGAGATCTAACCTCCTGAATATAGAAGGGCGATCGTCAGGGTGTGGCTCATTTTTTAGGTACAGTGACTCGGGTGTTGGGTCTGAGGGTTCTATATGGGATGGGAAAACTCGCGATTCTTGGGGTCAGACCCGGGAGTTTCGGAGTTGAGCCGAAAGCAAAACGTCTGTAACGCCCATAAAATCAAGGGTTTGAAAAAATCCCAAAAAATTTTCCAAAAAGTGTTGACAATCCCAGAAGAGTCCGCTACATTAGTAAATGCGCTCGAGAAACGGAAACGACCTCGAACGCGCCCGAACCTAGAAAACATAAGAGTTTGAAAGCCTAAGCACAGGTCCTTGAAAACATTCTTTTGAGAGTCTTGGGAAACCA
>JAYKHV010000087.1:0-43327 GCA_035285085.1 Lyngbya sp. | reverse complement strand
TGGTTTCCCAAGACTCTCAAAAGAATGTTTTCAAGGACCTGTGCTTAGGCTTTCAAACTCTTATGTTTTCTAGGTTCGGGCGCGTTCGAGGTCGTTTCCGTTTCTCGAGCGCATTTACTAATGTAGCTGAGGTTTTTGGGATTGTCAACCCTTTTGGCAAATTTTTTTTGAATTTTTTGGGAAAGCGGGGGGAGATGAAGACAAATCCCTTATATAGAGCGGCTTTGAGCGATTTCAATTCCAACGCCCTAACTGAAGAGCGATGTCTTTGACACTGGCCGTTGTCCAAAAGCCGGGTCTTGGTGCCTGTTCCCTGAGACGACTTTTTGTCCGGGATTGAGTAAATGATGTTTTCACCTCTGTCCTCAAAGCCAACAGTCCCGAGTTGGGAAAACGGGTATCGACAGCCAGTACCCAATCTCTATATATATGAAGTTAGAGAGTCCGCTCATTGAGTGTGTTATCGTTTTTTCAGAGAATCAGACCTATACCTAAAGGTGTCAGTGATGAAACATCACGCTTGCATCGCAATTGGAATTAACCAGTATCAGTATCTACAACCCCTCAGCTATGCACAGAGAGATGCGGAGGCTCTACATACCTTCTTAGTTGAAAGAGGAGGATTTTCACCCGACAAAAGCTTATTGATCAGCGACACCTCACCGGAAGTGTGGGGAATTGGGACTTATCCTAATCGCGAGAACCTCGAACATTGGATCGAAGCCATCTGTAAAGAACAACTGCACTCAGGCGATCAGCTTTGGTGCTTCTTTAGTGGTTATGGTCTGACCCATGAAGGTCAAGATTACCTAATGCCGATTGACGGTAATCCTGCCAATATAGAAGCGACAGGAATATCGATGAAATTGCTCTTTGAAAAACTTAAAGAAGCTCCCACATCAGAACTACTGGTTCTGCTCGATATCAACCGTAGCCAAGGAGCGCGTGCGGGAAATACAGTCGGAGCCGCTACCCTGGAGTTAGCCCATCAAATGGCAATACCAACCCTACTGTCCTGTCAGCCCGATCAAGTCTCTCGGGAAACCTCCGCTCTACGTCATGGATTTTTTACCGCAGCGATCTTAGAAGGACTAAACTCAGGACAGTGCAGAACGATTCAAAGCTTGTATGATTTCCTGAGTAATTATTTACCGCAGTTAACCGATCAACACCTGCGACCCAAACAAAATCCGGTTTTCGTACTCAATCCCACAGACAAGATCGATCAAACCTTATTACCGGATCAACTTCCCGCCACTGCCACAATCGCCAGTCATAATGGAAATAATCTGCTCAACTCAGTTCTAGAACAAAAAAACAATGGAGTCAGCCCGAAAACCACAAATAGCCGAGTCAACATTCCTTTAAAGTTTGGTACCAATCACGCGAATCAAACCTCTCAAAAGTCCTCTCATCAACCGACTCCAAAGGCAAAAGCTGATCAATCTACTCACCCAACCCCAACTCCAATCGACTCCCCGGCTCAAAAAAATTCTACAAAAGAAACTATGTCGGACAGATCGTTTTTACAACAACTTATTCTCTGGAGTGGAACCACCGCACTCCTATTACTACTCGGTGTGTTTTACACGAATAAATCTATATTTCTCGGTCAAAACAGAACCGAAGCAATATCAACCACTTCCACAGAATTAGTCGGAGACTCATCAACTCCCGGCTCAACATCAGCGCCCTCGACCTCAGCCAACGGCACAGCTCAAGCCCCACAGCCCAACTATCAAACCGTTTTAGAACGCTCCAAATCCTCTTTACAAAATGCTTCTGCATCTAGCTTTAGCAATGCCATCGCTGTAGCCAGTCAAATTCCGCAACGAGATCCTCTTTATCCCAATGCTCAAGAAAATATAGAACGTTGGAGCCAAACCATTTTAGATATTGCTGAGGGACGAGCAGAAGCGGGCAATTTTTCCGATGCTATTGCTGCGGCTAAACTTATACCTCAGACGAATCGCCAAATTTATCAACAGGCGCAAGTTGATCTCAAACAATGGCAACAAAAGCAACAAGAAATTGAACAGAGTTTCGCACCGATCAAAGCTGCACAAGCAGCAATTAAACCCGGACAAGCTTCGTCTTATAATCAGGGGATTACCCAGTTGCGTAAAATCAAGCCAGATGAACCCAGTTATCAGCAAGCTCAACAATTAATTACTCAATGGAGTGCTGAAATTTTTAATATTGCTCAGTCCCGCGCTCAGAACAAACAGTTGAATAGTGCGATCCAAGCGGCTCAGTTAGTTCCACAGGGTACATCTTCTTATGATGCGGCTCGAAAAGCGATCGCGAACTGGCAAACTCAGCTTAAGACTAACAACAACAATAGCAACAATAACAATTGATGATTGTTCACCGGGATAGATTAATATCCACACATGGGAATAAATAAAAAAATATAGTATTGAGTGGGTTGATTGTTATCAAAGATCAATCGGATAGCAATCAGGAAAAATTAGCCGTGAAGGATGGGGTAGGCAATGCCTATCCTGTTTATTTGTGAACGGAGAGTCAAACTTTCAGTTAACTCTCAGTTTCAACTTGCGAATTTTGAGATTAAAAACCCGGTTTCTCAATAGAAACCGGGTTTTTGGGATGTACAGTTATCGCGATTGCACACCGCTATAATTTTTACGATTCAGGGCGAGTTATTGCACGCCAATCCTGACTTTGAGGGTTTATACAGGATTTTCATAGATATTTCTCATTCAATTTTCAGAAAAATGTTAAATAATGTAACAGGTGAATCAATCGACTATCTTTTTTTAAAATTTTAGTCGCGGTCTGATGAGATTCCTATCTCAATCAATACAGAGAAATTCAGGAGTTTTCTGGGTATGACATCTGACTACAATTACCAACGCTTGAGACTTGCTTTATGGCGTTTTAGTCGTCCTCACACCGCTACATTAGTTTTACTGGGTATTGTCAGCTTGTTTGCTGCGATCGCCGGAGGATGGCTTTTAGGAGAACAAACCCTTAGCGAATTTTTTGCTTACCTTCATCTGGCACAACAGAATCCTCCGATTTGGATACGACCCCCTGAAATTTGCAAAGAGTATCTCTTGTTACCGACAATTGTATTAGTAACAACCGCTTTTGCGGCGATCAAAATCTCTCGGAAACCTAAATTATGGTCGCGGGTAATAATTATAGCCATTGTGTTGGCTTTAATGATTCGCTATATTTTATGGCGATCGCTATCAAGCTTAAATTTAAGCGATCCGGTTAGCGGAACATTGAGTTTGGGATTACTCTTTTTAGAAGTTTTAATCTGGATTTCCGGCGGGATTCGACTCTGGTTAGTATTAAGAATGAAAGATCGGACTCGGCAAGCCAACCAAATGGAAATCAATGTTGAGAAAGGCAAATTTACCCCTACAGTTGACATATTGATTCCAACTTACCAGGAACCAACCTTTATTTTAAAACGAACAATCATCGGCTGTCAAGCTCTAGACTATCCGAACAAAAAGATTTATTTACTCGATGATAGTCAGCGTTTAGAGGTAGAAAAACTGGCTCAAGAATTAGGATGCGAGTATATCACTCGACCCGATAATCTTCATGCTAAAGCGGGCAACTTAAACCACGCACTCCCGCTAACAAACGGCGAACTGATTGTCATTTTTGATGCAGATTTTATTCCAACCCGTAACTTTTTGACCCGAACTGTTGGTTTTTTTCAAGATCAAAAAGTCGCTCTGGTGCAAACCCCCCAAACCTTTTACAACCCCGATCCAATTGCTAAAAACCTGGGTTTAGAGAAGATTTTAACTCCTGACGAAGAAGCCTTTTATCGACATATTGAGTTAATAAAAGATGGAATCGGGAGTACAGTTTGTGCGGGGACATCATTTGTAGTGAGGCGGAAATCTCTGGAAAAAATAGGCGGATTTGTAACAGAATCCATGTGTGAAGATTATTTTACCGGAATTCGTTTGTCCGCCGAAGGTTATCAATTAATCTATTTGAGAGAAAAACTAAGTTCGGGTTTGGCGGCTGAAGATACAACGAACTATTTTGTACAACGAGAACGATGGGGAAGGGGAACTTTACAAGCCTTTTTTATCAATTCCAATCCTCTGACAATTCGCGGTTTAAAACTCTCTCAAAGGTTGGGACATTTAGAAGGATTAATCCATTGGTTAAGTGTTTGGGCTTATCCCTATTTCTTGTTCATGCCTTTAGCTTATGCTTTTTTCGGAATTCTTCCCGTGCAAGCAACAGCAGAAGAATGGCTGTATTTCTTTTTACCTTACTATTGGGTTCAAGTCGTTGTTTTTAGATGGTTAAATGAACGAAGTAGTTCGGTTGTTATTGCAGAAATTTATAAAACGGTTCTCTGTTTTCCTTTATCTGTCAGTATGTTTTTCGCCATGCTTAATCCATTTAAGCAAAAATTTCAAGTCACTAAAAAAGGACTTTCAAGCCGGCGATATTCATTCAATTGGAGTCTGGGTTGGCCGTTAATTGTGCTATTTATGGCTACATTCATCGGACTTTTAAGAATTTTAGGATTTTGGGGAACAGTACCCCTAACTCCTGAAGTTGCTAAACTTACTCAAGGTTTTAACTTGGGTTTAATCTGGAGTTTGTACAACTTATTGAGTATTGGAGTCGCAATTTTAGCTTTAATTGATGCTCCCAAATCAGAAAATGATGATGGGTTTGAACTGCAAAAAATTGTGCGTTTAAAACTTGCCAATCAAACCCTTTGGGGAATCACAACCAAAATCTCTGAAGTGGGAGCAAAAATTCAGCTAACCCAAAAATTAAACAGCCAAACTCAAGGCGAAAATCGGTTAATTTCCCATGAACCTTTACCCGTTGAATTAGACATGGTTGATGAAGGATTAACGCTAACGGGAGAAATTACCAATTACACCTTAGTCGATTCATTTCCGACTTTAGAAGTGAAATTTCAACCCGTTACCCTTTCCCAACATCGGAAGTTAGTTACAATGTTGTTTTGTTGTCCGGGTCAATGGAAAGAACGGGAAACACCCGGAGAAATTTACTCATTATTCCTGATTTTGAAGACATTTATCAATCCTCCAATTTTGCAACATTGCTATAGAAAACTAGCAAAATTAACAAAATAAAGGCGATAAAAACCTTAATTAACCCGGTGAAACTTTAATCACGAAACAACAGCTACCGATTCTAAAGATGCAATAACTTTTAACTTGTACTCGGATTCAAAAGCTTCTTTTTTTAAATCCAAACTCCATAACTCCAAAGCACAATCATCTTTAGGATCGGCTGGTTTTAGCTTTAAATGAAATTCCTGTGATTCCCAATGACACTGACAACTCACCTGAGCAACGGCTCCGATTTGACGTCTATCTAAAGCCACCGCAAACCTCAATAAAGGACTCAACTGATCGACAATTTGACGGTGAACTTTCGGAAGATTCTGATAATTTTCGTGTTTTTTCTTCGGCGAACTTTTCCGATGATAACGGGCTAAATTCGCTATCGTTTCAATTTCAGTTTCGGTATATCCGAGAAGTTCACCATGTCGAATTAAATAATAAGAATGCTTGTGATGAGCCGAATGACTAACATACAAACCGCAGTTATGTAAAATTCCAGCCGCCCATAACAACTCCCGTTCTTCGGGTCCCCAATCGTGAAGAATAGATTTAGTTTGGTCAAATAAATTTAAAGCAAAAGCAGCAACTCGTTCACCATGATCCAAATTAACCTGATATTTTTGAGCAATTTTTAGGATACTTCGCTGACGAATTGAACTCCCATAACGCAAACGATCTTCAATTAACCCGTGAGTTAACATCCAATCAACAATTACCCCTTCTCGAAGACTCCGTTCACAAACGGTTAAAGAATCAATATTCAGCAGCGTCATTGCTTCCTGTAAAATCAAAGCACCTGCTAAAATAATCTCGGCTCGTTTATCGGAAATCCCCGGAATTGCTAACCGTTCAGAATAAGACATTTTCCGAAAACGATTCACCAAATCCTGTAAATCACTCAATGTCAACTCATAACCGGTTAAAGGAGTGGGTTCTGTTCCCAATTTTTCCCGCGCATGAATAACGGCTAAAGTTTCAATCGTTCCTGATGTTCCCACCAAACGAATCGGTTCTCTATTTCTCAGAGTAGACGCCAGTTCATCAACGGTCCGTTCCAACATTCCGCGAATATAAGCTTGTAAATATAAAAACTCATTGCGACTAATTGGATCGCTTTTAACATACTCTTGAGTCAGACGAACCGCCCCCACTTTTGTACTGCTTAAAAACGTCGGTTCTCGACCTTCTCCTAAAATTAACTCCGTCGAACCGCCCCCAATATCAATAATAATATGAGGCTGATGATTAAACTCCATTGCGGATAAAACACCCAAATAAATCCGCCGGGCTTCTTCTTGACCGGAAATCAAACTAATTTCTAAATTTAATTCATCAGAAACTTGCTTAATAAAATCTCGACCGTTGGGCGCTTCTCGAACGGCACTGGTGGCGACGGCAACAATTTGTTCGGCATTGTGAGTTTTAGCAATTTCTTGAAACCGACGCAAACAGATAATTCCCCGTTCCATTACCTCCGGCTTTAAGCGACCTTTGGGGCCACAATCCCCAAGCCGAACCATTTCTTTATCTCGGGCAATAATCGTAAAACTCGGCAATGTCGGATCGATTTTTACAATTACCATGTGAAAGGAATTAGTACCCAGATCGATAGCCGCGAGAATTCGATCTTTACTGTTAGATACAGAAGAAATTTTAGCGGAAGAAACTGAATTCACCATGAAACTTAAATTTGAGCGTTCATTATAACGATCATCTCATACGATCGAGCCGAAACACTGTCCGGTTTTTTTGATCGAGAGACATTCTGACTCAAATCTACCAGAATTTTCGAGAAAATACAGCCTTTTAATTCGGTACTGAGGAACTTAATTTCAACTGAAATCCCCAGAGATTGGATCTGGACACCTGAAAACAGTCAACCCATCGCCATCAAAACTTAATTGGTGATTATCGATGACAGCCCCACCGAGAAACTATAGAATAAAAGCTGAAAACTGAATGCAAATTCCAACTTCTTGAGATGGTGATTCAATCGGAACCTCAACCGCAATCAACTTTAATTGAGATTATTCGATTATTGAGATGGGATAAACCCGCAGGACGGTTAATTTTAATGATTCCTGCACTTTGGGCGGTGTTTTTAGCCTCTCACGCCACACCCCCGACGCTTTTAGTTTTGGTGATTGTGTTTGGAAGTGTTGCTACCAGCGCCGCCGGATGCGTGATTAACGATCTCTGGGATCGCGATATTGACCCCGAAGTTGAACGGACTCGCAGCCGTCCCCTGGCTTCCCGTGCGTTAACGGTCAAAACCGGTATTGTTGTTGCTTTTGTTGCCTTTGTTTGTGCGGCTGGATTGGCTTTTTATCTCAATTCTTTGAGTTTTTGGCTGTGCGTTGCGGCTGTCCCTGTGATCATTTGTTATCCCCTCGCCAAGCGCTTTTTTCCGGTTCCCCAATTGGTTTTATCTATTGCTTGGGGTTTTGCAGTTTTAATTAGTTGGACGGCTGCGGTGGCGCGTTTAGAACCTGCTACTTGGTTACTTTGGGGCGCGACGGTGGTGTGGACTTTGGGCTTTGATACGGTTTATGCGATGAGCGATCGCGAAGATGATCAACGCATGGGTGTTAATTCTAGTGCGTTATTTTTTGGAGATCAAGCGGCGAATGCTGTTGGTCTTTTCTTCTTAGCAACGGTGGGTTTATTGGCTGCATTAGGAATTGAGATGAAATTACATTGGGAATATGGGCTGAGTTTGGCGATCGCTTTTGTATTTTGGTTTCAACACTATCGTCAATTAAAACAACCCGAAATTCCCAAACCCGTCTACGGTGAAATTTTTCGTCAGAATGTTTGGGTGGGTTTTATTTTGTTGGCGGGAATGATCTCGGGAACTTTATTTTAGGAAGAAACAACCCTTTTTTAACGCCAGAATTTCTTTTTTTTCAGATCGATTGGCTGGATTGGTGAGTTAATTTTCTTCTCGCTCATTGATTTTTTATCGAGTTCGGGTAACTCCGTTGGCAGTTGTTCGGCTTTGACTTCTGTAATTGAGTCTAACAGTACAATGAGTTCAAAATTTCGCCCCATTCTTTTCTCCAGAAATTCTTGAACTAAACGGACTTGTTTGGGAGTAATCGGATCTTTTGAGCGAACTTTTAGATAAACCGACACGGGCTGTCTTGTCCAAATCATGTCAGTTTCGAGTAATTCTACTCGCTGACCGGTCAGTGTATTTCGGGTAAAAATTCGGGTAAGATTATATTCAACTTGACCTTGAATAATCAACCGAATTAAACTCAATCCCAAGGGAAAAAATAACAATCCCGTTAGTAAAATCGCCCAACCCAAAGCAATATTAACTCGGGTATACCCTGCCATGATAAACACAATCATACAGGCGAGGGTAATTCCTAAAAGGTTGGTAAAGTACAATAAAAAAGCACCATAACTCTGACTCCAAATTCCTTGAGATAGGGTTAAACCAACGGCACACAAAGGAGGCATTAAAGCCACAGCAATAGCCGTCCCCGCGACTGCATCGCTAATTCCTTGTCTAACTTTTGAAAAACCGCTCAATCCGCCCGCAACGATTGCTACACCCAAGTCAATTAATGTCGGTTGGGTACGGGCGATCACCTCGGTTCCAAAAAGTTGAAAACCCGTTAAACGTCCTAACAACATCGATAAACCAAGGGCGACTAAAGTAGCAGCAACTAAGGAGGTAAAACTGCGGCGAAATAACTCCGGATCGCCTTCTAAAGCCCCAAAAGCTAAACCTCGAAGCGGTAACATTAAAGGGGCAACTAACATCGCCCCAATAATAACAGCCGCACTGTTACTCAGCAACCCAAAGGTGGCAATTAAACAGGAGGTAACAACCAAAACCATGAAGTTAAAATTAAGTTCGGAGTCTGCCATTAAATCTTGGCGCATTTGAATAATGGCAGGGGCAGAGATTTTCATCATATGCTGAGGGATAAAAAGGATAAAAACAGGATAGCATTTCTGAGATTTTTTCCAAAAATTTCAACAAAAATTAAGGTTTAAGCTTGACGTTTTAATTTAAAATGAAAAAAACAATCATCGGTGTAATGGGGCCGGGTGAAACGGCGACTTCTGTTGATTTAGAAAATGCTTATCAACTCGGTCAATTAATTGCTAAACAGGGATGGATTTTGTTAACCGGCGGGCGAAATATGGGCGTGATGGAAGCTGCAAGTCAAGGGGCAAAATCCGCCGAGGGTTTAACGTTGGGAATTTTACCTGGTGCGACATCCTCGGGAATGTCTGAAGCCGTTGATATTGCCATTTTTACCAACTTAGGCAACGCTCGAAATGTAATCAATGTTCTATCTAGCGATGTGATTATCGCCTGCGGAATGGGTGCGGGAACCGCTTCAGAAATTGCTTTGGGAATTAAACAACAGAAAACGGTTATTCTGCTGAATAATAATCCAGAAAGCCAAGTTTTTTTCAAAAGTCTATCTGCCGATCGCGTTTATCCAGTCAAAACCCCGACTGAAGCAATTGAAACCGTTATTTCTTGCTTATCTTAGCACCCAACTCTGTAGAAAGCATCCGCAGCCAAAACGGATTGATTCTCCGACAGACTTGAAAATTTAAGCCTTCCGACAACAGTCGCGATCGCCAATGATCGGTTAACTTAAATAATAAAACCCAATAGCAGTTAGCGTAACTTCCAACCCATTCCTATGTCCGTTCGTAAAGATACAATTTTCCAACAGTTTCTCGCCCCCCTGTTTGAGAACTTTCTCATCGATGGAGAAGCCATCAAACAATTTAAACAAAGCATCAATTGGGAAAAAGAAAGCGATCGCCTCACCAACCCCCGTGTAACCTATCCCGACTATTACCAAAGTCAAAATTTTCACGGGATAAAAGGCGGATATCTCAACCCAGACGCGCCCGCTTCCTACGACCCCATCACCCAACACGTTTTACCTCCCAACGAAACAATTGTTCGCCAAGGATTAATCGATAGAATACGAGTTAAACCCCGACGAATTTTAGACTTAGGATGCGGTACGGGTTCAACAACATTACTCTTAAAAAAAGCCTTTCCGGACGCCGAAGCGATCGCCGTAGACTTATCTCCCTATATGTTAGTCGCGGCGGAACTCAAAGCCAAAAAAGCCGGAGTAGACATTCAATTTCGCCACAGCAACGCCGAAGCGACCGGGTTTCCCGATGCGTCTTTCGATCTCGTCAGTGCGTCTCTATTGTTCCACGAAACCCCCCCAGAAGTCGCTCAGAACATTCTCAACGAAAGTTTCCGTCTGCTGCGCGTGGGGGGAGAAGTTATCGTTTTGGATGGAAACCAGAAGGCGTTACGACAGAGCGAATGGTTGACAGAAATCTTTGAGGAGCCTTACATTAAAGCCTATGCTGCGGCCAGTGTCGATACATGGATGACCAAAGCCGGATTTGCTCAGGTCCAAACCGATGATTGGTGGTGGGTTCATCAAATTAGCCGGGGAATTAAACCCATTGTTAAAAATACCTCAACATCTGCGAGTTCTCACACTCGGGTAAGTTACAATAACCCCAAATTTGATCATTCGGTGGGACTACCCGCACCCGCTTAAACTTCGCCGAAGAAGTGAGAAATTGAGGATTTTTTCCCTTTTCTCACTCCGACTCTCAAGTTGTGTGAATTTTTAGACCTCAGTTTGTATGACTCTCAAAGCAGTTCTGTTTGACTTCAACGGTATAATTATTAATGATGAACCCCTTCACGAGCGACTGATTGAACAGTTGCTTATTGAAGAAAACTTACGGACTAAACCCGAAGAATTTCGAGAATTTTGTTTGGGACGAAGCGATCGCGTTTGTTTGAGAGACTTACTCACCCATCGGGGTAGAATGGTGACAGATGAGTATCTCGAACGGTTAATTGCTCGAAAAACTCAAGCCTATTGTCAACAGATGAATGCTTTAGAAGAATTACCCGTTTATCCGGGAGTTCAAGAGTTTGTTTCTAAAATTCACACCGCCGAGTTTAAAATAGCGCTGGTTAGCGGTGCGCTGCGATCGGAAATTGAATTAATATTAAATCGGATTAATATTGCCGAATATTTTTCTGTAATTGTCGCCGGAGATGATATTACCACCAGCAAACCCGATCCGGAAGGTTATTTATTAGCTGTAGAACGACTCAATCAACAATATCCTCAATTGAATTTACATCCCTGTGAATGTTTAGCTATTGAGGATACATACCCCGGAATACAAGCCGCTCAAAATGCTAAAATTCCGGTTGTTGGTGTGGCTCATACCTATCCCTTGCATATGCTTCAACGTTTGGCAAATTGGGCTGTTGATCGGTTTTCTGATTTAGAATTAGAGCGAGTTCAACAAAGTTATGAATTAGAAGTTGCTTAATTCCAATAAATTTAGAAGCCGCCATTTGTGGTTAAGCCGAACGATGAATGTAAAATTATCAATTCAAAAAGGGAAAAAATTATGAATAATCGGTGATAAAAATGGGTTTATTCTTAGAGAACAAAGCTTTCTGTCCTCTAAGAATTAATCCTTTTTATCATTCATAATTTATCATTGCTCATTCATCATTTGGTGATAACTTTTACAGTCGTTTCAGTTGATTAACAGCCAGTTGCATCACCGGTTGAAGATCCCCTTCTGACTCTTGAGCGAGGGCAGATTTCAACGGTTCTAAAGCGGTTTTATCGTTGATTTTCATTAAAGCTAAAGCCGCTGACTTTCGGGTTTGAGCGCTAGAATGTTGGAGTAAATCAATAAGCTGAGGAACGGCAGGTTGATAAGCTAAATTTCCGAGAACCGCAGCCGCTTCACTGCGAACATCTTCAGCCGAATCATCCAAAGCTTGTAAAAGAATTTGAAAAGACTGTTCTTCCGGTTCGTTAGCAACAATATTGGCAATTGCTCCCACGACAGCAGCCCGAACCTCATCGGAGTCGGAAGAGAAGGCTTGATACAAAGACTCTTTGGCTTCTACTCCCATAAAAGCCAACGCCCAAGCTGCGTGTCCTTTAATACTTTCTGAATGGTCGGGTGTTTGTAGAATTTCTAATAAACAAGGAATAGCCGGTTTACCCGTTCTCGCCAATGCTCCGACCGCCGATCCCTGAACGACGGTATCTTGATCGTTGAGCAGTGCGTGAACCAAGCCAGCAATTGCACTCGGATCGGCAATTAACGTTAAAGTTTTAGCACAAGCTCGACGAACAACGGGGTTAGGATGATCGGCTAAACCCTCCAATAAAACCGGAGTAGCAGGTTTACCAATCATCTCACCAAATGTTTCCGCGATCGCCAACCGAGTCATACCCCGAGAATCGGAAAAACTTTCAACCATTTGTCTCATTAACTCTAGGTTATTGAAATCAAAGGTTTGGGCTTGGAGTTGCTCGCGAACCTCTTGGATGAGAGTATCCGTTTTTTGTTGAGCCACAGCCACCCGATCGTCTGTTAAGTCAGTTGTAGAGTGAGACATATTATTCATCTGAAAATTATTCATCTGAACATCAGCAGTTCAATCCGACTAAGAATTAGGGTTTAAACTCGCTTGACGCTGCCGCAATTCTTCGAGAACAGAATCAATTTTAGCAAGTTCGGGTTCGAGTCGAGCCATCGTTGCGGTTTGAGAAATTTTAGCTCGCTTTGCCGTTTCTAAAGTTTCGTTAACCAGACGTTCACGATATTGTTGGTATTCTTGAAGCAACTCGGCAAGATCTTCAGCAGAGATAGTTTCGTTATTTTGGGGTTCTGATGCTTCAGTCATCTGTTTGATTTTTGAGGTTTACAAGTTACCTTTTATCTTCTCAAATCAAGTAGACCGATGTAAATAGGTATTCCCCCAACTTTTAGCGGCTTGCCCTAACATTAAATTTGGCAGTTAGATTGGCGATTACTCGCGAGCTTGATACTGACTCATTAGATCAAATCGAGACACTGCACTGATCGCCGATTCCCGCACGTAGGCATCCACCGATTCATCTTGAGCGATCTGATTGAGAATTTCACCCGCTCGCGGATCGTTAATCGAACTAATCGCATTCACAACAGCAATTGCCAGAGCGGGGTTATCTGTCGTTTGCACCGCTGCAATTAAAGTATCGAGAGCCGGTACACCGATTTCGCCGAGCGCCATTGCTGTGGCAATATTCACCACCGGATTGGGATCGTGAAGAACCGTTGCGAGCGCCTGTAGACCTTCTTCTGGAAACGGGGTATCGGGATGATTAAAAGCCACCTGAGCCAGAGCCTTGACACAACTGGCGCGAATGGTCATATCCTCACTCTTGAGCAGGACATCGACCACCGGGGAAACCGAATCAATGCCAATCACTCCGAGCGCTTTGACGGCGGAGCGGCGGTAGTTGACATCGGGTTCTCCCAAGATTTCCAGTAAGCGGGGAATCGTCTGTTCATCGCGAACCTCTGCCAATTCCAGCATCGCTCGCTCTCGCAGTCGGGGGTTAGGATGCTTTAGCTGTTCAAACAGTGAATCAGTAGCCATGAGGGAATGTTTTGACCAGAGAAGCTCAGGAGTTTAGCAACAACTAAGGGACTCTAAGTTGATTACTTAACGGGGTTAAGGCGATCGCAATCAACTCAGAATCCCCCGATCACTACTCTATAACCGAAATGAACTCAACTTAATCCAACAAATTAGGACAAGGAGTTGATCACATAATCGAGCAGAGCATTGTACTCAACCAAAGCTTGAGCAGACATATCGCGAGGAGCGCAACCCCGGTTGCGAGCAAAGGTTAAAGCGGCAACATAGGGAGCGGTGGGCAGGTTCAGAGCGCGATACACTTCACGCTGACCGGCAATACCCCACTCATCGAGAGGACCAGTACCACCAACAACTAAGCAGTAGTTGATTAAGCGCATATAGTGCTTGATGTCACGCAGACACTTGCTCTTGAAGGTATCGGTGGAGTTGGCTTCACCTTCGTTGTTCAGGTAAGGATACTTTTTGATGCAAGCATCGTAAGCTTCTTGAGCAACCGCATCGAGGTTAGAGGCGAGTTTTTCAGCAGCTTCCATCCGAGCGGCCGCACGTTGTAAGCTACCTTGTACGGATTCTAAGTCAGATGTGGTGGGGAAACGTCCCGCTGCATCAGCAGCAGAAACAACTGTAGTAACAACTGATTTCATGTTTGTTTTCTCCAGGTTAGATTTAATCGAATATCAAAAATTGGGCTTGAGCAATTAGCTCAGAGCTGCAATTACACGGTCAAAATAGCTTGCTGCTTCAGAAGTGATGGCAGAGCAATCCCCTTGAATCATCTCCATTTTCTTGTAGCGACCGCCAGCTTGACCTGGAGTATTGGTACCATTGATATGAGCCAAAGAAGCAGCTTTCATAATCTGAACGGCACGAACGGCAGAGGTTGCAGGTACGCCCAGAGCAGTATAGGTTTCTTTTAAACCGTTTAAGCAGCGATCGTCGAGAACGGAAGCATCACCTGCTAACAAAGCATAGGTAATGTAGCGCAGAACGATTTCACCATCACGCAAACAAGCAGCCATGCGACGGTTGGGGTAGCAGTTACCACCGGCTTGGATCAAACCTGTGTTCTCACAGATCATTCCAGCAATAGCATCAGAAACGATACAGCTTGCATTGCTAGAAACTGCGTTTACAGCGTCGAGACGCTTGTTTCCTTCACTAACAAACTTTTTGAGTTGCTCCAGTGAGCTACCGCCAATGCAGGAAGTGCTAGCATCTGCCGTTACTACAGCTCTTGAAAAAGCGTCAAGCATTTCGCTCTCCTTAGTAAAAAATTGACAAAAACAAAACTAAAGTCTTAGCTCTAGCCAGAGTATTAACTGACTGTGCCTCAAGATAGAGGTGTTGGATTCCTCTTGTCTCGATTCTTGGAAAGAAAGTTACATTTCGTAATCTTTGGGTCGGATTTTTTCACTCGGGCGATCGCCTCTAGACCCCCTAGAAGCCTTAAATACAGACGCTTTCATCGGGTATTGTCTTGGCAATCACCCAGAGAATTGTATAATATTCACATCTCCCCGGGGTTGGGTGTTGGATGGGACAAACAGGAGCTTCCCGAAGGTTTTTTAACGGTTCTTAATATATCTTTACAAAGCCTTAATCTTTATTGGACGGTCGATGCAGTGCAGGAACTCCCGAAAATTGGCCCAAACATTGAACGGATCGTCGCAGCCAGAGGCTTTTTTCACCAAAACTCTATTGATCGCCAGTTCCATCATCTACTCCTCTACCGTCAAAATACTCAAACAGACCGGAAGTAAAATGAAGCATTATATTAAGTTTTGTTACTTTCTGGAGAAAAGATGAGACAGAGGCGATCGCTCTCCTCTATTCTAAGAAAATGATCATTAGTCATTTAATATTTTATTATGTTTCAACCCTTTCAGGTCTTTTTGGAACAGGAAATTTTTAAGCATTTTGACTTGCAAAGTCGCCCGATTCCCCCCGGTTTAGAGATGAATGTCAGCGAGAGAGGGAAAAATCCAGCCACCATTAGAAGCTGGTGTTATCAATGTACTGAACTCCGTAAAATTCGCTATACCTACATCGATGGGGGAGAAACCTCTCAAATTTTCAACAGCGTTATTTATCCGAGCCCTTGTTACGATCTCCCGTTATTAGGAATTGATTTTTTAGCCTTTGGAAAAAAGAAAATTTTAGTGGTATTAGATTTTCAACCCTTATTTCAAGATCAAGCTTATTTAAACAAATATATTGAACCAATGCGTCCCCTTCGCAACAAGTACAAGAACTTGGCGCAGAATCTAGAAATGAAATATTATGATTCCAATCAATACTTTTCCAAAAATATCCTGTTTGCCAAAACCGACATCGACACAGTTGTAACCCAATTATTTCCAGCATATCAAGAATATATCAACTTATACTTTCAACTGTTAAAAGAAGCTAAACCCTTGACCGATCCCGAAGATATTCAGCGGATCGTTAAAGCCCAAAAAGACTACGATCAATACAGTGCAGATCGCGATCCGGCATCCGGTCTATTTAGCAGTTATTTTGGGCATGAATGGGCCGAACGTTTTCTCTATGAATTCCTCTTTGAAGACGCTGTTTCTTTAGCGGTTCCGGCGATCGAACGGTAAGATTTCCCCGAAGCTCAATCAGTAAATGTCAAACTTAAAATGACTCTCTATCAACCCTTTTTAGACTACGCTCTCCAACTGCTCAAACAGCAGCTAGAACTCCAGCCTTACCCAATTCCAGAAGGATTTGAACGGAAAGAAGGGGTGATGGGAAAAGGAAAAAAACAAGACCTTGTTGTAACCACGAGCTATGGGTTTAAAAGCAAGAAATTGAGACAAATTCGAGCCGCCCACGTTCAAGGGGGTGACTCACTTCAAGTCCTCAACTTCGTGATTTTTCCCGAATTAAACTATGATTTACCCTTTTTTGGGGCTGACCTCGTAACCTTACCGGGAGGACATTTAATCGCCCTCGATATGCAGCCGTTATTTCACGATGCAGCCTATCAACAAAAATATACAGAACCCCTGTTATCAACCTTCAAAACCTATCAAACCCATTTACCTTGGGGAGGAGATTTTCCCGAAGAAGCTAAACCGTTCTTTTCCCCTTGCTTTTTATGGACTCGACCTCAAGAAACGGAAGACGTAAAAACCCACGTCTTTGCAGCGTTTAAAGACTACCTTCAAGCCTATTTAAAATTTGTCGCCCAAGCCGAACCCATTCCAGCCGAACAACAACGGCAACAAATCCTCAACGCCCATCGATGCTATATTAAGTATCGGGCCGAAAAAGACCCGGCACGGGGAATGTTTACCCGTTTATATGGTTCAGAATGGACGGAGGAATATATTCACGGCTTTTTGTTTGATTTAGAAAGAAAATTAGTTGAAGTGAGTTAGAGCTTAATGAATGGATAGGCGTTTTTTTAATCTGTTTAACTTGACGGAAGAACAGGCAATTGCTCTGTTAAAAACACCCTCAGAACAATTAGAAGATCCTTCAGAACGTTATGTCGCAGCCGCTCAGTTGGCTTACTTTTCCACTGAATCTTCCGTCAATGCGCTCATCGAAGTTGCCCAAGAACAAGACACCGAGCTGTATAATCGAATTACCCGACGCAAAGCGTTAGAAAGTTTAGGGCGACTGAAAGCAACTCAAGCGCTTCCGGTGATTTATGCTTGCTTGTCCGATGAGGATTGTTACACCGTAGAAAATGCGGTGTGGGCGATTGGTGAAATCGAAACCCAAGATGATAAAATCTTAGCAGAAATTACCCAGTTACTCAACAAACCCAATCAAAATTATCGGGTGATTATTCAAACTTTGGGTAAGCTAAACTATCAACCGGCAGTTCCATCCATTCAGCAATTTTTTAATGCAGAAAATCCCAATATTGCCAGCGTAGCGATCGCCACAGTTGCTCGATTAAATAAAGATTATCGGGCTATTAATCAAGTGGTTGAATTCCTCCAACATTCCAATGTAGAAACCCGACGAGGCTGCATTCAAGATTTAATCGATGCTCAATATTACCCCGCCATTCCAAATATTGCTAAATGTCCGGTTTCTTTAGTGTTTCGTTTGCGAGGAATTCGCCTGTTAGCTCAATCCGGATTTTTGGAACAAAAAATTACCTTTGCAGACGTTGAACCCTATCTCGATCAAGTCATCAACGATCATCCCAATGATTTAGAATTCGTCCATGAATACGACCAAACGCCAAGTTTAGACTTTTTAATTCAAGAACTATACAATACCGACTTTGGACGGTGTTATTTAGGCAGCAAAACCCTTTTAGAATACTATCCGGATGAAGCGGCATCGGCCTTATTAAAAACCTATGATGAACAAGCTCATAAAGATTACGGCGCTCATTATCATGTGATTAAACTATTAGGTTGGTTGAACTATGCTCCCGCTTATGATTTAATAGTAGAAGCACTCTATAATCTTGCCCCTCAGTTTCAAAAATCGCGGGTAGCTGCGGTGATAGCCTTAGGTCAACTCGGCGATCAACGGGCGATTCCTCTGATTCAAGAAACCTTACAAACCAATATTTTTGAGTTGAAATATGCGGGTTTAATGGCTTTAGAAAAGTTGGGTGATTCGAGCCGAAGAGAAATTCTGGCTAAGGATTCAGATAGGTTAATTCGGGCTAAAGCAGGTTGCCAAACTTGATAGATTGACAGATAAAAGGTTACTAGCTTTGTAGAGTTAGAACTTCTTTTTCTGACTCTTTTAACTTTTATTCATTCAGGAAGCGTAAACTTGGGCGAGGAGGAAGGCCACAAGGCTCTGACAGCAAAGGTTCTGAAATCAAAAAATTTTAGAATCAAACCGCTCTAGTTCCGTCTCCCCGGTCTCCCCGACCCTTGTCGCTGAATTGAGGAGATTATTAATTTTATATTTCTTTATATTAAGTGGGTTCAGAAAATTGTATAAATAGACCTATTGACGAGATTTGTAACTTTTTACAGTCGAATCAAGGTTTCAGGGGCTTTTTGAAAACAACCATAGCTCAAAACTCCAGAAATCAAGACTTTATGGAAAACTGCACATCGGGCTGTTGACGGCAACAGCAATTCTTTTTCCAAAAACCTTTCTTGACAATATACTTAAGGAGATTCCCTAATGGCTTTTGGACCTGCGTCTCAGTTAGGCATAGAGCAGTTTGACCAAACTCCTCCTGTCAGAGTGACACCCGGATGTTCAGCAGTCGAACTAGAAACCATCATTCGTGCTGTGT
Source organism: Lyngbya sp. (assembly GCA_035285085.1). Taxonomy (GTDB): domain Bacteria; phylum Cyanobacteriota; class Cyanobacteriia; order Cyanobacteriales; family Microcoleaceae; genus Capilliphycus. Next base: position 24,492 of record JAYKHV010000087.1, on the reverse strand, counting down.
ATCGACAGGTTCTAGGAAATGCTTACGTCATGGAAAGTGAGCGGGCTACAGTACCGGAATCCCAATTTAAGCGAGGAGAACTCAGTGTTCGCGAGTTTGTCCGAGCCGTTGGGAAATCAGCCCTTTATAGCACTCGCTTCTTTGATACCTGTCCCCGCTATCGGTTTATCGAACTCAATTTCAAACATTTTCTCGGTCGTACTCCCAATGGACTAGAGGAAATGAGAATGCACAGCACCATCCTCGATAATGAAGGATTTGCCGCAGAAATCGATTCTTACCTCGATAGCGACGAATATCAAAATAACTACGGCGAGGATATTGTTCCCTACTACCGGGGTTACAAAACTCAACCCGGTCAAAATATGGTTGGGTTTACTCACCTGTTTGCTCTGTACCGGGGACCGTCTAGCAGTGATTTGAAAGGCAGTCTTTCCGGTAAAACACCCGTTCTCAATAAATATGTCATTCAAGAAACTCCGTTGGCTGTAATTCCGCCATCAGGAGGAGTACAGGGTGACGGTTGGTCATTTCAAGATACAGCGGGTGGGTCTCGGACTCGACACGGTGCGGGTGCCGGTGATGAAGGTAAGGTCTTCCGTATCGAAGTTACAGGCTATAGCTCCCCCGGTAAAGTGAATCGAGTTTCTAAATACCGTCGCAGCAACAAGGTCTTCCTCGTACCTTATGAAAAGCTGTCTCAAGAATACCAACGGATTCACAAAGAAGGCGGCGTCATCGCCAGTATCACCCCCGTGTAGTTAATCGATTTTCATCAAATGTCGGCTGAGAAATTCACTCCTCCCGCCATCCTTATCGACTGAGGACAAGCCCGGATAAACTCACCTAAAAATGAGTTGCAAACTATTCCAATCCACCCATTTTTAGCAAAGAGAAAAGGGAAAACAGGAGGAGTTTATAGCGACAGCCTTTTTTGATGGGAAAGCTTAGTCAATGTTTCATTTTTAAGGAGAACTTTAATGGGCGTTGTATTAGATACACCAATCGAGCTGAAAGACACGAGCAGTGTAGAAAGTCGTGAAATTGTGATTCGAGCCGTTTACAAACAAGTTTTGGGAAATCCCCACATCATGGAAAGTGAACGGTTAATCACGGCTGAATCCAAGTTCTGTAATGGCGATTTAACGGTCAGAGAGTTTGTTCGCGCTGTAGCCAAGTCCAATTTTTATCGGACTCGCTACTTTGAATCTTGCGCTCCTTATCGCTTTATCGAACTCAATTTTAAACACCTTTTAGGTCGCGCTCCTCAAGATCAAAGCGAGATTTCTGAACATATTTATCGCTGTGTTGAGGAAGGCTATGATGCTGAAATTGATTCCTATATTGATAGCGATGAGTACCAACAAAAATTTGGCGACAACATTGTTCCTTATTATCAAGGCGCAACCAGCCAAATTGGACAAAAACAGTTGGGCTACAATCGCACACTTTCTCTCTATCAAGGCTTTGCCGGAGTAGACAGCGCCTTTAAATCTTCTCGTCTCGTGAAAACGGTGGCGGCAAATAAAGGAAACAAAATTGTTTTACCGAAAACAGGCGCTCGGGGGGCTGCGGAAAAAATGTTTAAAATTGTAGCCACAGGCTTCAAATTTGACAGTCCGCGTCGCGTCAGCACCACCGAATATACCGTTTCCGGTGCAAAAATGACTCCTCAAATTCAGCGGATTCAACGTGCTGGTGGCAAGATTGTCAGCATCACCGAAATTTGAATCTAGATGATTAAATCCAATAGAGGCGTAACGGTTTGCGTCTCTATTGGTGTTCGCACGGCTGGGAAAATTTTCAACAATTAATTTAAAAAAAGTCATCTTTAAAACAGTGGATTTATGGATATTGTTCAGTTTGTTGAACGTTCTATAGGTGAATGGCGATCGCAGCGTAGTGTTCATCATTTAGCATTTAGCTATTTTGAGGAAGTTACTTCTACCATTCATATTATTGCCGTCAGCCCCGATGATCCGGAGGTGATTGCTCTCTGTAATTCCTATGAAATTGATCCGCAAACAATTACCCATCCTTTTCGCATGACTTGGGAAGGAGAATCCGATTGGGATGAAAAGGAAAAAGTCGAGGGAAAAACCCTTTTGGTTCCCGTTCCTGATGCTGCGAATTCCCATCGGGGAAGGCTGCTACGAGATCAAGGCTATGCAGAAACAATTCCGGCTGTTGCTGACTATCAAATCGGCGAAGATGGGGTTTTTGTACTCCTCACCGAATACGATCGAGCTATGGCAGAGGAAAGAATTTGGTTTGCTTCTGATAATATTCGTTTTCGGGTTTCTATGATTAAAACCAGCAGCGGAACGGGTATAACGACGGCTTCTTTTTCTTCAGAAATTCGTTCTTTAAGTTAAGTTAAACTGAATCAATGATAGAAAATATATCTCCAACTCAAGGGACTGACACGCCTTTGCTCCTCAAACTTGCTCGGTGGATTGCTGGAGATTTTAGCAATCAAAAACAAGCTTTTGAGAATCCCAAAGATTATGCCCATATTCGGGTGTTTTTTCGTCCTTTACCCTTTGATTTTTTCTCGGGAATTGGCTTTTATTCAGAACAGAGTTATGATTACGATCTTTGGAGTCCTTACCGTCAGGGAATTCATCGTTTTGTTGCCCAAGATGATCGGGTTTATATCGAAAATTATAGCCTGAAAGATGCTTTTCTCTATGCGGGTTCGGGACATGAACCGGAAATTCTCAAAACTATTAAACCCGATTGTCTCGAACGCCGTCACAACTGTTCGATGATTTTTAAGCCGGATGGAGAGCGATTTTTAGGAGGTGTTGAAGGAAAGTGCTGTTTCATCGAAAGAAATGGCATAAAAACCTATTTAGTTAGTGAAGTTGAACTCACAGAAACAACCTTTATCAGTTGGGATAGAGGATTCGATCTCGACACCCACGAACAAGTTTGGGGTTCGGCTAAAGGACCATTAAAATTTGAGAAAATACAAAGTTTTGCTTACGAACTCAGTTCAGTTATTTCAGAATAAAAATTTCAGAATAAAAAATTTATGAGTGAATCGATTTCCACTTTAACCAATATGCTACCACCCATAGCCACTAAAAAAATGCAGGCTTGGATTAGGAGTCGCCACCTCATTTGTTCGGGAAACTTTTTTATCTTTGAAAGTTTAGAATATTCAACCATTGAACGATTTGAGGAGTGTGTTAAAAGCTTAGGTGGCACTTTAATTTCCGTTGAACCTGCCCGACTCATTTGGAGAGGAAATCATCGCCAAGTTGTTCTTTTTCAAGCCAAAGCTAGCCTCAACACACCCCACCACAATCTCAAACAGTATTGGTTCAAATACGGTAGTTTTTACACTCGATTTGACGAAAATTGTTAAAACAGACTCTAATTTTCAAACGACTAATGACTCGAAGACGTTCCCACTCTCGCCCGATTGTTTTCAACAAACGCTTCTAAAATCGCCGGAGTTAAGCAACGGCGTTCCGAAGAATAACTCATTAAACTCACTCCATTTGCCATCTTAACCGTACTCACTCTGACTCGAAAATCATCCGTTAAAAACCAGCACCGTTCCTGTCCTTGATTTCTTTCATATTCGGTGTCAATTGTTAATACTCCGTCATCGGCAAAATGATAAATTCCCACCACTGGAATTCCCTCAACATAACCTCGGTTGCGGAGAAATTTTCCCCTTCTCGGATTGTCAGGATTGGGAACATCAACTAAAATAGCCGCATAATTGGGAGGAGGTTCGTCAGTATCTAAGTTATCTTGCCAAGAAAAACTTGCCCCACCACTCACCAAATTCGGATCGGTATTTTGCTGCTGACAAACTTCAATCACTCTCGGATCATCTTGGGCTAAAACTTTGACAATGAAATTGGATTCTCCCGACTCATTAACAACATCATCAAAATGATGAACCGCCCGTTGCGAGAACCAAACGCCCTCACTTTTGCGAAAAAAATCCATCATGGTCATCGGAACTTTAACTTGCATAAATCTCTCCCAATTTTCGGCAATATTTTTAGCTTGATTCTATCAACGTTGACTTACAAACTTGTATTCTGTGAAGCATTCAGCTTAATGGTAGAACAGCCCAAACTTTCCGCCGTATTCCCCCGAGTAAAGGTGTTCCAAGTTCCTAAGTCTTTCCCCGAATGACAGCAGAGCATTGCTTTGGTTTCAGCACTCAGTCCTTGAGCGAGAGTAAAATCAGCCCCCGCAATACTTTGAAGCTGTTCTAAATTAGCATCAGTTAAATCAGTCGCTCGCAAGTCAGCCCCTTGCAGTTCCGCCCCATTTAAACGCGCATTTCGCAAATAGGCTCCCGTCAAAATTGCTAACTTTAAGTTAGCCCCGCTCAAAGCCGCCCCCTCTAAATTTGCTCCCGTTAAATCCGCACCGCTGAGGTATGCTCCCCGCAAATTGGCTTCTCGCAGATCAACATTTTTCAGGTTAGCGGTGTTGAGAAATGCTCCACTTAAATTGGCTTTCGGACCAATTGCCCCCGATTTTCGATAGTCATAACCCTCAGGCCAAATGGTTTGAGAATCATAAATTGCTAACTTGATCTTTGCCGATTCTAAATTAGCATTTTGCAAATTACAACCTTGCATTTGAGCGCGAAATAAATAACATTCTCGCAAAGTTGCACCGGCTAAATTTGCACCCGCTAAATTTGCACCTCGTAAATCAGCTTCGGTGAGATTGGCATTGCTCAGATTTGCTCTCGATAAATTAACACCAATTAGGTTCGCCCGAGTCAAATCGACACCCGATAAATTTGCTCCCTCTAGGTTAACCCCGCGAAGATTTGCCTCAACCAGACTTTTTCCCTGTTGAACGGCCTCTAAAATTTCATCAATTGTCGGTGAACTACAGTAAGGATCGCCAGATTTGTAGATAGCCATTACATTTGTCAAAAGATTGATGGATTTAAGGAAAAAAACACCTTTTAGCGTTCTTTATTTTAGAACTACTTTGAACTCAAATTTCATTTTGTTTATTTTTCTTAAAATACTGAGGCTGGATTGAGTTGGCTGTCTACCGAAACGGACAAAAACTTTTGATAGGTGGCAAATTATAGCGGTTTTCAATTTTTCGAGGCACTGTGAGATTAAAAACCCGGTTTCTATTGATCAATCGGGTTTTTGGGATGTACCCGACGATCGCCAGTGGCGCTATAATCAACAGCAGAACTAGGCTGTCGCTGCCGCCAGAGCCAAACAGCTAGATTTTGTCGAGTATGACAATTTTCAGTTTGTACTCTTGAGATTGCCGATTCCTCGCCCCACTCAAACCCTCAATCTCTTGCCGTTCACAAACAAGCCAACCAATCAATACAGTGGCATAATTTGAGATTTTCTGTGAGAACTTTCCCTTAGATTAGATCCTAGAAACTCATTACATCGGAAAAACTTGCGATCATGCCACCGGGGAAATCAATATTTGTTTTAGTCGTTTACCATGTTGCTAAGATACGTGCAACCAGCAATATTCTACTCATCAAACATTACGATAAATTGACTCAAGTCATCAATACCGCTCCCAAAGTCTCATTAGTCGTCACGGCGATCAAACTGGCTTTTTAATTCGTCTGGTGATTGTACAATTATTCTGCTAACCTCAATCAGAATAATCTCAGACAACCACAATTTTACCCGTTTGGGCTGACTGTTTAATCGCATCCGCAACTTTTAGGGTATAAGCACTTTCGGAAGCCGTAACGTAGAGGGGAGTATAATGTAACAGATGCTCCAATACCATTTGAGTATCTTTAGCAAACAATCCCCGACGGCTACCCACTTCTATAGTTTGTACCGTTTCCCCTTGAAATAATTGACCTTGCTCCGGCGTGAAAACTAACGTACCCTTCTCACCATAAAGGGTAAATGTATTTTCAGCTTGCCAAAATATTTCTCCTTTACCATAAACCGCCTCGGCTAAAATACCATTATCAAATTGAAGTTGAGCGGTACACAAACAAGCTTTATAACTATCTGCTTGTTCATTCCAAAAGCGGCTTTGACCGTTAACCGTTTGCACTTGACCAAATAAGTCTATTAACCGATGCAAGCGGGAAAGCGCCCCGGAAAAGGGAAACCCAAACAGGGAATGTTGGTAAGTCCATTTATCGGGAGCGGGATGTTTAGGGCTAATCGTAACATAACGAGCGTAGAAGACTTGACCAATATCGCCGATCGCTGTTTTGATTGCAGTGTGTAAGCCCCCCAACAGTTCAATATGTTCGACGTGTAGCAGTTTGTGTTGCTGTTGGGCGAGTTTAATGAGATCTTGGGCTTCGGTGGGATCTAAACTGAGGGGATATTCAACAATAACGTGTTTATCCTGTTCTAAAGCCGCTCGTACAATTGTACCGTGATCGCGGTTGATCGTAGAAATCACCACCAAGTCGAGATCTTCTCGTTTGACGAGTTCTTCCCAACCCCCACAGGCATCTACATTCAACCGTTGACAGATCGCCTTCGTTTTATCAGAAGTATGACCCGCAAGCGCTACTAATTGCGATCGCCAATCTGATTTTAAGATTTCGGCTCGGGTTTGAGCCGCGTATCCAGTTCCAACAATACCAACTCGAATGGGGGTTGTACTGGGAGGATAAGATAAAGGATCGCTTTGCACCATAAAAAAAATTGTTTTTTCATCTTCCGCACTCTCATTGTCGCCCTTTCTGGCAATGATCGCTAGGTAAGCTTACCCCCGGCTAAAGCGCGGGGGCATTCGCACTAACCGGTGTATACTATCTAGCAAGGAACAAGACAACCGATTGCGCGTTACAGGCAGGCTTACAGACTGCCCCAAAATTTGAATCATTTTTGCACCGTTGAAATCAGAGTCCCCTTTCCAACCACAATGTTCACAGTTAAAAGCCTTGCCGCAGCGATATGACTTTCCTTTTGTTGGGTGGATATGCAAGCATTGATGACAAGTCTGACTACTATATCTCGGAGAAACAGCAATAACTTCGACACCCTCTTTGATTCCTTTGTATTCTAGAAACTGTCGAAGTTGATAGAATGCCCAAGAGTTAGAGCGTCTACGTTCAGTCTTGTTTCTCGGTTGAGTGTTTGTTCTGTCTCGAATACCAGTCAACTCTTCAATGGCAACTATAGACCCTGTTTCAATGGCACAGTTAATAATTTGTTTACTGATATTGTGGTTGACCCAGGTTTGATATCGCTTCTCTCTACCCGATAGCCGTTTCAGGAGTCTTTTCGCTCACTCGCGTGCCTTTCTTTTGGACAGAAGCTCTCACCCTAGAAAACCTGTCTCGAACTTGAGTAATGTTTTGACCACTCCAACTTTGACCCTCAGAGGTAACAGCGATGTCACGGCGACCAAAATCTACACCGATAACATCTTCTGAGCTTTGAGGTGTTGGAGCAATTTCTTTGCTCTGAATATGGATGTACAGTTTACCATCTCTATGTCTTGATAGGGTAGCGGATGTTGGAGTTTTCCCTTTTAACTTCCCTATCTGATAGTTTCCTAAAATCAATTGAATCCGTTCTCGACCTGCAACTGTAGACAAACTAACAGTTTGATCTTTTTCCCGATACGAGAAAATCCGGGCATCGTAATCGGCTGAAGTCGGCTTAAACGTTTTAACCGGACGTTTCTTTAAGGCTGCTGTTTTACGGTTAGAAGCCACCCGAGCGCAAGCCCTGACAGCTAAGTTAGCCGATAGATTAAACTGTTGTCTAACTGTTTTATAAACTTCAGCTTGAATCCGATTCTTATTTTTAATTTTAGGGTTGACGGTTGTATTGATATAGTTGCAAGCATCCGCAAATGCCCCTAAAGTTAATTCAAGTTTTTGTACTTGCTCAGGGGTGGTTTGAATTTTACAAACTATAGTCAATGTCTGTTCCATAGCCCAACTCTATCACCTAGATGAAGAAAATAGTTAACTGCGGATAAATCCGCTTGTGGCGCAGTTCCTCCCCGGTTTAAAAACGCGGGGCTTCCCTGCTACCATTCTTTTATCGTGATGTTCCCCAGATCAGGTCGTCGGTAAGTGCGCCGGAAGAACACTAATGGCTGCGATCGCAATATACATCAAGGCGCATCGGGTTTCAAACAAAGCCACATGATGAAATTTAGTCGTGCGATACCAGTTAAACCGCCAACAGACCAGAAGAAACTTTAACACAGCCACAGCGAATGCTAAAGCGGTGACCAGAGATAGACAGTTTAACCCGTAGAGTGTGATAATGATCGCGCTAGCGACGGTATGGTAGACCGTTCCGGCTTTCCGGGAACAGGCGTTCTTCTTTCGCAGTTTGAACGTGAACACCGCACTCCCGAAAAATAAGGTATTGAGTATCCACAGGGCTACCGCATCGAGGGAGAGATGTCCGGTAGTCGCAGTATAAGCCAGAGGTGCTGCTAAACAAATAGCCGCAAAGCCATTGAGTTCATTGAGGATAGATTTTTGTTTGTGGCAATAGACATAAATGGCATCAACGATCAACGCCATAGCTGCACTCAGATAAACCGATAATAACTGTGGTGTTTGCAGGTAGAGTGTCAAGGCGATCGCCAAGGCGACGGTACCATATATTCCCGTCCAGACTAAAAAGCGGGGTTTCCAACTGCGCCGTTGTTTAATTTGCAAAATTAGAGGATACTCCGCTTGTAGGGCGAAAAAAGCACAGATCAGGGCGAGAGTGGTTGAGGTTGTCCAATGTTGGGCTAAAGCCGATCCGGTGACGACCGATCCGAACAAAATTAATAAAATGCCTTGTTCTGGAGACACTGTTGGACGATACCAGGCTTGTAAGTTGGATCGAACTCGTTTCTGGGGTTGAACGGGTTTCTGCGGTTGAACGGGGGTGGACAGGGTGGAGACTATCATGGTTCGTGGGTAAGTAGGCGGTTCAGTGCATCGGGTTTATTGAAACTTATTCTCAATAATAAAATGGATTTTTTAAGAATAAAGTATCTGATTGTACTGAAAATCAAGCTTTTGTTTGATAATTCTAAAACACTATTAGGAGTTATTCACAACTGTAACCTCCAGAAGACGGGAGGAGTTTGAGTCCAGAAGTGAGGCAAAATTCACCAAAACCATCAGTAAAAAATTTCTGAAAACCTGTTGAGCATGAGTTTGTAGCCCCTGGTCTCTACCGACCCCCTTCTGTTTTTGAGGGGTCAGGTATAAGCAATTAGGATGTAATTAGAAAAATTTATAATAAAAACCATTCAAACTATCCGCAAAATTCGTTGTACAAGGTCCGTTTTTTCCCTTAATATCAAAAGATAAAGAAAGTCTAAAGTATAAGCACGAAGGCTAATGATCCCTTCGTTGTTGCATAAGGCAAGCTTATACTTTCTGGAAGTTCTACCTAAAGAGGAAGAGAAAATGGCAACTTATAAGGTAACCCTGAAAATGCCTGAGGGGGAACAAACCATTGAAGTCCCTGAAGACAAGGTTATTCTCGATCAAGCGGAAGAAGAAGGTTTAGATTTGCCTTTCTCCTGTCGTGCGGGTGCTTGCTCGACTTGTGCAGGTAAGCTAGAATCCGGTACGGTTGACCAATCCGATCAGTCTTTCTTAGATGACGATCAGATTGAAGCTGGATACGTTCTGACTTGCATTGCTAAACCGACTTCCGATTGCGTGATTGCTACTCACAAAGAAGAAGAACTGTACTAAATTGAGTACAGACTAGAACTTACTCACCGATTGTGAGAATATCTAGATCAAACGAAAGTCTCCAGTACAAATACCAAGGCTGATCAGGACTGGGTTTTTGTGTGGGACTTGGTAACACCCGACTTGTAATTTAACGAGGAAACTAACATGGCAACTTACAAAGTAACCCTGAAAATGCCGGAAGGTAAAACAGAAACCATTGAATGTCCAGATGATGTTTACATTCTCGATCAAGCAGAAGATGAAGGCTTCGACCTGCCTTATTCCTGCCGTGCGGGTGCTTGCTCAACTTGTGCAGGTAAACTCGAATCCGGTACGGTTGACCAGTCCGATCAGTCTTTCTTAGAAGACGAGCAGATTGAAGCCGGATACGTTCTGACTTGCGTTGCTTATCCGACTTCGGACTGCACGATCATCACTCACCAAGAAGAAGAAATGGCTGGCTAATGAATCATTCCAAGTTAACAGGGACGGTTATGTTTGCTAAACAGGAAACAGCGACCAGTTATGGCCGTAACTGGTCACTGATATCCGATAGATAGTTACAAAAAACCCGTCCTCTATCCCCTAACTTGGGAATCGATATTTGGGGACTAGGTTATGATCCGCTCAACTCGTGACGGAGTTGAAAAGATCTTCAAATGAGATTACGAACTCTGTATTATTCTAACCTAGTCCCCGATTACTCTTGTGTCCTTCTCAATTATCTGTAACGGTTGCCAAAAAATCACAGATTCACTCAGACGCTTCAGTTGAGTCCCCGGAAAGTAGAACTTGAGAATCTGTTCGCTCGACCAGCCCAACTCAGAGAGTTTGTACGATCCCGTTTGGCTTAAACCGACACCATGACCGAACCCGCCCCCAACAAATAGATAACCATCGAGTTTTTTATCTTGATCGTAAATCGGATCAATATAAAATAACGTACTCACCGGCGGCCAGAAAGCATTTTGAATTTCATCCTTTTCAATCTTAAACGTCTCCTTATCCGTTTGCACTTCCATTTGTAACACTCGTCCGGAGGGCGATCGCTGTGTCACCTTCACCTGTTTAATCGTCTGAAAATCCGGTTTAAGATTATATTTACGCTCCAGATAATACTTCAGATGGGCGGTCATTGCTTTCAAACTGGTTGCTTCTCGCCAGCGAAAATCGACCCAACCTTCCTCATTAAATCCTTTTTGCAAATTCATAAATCGCCGAAAATTCTGCTCGTCGGCTAAACTATTGGCCGATAAATCCCAAACTTTACCCGGTGCATCGACAACCGAACGCAGATAGGAACGTTCCGGACCATTCCAAACATCGTGGAAATTCGCCGTCACTCCGCCACTCGACGAGAAATAAACCGCATCGGCCAGTTCATTATTGTAAGTTAATACCAATCCCTCCGTAACCGCAACGCCGCGATCGGTTGACGGGTAAACTTCGGTTAACCCCTTGTAAACCTGACAGTCGGTATTCGCACAGAGTTGATAGTTATCCGCCTCAAACCGTCGTAAATTTCGCAATGCGTAAGTTCTTGATAAAATCGCTTGCGCCTCAATGGAAGCATCCGGAGGCCAAGCGCCCATTTCGTGAGGGACCACACCCCGCAAATAGGTTTCTAAGGGAACATGATTGACTAACGTATAGGTTCCATAAGCATCGGGTTGCAGTTCCAGACTCCCCCCGTAGGTCATCGGTTTGGGGTCTTCGGTGCTTTTGTGAACCTCAATTACATTCTCAGTCGCAGTAACTTCGAGTTCATGGCGGTTGTAACGAAAGCCACCCAACACCCAATAGGGAACTCGCTGCTGTTTGAGAACTTGAGTTTCTAAACGAACTTTGGGATGTCCTTGTGCTTTAATACTTTCGAGCAACCACCGTCGCAATAAAGGCGTATTATAGACGCTACGTTTGGCCCAAACTTGCCACAAGTCGGGTTGAGCCAGTTCCACCTCAACCCCCATTTCCCGCCATTTTTGGGCTTCCTCCTCAGCCGTTTCATAGCTGCGATGACTGCTGAGAACAATGCGTTCATCAACAAACGGTTCGGGTAGGGGTTTGGTTTCTACTTTGAGAATAACGCTGAGAGTATGGAGAATTTTTTCACCGTCGGGAGACTGAAACCGCAAGGTGAGGTGGTCCTCGGGTTTGGCTTTCAGGATCAGGGTGTCGGTGGGTTTTTTACCAAATTGTTGAACAACACCGACTTCCAAAGTCGGGTTAAACTCTTCTTGAGTATTCGCCCTCGCAGACGTCACTCCGAAGAGAATACAGATAGAAACCAAAACCTCAGACAGGGAGATAAACGTGAACTGATAGAATTTTAGACTATGTTGACGAACTCGACGAGATGTAAAGCTTGAGGTTGGAATAATCATTCAACTCAATTCCACTTAGATCTAAACGTTAGTACAGCGATCGCAGGCAACCATCAAGCATTTTGACATATTCCCCAAGAGTTATTCAATTCGGATGAAGGAGCAATCGAGAGTAAACGTGGTGGCGATACATCAACCGCAGGAAAGCGGGGACGGTGTTGAGTTTGTAGAGGAGTTGTCCGAAAATTGGCGATCGCACCAAATTTCGCACCGTAGCGGAAACCGACGGACTCGCCCCCATCGTGGGCAGGGGACCCCGCCAAGTCGGTGCAACCACGACGATTTTAGCAAATAAACCGGGTTGGGAAGCCACCAACTTCATCGCGTAACCTGCGCCGTGGCTTGCGACGATCGCGATCGCCGCAGTTGAACAAACCGACCCGACAAAATCTTTGAGAAACTGATGGTACAGCCCCGGGTTATATTGTAGCGGCAAACGGTCCGAGTCGCCAAACCCCTGCCAGTCGGGGGCGATCGCTTGAAAATGGGGGGCCAGCAGTTGGGCGAGTCCGGCCATTTTTCCGCGAGTGGAAACGGTACTCATCGCCGGAAGCAGCAAAACCGGATCGCCTTGTCCGAGGGTTTCGTAGACGGCGGTAACGGGCCGTTCGCCATTCCAGACCCATTTTTCAACCGCCCCGCCAATTTTGGGGCGAATCGGTGTTGTTGCGGTGTTGGTCAGGACAGTGATGGGCGTTCAAATTTCCACTGAAGTTATTATACAACATCTGCCGTTTTTTCGCTCATTCTGCGGTCAGATTTTCAGCCCGATGCGGGGGTTTATTTTTCGCCGAAAACGGTTTATTTTTGAGCGGTAAACGGCGTATAATTTCCGCCCAACCCTTCAACAATTGTGCGCGTATTTGATTTGAGCATTTGTTGATAGGTTTCGGCATCGCTTCCGGTTTCTCCCAAACCATCTGCATATAATTCTTGCTCGGAAACTTGAATATTTGCTTCTTTGGCAACCGTTTGAAGGAGTTGAGGATTGCTCGTTGATTCTGCAAAAATCGTCGGTACATTTGCCGCTTGAATCTCCCGCACCAGTTCCCCGACTCGCGACGCAGTTGGGGCTTCATCTGTACTGAATCCCTGCAACGCCCCTTCGTAGGAAAGACCGTAAGCATTCACATAGTAACCCAGCGCATCGTGGGTGGTGACAAGCTTTTGTTGATTGGGGGGAATGGTGGAAATTTTCGACTGAATCCAACCATCAATTTCTGCAAGTTCAGCCGCGATTTGTTCGGCATTTTGTTGATAAAGTTCCGCCTTTTCTGGCTGTAAATTAGCCAAAGATTCGGCAATAACTTCGACCATTTGAATACCATTTTCGGGATCGTGCCAAACATGGGGATCGGGGGCTAATTCTTCGCCGTGGTCATGGTCGTGGTCGTGGTCGTGGTTGTAGTCGTGATTATCATTCCCGTGACCGTGATCGTGGGGTTCTCCCATCAACGGTTGCGGGACGGCGACTTCGTGAACGGCAATTTTGGGGGCGGGGTTGCTTGTGGCATCCACCAATCGAACCAAACTCGGATCGAAGTCGTAACCCGCGTATAAAATTAAATTGGCGGTATCGATCGCCTTGCGGTCCTCGGGTTGGGGCTGATAAACGTGGGGGTCTTCCCCCGCTTCCATCAAACAGTTGAGGTTAACCGTTTCTTGGGCGACCTGCCGGGTTAAGTCACAAATAATACTCGTAGTGGCGACAACCGAGGGAAGAGTAACGCCCGATTCTATGGCTGCTGGAGCAGTTGCGCCGCTCGGGTTTGCCGCGTTTTGAGGTGACGAATTACACCCGACCGATGCCCAAAGCAAGGTTAACCCCACCAGGGGCTTGAGGTTGACATTTCCTAACATGGCTGACCTCTGTTATGATAATGATTATCATTATGTTACACCAAGATGAACGATGTTAGAAGTTCTGCATCTGGCGGTCAACTACCGGGGGGTTTGTGCGGTCGAGGATGTCAGCTTTCGTCTGGAAGCGGGTCAACTGGTGGGGATTATCGGGCCGAATGGTGCGGGTAAAAGTACGATGCTGAAGGCGATGTTGGGGTTAATTCCGGCGTCGGAAGGGGTGATCCGCTATCATCAACGGTCTTTAAAAGATCAACTCGCCCGGGTTGCTTATATTCCGCAGCGATCGCAAATTGATTGGGATTATCCGATCTCGGTTAAAAATGTGGTAATGATGGCGCGTACCCGCCACACGGGATGGTTTCGGTCGCCTTCTCGCTACTCTCAAGAAGTGGTAAAATCGGCGTTAATGAGAGTGGGAATGTGGGAGTTAAAAGACCGACAAATTGGCGAACTTTCTGGCGGTCAACAGCAGCGAGTTTTTTTGGCGCAAGCCCTGGCGCAAGAGGCGGAATTGTTCTTTTTTGATGAGCCGTTTGTGGGGGTGGATAAAAAGACGGAAGCGGTGATTTTTGAGGTATTTGATGAGTTGAAACACCAGGGCAAAACTTTGTTGGTTGTCGGTCACGAATTGGGGGAAGTTTCCCGCCAGTACGACCGATTTTTGCTGATTAACAAACACATCATCGCCGAGGGAACCCGTTCGCAAGTAATGACCGCAGAAAATCTACAAAAAGCCTACGGGGATAATGTAATTTTATTGCGGGGTTAAATTGGGTGATTATTAATGAGTTGGTTGATTGATCCGCTAAGTTTTGAATTTATGCGCCACGCCGTACTGGTGGCGGTTTTGATGGGGATTTTGTGTCCCGTCGTCGGCAGTTATTTAATTGTACAGCGCATGGGATTGTTGGGAGATGTGATCGCCCATGCGGTTTTACCCGGACTGGCGATCGCGTTTTATTTGGGGATTGATATTTTTCTGGGGGCGTTTATTTCGGGAACACTCAGCACCCTAATTATTGCTTGGATTCAATCCCAATCTCGGGTTAAAATAGATGTGGCTATGGCTTTGGTCTTTTCGGGGTTTTTAGCCTTGGGAATTTTGCTGATTACGGTTCTCGAAAGCAAGCTGGATTTGCACAGTTTTCTGTTTGGGGATATTTTGAGCGTCACCACCCAGGATGTTGTCAGAACGTTAATGATTACGCTATTTATCTTACTCTGCGTTCGGCTTTTTTACAAGGAACTTTTGTTTTATACGTTCAATCCTTTGGGAGCGCAGGCGATGGGATTGCCGGTAAATTTAATTAATATTGGTCTGGTTTCTGCGATTACCTTAACGATTATTGCTAGTATGCAGGCGGTGGGGGTTGTGTTGGTGGTTTCGCTGTTAATTGGTCCGGCAATTACGGCTTATTTGTTGGTGAAAGAACTGCATCAAATGATGGGATTGGGGGCAATTTTTGGCATTTTTAGCAGCGTGGCGGGGATGTATATTAGCTACTATCTGAATGTTCCTTCGGGAGCGGCGATTGTGTTGACGGTTTCGGGATTATTTATTCTAGCTTTGCTGTTCAGTCCTTCACAGGGGATTTTAACCCGTCCGGAAGTAAACAGTTGCCGATCTGTGCTTCAAAAGTTCAAACAATAGTCAGGAGACACCGAGTCAGGAGACAGGAGGAAATCAAGAAGAAGAAAGAGGAGGAGAAGGAGAAAGTTTTTTGATCACTAATTATCCGGACATGATATAAAGAACGGTCTCGCTTGTTGACAAGACCGCCCAGAATTCAAAATAAAACTCGGGGAAAATGCCGTTAATTAACCGAATGTTACATCGGGCGTTACCATGAACAATTCTTCGGTCAGTTCATCAGAACCAACACCTTGAAGAACTGCCAACGTTTCGCCAGATTCAATCACGCTAATCATCGCACCCATATCAGAGGATGCGATCGCAATTTGATCAAAAGTGAGTTCGCCTTCGACCAAACCGATCATGTCTTCAGTAATATCAAAATCGGTAATTAAATCGGTTCCATCCCCATTTCCGAAGACAAATAAATCGCTACCACTACCGCCCGAGAAATCATCGCCAGTGAGGGTATCGTTTCCGGTAACGCCCATAATGGTGTCATCACCATCATCACCCCAAATTTCATCATCGCCAGCATCACCACTGAGAAGGTCATTTCCGGCTTTACCGCCAATTTGGTCATCACCAGCGCCACCAGAGATAACATCATCACCGCCAACTGTACCGCCAGGAGAACGACTATTCGCATCGCCTCGGAGAGTATCATCCCCATCACCGCCAAAGACCGTATCATCGCCCAAACCGCCAGCAGCAATATCATCGCCAGCCAAAGCGTCAATTGATTCACTGGTGTCAGTTCCGACTAACTCATCATCCCCATCGGTTCCGAGAAGGTCTGGAACATTAGCCGAATTTAGACTAACGTTGAGGTCATATTCCCCAACATAAACACCAATTTCGGGGAAAATCCAACCGCTACCGCTTCCTTCTACAAACGGATCGTAATTATTGTTTCCTAACTGGCTGACCCCAACATAATAGGTTCCCGCTTCTTCTGCGGTAAACTCCAGATATGGGTCGCGGCTAAATTCCTCATCGGGCGCTGCTGCATTATTAACGCTGGCTAATTCGTTACCGTCTGCATCAAACAAACGCAGTTCGGAGTCTAAGCGTAAGTCAACACCTTCATACAGCGACAGATTAAATTGACCAACAGCATCAACATCGACAGTAAGCGTATTTCCTGCTTCCAGGTCAAACTTGTAAATGTCTACATCTTCACTCAGGTTGTTTAGTTCAGTAAAGTCTTGTCCTGGTTCTGTGTCAGAGAGAATCCCCCTTACAGTAGCACTATAGTTGTTTTCTGGATTGAGATTGAGGTCATCAGCTTCAGCAATGGTGTCATTCGCATCAATCTCGCTTGTGACAGGAATTTGGTTAGGATTGTCATAAAGGGCAATTGTTGCTTCGTTGGCTTCTGGATTGATTGTCGAACCTCCACTTTCAGCTAAGGTAAAAGTAGCGGTTTCTAATCCTTCTATTACGCCATCTGCGTCTGCGGGCAACTCAACTGTTGCGGTAGCATCAGTAATATTAAGCGAAAAGCCGGAATCAGTAATCTCACTAATTTCCCCTCCCGTTACAGTTAATGCCTCGACATCAAACTCTGAGAGGTTAGGCGCATCAACACTCACCATCACACCTTCTGTTGGTGGGTTAGCAGTGAGGTTAAAGGTCAAAATAGCTGTGGGATTTTCTGACTCTACCAAAGTTTCCGATTCACTACTCAAGCTGACTTCTAGGACTGAATCTGGAGTATCAGCAATAGTAAAGGCAGCAACACTTGCATTACTATCAATCGTGTAATTGGGAGCTTCTGCTAAAGAAAAGCTATAGCTTTGTAGTCCTTCATCAAAGGGATCTTCAAAAACGGGCAAGGTCAGACTTGCCTCTTGCTCAGTAATCTTGAAATAAAACCCACTAAAATCAAAATTAGGATAGGGCAAAATGCCACCATCAATTTCGAGATTAAAGATATCAAACTGAGGAAGCAGTCCACCGCTACTACCATTAACTTGAACAATAACCCCTTCTTCTGGTGGCGGTTCACTCAGGGTAAAGGTTAAAGTTGTTACAGTTTGCTCAGATTCAATGAGCATTGGTTCACTAATAGTAAGTCCGACTTCTGGAATGACTGAAGGTTCGGGAAGGTCTTCTAAGCTATCGTAGTAAGTGGCGACAATTTCACTGGCATCACTATTAATGGCATAACCCGACCCGGGTTCGAGGAACCAAGTCACCTCTTCTGGTTCATCAACATCTGGCTCGATCACATCTCCCCAATATTCATTACCCGCCAACAATGCCGTGTAGGTAGTGGGTTCAAAAATTCGCAACTGAAACCCGGTTTCTCGTCCAGTTTCATCATAAAGAAGCGTTTCCATTTCTGCACCTGGATTAAAAGGTGGAAACCAAAGACTGGTTAAGGAAACATACTGTCGCAGGTAGTTGTCACTACTAACATTGACCAGAATTCCTTCAGAGGGAATTTCTCCTTCTGTTTTAAAATTGAGAACGAGTATGCCTCCGCCGTCGGGTAGCTCTTCAACGATGTAAGGACTAAGTAAGTCGTCATTGGAATTAGGATCGAAGGTAGCCGTCATAAAGTCTAAGGAGACAGTGGGTACATCTCCGCTAGAATTGCTACCATCGTCGTTGATAATGCTACTACCTGCATCCCCAGAGAATTGAGGTAATTCCAAGATAACTTCTGGGTTTAGATTAACGATCAGGTCATATTCGCCAAAATTAGGTTCATCAGAATCAGGGTAACTTTCGTCATTACCACTACCCGGAACAAAGGGATCGTATCTGAATTGATCTGTCCCTAAAATTTCTACTGAGCGACCGGGCGCACCCGGGAGCGCACCACTCACTGCTAAATAGTAAGTTCCGTTTTCTGGAGCAACAAATTCTAAATACCCATCATAGGCAGTAAACAGTTCTCCTGGACCTTGTGTCTGCCAGTCTGCTTCTACCTCGTTCCCTTCTGCATCAAATAATCGCATCCCTCCAAATGGACCCAAGCCATAATTTGGCTGGTATTCAGGAATGGTTGCAGGCGGTTCACCTCGTTGAGAATTAGAATCAAGATCGAAACTGATAATATCTCCTGCCGAGAGATTGAAAGAATAAAAATCTACGTCTTCATTGACATCAACGTAGGTATAAGTCCCATCATCATTCAGATAGCGATTACCAATGTCAAAATCAATTGCATCCGTAATGGTAATAGTAGGGTTATCTTCACTCAGTTCGATGGGAACGGCAAGGGGGAGAATGTCATTGAGTTGAGTGAATGAGTTAGCCGGAATTTCATCAGTCGTATCAACCAGGGTAAACTCCCCACTGCTAAAGTCGGAATTCACTTCATATCCTTCACCAGAAACTAAACTAAAACTAGCAGTTTCTAATCCTTCAGCCTCACCATCAGCAGCAATAGGCAAATCTATCAATACGGTAAAATCGGTTAGGCGAATATCAAACCCATCTTCTCGAACGGCAACAATTTCACCGCCTTCTGAGACATTAATTGCTTCCAAATCAAATTCGCTTAAATTCGGCGCACTGACAGAAACAACCAACCCTTCAGAGGGTATTGTTCCCCCAGTAATATTAAACACATGGGCCGAAACTGTTCCTTCTTCTTCTACTAAATAATCAGGCCCGGTATTCAAACTCACTAACGGTAAACCCGATGGTGGAGGCGGTTCTATTTCAGCCTCAGAAACATTAAATGCTAGGGTATAGTCACTGCCTGAAGGAGTCAGTTGTTGTAGAGCAAAGGTATAATCACCACTGGGTAATGGCCCCTCAAAACCAATGGCCCCAGAAGCACTGCCCATATTATCTAAAATGTCAGTGCCAACCTCAGACCCAAAGGTAAGATAACCCAGGAAGTTTCCTACATCAGCCGAAATATCCAAAGGTTCTGTAAAGGTCGTCCCTGATTGTACCCCGATAAACCCAGGATCGCCAGGCGTTGAAAAAGATTCGAGTATCAAACTATCTAATTGAAAACCGTCAGGAACGGTAACAGTGACATACTCTTGATCTCCTCCCTCTGTGGTAGCGGATAGGGTGGTTGTTCCTTCTGTTAGAGGCAGTTCTAACGGGTTATTGGGGTCGCCAGAAATATCGCCACTGACCGCTTCATCATACCCTGTTCCTTGAGGCAGTTGACTCTCATCATCAGCAAACAACACCGTAGAAGTTGCCGCATCGGGGTTAATCGTATACTCCCCCAAAGTTCCCACATCCCCCAAATCTTCGTCTTCAACTTCATCTTGAGTTTTCAACTCAAATACCGTTTCGACTAACCCATCAAAGGTTTCCGGTAAAAACGTATCCGGTTCTTCATTATCAAATACATTGATGGTAAAGCTACCACTCGTCGCCCCCTCATCAATTGTTAAATAAAAACCCGAATTATCGAAACTCGTTCCCAACAAAGACGGATTAATATTTTCGGCAATAGGATTAAAAGCAAACCCCGGTAAATCCAAACGATTAACAATCTGTTCAATATTACTATCAACAAAAACTTTTAAACCTCCCTCGGGTGCGGGTTCATCCAGTTCAAAGTTAACTGTTAGGGAGGTATCCTGGTCTTCAATCAAGGCATTGAGATTGCCTTCAAACGTTGTGGAGGTCGAAAAACCTACTTGCACCATAAACGTTGAATCTCCTGTGATATTTGCCCTTTGAGAAGGGGAATCATTTGGTCAAATCGGATGGAATTACTTTAGCAGTATCCGGATTAATTCTCAATAGTTTTAGAATAAATTTATAGCCTTAATTTTTAACAGAATAAACTGCCGAATTTGCCCTATAAAAAATTCGGAAATCGTCGATATATTACGGAGGAGTCACCCTTCGGGAACGTCCGTTTCTCCGCGACTATTCCGCCAAGTCCGCACTGCCTCACCGAGTCAGGAGTTAGGAGTCAGGAGGGAAAATTGCATGGGGATTCGCGCCCCCAAACAATTTTGATCACCGCGGGTGACGGTGGGGTATTAAACCCATAAGAGAAATGATAAAGAAAAAGAAAGAGAAGGAGAAGGAGAAAGTTTTTTGATCGCTAATTATCCGGACATGATATGAGGAACAATTCTTACTCCTACCCCTACTAATATGAAATACTTAAATATTTGCTACATATGATTGATGGGGAGGTAGGGAGGTGGGGAGATGGGGAGAAAGATATGTAGCATTATTTCCCGTATTTGATATAAAAGACTTTTTCAGCAAACCCTAGTAATGATTAATTCATTGTCTAAATCCTGTGAATATTAACAACAATGTAGAGACGTACCTATGGGGTACATCTCTACTTTCACCCTAATTAGACCGATATATCTCGGTTTCTGGTGTTAATTAACCGAATGTTACATCGGGCGTTACCATGAACAATTCTTCGGTTAATTCCGAAGAATCAACACCTTGAAGAACTGCCAAAGTTTCTCCAGATTCGATAACGCTAATCATCGCACCGGCATCACTATTGGTAATCGAAAGTTCCTCGAAAGTGAGTTCACCTTCAACCAAACCAATCATGTCTTCAGTAATATCAAAGTCGGTAATTGTATCCGTACCGTCCCCATTACCAAAGACAAACAGATCGCTACCACTTCCACCGGAGAAATCATCGCCTGTAAGGGTATCGTTACCCGTGACGCCCATAATGGTGTCATCACCCGCATCGCCGAAGATTTCATCATCGCCTTCATCGCCGCTAAGGAGGTCATTACCGCCCTTACCGCCAATACGGTCATTACCGGCGCCGCCCGAGATGACATCATCACCCCCGTTAGAACCGCCAGACGAACGGCTATTGGCATCGCCCCGCAGGACATCATCGCCCGAACCACCGAAGACGGTATCATCGCCCGAGAGTCCAGCAACGAGGTCATCACCACCCAAAGCATCGATGGTATTATCAGCATCATCTCCAACGAGGGTATCCGCGTCATCGGTACCAACGAGATCGGGTTCACTACCGCCACCATCACCCGGAACCAGGTCAAAGGCGATGTCGTATTCGCCGATATTGATACCAAACTGAGGGAGAACCCGACCGCTACCGGTACCGGCTTCAAAGGGATCGTAAACGGTATTACCCAACTGGCTGACGCCGACAAAGTAAGTACCCGTTTCGGTTGCGGTAAATTCTAAATAGGGGTCGCGGTTGGCGGTGAACACTTCATCGGGTGCCGCAGCATTATTAACGCTAGCCAACTCGTTCCCAACGGAGTCAAACAGTCGCAACTGAGAATCTAACTGTTGAGGTCCTTCATAATATTCAACTTCGTACTCAAAGGAGTCCACATCAATTTTGATGGTATCTCCGGCGTTGAGTTCAAAGCTGTACATATCGACATCTTCGGAAGCATCAACCGTCAGGCTATTACCTTCTTCGTCTTCGGCAAAATATTGACCAATTTCACCCTCGAAGCTAACGCTAGAATTATCGGAGGTTAATCCTGTGGCGATCGCATCCGGGATGGTATCGTTGGCTTCTTCGGTCGTTGTGGGCGCCTGTTCGGGAGTATCAACAACGGTAAAGGTTGCAGTTTCCCCTTCCGGATCGACCTGATAACCCATACCCGACGCTAAGGAGAAGCTGACTTCTTCTAGGCCTTCGTCTTCGCCATCATTGGCAACGGGGAGGCTAATAGTCGCGTCTTTTGCGGTCAGGGTCAGATCAAAGCTATCGTCTGTGACGTTAGAAATTTCGCCGCCTTCAACAACAATACCGTCGAGGTTAAACTCGGAAAGGTTGGGCGCATTTACAGAAACCGTGACCCCTTCTTCCGGGGGTTCCGCACTCAGGCTGAAGTTGTGAACCGATACCGTTTCTTCCGACTCCACCAAAACCTCGGGTTCTGTACTCAGACTGACTTGAATTTGCGAGTCCGGGGTATCTTTAATGGCGATCGCAGCGCTACCGTTATCTGGACTGACCGTATAGCCTGCACCCGGTTCGATAGAGAAGGTGTATTCTTCAAGGCCTTCGATATCATCGGGGCTGTTAAATACGGGTAAGGTAATGCTGGCATTTTGATCGAACATCTGGAAGTAGAAGCCGGCGATGTTGCCATCGGGAATGGCGACGCCCCCTTGAATGTCGGCTTCAAAGATGCCAAATTCACCCAAAGCGTTCGCTTCACCGGTGCTGACGTAGACCTGTACGCCTTCTGGGGGTGGGGCTTCGTTCAAGCTGAGGTTGAGAGTAAATTCGGTTTCCTCAGACTCAATGAGTTCGGTCGGAGTAATTTCCAGGCTGACTTCTGGAGTCGTGGTCGGAACCGGTGCGGTGTCGATCGTGTCGTAGAAGGTGGCGGTCGTACTGTTGAACGGCGAGACGTTGTAACCGGCGCTTTCTTCTAAGAAGAACGTTGCAGTTTCCGGGCCGTCGGTTTCCGGTTCCAGACGGTTGGTCGGGTTGAGGGAGATGGTCGCAAAGGGTTCTTCTAAGCGGAATTTAAACCCTGTCGCTTCACCATTTTCATCATAAACCGCATCGAGGAACTGTCCGCCCCGCGTAAACGGTTTATTATTCAAGTTGCCGCCGTAGGGAACCGCATAATCCTGACCGAATTCTTCATCTTCTAAGCCACCAAAGTAGTCAGGGAAGGCAATGTCGCTATTGATAAAGATCTCAACACCACCTTCAGGAACTTCACCGTTTGCGGTCAAGACCAAGTTTAGAGCCGATCCGGTATTTTCGGCTTCGGTTTCAACCAAGCCGGTTGAGATAATCCCAAATTCGTTATTGTCGAAGTCGCTGTTATAGGTACCCGTTACTCCGAATAGGCTGATAAAGGGGCCTTCACCTGTGGGAGCGGGAATTTCTGTCGGTTCGGGAGTAAAGGCGTCGGGATTATTCAGGCTAAAGTTGAGGGTGTATTCGCCGGGACCGTATCCGTCCGGGTCGGCGTCAAAGTTACCCGTACCCGATCCGGGAACGAGGGGATCGTATTCTCCGTTATTGTAGAGAGCGACACCGACATAATAAGACCCATCTTCGGGGGCGGTAAACTCGATGTACGGCTCGAAACCTGAGTCAAAGATTTCATCGGGAGCGGCGCCGTCATCGTTGGAGGCGAGTTCGGTTCCGTCTTCGGTGAAGATCCGCAGCCAGGGATCGACTTTGCGACCCGGTTCAAACTGGTTGGCGTCGGCGTCGAGGGTGAGAAGATCTCCGGCTTTCAGGTCTACTTTGTAGATATCTACATCTTCGGTAAAGTCAATGTAGAGCCGGCCGTTTTCGGTTTCGTAGAAGTTGCCGTTTTCGTAGTCGATAGTGCTGGTAATGGACAGTTCCGGGTTGTCCGCAGTTAAACCCACTTCTGTCGCCAACGGAATAATATCGTTGGGTTCGCTGACTTCTGTGGGTGCGGGAATTTGATCGGCGCTATCGACCAAGCTGAAGGTTCCGATACCGGCTTCGGGGTTGACTTGATAGCCGTCTCCGGGTTCAACGGTGAAGGTGGCTTCTTCTAACCCTTCGCTTTCGCCGTCTTCTGCAACGGGTAGGTTAATGGTTGCGGTTTGTGAGGTGAGTTTGAACTCGAACCCGTCTAAGCCTTCATTAACGCTAACAATTTCTCCGCCCATGACTTCGATGCTATCCAAGTCAAATTCTGACAACATCGGAGCGCTAACAGATATGGTAACGCCTTCTTCTGGGGGAGGTGAACTTAAACTAAAGGTATGAACGCCGACGGTGCTTTCTGATTCAATCAGTGTTGCAGGTTCGATAGAATAGGAAACTTGAATCAAAGAATCCGGGTTATCGGCGATCGTCAGATCAAATCCACTCGCTTCAGGATCGATAGTATAACCGGGACCTTCTACGACTTCAAAGCTAAAGGCTTGAACGCCCTCGACAACGCCTTCGGTGATTTCCGGGTTGGTGGTTTCATCGAAAGCGGGTAAAGTGATGGACGCACCATCTTCAAGAATCTTGAAGTAGAAGCCACTGGCTG
>JAYKHV010000086.1:0-114061 GCA_035285085.1 Lyngbya sp. | reverse complement strand
GAACTGCTGACTTAACGCTTTCTGACTTACAACTTCCAACTGGGTTAACTTTATTGGGAAGTTTCCCAACCGTTATTGCTGCGGGTTCTCAAGGAAGTTTTGAGGTTCAACTCGATACAA
Source organism: Lyngbya sp. (assembly GCA_035285085.1). Classification (GTDB taxonomy): domain Bacteria; phylum Cyanobacteriota; class Cyanobacteriia; order Cyanobacteriales; family Microcoleaceae; genus Capilliphycus. Next base: position 113,941 of record JAYKHV010000086.1, on the reverse strand, counting down.
CTGTCGCAAATACTTTTAACGGTGAACTTTCTTTTGTAACTAACGACAGCGATGAAAACCTGTTTAATTTTGCGGTGTCTGCGGTGGTTTCTCCCTCACCTGTTCCGGAAATATCCGTTGTTCAAAATGCGACTAATATTATAGATAACAGTTCTTTTGACTTCGGAACTACAACGGTTGGAACTTCTGTTAGCAAAATATTTACTATCGAAAATACTGGAACTGCTGACTTAACGCTTTCTGACTTACAACTTCCGACGGGGTTAGCTTTACTGGGAAGTTTCCCAACCGTTATTGCTGCGGGTTCTCAAGGAAGTTTTGAGGTTCAACTCGATACAACTGTCGCAAATAGTTTTAACGGTGAACTTTCTTTTGTAACTAACGACAGCGATGAAAACCTGTTTAATTTCCCAATTTCTGCTGTAGTTAACTCAGAACCCACTCCGACACCCTCACCTATTCCAACACCTCAACCCACACCCGAACCCTCACCCCAACCAACACCTCAACCCACACCCGAACCCTCACCTCAACCCTCACCTCAACCAACACCTGAACCCACACCCTCACCTCAACCAACACCTCAACCCACTCCAACACCTCAACCAACACCCGAACCCTCACCTATTTCAACTCCTCAACCCACACCCGAACCCTCACCTATTTCAACACCTGACAGCATAAATATTAATTGGAAGTCTGAAAGCATTCCTGAAATTACTCCTAACCCAAATTCCGTTGTTCAAACTATCGAAGCATCCGAGACTGAACCCACATTAGGAACAGTTGAAAATGACGACATTCTTGGCAATTCTGAAGCCAATACTCTCTTTGGAATGGGGGGAAATGACAATATTTTGGGTGAGGATGGCGATGATTTAGTCTTCGGAAATCAAGGAAATGACTACATCGATACAGGTTTAGGAAATGATAGCATTTATGGCGGTCAAAATGATGATGCAGTTTGGGGTCAAGATGGAAATGATAATATTTTTGGCAATTTAGGGAAAGACTCTCTGATGGGAAATTCCGGTCAAGATAGCATTTATGGCGGTCAAGAAGACGATTATATTTGGGGAGGTTTGGGAGAAGATTGGCTGTTTGGTGATATCGGAAATGATATCGTTATAGGGGGTGATGGAAACGATAACGTTTTTGGAAATAAAGGAAATGACGAATTATTTGGAAATTCGGGGAATGATACCATTTTTGGAGGTCAAGATAATGATAGTATTTCCGGAGGAGAGGGTGAAGATTTACTCTTAGGAAATTTAGGTGAGGATTTGATTTTAGGAGATGCGGGTAATGATACAATCTATGCAGGTCAGGCTAATGATACGTTAATTGGTGGAGAGGGTAACGATTTTATTAGTGGTGATTTGGGAAATGATACCCTCGTCGGTGGAAGCGGAAGTGATACTTTTGTCATTGGTTCGGGAAGCGATCTTTTGCTTGACTTTGAGAACGGAACTGATAAACTATTATTAGCCCAAGAATTAACGTTTGAACAGTTAGCGATCGCTCAAGATACAAATTCAACTGTTATTCGCATCGCCGATACCAACGAATTAATTGCCACGTTAAACGGGGTTGATGCTGCTGTTATCAGTGGAGATGATTTTGTAACGCTGTAACTTCAAACAGATTTGTTGGGTTGAACGAAGAGAAACCCAACAATCCTCTCAAAATGTTGGGTCTCGTTAACTCGATACCAACCTACAAATAAATTAGGTAGTAGGTTGGGTTGAACAAAGTGAAACCCAACAATCCTCTCAGAATGTTGGGTCTCGTTAACTCGACACCAACCCACAGATAAATTAGTAATTTTTATCTCTAAATTCGTTTATTGTACATTTTTATGGGATAATTTAGCTAAATATTCTCTAATACTCGGGGAACGAAATCCAAAAATAATTGCTGTTTTAGGAATACCCCGTTCAATCAGTTCTCGGTCAATATAAATTTCGGTACTATTATGTTGAAGCCAAACCTGTTCTTCTATAAGATCAATTTGCATCGCACAGCCATAAATTCGATCTTCCTTTCGCCAACCCATGTGCATGACTAAATAGCGATCGCGTTGAGTATCAAAAATGAGTTTTGCTTCCGGATCATCTTCTGCAAAATCTTGTAAAAATTTACAGATAATTTCTCTATATTCGTCTACTCTAGCCATTGTTCGATGTTCTCCTCTATTGGATTATAAACGATCAGGCGAACTTGATAGCGTTCGATAGCTGTTTTTGCAGGTTCAAACCGGAGAAAGATTCGATAAGTATCTTGGGGAACTGCTAAATAAAGGATGCGATCTGGTTCATCAGATACCTCTAAAGCAATGCGATAATTGAGAAACTGACCAAGAGCGGTATGAAATTCAGATATAGTGGAACCACTAGAAAAACTTTTGATTTCTACTGCTATTTTACGACCTTCTTTTTCGGCTGCGATCGCTTCTTCTGCTGCTAGGTCAATATAAATATCAGCAATTCCATAACGGAGACGATAGGGATCGTGAGTAATTCTCCACCCATCTTTTATAAGGGCTGTTTTGACAGCATCGTGAAATAGGTCTTTAGCCATTATTCATTATATTACTTTAACCCTAAATAAGTCAATTAAAACAACCGATCGCATTTTAACCTTTAAATGATTTTCAGACAACACAAACAGATTTGTTGGCTTGAACGAACTAAAACCCAACAATCCTCTCAAAATGTTGGGTCTCGTTAACTCGACACCAACCTACAAATAAATTAGTTCCGATTTTTAGAAGTCAAAGTTACAAATTGCATCCCCATCGTTTGAATAAGGATTTTGCAAACATTCTAATTCTTGAATTCTCTCATCTTTTGTTTGAATAACCATTTCCAAATGTTTAATCTGTTCTTTCAATTCTTTAAATTCCTCACTAGAAATGAGAACAAGTTGACCGAATTCACACAAAAACTGCTTGAAGTCATCAATGTTCATTGGAATCAACACCAACCGAACAGAAGCAAACGAATCCGATTGCTCGACATTTCCAGCAAAATTTGATATGCTCATAGCATTAGAAAAAATAAACATTTGTAAGACGACCTCTTCCAACTTCCTTAAATGGTACTGCTAATACCATTTAAGTGGGATGTAGAGGTCTTATTTTTTTGAATCATAGCATAAAGATTAGAAGAGATGTCAACTCTTTTTTTTTAAATACTTGAAGTTTAAATAAAAGTTTTAGTTTCAATTACTCATGGGTTTTGATTTGTCTCAATCCCTTTTGAGTAGGGCATTTTAGATTTTTGTAACAGATTAATCAAACCTCTTTTAGTCAGGTCATTTTTGACCTTGATACTGCTTAGATAGGCTCCGAGCTAAAATTTTCAAGGGCTAGTTAACCCAAAAATTGACTGTGGTATACTGGCTCAAACGTTAAAGCCATGATCAATTTTCCAAAAATTCCCCGTCAACCCCTCGGACTGTTAAGGATAGTTACCAATTTTTTGGCAAACACCAACCGACGTCCCCCGTTGCGGTACGCTAAAGAATGGACAAAAAACCAACGATAACAAGCGATCGCACACAGCATGACAACCGTATCTGCCCCCAGTCGAACCGTTCGGATCGGTTCACGCAAAAGTCAACTCGCACTCGTCCAAACCTATTGGGTGCAAGCCGAACTCAAAAAGCACTTCCCGGATATCGAATTTGAAGTGCATACCATGTCTACTCAGGGTGATAAAATCCTAGATGTGGCTCTTGCTAAAATTGGGGATAAAGGACTCTTTACCAAAGAACTGGAAGTCGGGATGCTCAACCACGAAACCGACATCGCCGTTCACTCTCTCAAAGATCTTCCGACAAACCTTCCCGAAGGATTAATGTTGGGATGCGTCACCGAACGGGAAAACCCCGCAGATGCAGTTGTTCTTCACGAAAAACACAAGGATAAACAACTGGAAACTCTCCCCGAAGGTGCCGTTATCGGAACCTCTTCCCTGCGGAGACTCGCCCAACTGCGTCACCATTTCCCCCATTTTGAATTTAAAGATATTCGCGGAAACCTCAACACCCGCCTGCAAAAACTCGACGAAGGCGGCTATGATGCCCTTATTCTAGCCTTTGCTGGACTCACACGCCTGGGAATGGGCGATCGCATTCATCAAACCATTTCTCCCGATATTTCCCTACACGCCGTCGGACAGGGCGCTTTAGGAATAGAATGTCGGGATGGGGATGAGAAGATTTTAGAAGTGATTAAAGTCTTAGAACACACTCCCACCGCCCAACGCTGTCACGCCGAACGTGCTTTTCTGAGAGAATTAGAAGGCGGTTGTCAGGTTCCCATCGGCGTTAATACCCAAGTGGAAAATAACCAACTCACCCTCACGGGAATGGTTGCCAGTTTGGATGGAAAACGCCTGATTCGTGATACTGTTAGTGGAGATGCAACCAATGCCGAACAATTGGGAATTGATCTGGCTCACCGTTTGAGAGAACAGGGGGCTAAGGAAATTTTAGATGAAATCTTTGCTGAAATTCAACGGCAATAATTCAGGGAACAGGGAACAGGGAACAGGCAATAGGGGAAAGGGGAAGGGGGAAAGGCAAAAGGCAATAATTGGGGTTTAGGAGGGCGCATTGCCATGCGCCCCTACGGGGAAATCTGTTTCCCATCTCGCCCTGCACCCCACCTCCCTAACTTCTGACTTCTGACTTGGTGACTTCTGACTTGGTGACTTCTTCTGAGGGGGACGGGTTTAGAGCAATTGTTTGTGGGAAAATACACATCTGCACCGAACCCGCCCCTACAGTTAAGCAAATTTCCAGATAAAATGGGACTGTTATTGTATGGGAAGGGGTATGATTAACCTCTAACTCCTCACCCAATATGACTGAAGTTCTTGATTCCTTTCAAAGCGCTTTGCAGTTTACCCTCAAATGGGAAGGCGGCGCCGGACATCCCCAAGATTTAGGCGGTATAATTCAATCTGGAATTACTCAGGCGACGTTTGACACCTATCGCCGCCGTCAAGGTTTACCGTTAAAATCGGTGGTTGAGATTACTCCCGAAGAAGTCGAACAAGTCTATTTAGAAATGTATTGGAAAGCGTCAAAAGCCGACTTGATGGTTTTACCTTTGGCGATGGTTCACTTTGATACTGCGGTAAATTTTAGCGTTAGGTCGAGTGTGGAATTTTTACAAGAAGCCATTGGGGGTTTAGTAATTGATGGACGTTTCGGCTCAAAAACCCAAGCCGCTTTAGAGGATAATAATAATTTTGAAACCGCTCAACGCTATTGTCAAGCCCGGATTAATTATCGATACCAACGAGTACAAATTAACCCCTCTCAAGACATCTTTTTAGAAGGATGGCTGAAACGCGATCGCGATTTATTGCGTTCTATTTCCCAAGGTCAAGAAGATTCACAAACTCAAACGCCTTCAGTGAAGGAAGCGATTTCAGGCGATCGCAATCAAGTTGAGATTGTAGACAAATTAGAGCAAGCAATCAACTTACTGCAAGAAGTTTTAGATCAACTCAAAGAGTCGAAAGTTAACCCGTCCACCTGAGAAGCCAGAGGAGGAGGCTTGAGGATCGCAGTTAGCAAATGTCAGAAATTCTGGAAAAATCTGCGGCTCGATCCCCGACCTCCCGAAATTGCCAAAGCCTTGTCTAGAAGTCATTATAGCCTTTAGTTTCCCGTCGATCTTTGACCGACATCCGACTGACAAACCTCTAAAATTTTCAGATCGGCTTGACTTACAGACTCAATCGGGTAAAATCCCTCTAGTGAAACACTCTGATCGGCTCCCCCCGACGTGGAAGCGGCCACAACTGAGGGATTAAAACCGATCGCATAGGGATGAGTTTCAGTCGTGTAACTGTCGATCACCGTTAAAGCCAACCGATTGCCTTGAGGAGTCCCCCAAAAACAATCAAAAGAAGAATGCGGCATATAGAAAGCACCCACCATCCGACCCTGATTAACCTCAAACACCATGTAAGCCTGACCGAGTTGATCTCGTTGGGGAGATTGACCATAGAGATAAATCCCATTCGCCAGAAAAGGAGTTCCCGGTTGAAAAGATTGAGCAACAACAGCAGAAGGGACTAACCGATGAGTAGGATTAGCGATCGCCATCTGCACCTGTAAACAACTATGAAACAGGCTAATTAATAAAAGAAAGAAAAAATTGATAGGATTGCAGTTGTTTAAGAAATTGCCATGACGACCCCCGTGACACCCCGAATCAAGCCATTGACCTCGTTGCATTTTAGATAATCCTCAAACATGATGGTAAATCGGCCAAAAGAAACAATATTGCTGTTGGTTGATCTTGACCAAAAACTAATCGACCCTATTTCCAAAATACAATAAGAAATAGAGTGTGGGTATAATCCGTCTAGCCTAACTGACTTGAATAGGCCTCTACTGTATCAAAATATTCAAACACTCAGGAGCGGGAACGGAATCAAAACCAATGATCGGAAATGTTAAGAAATACGGTAGAATCGTTGAGAATCTCACGCTCGACCAATCCTCGGTTGAAAGCGAAGCTAAAAAAACAGCACATCAATATTGAGATCCTTCTGCTGTCGAGATTCCTGTGGAAGTCAAGCTCAAATGCTTGTGGACTCGGTAGTAGCGGGGATTAGATTTCTCTGAAGTCTAGTCTAGTGAAGAGGGAATAGGCAATCATCTCCCCACAAGCACAAATTTTGCTTGTCGGTGAGACTGTCAACAAGCACCAAGTTATCGTCTCACTTATTGAGCCAACTTGGAACTCTGGTAACTTACGAAGCATAGTACGGGAACGCAAAGTCAATCATGCGAATTCTATTTGTAGCTGCTGAAGCCTCACCTTTGGCGAAAGTGGGTGGCATGGGAGATGTCGTTGGCGCTTTACCAAAAGTGCTACGGGCAATGGGACACGATGTTCGGGTTTTTATGCCCTATTACGGTTTCCTCCCCGATAAATTGGAAATTCCCACCGAACCCATTTGGTGGGGAAATGCTATGTATCAAAAGTTTGCAGTCTATGAAACCAGACTGCCGAAATCCGATGTACCCCTCTACCTGTTTGGGCATCCTTCCTTTATGCCCCGTCGGGTGTATTACGGAGAAGATGAGGACTGGCGTTTCACCTTATTTGCCAATGGTGCGGCGGAATTTGCTTGGAACTATTGGAAACCCAATATTATTCACTGCCACGACTGGCATACGGGCATGATTCCGGTCTGGATGCACGAAACGACCGACATTAAAACCATTTTCACCATTCACAACTTGGCGTATCAAGGGCCTTGGCGGTGGTTCCTGGAACGGATTACTTGGTGTCCTTGGTACATGGAAGGTCATAATGTGATGGCGGCGGCGGTGCAGTTTGCTGATGAAGTCACCACCGTTTCTCCGACCTACGCCCAACAAATTCAAACGGGCGCTTATGGTGAAAACCTCGAAGGGTTACTCTCTTATGTCAGCGGTAAACTCTCGGGTGTCCTCAACGGTATAGATGTCGAAACCTATAACCCGGAAACGGATCGCTTTATTGTCGAAAATTACAATGCCGATACCGTTGAACGACGTAAAGCCAATAAGGTGGCGTTGCAAGAAGAACTCGGGTTGGTGGTAGACTCGGGGGTATTTTTGATGGGGATGGTCAGCCGACTGGTTGAACAAAAAGGACTGGATCTGATCATTCAAATTATGGATCAGTTCCTCTCTTATACCGATGCCCAGTTTGTGGTTTTAGGAACGGGCGATCGCTATTATGAAACTCAAATGTGGCAGATGGCCTCTCGCTATCCCGGTCGGATGGCCAGTCATATTCTGTTTAATGAAGCTTTGTCTCGGCGGATCTATTCCGGTTGTGATGCCTTGGTCATGCCCAGTCGCTTTGAACCTTGCGGAATTAGCCAAATGTTAGCCATGCGTTATGGCTGTGTTCCCATTGTTCGGCGTACAGGTGGACTGGTTGATACCGTTTTCTACAATGATCCCATGAATGAAGCCGGTACCGGTTACTGTTTTGACCGTTATGAACCGATGGACTTCCTGACGGCGATGATCCGGTCGTTAGAAGCCTACCGTTATAAAGACCATTGGCGGAAGTTGCAACAACGGGGAATGTGGCAAAACTTTAGTTGGGAAAAGTCAGCCTATGACTACATTAAAATCTATAACCGACTTCTGGGAAATCCTGATCAGGGACAACCAGCCGAACAATCCCAAACTTCTGGTGTAACGGTTTAGTTTTATGAGTTCAAAGTTCAAACTTTTAAGCTTGAATTTTGAACTCTCTTGATTAGGTCTAGAATGTCTTGATACAGTCTTCACGTCTTTAGAACTCAATGAGCGAATACCCGTTTCGTCCGGCATCTTTGGCTGCATAAAGTGCTTGATCGGCTTGATTAATTAAACTTTCAGTTGAATAATTTACAGAAGGATAAACACAAGCAATGCCAAAACTCAGGGTAATTTGTTTCGCTGCTAGAGAGGTGGAATGGGGTAGATTTAACTGTTGAATTTCATTTTGAATTTGACGCACAACAACAATTGCTTCCTGAGCATTTGTATTTGGTAAAATCACCACAAATTCTTCACCGCCATAACGAGCGACTAAATCCGCCGGACGTTGAACTCCCCGAGAAATCGCTTGCGCCACTTGTGCTAAACACCGATCGCCTGCGAGATGACCATAGGTATCATTGTAACGTTTAAAATAATCAACATCACAAAGAATTAAGGATAAAGGCGCTTGTTCCAGGCTGAGTTGACGCCATTCTTGCTCAAGATATTGATCGAAATAACGACGGTTAGCCACTTCAGTTAATTGGTCGTAATGGGCGAGGTATTGAAGTTCTTGGTTAGCCGTTTGTAGTTGTTCGTAGAGGGCTGATTGTTGCACGGCGATCGCCAATTTTCCGGTTAAACGTTCGAGGAATTCAATATCATGGCTTTCCCATTTTCGGGGTTCGGTACAACTATTAATTCCCAGTAAACCCCAAACCGTTTGCGAATCTTTTTCTCCCTGAGAATTGGGCGAAAAAATCCAGATGGGTAACAGCAAAGAGGCTCGAATTTGAAGGCGAGTCAGTAATTCTTGATGACAGGGAGTTAAGTTGGCGGTGTAGATATCATTTACCACCTGAATCTTTCCCTGTCGAAAGGCTTCTCCTCGGGTTTCTACCAAATAGGAATCTTGACAGCTTTTGCCTAAAATGGACTCAAAACCTGCGACAACAGACTCAGTAACAATTGTACCACTCCAATCGGAATTAAACCGATAAATAAACACCCGATCGGCTTGGAGAATTTGCTGTACTTCTGCTACTGCGGTGGCTAAGATTTGATCGAGTTCCAAAGATTGACGAATGCGATCGGTAATTTCTCCTAATAATCTTTCGTGTTCGGCACATTGACGGAGTGCATTTTCAACTAATTTTTGTTCGGTAATATCTCGGCTAACGGTTAAGGCTGACTCAACAATTCCTGGCTCATTAAACTCGGGAACAATCCGAGATTGCCAATATTTTATTGTTCCATCAGCCGCCGGAAATTCTGTTTCATAAAGCTGTTCTTCGCCCGTTTCAAACACTTGCTGAAGCACTTGATGCCAGGGAAGAACAATTTCTTCTGGAAATCCCAATTCGAGTTCTGTTTTACCAATCCAATCTGAAGCCGGAATTCCCGTTTCGACTGCTACTTTAGGGTTAACATAATCAAAGCGAAATTGACCATCAACCCGAGAAATAATATCCGGCGAATTTTCCACCAACGCTCGAAAATCTTCCTCTCGCTGCTGAAGTTCAGCCTCGGCTTGTTTGCGTTCACGAAGTGCAGCTTGCTGTTCGCTAATATCAAAACCCACCGCAAAAACCTGCCAAAAATCGCCTTGCTCATCCCGTTGAGAGGTGAGTGTATCGCAAATCCATTTTAAAGAACCATCTTTATGGTAAAATCGATATTCTAACGTCACGCTTTTCTCGGCTAAAACCGCTTCAAAAGCTTGCTGGTAGATAAGTTCTAAATCTTCCGGGGGGATGCGAGACTCCCAAACCGAGGGCGTTAATTCCTCGGGTGTATAACCAAATAAAGCTTCACACCCGGTTAAATGATATTCCCTTTCCCAAGTTCCATTGGCATAGAAGCGAAAGCAACCAATACAAGCCGCGACACTGTTGAGAATTGCGTTAAATTGAGTTTGAGTCAAGCTCAATTTAGCCGTACATTCAGCCACTTGATCTTCTAGACTTTGATGATAATGTTTGAGGTGTTGTTCCGAACGTTGACAACGAAGATGAATCGCGTAGGAACGATTATTCATCCAACCCACGAACCCCAAAAAACCCGAAAATTCTAAAACGGTTTGTAAAGCATCTAAAAAAAGAGCATTGTATGGTAAACTGGGCTGTAAGCCGAGTAGGATTTTCCTAATAAACACCAGCAAAATCATCGCTCCTAGTAATTTATACGGTCGGATTCCGGTAACAGAACGATGAGTAAAAATTCGCAGAAAACCCCGATGAGGATAAAGCCAGAGAATGCCAACACCCAAAAAAATCAAGCTAATCGTTTCCAGAGGAATACCGTTGTTAGACAGGAAAACTCCCCAGCCTGATAAGGGAAAGGAAAACAAAAACGCGAGCAACTTCGTGGTTTCAATTGCCAGTACAATACCCGTGATGATTTGAGCAATTTTAATTCGTTTCGGGGTTTGATGAATCAGCAGTAACAGTACAATTGCCAAGAAGATTAACTCACAGGTTGAGGGTTGGAAACAGGGTGAAAACATCGGCAAAATTAATAAAAAAATATCTTCCGGACTTAACCCTTGCCGAACATTAAAACACCAGTTTCCCGAATCTTCACGAAAGGTCAAAACTGCTAGGCCGATTATCAAAACCGTACAAACTTGACCAATCTGTTTCAACCCGAGTTGCTGATGTTGATTCTGAAGAAATTTAAGAACCAAACTGAACAGTAAAAAAGAGAAAGCGATGGTAGGTTTGAGTGAGAAGGAGATCTCAGAGAATTCACTGAGTAATGGAGGAAAATTGAATACTAAGCTGACCAAAGCCAGAAAACCAACTCCACCAACCCAAATTGCAGCAACCGAGGGAATAGACCAATTCATCAATCGATGAAAAAATAGGATGTAGATTCTTTCCCTATGTTATGCGTTCCTGCCCAGAGATGAAACAGTAATTTCACGTAAATTAGCTTTATACTAAAGATTAAATTGAATAAAGGTGACAAAAATGTGAAAATTCCTTTTTCAAGCCTCATTTAGTCAGAAGCAAGTCGAAAACTCTCCCTTGTATGAGACAGTAGAAATATTCGCAAAAATAACGATAGCCTGTATCTGTGTTGATGCATCTACCCCTATGGAGGCGGCAATGAAAATCCTCAAAACTCAAACGCTGTACGGCCCCAACTTCTGGAGTATCAATCACCCTCACCTAATTGTCCTGCAACTCGATGCAGAAGACCTAAGCGATCGCCTCTCCACCGAGATGTCTGACTTCTGCGATGAACTCGTCAAGCTTCTTCCGGGTTTGAGGGAACATCACGGATCTCGCGGTTGTCGGGGTGGCTTTTTGCAACAGATGCAAGAAGGCATTTCCATTGGCAAAATTATCCAACACGTTGCCCTAGAATTGCAAACCGCAGCCGGAATGTCCGTTCATTTTGGTCGCATCCGTCCGGCGGCGACACCGGGAATTTGTCGGGTGGTGTTTGAATATCAAAATCCTCGGGCGGGACGGTATGCGGGACGGGGTGCTGTTCGGATCTGTCAAAGTATAATTGATCGCGGTTATTATCCGCAAGCAGAACTCGAAATTGATCTCGAAGATTTGCAAGAAATTAAAGCCGAAGATGCCCTCGGGCCGACAACAGAAGCAATTGTCAAAGAAGCCGAAAAACGGGGGATTCCCTGGCAAGAATTACCCGTTCGTCATGTGGTACAACTGGGTTATGGGAAATATCAACGTCGCATTCAAACCGCCCAAACCGATAAAACAAATATTCTCGGGATTGAATTTGCCGGAGATAAACAAGCGACGAAAATTCTATTACAAGAAGCCAGTTTACCCACGCCTCGCGGAGAAGTCATTTACTATTTTGATGAACTTGAAGACGCCATCGATCGCATTGGCGGTTTTCCGATTGTGATTAAACCCCTCGATGGCAATCACGGACGGGGAATAACTCTAAATATTAACAGTTGGCAAGAGGCAGAAAATGCCTATGATTTAGCCAAAGAAGAATCAAAAGCGGGGGGAATTTTAGTCGAACGGTATTATCAAGGAAAAGATTATCGGATCTTAGTGATTAATGGTAAAGTCGAAGCGGTTGCCGAACGAGTTCCCGCCCATGTGATTGGGGATGGTCGTTCAACCATTGAGGAATTAATCGAAGATATAAACCGTCATCCCAGTCGCGGCAGCGGTCACGAAAATATTCTGACTCGCATTGAAATTGACCGCCATACCGATGAGATTCTCGCCCAACAAGGTTATTATCTTGATAGCATTTTAGCACAGGATGAAATCTGTTATCTCAAAGCCACAGCTAACTTAAGTACGGGTGGAATTGCGGTGGATCGCACGGAGGAAATTCACCCAGAAACGATTTGGATGGCCGAACGTGCCGCCCAAATTATTGGCTTAGATATTGCCGGAATTGATATCACTTGTAGCGATATTAGTCGGCCTTTAAAAGAGATTGATGGGGTGATTATTGAAGTGAATGCGGCGCCGGGTTTGCGGATGCACTTACAGCCCTCTCAAGGAGAACCTCGCGATGTCACCGCACCGATTTTAGAGATGCTTTATCCCTCGGGTTCTCCCTGTCGAATTCCGATTATTTCGATTACCGGAACCAACGGTAAAACCACGACAACTCGTCTGACCGCTCATATTTTCAAACAAACCAAAAAAGTGATCGGTTATACAACAACAGACGGGACTTATATCGGAGAATATTTATTAGAATCGGGAGATAATACCGGACGACAAAGCGCTCAACTAATTCTGAATGACCCAACAGTGGAAGTGGCGGTTTTAGAAACAGCAAGGGGCGGAATTTTAAGGTCAGGTTTGGGATTTAATCGCTGCGATGTGGGGGTGGTTTTAAATGTTGCGGCCGATCATTTGGGGTTGGAAGATATTAACACCCTCGAAGATATGGCACAGGTGAAAAGTGTTGTGGCCGAGGCGACGGATGATAACGGTTATGCAGTGTTGAATGCCGACGATCCGTTAGTGGCAAATATGGCAAAATGGGTGAAAGGAAATGTGGCTTATTTTACCCTCAATCCCGACAATAAAATTGTCAAAGAACATCTGCGAAAAGGCGGAATAGCGGCGGTTTATGACGGGGATTTTATCACCTTTTGCAACGGACAAGATACCATCCAAGTTGAACAAATGGTAAATGTTCCCTGTACTTTGCGGGGGGTAGTTTCGTTTATGATTGCCAATGTGTTGGCGGCGAGTTTGGCGGCTTATGTTCAAGGGGTGAGTATCGAAAATATTAGTACGGGATTGCGAACGTTTCAAGCCTCTTTAGACCAGACTCCGGGGCGGATGAATTTGATTGAATTGGGCAAGTTTCATGTTTTAATAGATTATGCTCACAATCCGGCCGGTTATCAAGCAATTGGTGAGTTTGTTTGTCAGTGGTCCGAGGGCGAACGAATTGGCGTAATTGGAGGTCCTGGCGATCGCCGCGATCAGGATTTAAAAGAGTTGGGACGGTTAGCGACTCAGATGTTTGATTGGGTGATTATCAAGGAAGATGATGATACACGCGATCGCCCTCGCGGAGAAGCGGCGAGTTTAATTCGGGAGGGAATTTGTCAGGAAAAACCTCAATTTCATTATAAAGAAATTTTGGATGAAACACAAGCGATTCAAACCGCTTTGTCGGAAGCTTCCGAAGGAAGTTTAGTGGTGATTTTTCCCGAGAGTGTTAAACGGGCGATCGCATTGTTGCAGTAAACTGTTTAATTGGGGGTTGCTTACCCCCTGCCAACTTTCTAAAGAAAAGTCGCTTTCTTCGCAGACTGCACCCAATTGTTTTAAAGTAACAATTTCTGTTCTGTTTAATCCTTGAATTCCGGTGAGATTCATTCCTTGATAACAGCGAGGTGCAATTAGAGTTTTGTGGCTATTTTCTGAGGAAATATCCCAGAATTTAATTGTACCGTCGAGACTCCCAGTAATTAGGGTTTTACCCTCTGTCGTAAAGGTTAGCGATCGGATTGAATCTCGATGTTCTTTGAGGGTAGCAAAGCATTCATCGGTTTGCAAATTCCACAACAAAATACTACCATTATTTAACCCGGCGGCTAAAATAGGTTTGTTGGGATGAAAAGCAACCCCATGAACCCCCTCATTTCCCGTTGATAAAACTTTGAGACAGTTTCCGGTTTGAATTTCCCAAACTCTAACTTTTCCATCTTCAACGGAGTTGGAAAGGTAGATACATTACATCGCGCAAAGCCGCCTCAAAATCTTGGGGCGGTTCGTTATTTAGATTTACAATAAAATGAGCTAGCTAAAGTCTACAGATAAAACACCATGACCGCAACGACTCAAAACATTGACTGGGATGGAATTTGTCGCGAACTCTCCGATGTTGAGATTATTCGCGATCGCCACCAACTGACCAAACTCTCCCAAGACTATTATCATTTTAGCCCAATTTTACAACCCTTATTACAAGATAAAATCGCCGATTTAGTGGTTCGTCCCGTCAACGAAACCGAAGTCTTAAAAGTCGCAAAAATTTGCGTTCAACACAAAATTCCCCTCACGGTTCGAGGGGCGGGAACCGGAAATTATGGACAGTGCGTTCCCTTAGAAGGCGGAATCGTTTTAGACTTATCCAAAATGAATAAAATTAACTGGATAAAACCCGGATTAACCTCCGTTGAACCGGGGGTAAAATTAGCCGCCTTTGACAAACAAGCCCGAGAACAAGGTTGGGAATTACGCATGGCTCCTTCAACCTATCGAACCGCAACTATTGGCGGGTTTATTGGGGGCGGAAGTGGCGGAATTGGTTCTATTAATTACGGACAATTACGCGATCGCGGAAATCTGCAAGCGGTGCGTGTAGTTACAATGGAAGATGAACCTCGGCTGTTAGAATTGAGGGGGGATGATGTGCAGAAAGTTAACCACGCTTACGGTACAAATGGCATTATTACCGGGTTAGAAATTCCCCTCGCTCCCGCCTATCCTTGGGCGGAATTAATTGTTGTTTTTGATGATTTTATGAGTTCGGCTCGTTTTGGTCAAGCTTTGGGGAATTCCGATGGAATTATCAAAAAATTAATTTGTATTTGTGCGTCGCCCATTCCCTCTTATTTTGCCGCCTTTCGAGAGGTAATTCCCGAGGGAAAACATTGTGCATTGTTAATGATTGCCGAACCGAGTTTAGAACCGTTTCAAGATTTAGTCCGAGAATTTAACGGTGAAATTTGCTATCAAAAATCCGCCCAAGAAGCAAATAAAGGAACAACCGTTATCGAATATACTTGGAATCATACCACGTTACACGCCCGCAGCGCCGACCCGTCTTTAACCTATTTGCAAGCCTTATTTCCCCCTGATCCCGACTTCAAACTCTTAGAACATTTCTATCACCATTTTGGGGATGAAGTGATGCTTCATTTGGAGTTTTTAAGAACCCAAGGACAAATGCTTCCCGCAGCGTTACAAGTGGTTCGTTTTAGCAGCGAAGAACGGTTAAATGAGATTATTCGCTATCACGAAGACAACGGGGTTTTGATTTTTAATCCTCACACCTATATTTTAGAAGATGGGGGAATGAAAACGATTAATGTTGAACAATTAGAGTTTAAAAAACAAGTCGATCCGCACGGTTTATTAAACCCCGGAAAAATGAAAGCTTGGTTTGAACATTAAACGTTGTATTTTAGTTACAGGTAACGCATCTTAATCTGATCGGGAGATGCGTTACGTGCCAACACATTTTACACTCTAAAATTATGTTGATTTTGTTAAATCAAATTCGGTCAATATTTGACCCGAACAAAACCTGTGATACTTCCGTTGAGTCTTCAAAACCTATTTCGATAAAAAATAGGATTACAAAAATTCATAATTGCTCTAATAAGCCATTCAATATGTCACAATATGAACAAGTAGAGTTAACATTCAATTATGGCGATTAATTTAAGCAAGGGTGAAAGAATCAATCTCTCTAAAGAAGCACCCGGATTAAAAACAGCCGGGATAGGTTTGGGATGGGATATCAACGCCACCGATACCGGTGCAGCGTTTGACTTGGATACTTCGCTTTTTATGTTGGGAGGAAATGGGAAAATTCCCAACGAAAAATACTTTGTATTCTACAATAACTTGCAGTCGCCGGATGGTTCGGTCAAACATCTCGGAGATAGTCGCACAGGAGAAGGCGCCGGGGATGATGAAACCATTCAAATTGATTTAACAAAAGTCGAAGCTGCGGTTCAAGAAATCATCTTTATTGTGACGATACACGAAGCCGACACCCGACGTCAAAACTTCGGACAAGTTCGCAATTCTTTTATCAGAATTTACGATGAAAGCACCCAACAAGAAATTGCCAAATATGAACTCGAAGAAGATTTTTCGCGAGAAACGGCTCTTGAGTTTGGTCGGCTTTATAAAAAAGATGGAGAGTGGAGATTTCAAGCCGTAGGAGAAGGCTATAACTCCGGCTTACAAAGCTTTGTAGATAAATACGCTTCTTAGAGAAAATCTAAGAAAATAAACTTACATCAAAGAGGAGCTTCTAATAATTAATTTAAGAAGCTTCTCTCAGCAAAATAGACAGAAATTCAGACGGGGTTTTAACAGTTCACTAGCAGATAATAACGAGGGTAGAAACAATGGCAATCTCACTCGAAAAACTGGAAAAAGAAGCACCGAAACTGATCGATTTAACTAAAAAAGCACAGATTTCGCTTGAAAAAAAAGACCTCACAAATCACCGTGCAAAAGTAGCCCTGTGCCTTGATATTTCTGGTTCAATGACTTTTTTGTATTCATCCGGTAAAATTCAACGCTTGGCGGAAAAAATCCTGGCTTTAGGATGTCAGTTTGATGATAATGGGGCGATTGATATTTTCTTATTTGGAGAGAAAGCTCATAGCATCGGTGAAATGAGCATTTATAACTTCAAAAACTTTATCGCCGATATACAGAAAGAATATCCGCTCGAAGGGGGAACTTATTATGGAAAAGCGATTAAAATGATCCGAAATTTCTATTTTCCCGAGGGAAAAGGAATAAGTCGCAACCAACCTTTAACCGCCAATGAACCCGTTTATGTGATGTTTGTCACCGATGGGGCGACGATGGATGAAGCGGAGACAAAACAACAAATTCAGTGGTCTTCATTTGAGCCTATTTTCTGGCAATTTATGGCAATTGGGAAGTCGCGAAAAGATGTAAAAGGAGAGGGGTTTTTCGGTTGGCTATCCAAAGCGTTTGCGAGCGATTTTACCTTTCTAGAAGAACTGGATAACATGAGCGGTCGCTATATTGATAATGCCTACTTTTTCAGTTTAGAAGACCCCGGGTCAATTGGCGATCAACAACTTTATGATTTATTGATGACTGAATATCCCGGTTGGGTAAAATTGGCAAAAACCAAACAATTGCTAACTCACAGCCGTTAAGAAATAGCGGGAGAAGCATCAAAACTGTTAAACTAGAGTTAGGGAGCAAGTTATCAGGTTGTCTCAAATTCCAAAAAACTTGCTTTCATTGCTTCTCAAGCGCCCTACTATTTCTGAAAAATTATGTCACGCCCAAAAAAAGAACCCAGTGGATGTGGATGTGGAAGTATTCCCTTTTCTGTAATCTTACTGATGTTAGGTGGGGGATATTGGTTGTTTACGCAGCGAGAACATATAGACATCACTCGCTTTTTACCGAATGATTTAACAGCGAATATTCCCTTTTTAAATGCTTCTAAACCAGAGGAAATTAAGCCCAATCCCACCCCGAGTTCTCTCCCTTTTCCTCCAATATCTAGTTCTAAACCTAACCCGCAACCTGAAGAACAAATACCCACACCAACGGTAACACCATCACCCGCTACAACTGAAAAATTACCCCCCATTCCTACCCCTTCTCCTCAAGCTAAAAATCCTGAAAATAACCCGCAGCAAGATGTACCCAAAACAACAGCAATACCATCACCATCCCCTCAAACCCCTTGGGAGAAAAAAGAGATTCGGGGTATATATTTGAGTCGCTATCAAGTGACAAATAACGCCAGCGAACAAACAATTAGAGAAAGAGTTCGTTACTATCGCAAACAAGGAATTAATACGATAATTCATGGGGTTTGGGGAAATGCTTGTACAATGTACAATAGCGAAGTCATGCAGACAACATTGGGTTATAAAAGTTGTCCGAATCAGTTTCGAGAACAATGGCTTGATTGGTTAATTGATGAAGCCCATAAACAAGGAATGGAAGTTCATGCTTACTTTGAAAAAGGGATTAAAATAGACGAAGATAGTCCAGCATTTGATTTAGCGGTGGAACGGGGTTGGATCGTTGCTGGAATTGATCGAACTCATCCGGGAGTCGATCATTATGTTCTCAATATTGGCAATCCCGAAGTCGCCGAGTTTTTTACCAAAATTGTGGTAGAATTTGTAAAAAAATACCCGAAAATAGATGCCGTTCAATGGGATGATTATTTAGGATATCATGCCGAATTACCGGGTAAAGTTGACCGCACGTTAAAATTAACCAATTTTGTCCAAAATACAATTAAACAGATGAAAGCAGCCAATCCCAATGTTAGTTTTGATATTTGTCATCATAACCCCTATTGGGCGAAACGATATTTTGCGGCTGACTGGGAAACTTGGGGAGTGGATCGGGTGTTTATTCAAGTTTATGGTGAAGAGAATTTTAACGACGAACTAAAATATGTAGAAGCCAACGATGGAATTTCAATTAGTGAACGACAATTTAATCGTTTAGAAGAATTAGTTAACAACCCGGAAGTTAAGAGTATTTTGTTCTTTCCTCTCTCTGGAAAACCCGAGGAAATGGCGGATACTGTTAAGAGTTTAACAACTAATCTTAGCAAAAAAACAGAGGTTGTTGAGCCATCAGGAGAATCCCCAAGCTGATCGCTTTTCTTGATGGGTAGGTTGGGTTTCGTATCTCAACCCAACCTACAGTTAGCTACAGTTAGCTTTTCACCCAATCTAAAGCCTGTTGTTTTTGGTCAAAATGAAAATGTTTAACCTCAATACTCGACAACAGTTTATTACTGAAGTTACTCCATTTTTCTAACCATCGTTTGTCCGAGACAACCGCTTCCCGTTCAAAGTCGCCCAAATGTTGAAACGTGAATTTAAGATCTTTCCAAAGTGCTTCCGGTGACATTCCTTCGAGACTTTCAATTTCGGCGTAAATTCTCAACTTCGGATGGAGTTTTAATTTTTCTTCGATTTCTTGAATTACCTTGTCAAAATCTGCGGTTTCAATTTTCCCTTTAATATGTAAACCAATAACTCGATCGCTACCAGTGGGGATAAGTTCTAACATCGGTCGCCTCCTCATAATCTTCGGCTAGGCTACAGATATATTATTATATCTTGTTGCCTATCGTCTTCTGTAAACCGTGCGGTTGATTCATCCCTCAGACAGAAAAGACAAAAAAGCGCATACAATGAAAATATGAACGTCAAACAGAATTTGCTCATCCAATTTTATTGGTGACAAACGACGACAGACCCTTAATAATATTGATAGCTGACCCGAAACGCTGAAAAATCAACCTAACTAGACATGACAAAAACCTATACAAACACAACTCAAACCCAGTCCCCCGTTGATAATGCAGCCATTATCGCGACAGATGTTCACAAATGGTATAGCAACCATTTCCATGTTTTACGAGGAGTCAGTCTCACCGTTAAACGGGGTGAAGTCGTCGTCATTATGGGACCTTCGGGATCGGGAAAATCCACCTTTATTCGCACCTTTAACGCCTTAGAAGAATTTCAGCAGGGAAGTATTATCATCGATGGGATTAACCTCTCCCACGACTTGAAAAATATTGAAGAAATACGCCGAGAAGTAGGGATGGTGTTTCAGCAATTTAACCTGTTTCCCCATCTGACTATTTTACAAAATGTTACCCTCGCGCCGATTTGGGTGCGTCGCTGGCCGAAAGCCAAAGCCGAAGAAGTGGCGTTACAATTGTTAGAACGGGTCGGTATTCTCGAACAAGCCAAAAAGTTCCCCGGACAGTTATCGGGAGGTCAACAGCAACGGGTGGCGATCGCCAGGGCGTTAGCCATGCAACCGAAAATTATGCTGTTTGATGAACCCACATCGGCTTTAGACCCGGAAATGGTGCGAGAAGTGTTGGATGTGATGCGAACCCTGGCGAGTGAAGGAATGACGATGGTTTGTGTGACCCATGAAGTCGGGTTTGCGCGAGAAGTGGCGGATCGAGTTGTGTTAATGTCCGATGGGGTATTGGTTGAAGAAGGGACTCCCGAAGCCTTTTTTAGTAATCCTAAAGAAGAACGCACCAAAAAGTTTTTATCTCAAATTCTGTGAACTACCACTACCCGCTTACGCGATCGGTTTGGGCTTCTGTACTCACGGGGGAGTGCCGCAGGTGAGACTTTCGTCCCCTCTTTGGTCTTACCTCCCCTCCTACAGCAGAGACGGCTGAACCTTCCGCCAATAGCCATCTGATTCCTTCTGCTCTAATGTTCTGCGCCGCATTCTCATCACGGTTATGATGAGTACCGCAACTTGGGCAAGTCCACTCTCTGATATCTAGTGGCATTTCACTCACCTGATAAAAACAATTAGAACAAAGCTTGGAACTCGGGAAAAACCTATCAATCTCAACCAACTTAGAGCCTTTGCGTTCTAGTTTATAAGCTAAAAAATTGGTGAACATTCCCCATCCACAATCAGATATTGCTTTCGCCAAATTGTGATTGCGAACCATGCCCTTGACATGAAGATTCTCTACTATGACAGCTTGGCTATCGCTGATCAACTTGTAACTAAGTTTATGTAGAAAATCTTGCCGTGAGTTACTAACTCGTTCATACACTTTGGCAACAACTTGACGAGATTTATTTCTTGAATTACTCCCTTTGACTTGACGTGCTAATTTTTTCTGCTTTCGTTTCAGGTTTCGCTCATGCTTGGCAATATGTTTGGGATTGTCGTATCTAGAAACCTTCTCACCATCTGTAACAACAGCGAAGTGTTTTAACCCTAAATCTATTCCATAAATCTTACCTTCTGAAATAGTAGGATGTTCAGCTTCTATCTCGGTCAGAATAGATGCAAGGTATTTACCTGATGGAGTTTGGCTGACAGTAACAGTTTTGATTTTCCCTTCAATAGGTCTATGTATTTTGGCTTTAACTATCCCAATATTGCCTGGGAGTTTTACATCACCATCAACAATTTTGACGTTTTGAGGGTACTGAATTGACTGTTTACCATGCTTAGATTTGAATTTAGGAAATCCAGCACGTTTCTCAAAAAAGTTTTTATATGCTGTAGTTAGATTGAGAGTTGTAGCTTGTAAAATTTGGCTATAACAATCAGCTAACCAAGCAGTGTCTTCTGCTTTTTTGAGATTAGGCAACAGTGCGTTGAGTGCCGAACGTCCAAGTCCCTTACCTGTTTCCTTGTAAGTTTCAATTGACTTATTTAGAGCGTAATTCCACCACCAGCGAGAACACCCAAATGTCTGCGCCAATAGTGTTTCCTGCTCTTTTGATGGATACAAACGGACTTGAACAACTTTGTGTAACACTCAACATCACCTCCTTGTTGTCAGATTCTATCACAATATATACTTTGCGATAAACTCTACCGGCCAAATAATTGTAAATTGTGAGGTTCACCCCTTGCGGGTGTCCGAACAATTTACCTGCTATCCATCCCTACCCCGCTTCGCGCTTGGGTAGGGACTTCCGCAGAATCTGTTCAACAAAACAGCAGATCGGATCGACATTTCAACAGCAAACTATATCTGTAACGGTCTCGATCGCCGACGATCAACTCCTACACAGCGATCTCCGTCAAATTTGACTCAACAACATGGGGGTGCAGGTGTTACCCTATGGGGAGATTAGAGCAAGAGTGAAGCTGAAATTCGATGGTTAACGTCATCGTAACAGTTACAGACCCGTGTATTCTACTGTTTTTTTCCGGTTGAGTCGTTTATTGTTGTGAACTAAGCTCACAAATCAAACCCCCTTGTTGAATACTGAAGGAGTCACCCCACTATGGACGAGAAAAAGCCGCGAGATTTGCGCCGTCATGCGGCGGAAAATTTTTTCAACTCGTTTGAAAGACAATTGCTGGAAACCTTTCAAGAATCTGAGTCTGAACCTTCCCCACCCCCACCTTCTCGTTCAGACAAACGCCAAAAAGCTCAGAGCAATCCCCCCGAACCTATTGATCTGTCTGCTTTAGAAGAAGCGATCGCCGATATTGATCAATACCTAGAAAATAAATCTCCTCAACCTCCCGACTCCTAGCGGAAGGGTAGACTTTAAGTTCGGTTTTGGTGTTGTCGTTTGGCTTCGTACAACATCAAAGCCGCACAAATAGCAACATTTAAAGACTCAACTCCCCCAGATAAGGGAATTTGAACCTGTCGATCCGCCAGTCCAATCAAACTTTCGGATAAACCGGCGCCTTCGTTTCCTAAAATAATAATTGTCGGTTGCTGAAAGTCCAGTTCCCAATAGGTTAAACTCGCATTGGGTAAAGTCGCGACGATCGCAATTCCCTGCTGTTGAGCGATCGCCAGTTGCTCGGTTAAATTTGAACAAACCGCCATCGGCAGCCGAAACCACGCCCCCGCTGAGGCTCTTAACACCTTTGGATGATCGAGATCGACGCTATCACCGCTCAACCATAACCCATCGGCGCCGGCGGAGGCGGCTGTCCGAATGATGGTTCCTAAGTTTCCCGGATCTTGTACCGTTTCCAGGGCCAGTCCGATCTGACTCATACCGACAGTCTGGGGTTGGGGACGGGGAGCGGTGGCGATAATTCCGTCGGGGTTAACCGTTGTGGCGATCGCTTGTAAGACTCGTTCGCTGACTTGTTCGCTGCGGGTGGCGACTTCACAAACCCGTTGACAAAGACTCGGATAGCGATCTTGCCATTGGGGAGTATAACAGACCGTCAGAAGCGGATATTGGGTCGCCAGCGCTTCTTCGATCAGATGGGTTCCTTCTAACAAGAATAATTGTTGTTCCCGTCGCCCCTTGGTTCGCTGTAATTTGCGAAGATTTTTAATCAGGGGATTTTGAACGCTGGTCAACATAACAGTGATCCGAGACGGAGAACATTGAAGAAGGAGTCAGGAGTCAGGAGGACCGAGTCAGGAGTCAGGAGGGAAAATTGCATGGGGATTCGCGCCCCCAAACAATTTTGATCACCGTGTAGACGGTGGGGTATTAAACCCATAAGAGAAATGATAAAGTGGATTGACTCTCCACCTTTTCGGTTGAATGCGGAACCCGGGACTTGAACCCGGAAGTCCTTGCGAACACTAGAACCTGAATCTAGCGCGTCTACCAATTCCGCCAGTTCCGCTTTTTTTATTTAATGCACAAGTTACTATTATTATACCTTTTTTCCGTTTTGTCAACCCCCTGCTGAAAGAATTTTCTGACGAACCCCTCAGCGCAGAGGAACAAAGTCATAGCCAACCCCGGAACGATTACCCGGTTTCACCTCTACCAATTGTACCGTTTGATTGCGATCGCCAGACGGTAAAAACTTCACAACACCGGTCGCTCCCTCGGTGGAAAAATTAGACGCAGAAAGCGCCTGTTGAACTCCGCTTCGGGAAGGTTGGTCTTGAATACCGGCAATTAACGCTTGTGTTCCATCATAAGCCATCGCCGTCAGCCAATTTACATCTCCTTTCCACAGTTCAGCCGCTTCTTCTGTAAACTCCGACTCGCCGCCGAGAATATGCCAAGGTACTGCAACCATTACCCCTTCACTATCGCCGCCCACCTTCAAAGTGTCAAGTTGATAAAGCGTATCTCCGGCTAAAATGGGCAATTGTTTGCGGTTGACTCGCACCACCTGATAGGCTTGTTCTAAAGTTGGAGAATCAGGAACGATCAAAATTCCTCCCGCTCCCTGTTCGCGAGCGCTATCTAAACTTTTAAACGCATTAAAGTTAGGATCGGACAGATCAAAAACATTAACCACTTCTCCCCCATCACTATAAACCGCAGTGGTAAATTCATCTTTGAGCGACTGACTGTAAGCGCTCTGGCTATTATAAAAAATAACCGCTTTTTGTTGGTAGAGTTCCTGTATCATATATTCAGCCAGTCGATTAGCCGCAAAGCGATCGCTCGGGACAGTCCGAAACAAATAATCTCCCGCAGTTGATAAACGAACCGAGGTACTACTCGGCGAAATAGCCACCACTTTTCCCCGTTCATAAATGGGTGCAGCCGCCAAAGAAACACCGCTCGAATAATGACCGACTATTCCTAAAATATCATTATTTTTTACCAGTTCTTCCGCTATTTTTTCAGCAACTTCTGAGTTATTTTGATCGTCTGCTATGACCACTTTTAGAGGAGTTTGAAAAATTCCCCCTCGTTGGTTAATTTCATTTTGGGCTTGGGCTACCCCTCGTAAAATTGCCTCCGCAGTCCCCAGTGAGTTAGCATCTCCGATGGGAACAGCCACAGCAATTGTATAGGCTTTTTCCTTGCCAATGCGAGCATTATTGAGATAAATTAACGTTTCGGGATCGTTAGGATTGGTTTGCAGTGAAGCTTCAAATTTCCTGACGGCTTCTTGATAATTTCCCGAAGCTAAAGCGGTTAAACCAGCTTGTTTTTCGCCGGGGATAGACTTAGGAATTAAACTCTTTTCTCCTTCGCTGATTAAACTTTCAACTGGGGGAATAAATGTAGAATTTTGAGAGGAAGATGAACCTTCAACAGCAGTTTGAGAAAGATTGATATTGTTTGAACGAGTAAACAACCAATATCCAACTCCGAGTAAACTTCCGGTAATTAATAAAGCTAAGGCGAGAGTCGTTAGTTCTTTTTGATTAGACATTTTAGACATGGGCAAAAAATATAACGAAAAAAAGTAACTATCTGATGCGGGTAAATCCTGCTTGTTCAATTAAATCCTGTCCCTGTTGAGTCAGAAGTAAATTTGCATAAGTCTCTCCAGCTTTTTGATCGATTTGACCATTTTGTTTGACGATCACAAATAATCGTCTGGTAATTGGATATTCGCCATTTTGAAAGACTTTATTATTCAATTGATTGCGTTCGTTTGGACAAGCTTCTGAGGGGACAAGCGGTTCTTGGTAGGGAGGAACAAATTGATCGGGTTTTAAGCCTATTGCTATGGGTTTAACGCTACATTGACCGACAATTTCCGGGGCGGAAGCATAATAAATACCACCCAAATTATCCGCGACTTTTCTAATTGCTAAAGTTGTCGTCGATACCAATTCAACATTCCCCGCCAATTCTTCACCTAAAATATTATCGATAAAAAACTCAACCGTTCCTCCAGATTCGGCACTTCTAGAATAGGGAATAATCGCTAAATCAGGGCCTCCCACTTGACTCCAATTCGTAATTTTTCCCCGATAAATATCTTGAAGTTGTGCCACAGTTAATCCTTGAATATTTAACCGAGGATTGACTGCAACAGCTATCCCATCAATAGCCACCGGAATTTCTTGTAGGGTAAATCCTTTTTGTTGTGCTTGCTGATATTCTTCCTCTTTTAAAGCACGGGAAGATTGAGAAAAAGCCAATTGATTATCCAATAACATTTCTATTCCCGTTGTTGAACCGGGAGGTTTGGTTAGAGGTTGAGTATAACGCAGTTTAAATTGCGGCAAAACCGTTTGAATAATCGGATCAACTGTTCCTCGAATGGGCGCCCAAGTTGTGCTTCCGCCATAGCTAAAAAGTCCTTCTGGAACATCAGAAACTTGAGCAAAAGTTTGAGTTTGAGAAGTTGTAGATGCAGTTGGAACTTGCGAGTTTGAGGGATTTTGAGTGGGTGATGATGTCGAATTAAAAATATTTTGAATCAGCCGAGTTTGGGTTAATCCCCATATTACGACTCCGATTAATCCTAGAGTAATCATTAACGTTAAGACTAAAATAGTAGTTTCGTTTTTCTGAGACATAACATTAAAACCTAAATAGAGTTTTTCATAATTCGATTTACAAAAAACGATAGAGAATTAAATAAATCAACCGAAATAAAGCCGCAGCAGCCACACCACCTAAAGCGGCTAAAACCGGAAAAATTATCACAGCATAGAACGGAATACCCTGTCCGAATGTCGGAATAAATATCACTAATACCAGGGAAAATACAGCTAAAAATATTTGCTCTTTGGTTTCGATCCAACGGCGATATTGAGCCAAAATTAATCCTGCCAATGTACCGCCAAGGATGAAAACCAGAAGCGGAAAAGAACCCCCAAGTAAACCATTAACAGCAATTCTTAATAAAGCAATTTCAAACCCTGTAAATGCAGCCGCTTTTAACAGATTTATTGTTGGAAAAGAAGCGGGGGAAGCGGGGGAAGCGGGGGGAGCAGAAGGAGCGGGGGAAACGGGAGAAGGAGCGGGAGAAGGAGAGGGAGGGGGAGACTGAATTTGAATTTGAGTTTTAGGTTGAACAACAGCAGGATTTACTGTCGGTAAAAGAACAGGTGAAGCCGAAGGGGGAGCATTTAAAAACTTAAGAACTTGTTCTGCTGAACCAAAGCGATCGCTCGGTGTAGACTCAAGCATTTTATCTAAAATATAAGCCAGGGAATCAGAAACTTGAGTTTGATTTTTCCAATTCCAGCGACCTTTATGACTGTCATAAAGTTCTTGACAATCCTTACCGGTGAGTAGAACAATACAAGTTACAGCCAAAGCGTATAAATCCGTCGAAGGAAAAACATGATGACCCCGCATTTGTTCCGGGGGAGCATATCCCATCGAATAAATTCCCGTAGATGTCCCGAAACGACTCCCCTGTTGTTGAGTCACCTGTTTAACGGCGCCAAAATCGAGCAAATAAAGACCACCCAGGCGACCGCGCATAATATTAGAAGGTTTAATATCACGATGAATGACATCTTGCTCGTGAACAAATTGAAGAACATTCAAAATTTCTTGTAAAACTTCTCGAACTTTTTCTTCAGAAAATCGTCCTTGAGTGGCGAGTTCCGCTTCTAAATCTTGACCGTCGATATAGTCTTGAACAATATAGAAAAATTGCTGATTTTCAGAAGAATTCCAGCCCCTACATTCTAAAGGAAAATAGGCGAGAAGATAGGGAATTTGTGGGTGTTGATTTCCCAAACGATCCAAAACAACAGCTTCGCGTTCAAAAAGTTTTTGTGCAGTTTCTAGCTGAGAAGGAGTCAGATCGTAAGCCGGTTGAAACTGTTTGACCACACATTTTCGCAACGTCGGAGATCGGCGATCGCAAGCCAAAAAAGCGGCTCCAAAGCCGCCTTTACCGAGTAAGCGTTCGGGTAGATAACGACCATCTAAAATCAGAGGCATCCCACAAGCGGTACAATACTTTTGCTGGGCTGTTTTGAGAGAGGTGATCTGGTTGATGTCAGCAAACAGGTTATCAGGACGGGGACAGCCAGGACGAGTGCAGTAAATGTTCATAGGGATAATGAATGGCTAATTAAGCGTCGCTCCTTGTCACTTGGTGCATAGGATCATTTCACCCTAACATCTGGATTTTATGTCAGCCTGAGCGAGAGAAGGTACAACTGTAGATTTAAAATCTTGAATTTCCGGCTACTTTTCGGGATAAATTTTCCAGTCATTTTAACAAAAATTTAACTTGAGCGGTTTTTTAAAACATTTGAGACTCTCAACGGCGACTTAGGTTTGAGAAACAGATTCTTCAGGAGTTAAATTCAATTCCTGAGTTGAAAACTGAGGTAAGATATCTCGACTAAAAGCTTCTGCGGCTTTCGATTGATAACGATTTGGATTAACAATTACAGATAACATCCGTCGGACAACTACACCTTCGATTTTCGCCTGATGAAGAACCCCCATTTGCAGTTCCTTTTCAATCGCAGAAGTCGAGACAAAAGCCGCCCCCAAACCCGCTTGAACGGTATTTTTAATCGCTTCAATAGAATTCAATTCCATTTCAATTTGCAGACGACGGGGGTCAATATTGGAGCGAGAAAGAACTTGATCGATCACCTTGCGAATAGTCGATTGAGAATCGAGGGCAATAAATTGTAACTTATAAAGGTCTTCTTTTTGAACACTCTCTTGTTTGGCAAAGCGATGAAAAACAGGTAAAATCAAAGCCAATTCATCTTCAATATAAGGCTGAATGGTAATCGACTCATGGAGTTCAGGAGGCACTTCACCGCCAATAATTGCCAAATCAATTTGACCATTAGCAACACTCCAAGCCGTGCGTCGAGTCGAATGAACGTGCAACTGTACCGCCACATCAGGATATTGCTTGCGAAACAGTCCGATCATGCGGGGAAGCAGGTAAGTGCCAGTCGTTTGAGAGGCTCCCACAATCAGAGTACCCCCTTGTAAGTTTTGCAGATCTTCAATGGCGCGACAAGTTTCTTGACATAAACTGAGGATTTTTTCACCATAACTCAACAGGAGATGTCCAGCTTCAGTCAATTTTGCCCGACGTCCTCCGCGATCAAAAAGAGGTACGTTTAGCTGCCGTTCCAGGTTTTGAACTTGTAAGCTGATAGCCGGTTGGGAGACATACAAACTATCAGCCGCCCGCTTAAAGCTTCCTTCCGCCGCGATCGCTTTGAGTATGCGTAATTGGTCTAAGGTGAAGGGAACATCTGACATGGTTTTTTCTAGCTAATGGTTTAATATTCAATATTCAACAATACCCAAATTACCGCTCATGCACAACGGCAAACACTGCCGCACCAAGTTCAGATTTGAAGTTGATTTTTTTCTGGTTCATGCCGATAGCTTGTCAACCGTTGCCCATGAGAACAGTAATTGGGATTGGGGTCAACCTAGACTTTTTTTTCACTCAACTCCGACGGAACAACAGAGGAATTTGGTAACACCTCTACGGCTGGTGATTGTTGATAATCTAGGTCATATTTACCCAAACCGGGTGTAGAAAATCGAGGTAAAATCTCATTAACAAAAGCTTCTGCGGCTTTGGATTGATAGC
The DNA here is from genome assembly GCA_035285085.1 of Lyngbya sp. Taxonomy (GTDB): domain Bacteria; phylum Cyanobacteriota; class Cyanobacteriia; order Cyanobacteriales; family Microcoleaceae; genus Capilliphycus. The sequence continues at coordinate 84,686 of JAYKHV010000086.1, read as the reverse complement.
GATGAGGATTAGAAATCACCGAGAGAACCCGAGTAATAATCACCCGATCAATTTTTATCGTTCGCAGCACCCCCATGTTTAATTCCTTTTCAATCGCCGAGGTGGAGACAAAAGCTGCACCTAAGCCCGACTGGACTGCATTTTTAATCGCTTCAATAGAACTCAACTCCATCTCAATTTTAAGACGAGTGGTGTCAATACCCGCACGAGTGAGAACTTGATCGATCACGCGACGAATTGTAGACTGAGCATCCAGAGTGATGAACTGAAGCTGATATAAATCTTCTTGGGCAATCATCTCCCGTTCGGCGAAAGGATGGGAAACCGGGATAGTTAAAGCCAGTTCATCACGAGCATAAGGCACGATTTCGAGAGATTGTGCCAGTTCGGCGGAAATTTCACCGCCGACAATGGCCAAATCAATTTGTCCGTTGACCACACTCCAAGCGGTGCGGCGGGTAGAATGAACGTGTAACTGTACCGCAACACTGGCGTATTTTTGCCGAAATAATCCAATCATCCGAGGGAGTAGATAAGTCCCTGTGGTTTGAGAAGCCCCGACGATCAGCGTACCTCCCTTAAGATTTTGTAAATCTTCAATGGCGAGACAGGTTTCCTGACAGAGCGACAGAACTTTCTCACCGTAGCTTAGGAGGAGATGACCGGCTTCGGTGAGTTGAGCGCGACGTCCGGCTCGATCGAACAAGGGAACATCGAGCTGTCGTTCTAAGTTTTGGACTTGAAGACTGATCGCAGGTTGTGAGACATATAAGCTATCAGCCGCCCGCTTGAAGCTTCCTTCCGCCGCGATCGCTTTGAGAATGCGTAATTGGTCTAGTGTGAATGGCAGTTCAGTCATAAACTTCACCTCAACAGGCCAGAGAAGCTTTAAGGGAAAATAGGAGGGGATCAAGTTCTTTCAGCATACTGCGGGATGATCTGTATTGAAGTTAACTTTATTATCGACTGAAGAGGTGACAATGGTGGATCAATGGCTAACATCAAGCCATTATGTGATGTTGGGGTTGCTGTTGGGCTTTGCGATCGCCCATAGTGGTTTGGCGGCCCTGCGTCCTTGGGGGGAACAAAAAATTGGCCCAAGACTGTATCGGATTTTATTTGCGCTGGTGAGTTTACCGCTGGCGGTGGTGTTGATTATTTATTTTTTCAATCACCGTTATGACGGAATACGATTGTGGCAGGTTCAACAGTATGGTTTCATTATCCCGATCGTCTGGGGATTATCTGCCCTGTCGTTTGTATTTCTTTATCCGGCTACTTTCAATCTTCTCGAAATTGCTGCCATTGAAAAGCCCCAGGTTCATCTCTACGAAACCGGGATCATTCGCATCACCCGTCATCCCCAGATGGTGGGACAGGTGATCTGGTGCATCGCTCACACGCTCTGGCTCGGTACAAGCTTCACGCTGGTGACTTCTATCGGTTTGGTGGCTCATCACCTATTTGCGGTTTGGCACGGCGACAGGCGCATGAGAGCGCGTTATGGTGAAGCATTTGATGCAGTTCGGGATCGCACTTCTGTGATACCCTTTTTGGCAATTCTTCAGGGTCGTCAAACTTTGCAATGGCAAGAGTTTGTCCGCTGGTCTTATCTGGGTGTTGCGGTTTTCGTTATCCTGTTGTGGCAAGTTCATCCTTTTTTGATAGGTGCCACAAGTAACGTAGCCTGGTAGCATGATCCCAGAGATATTAAACGTTCATTAATAAAAACTTCCAAGATTATGCTGCTTTCAATTCGCGAGCCAAATTTTGCTACAGAGGTTTTGGGTGCCTCGGTTCCGGTTCTGGTTCATTTTTGGGCGCCTTGGTGTGGGTTGTGTCGGCTGATCGTTCCTCAGTTGCAACAATTTCAAGCTAACTGGCAAGATCAGGTGAAAGTGGTTGGAGTGAATGCGGATCAAAGTCTCAAATTGGCAAGTACCTACCGCCTTCAGACTCTACCCACGCTGATCTTATTCGACAACGGTCAAGAGTTACATCGACTCGAACATTTTCACGGACGCGAAGATCTGCGCCGGACTCTCGATGAGTTTATGCACAGTTATCAAAATCGATCGGCTTCTGTGTCTCTGTCTACCCATGAATATCTCACCTTAGAAGCCTAATTCCTTCAATAGGGAACAGGGGAAAGGGGGAAGGGGAAAGGGGAAAGGGGAAAGGCAACCATCCAAGAGGTAATAAGTAATTCTTTCCTCGGTCCTCGGTGACTCCTGACTCGGTGACTCCTGAACTTCTGACTTGGTGACCTCACGACTTCTCCCAACTGCGGGGCGGGTTTAAACAGTGAACAGTTTACAGTGACCAGTGACCAGTGACCAGTTGTTAGTTAACAGTTAACTGTTAATAGGTGTCAAGGTTGTTGTCCGGTAAAATGATAACTGATAACTGTAATCAAGCCCGCCCCTACATGACGCTCATTGATTAGTCGGATATCATATAACTTTTAAGGAGATGGGAAATTCATAATTCATAATTCATGTTTTTTGATTGGATGATTTAAAGCGACCTTTCTCAAAGTCTCGTTTGGCGAGATGTTTTGTACTGCGTCCGCTGACTCGTTTTCGCCACATCCTAAAGCTTGACGGTTTCATTTCTCGCCGCATTAACGCAATTACATCTTTTTCTTTCAAACCAAATTGGATTTCGATCGCATCAAAGGGGGTTCGATCTTCCCAAGCCATTTCGACAATGCGATCGATGGTTTCAACATCAAGATTAATCTCTTTGTTCATTGAAAGTTTCTCCGGCTAACTTTACGCCAATCTTAAATGCTATAATACCTAAGATGGTAACACGTAGAATTACTTACAGACTTTACCCAACACGTCAGCAAGAAACCCAGTTACATTGGGCGAGACGAATGCACTGCTGTCTATATAATGCTGCGGTTGCCAATAGAAAGACACAATACCAGAAGTTTAACCATTCCGTTGATTATTTTGAACAGCAGAACTCACTCCCTGAGTTTAAAGAGGTTTGGGATGAGTACAAAAAACTCGGTTCGCAGACCTTGCAAGCAACTTTAAAGAGGGTTGATTTTGCGTTTAAACGTTTTTTCAAAGGGTTGGGTAAATACCCAAAATTTAAGTCCTCTCGCCGATACTCAGGGTGGGACTACCCCAATAAACAGAGTTGGAGAATAACCACCAATAACGGAGTAAACGGATATCTAAATCTTCGGGACTTGGGTATCATCTTGCAAATTCGGGGTAAGGCGAGAACTTGGGGGATTCCTAAAACCTGTACCATCTTTTGGAGAAGCAATAAATGGTATGCGTCCATAACCGTTGAATGCTGTCCGGGTAGGCAAACTGGCATTGGTGCAATTGGGTTAGATTTTGGCTCTAAAGTTGCCATTGCCACCAGTGACGGGGAGTTAATAGAATCGCCCAAGTTTCTAAAGCAATCTCAGGAGAAAGTTACACAACTTTCAAAGAGATTGAGGCGCAAACGGAAACCCGAAAAACGCAAGGTTAAAGCTTCTCGGCGCTGGAAGAAATGTCAGGCTCAAATCAACAAGGTTAAGCGTAAAGTTGCCAATCAAAGACAGGATTGGACGCACAAGGTAGCGGCACAAATGGTTGGCGGTAATAGCTTGGTTGCTACTGAGAAACTAAACATCAAAGGTATGACTAGAAAGGCGAAGAAGGGGAGCAAAAGAAAGCGTCAGAAGTCAGGATTAAACCGCAATTTGTTGGACGTTGCGATAGGTATGCTTCGAGAATCAATTAAGTACAAAGTTATCGAAGCGGGTGGAGTATTTTTGGAGGCTCCAACCCAACAATTGAAACCAACGCAACGCTGTAATAATTGCTGGGAGTTAACGCCCAAGACGCTAGCTGACAGGATTCATCATTGCTCCCATTGCGCTCATGTCGAAGATCGAGACGTTAATGCCGCTCAAGTTTGTTTGACTTGGGCGAGGGGTTTGGAACAAGCCTATGCAAGATGCAGAGTCGCACATCCCTACTGACTGCGGAAGCATGAAGCAAATGTGGGCAAAGAAGCGTCAAAAGCTCCCCTCTGTTTAGAGCGGGTGTAGTTCATAGTCTGTAAAAAGGTTGATCATTAAGCTGAAATGGGAAAGTCTATGTCAAAATTATCAACAGTTTTGACAACTTCGTAAAGAAGGATAAAGTCCCTAGATCTTATGGAACTGCTCTATCAATACGCTTGGTTGATTCCAGTATTGCCCTTGCTCGGGGCGACATTCGTGGGGATCGGCTTAATCTCATTCAGTCGAGCCACCAACAGCCTCAGATCGGCAAGTTCAGTCTTCATCGTCTCCCTGCTGGGAGGATCGATGGTGATGTCTTTTGCGATACTCTGGAGTCAAATCAACGGCCACGAACCCTACACCCACATGATCGAATGGGCCGCCGCAGGTGATTTTACCCTCCGTATGGGTTACACTATCGACCATCTCGCCTCGGTCATGTTAGCGATCGTTACCACTGTAGCCTTTTTGGTGATGGTATACACCGATGGTTACATGGCTCACGATCCGGGATATGTGCGTTTTTATGCGTACTTAAGCCTATTTAGCTCCTCAATGCTAGGCTTAGTGATTTGTCCGAACTTGGTACAGGTTTACATCTTCTGGGAACTGGTGGGGATGTGTTCCTACCTGTTGATCGGATTTTGGTACGATCGCAAACCGGCAGCAGATGCTTGCCAAAAAGCCTTTGTAACCAACCGCGTCGGTGACTTTGGTTTGTTATTGGGGATGTTAGGTTTATTTTGGGCGACCAACACCTTTGACTTCGACTTGATGGGTGAACGCTTAGAAAATCTCGTCGAAACCGGCGGTTTAAGCGTTGCCTTAGCCAGTCTATTTGCAATTTTGGTGTTTTTGGGTCCGGTTGCCAAATCCGCCCAATTCCCCCTTCACGTCTGGCTACCCGACGCAATGGAAGGCCCGACGCCCATTTCTGCTTTAATTCACGCGGCGACAATGGTTGCTGCGGGGGTATTCCTGATCGCCCGGATGTATCCGGTGTTTGAAGGGTTGCCCATTGTAATGAATGTGATCGCCTGGACGGGCTGTTTTACAGCGTTTCTGGGTGCTACCATTGCTTTAACCCAAAACGACATTAAAAAAGGTCTTGCCTATTCCACCATCTCCCAACTCGGTTACATGGTGATGGCGATGGGCGTGGGTGCTTACAGCGCCGGACTGTTTCACCTGATGACTCACGCTTATTTTAAAGCGATGTTGTTCCTGTGTTCCGGTTCGGTTATTCACGGTATGGAAGCCGTTGTCGGACATGACCCGGTTTTAGCCCAGGATATGCGGTTAATGGGCGGACTCCGCAAATATATGCCCATTACGGCGACTTGTTTTTTAATTGGTACTTTGGCAATTTGTGGAATTCCTCCTTTTGCGGGATTTTGGTCCAAAGATGAAATTTTGGGTAATGCCTTTGAAGCCAATCCCGCCTTATGGGTGGTTGGTTGGCTAACTGCGGGGATGACGGCGTTTTATATGTTCCGGATGTACTTCAGCACGTTTGAAGGCGGTTTCCGGGGCAATGATGCCACGATTAAACAACAATTGTTAGCCGAAGCCAACGGTCCGAATTATGCCTTTGGTCCCGGTGCGATGAATCCTCAAGAGTTGGTCGAAGAAACCGAGGAACACGGTCACGATGATCACGGTCACGGTCATCACAGTGATTCCCCTCACGAGTCGCCCTGGGCGATGACGATTCCGTTGATGACGCTGGCGGTACCGTCGGTGTTGATTGGGTTGTTGGGGACTCCGTTTGCAAATTATTTTGAGGAGTTTGTTCACGCCCCCAGTGAAACCGAAGCGCAAATTCTCGAAAAAGCCGCAGAATTCGATTTAACTGAATTTCTAATTATGGCGGGAAATTCGGTAGGAATTGCTTTAATTGGGATTACGATTGCTTCGTTGATGTATCTCAGTCGTAAAATTGATCCTGCGGCGATCGCTGAGAAAATCAAGCCATTGTATAACTTTTCTCTCAATAAATGGTATCTTGACGACTTGAATGACTTTTTGTTTGTTCAAGGTCTACGACGTCTCGCCCGTCAGGTGATGGAGGTTGATTTCCGTGTGGTTGATGGTGCCGTTAACCTTACGGGTTTGGTGACGCTTCTATCCGGTGAAGGGTTGAAATATTTTGAGAATGGTCGCGCCCAATTTTATGCCTTAATTGTGTTTGGGGCTGTCTTGGGTTTTGTGGTGTTCTCAGGAGTTAGTTAGGTTAACAACTTCAAAGTAGGGTGGGTGAGGTTTTTAACTTTTATTGTTAAATTTGTGGCAAAATTATCACCCACCCTACCCGATTGCTATTTCCCTTTTCAACAACCACTTTCATCCTGACCAGTTCACAATGTATCCTGAAATTGATCTATCTTCTCTCCCTTATGTCTCTCTTTTAAACAAAGATCTACTTCCACATTGTTCCGCTATTTACTTTCTATTAGACTCCGAAAATCGAGTTTTGTATATTGGACAAGCAACAAACTTGTGTGCGAGGTGGAAAGATCATCATCGGTTTGAACAACTCAAAAAACTCAACCGAAAAAGTAATCTTAAAATAGCTTGGTTAGTTTGCGAAAACAATAAAGAGTTACTAGATAAAACAGAACGTTATTTCATCGAGTTGTACCAACCTCTACTCAATCAAACACCTGTCCCTGCTAAAAAAATAATTCCATCAGAAATCGCTTTACAGAAAACACTCATCAGACTATCCAAGTTAAATGTTATTATCTTGGGAATAGCTCCAGCTTACAATAATTCTTCCTTGCCTACAGTTTATCTCAAGTATCCAGTTTTAGGTCTTAGAGGGTTATCTGGAAAAGTCAGCAGTATTTTAAAATCAGATAATAAAAGAGCAACTGGGTTAAGGTGGAAGAAATATGCAACTCGCATGAAATTTAATTTTTGGGAAACACGTTGCAATGGTGTTACTATAGATGTTGCACCTTTCGATGGATTAGTATTTGTATTAGAAAGAACTAAAATCCAGAAGTTATTGGGAGTTGAAATGCTGTGTCTAAAATATCCAGAATTTTCAGAAATTGTGCAGTTATGGCCGTTTATTGAACAAGAGCCTCCTGGATTATCTATCTTAGAACAAGATCCGATTCCTCAACTTTGGACAAATTCGGTTTAAAGTCTAAAGAAAAGGTGAAGTATAGGCGGTATTACTCAAATTTTGCGGATCTATAATAATTTAGCACTGATTGTATCATCAGACATGAATCTCGAACAGTTTCCTTGGTTAACAACCATTATTCTATTTCCCATTGTCGCCGCGTTGCTGGTGCCGTTTATTCCTGACAAAGACGGCCGCACGGTACGCTGGTATGCTTTGGTTATTGGGTTAATAGACTTTGCTATTATTGTCTATGCTTTTTGTACCGAGTACGACTTCAACAAGTCCGGTTTACAACTATTTGAACGTTACGCCTGGGTGCCGCAACTGGACTTAAACTGGTCCGTCGGCGCCGACGGTCTGGCTATGCCTCTAATTTTGCTGACCGGGTTTATCACCACCCTGGCAATTTTAGCAGCTTGGCCGGTGACGTTCAAACCCAAGCTATTTTACTTCCTGATGTTGGCGATGTATGGCGGACAAATTGCTGTATTCGCCGTTCAGGATATGTTACTGTTCTTCCTAGCCTGGGAACTTGAACTCGTACCCGTTTACCTGATTTTAGCCATTTGGGGCGGGAAAAAGCGCCAATATGCCGCAACCAAGTTTATCCTCTACACCGCAGGGGGTTCGCTGTTTATCCTGGTTGCTGCGTTAACGATGGCTTTCTACGGCGATACCGTAACGTTTGATATGTCTGCGATCGCCGCGAAAGATTTTCCGATTAGACTAGAATTATTGCTGTATGGTGGCTTTCTGATTGCCTACGGCGTGAAACTCCCCATTTTCCCCCTTCACACCTGGCTACCCGACGCACACGGAGAGGCTACCGCCCCCGCCCATATGTTGCTGGCGGGTATTCTGCTGAAAATGGGCGGTTATGCGTTGCTGCGGATGAACGTGGGAATGTTACCCGACGCCCACGCGACGTTTGCACCCATTTTAATTATTTTGGGGGTTGTGAATATTATCTACGCCGCCCTCACGTCTTTCGCCCAACGAAACCTCAAGCGAAAAATTGCCTATTCTTCAATTTCTCACATGGGTTTTGTTTTAATTGGGATGGCATCCTTTACCGAAATTGGGTTAAGCGGTGCGATGCTGCAAATGATTTCTCATGGGTTAATTGGGGCGAGTTTGTTCTTTCTCGTCGGTTGTACCTACGACCGCACCCATACTTTAATGTTAGATGAAATGGGCGGCGTCGGGTTAAAAATGAAGAAGGTTTTCGCCATGTGGACGGCCTGTTCAATGGCGTCGTTGGCGCTACCGGGAATGAGTGGCTTTGTCGCAGAAGTGATGGTGTTTATTGGCATTTCCACCAGCGATGCTTACAGCCCGACGTTTAAAGTCTTGGTTGTGTTCTTAGCGGCTATTGGGGTAATTTTAACGCCCATTTATCTGCTGTCAATGTTGCGAGAAATTCTCTACGGTCCGGAAAACAAAGAGTTAACCTCTCACGAAAAATTGGTCGATGCTGAACCTCGCGAAGTGTTTGTAATTGCCTGTTTGTTGGTGCCAATTATTGGAATTGGCTTATATCCGAAGATTGTTACTCAAATCTATGATTCAACTACAACGCAATTAACCGCTTTAATTCGTCAGTCGGTACCAACCTTAGGCGATAATCCTCCTATTGCACAACAAAATCAAAACTTGTTGTCATTTACCGCACCAAATATTCCTCAGAAATAACCGGAATTTTCTGTACAATTTCCCTCCCATAAAACGGAGGGATTTTTTTTATCCGAACTTTTCTAACATACAAATGTACAATTGTCAATCAATCTCTATCGAAAGTAATAAAATTAAGTTAAACTATACAAAACTTAAGCTAGACTATACAAAACTTAAACAGCTTCACAGTCGAACCAGGGATGTACTACAAGAGAATTCGATAAGGAATTAAGATGGAAACTTTAGCAGCCTTAACTGATAACAATACCCTTTTGATTTTTAATTCAAGCAATCCCGGACAGGTAACACCCGTAGCAGTTACAGGGATTGAGGGAACCTTACTGGGGATTGATACCCGACCCGCCAACGGTTTAATCTACGGCTTGACAACCGCCAACAACCTCTACACCATCGACCCAAACGGTTTTGATGACGGTACGTTTACAGGCACCTTTACCCTCACCGACGAAGAAGAAGCGCTGTTGCGGAATAACAGCCTTTACGTCAACCTGCACACCCAAAACTTCAACGGGGGTGAACTGCGAGGACAGATTAACGTTCCGACAGCAGGAAACATTACAGTCAGCGGGCTTCCGATGCAGGAATCCCAAGAAGTCGGGAACGTTCCTCCCGATAGTCCGGCGACGGGTTCGTTTGACGTCACCTACGATGATACCACCAACCGTTTAACCGTTTCTGGAACTTTCGACAATCTGACTAGCTCTTTATTTCCCGTTGGTCCGGGGGCAGATGCGGAGGGAAATCCCCGCAGCGCCATTCACATCCACAACGGAGTCGCGGGTCAAAATGGGCCGATAGTTCGCTCTCTGACGGCTTCCGATGGGGTTGCTACGTTGGCGAGTACGCTGTCTGAACCCTTTGAAGGCGGTACCATCTCCGGTTTTGATTTTAACCCGGCCGCGGACCGTTTGCGGTTGGTTGGAGATAACGACCAAGATTTTCGGATAAATGTTGATACCGGTGCGGTTATCGTTGACGGGACGTTAGCCTTCGCCTCAGGCGATGTGAATGCGGGTATTAATCCCAATGTTACCGCTTCTGCTTATACCAATTCCTTTGCGGGGACGACTTCGACGCAGCTTTATAACATCGATACGCTGTTAAATACCCTCGTTTTGCAAAATCCACCCAATGACGGAATTTTAGTCACGGTGGGGGAATTGGGGCTTGATTTTGATACTTTGGGCGGTTTTGATATTGCTTCTTCTCCGAATGGGAGTAATACCGCTTTTGCCGTTTCTAATTCTATGTTGTACACGGTTGATTTGGCAACAGGTACCGCGACAAACGTGGGAATGATTGGCGATGATGCTAACTTAAATTTACAAGGTCTTGCGGTTGTAGACCCGTTAACGGGGGATTTTGTATTTGACCCCGCCCAATATTTGGCGTCTAATCTTGATTTGGCGGGTGTATTTGGGTTTGATTTGGCGGCGGCGAACCAACATTATTTACAGTTTGGGATTAATGAAAATAGACCTGTAGATACGTTTGATGAGGTGAGATATTTGGCATCAAATGAAGATTTGATTGCGGCGTTCGGTTTTAATCCCGAGTTTGCAACGGAACATTATGTTCGTTTTGGGATTGCCGAAGGTCGTTCAACCGATTCTTTTAATCCGGTTAGTTATCTCAATAATAATGCCGATTTACAGGCTTTCTTTGGTAACGATTTAGCCGCCGTGACTCAACATTACGTTCAGTTTGGATTTGCCGAAGGACGCATGGTTTAACTGTTTGTGAATGTAGGGTGGGTGAACTTTATTGAAGTCAAAATTTAATTTTTTGGCAATTGTTTTCACCTGCCCTACAGTCGGGTAGGGTGGGTGAGGTTTTTCACCCTCATGGTTGAATTATTGCCCCAATTCTCACCCACCCTACAGGTTTTGGGAATTGTTTTCACCCACCCAACGGGTTTTAACTGCAAATAATTCCGCCACCTAACACGATTTCTCCGTCGTACCACACGGCTGCTTGACCCGGTGTAATTCCGAAGATGGGTTCATCAAAAATAAGTTTGACTTGTTCATCTTCTCCCGACTCCAACGGAACAACAGTAACGGGTTGGGGTTTGCTGCGATAACGAATTTGCACCTCCCCACGAACGGGAGAATTTGGGCGGGGAATTGATACCCAATTTACCCGTTTAATGGTACACTCTGTTTGAGTCGCATTTTCGCGATCGCCAACGATCACTTGATTTCGTCCGGCATCAATTCCGATCACATATAACGGGTTTGGTGCGGCAATTCCCAAGCCTTTTCGTTGTCCGATGGTGTAGTGATGAATCCCCTCATGTTGACCCAACACTTTACCATTTTCATCGACAATATCGCCTTTTTGACCCGTAATATATTTATCCAAAAACGCCCGCATTGAACCGTTAGCTTCAACTAAACACAGGTCTTGACTTTCCGGTTTTTCTGCGGTTTTCAAATTATATTGTGCCGCAATGCGTCGGGTTTCACTTTTGAGAACTTCCCCCAACGGAAACACAGAACCCGCCAACAAATCTTGAGTTAAATCATACAAAAAATAGGATTGGTCTTTGCTGCGGTCAACCGCCCTTAACAGTTGATAGCGGTCATTTATTTCATCATACCGAATTCTCGCATAATGACCCGTCGCAATGTAATCAATTCCCAATTCTTCCTTTGCATAACGCAACATCGGGCCGAATTTTACGGCTTTATTGCATTGAGAACAGGGTAAGGGAGTAATTCCGGCGCTGTACCCTTCGACCAAATAATCAACAATATTGGTTTGAAACAAATCTCGACTGTCAACAATATGATGGGGAACGCCCAACTGTTCGCAGATAAACGCCGCATCCACCATTCCTTCGGAACAGCACTGACCTTTTCCTTTCATTAACCATAGCGTTAACCCGACCACTTCATAGCCTTGGTGGTGCAGAATGGCTGCGGTGGCTGAACTGTCAACTCCTCCGGATAAACCGACAACAACTTTTTTCATGGGATTAAGGGATAATAACCTGCTAGTTTAGATGTACTTCTGTTTTTAATGATGGCATTAATACGCTCATTGTTGGAGGACCCGAAAATGTCTGTAACTTCTATGATAATACATAATAACTACAAAGGGTGGATTCAACGGAGATTGCGAACCCCGCTAACGGCGATTTTACTGCTCTTTGGAGCGAGTTTCACGCCCATTTCAACGGTTTTAGCACAAGAACGCTATGGAGTATATGTTAACAGCGATAGTCCCTTTTTGTTGGAAGTGGTTCAACAGGTTCAACCCGGCGCCGTGATTCGCCGCTATAAAAATCGTAGAATTATTGATGTGGGGATTTATTTTAGAGAGAGTGAAGCCGAAAGATTGGTTGAAGATTTGCAGGATTACGGGGTAGAAGCGGAAATTACAACTTTTGAGGATGGAAAAGTATTTACAGGTGCTATTAACGCCGTTCCCCCTGTTATTCCTTTACCCAGTGAGGAAGAAAAACCGATTGAAACAAATATTCCCCCAATTTATGTTTTTCCCGAGGGAAGTTTGGGTTTATATCAGGTGTTTGTGAGCGTGAATGATGCGGCGTTATTTGAAGTGTTAAAAGTGGCGCAAAATGCTGAGGTGAAACAATATCGGGGAAAACTGATGATTCAAGCGGGAAGTTTTATTAATTATGGAAATGCTCAACTTTTGGTTGATGAGTTAGCTTTGCGGGGAATTCCTTCAGAAATTATTGAAAATCTGCCAGATTTCCTGCTTTGGGTGGCGATTCAACCGGAAGTTCCAACAACGCCAATTACTTCTACTCCTGAGAATCCTGACGGTTATGGGTTATCAGAAACCGAGCGCTATTTTGTGTTAATTCCAACTCAACCTGCTGATATAAATATTGTCGCTAATGATGTCGTTGCTTTGGGTGCGCCAGCAGAAAGTGTGATTGTTCAAGACTTGGCGGTTGACCCTTTTGTTGCGGTTGGACCCTTTGCTAATCAGAATCTTGCTGAAGAATGGGAAGATTATTTTATTGATGCGGGAATTCCCGGCGCTCAGGTTTATTTTGGTAAGTAGGTTGGGTAGAACGAAGTGAAACCCAACAAGAATTCTTCAAACTAGGTTGGGTAGAACGAAGTGAAACCCAACAATCTAGAAACCCAACAATCTAGAAACCCAATAAGAATTCTTCAAAGTTGGGTTTTCTACCTCAACCCAACCGACGAGTTGTAAAATGGGGGAAACGAAGTTTTTCAACGTTGGGTTTCCTACCTCAACCCAACCCACTATTTAATTATGTTTAACCGTAAAAATAGAACCGAAATTCAACAGTTTGTGGTCACGACTCAACAAATGCAGGCGATAGAAACTCGTCTGTTTGATGCGGGAATGCCGGTCGCCGCACTAATGGAAAAAGTCGCCGGACGAATTACCGAACGGATTCTCAGCAAAATCGAGTCAATTCCGATTACTTCGATTGGGGTTTTAGTCGGCCCGGGTCATAACGGTGGGGATGGGTTAGTTGTGGCTCGGGAATTGCATTTTTTAGGATATTCTGTGAAGGTTTGTTGTCCCTTTTCTAAGCGAAAAGAACTCGCAGAATCCCATTTTCAGTATATCACAAGTTTGGGGATTTCGACAGAGGAAACCATAGAATCTTTGCAAAACTGCGATGTGATTATTGACGGGATGTTTGGCTTTGGTTTGGAACGTCCGATAACGGATGAATTGGCCGAAGGGGTGAACCTGATTAATAGTTGGAAAAAGCGGGTTTTTAGTATTGATTTACCTTCGGGAATTCATACGGATACCGGGGAAGTTTTGGGAACTGCTATTAAGGCAACTTACACCTTTTGTTTGGGGTTGTGGAAGTTCGCCTGTTTGCAAGAAATGGCGTTGGAATATTTAGGAAAAGTTGAACTGATTGACTTTGATATTCCTCTGGCTGATATTGAGGAAATATTGGGGCAAACACCCGAATTTCGCCGAATTACTCCTGAAATTGCAATGGCGGATTTACCCCTTCCTCGTTCTTTAACTTCTCATAAATATAAGAACGGTAATTTACTGATTGTAGCCGGTTCTCATCGCTATACCGGAGCGGCAATTTTAGCCGGTTTGGGGGCGAGGGCGTCGGGTGTGGGAATGCTTTCTATTGCGGTTCCCAACTCCATAAAACCTTTATTGAGTACCCAACTTCCTGAGGCTTTAATTGTTGGTTGTCCTGAAACAGAAGACGGGGCAATTTTAGATTTTCCCTCCCATTTTAGTTTAGATCAATTTGATGCGATCGCCTGCGGTCCCGGTTTAACCCAGTCGGCTACATCGCTGCTTCAAATGATTTTAGAATGTTCCCAACCCTTAGTTTTAGATGCGGATGGTTTAAACATTTTAGCCCAACTTGACCCCATTTCTACCCTTTCTCAACGACAAGCCGCTACCATTATTACTCCCCATCCGGGCGAGTTTAAACGGTTATTTCCCGAATTGGGCGAGGAGTTAAAAAATCGGATTTTAGTGACTAAAAAAGCAGCCCAACAAAGCGGAAGTATTGTGGTGTTAAAAGGGGCGAGGGTTTGTATCGGAACCGGCGAAACGGTTTGGATTAATCCGGAAAGTACCCCGGCGCTAGCGAGAGGAGGAACAGGGGATGTTTTAACCGGTTTGTTGGGTGGATTATTAGCCGCAGTTGTCCTCAATCCAACTCCTCTCGATTCAATCGTAAAAACAGCCGTTTGGTGGCACGCCCAAGCCGGAATTCAAGCCGAAAAAGACCAAACTCAGTTAGGTGTAGATGGGTTTACTTTAACTCAGTATTTGAATCTCAAGCCCATTCAATCCCGTTTTTTCAACGAATCTCACCCTTGGAAACGGATGGGTTGATTTGGGGTTTTTTAGGTTTATGCTTTCGGAAACGGATGGGTTTATGTGGATTGTTCAAAGTTGAGGATTTCTGGTTTGTGTTGAAGAAAATTAAGTAAAATGTTTTGATGGGGACGACCGAGGATTCTGACCATTCCGGCTTTTTCAGAATAGGCTTGACCTTGGCGAATTTCTTCGGGGCTGAGTAATCCCATATCCCATCCTTCGTTTAGAACTAATTGACTGATATCGACGTTTAAAGGGGCATAAAAAACATGACGAATCACGTTTTTATCAGTATATAAACCAAACGCTGAAACTTCAGAGATTTCATAACCAATTTCTTCGATTATTTCTCGTTTGACTGCAATTTCTGGGGTTTCCTCGGGTTCAATATGACCCCCAAATAAACCCCAAACCCCCGGATAAACAATACCGGGAATATCATCTCGTAATTGCATTAAAAAGCGACCCTCGCGGTAGAGGATAGCCAAAGAAACTTGAACGGGTGAGTTAGTCATTCTTGTTCATCAACAATATTTTCGGACTCGGGAGTTGGGGCTTGAATGGGTTTTTTCTGTCCATTTTCCGGCGAGGGAGAAGGTTCTTGAATGCGTTCAACTTCTTCAAGATAAACGCCCCCAATATCTTGCCCTTGTAGTTCTTTAAGCGTAATACTCTCATAACTTACTTTACCCCGAATCAGCATTTGTTGTCCCAACGGAGGTAAACTCTCGGTGGTAAAAACCCAAACTTCACCCGTGTTATCCTGAAGTTGATAGGCACCGGCACCAACGAAAGGCGCATGGCTTTCAACTGTTCCTTTAACGTAAACCTTGGCGTCGGCTTTGCGTTTTTCGAGGTTTTCAATGGGAGTGACATTCAGACTCAGTTTAGCCGTTGAAGTCGCCAACTTCTCGCAGCCAAACAACAACGGTGTCAGACTCAATAACATCACGAGGGGAAACGCCCGCATAAATTTAGGCTTCATTGTAGTAGTCATCGCACAGAAATTATCCTGTAAAATTTTAGGCGATCGGTGACAAATCGTTTTAAACTAATTTAAGATTAACGCTCGGATGGTCAATTTTTTGATCGCAAGCGCCATCGAATCTGAACAAATAGAGGTGAGTTGGGGCGTTTGCATTGACCCCATCTCACCTGTAACTATCAGCAAGGAGTTATGATATCTAACTCTCTCTACCCAGACGGTGAGTTCTATGGCTTTTGTTCCGAAAAAAACCAAAAAAATAAGTTTTTGTCAATTTTGGTGAATCATGTCCTCTTAACCCGAAAATTATTATGGCTAACATATTAGATGGTAAAGCGCTCGCTCAAAAAATTAGAAAACAACTACAGGAAGAAATTCAATCCCTACAAACCCAAGCCGGACGTCCGCCCGGACTCGCGGTATTGATGGTAGGAGAAAACCCCGCCAGTGCGGTTTATGTTCGCAATAAAGAACGGGCTTGTGAACAGGTGGGAATTGCCTCTTTTGGGAAACATTTTCCCACAAATATTTCTCAAGCGGAACTCACCGAAGTCATTCATTCACTCAACGATAACCCCGAAGTTGATGGCATATTACTTCAGCTTCCTTTACCTCCTCATTTGAACGCTATTCCGCTATTATATGAGATTTCTCCCGATAAAGATGTAGACGGACTTCATCCGGTCAATATGGGGCGACTGGTACGCGGAGAAGCGGGTCTTCGCAGTTGTACGCCTGCGGGAGTGATGCAACTTTTGCGAGAATATGACATCGAAGTAACGGGTAAAGATGCGGTGGTTGTTGGCGCCAGTATTTTAGTTGGAAAACCGATGGCGTTGATGTTATTAGAAGCAGAAAGTACCGTTTCTATTGCTCATATTAAAACCAAAGATTTAGCAAAATTAACTTGTGAAGCTGAGATTTTAATCGTCGCCGCAGGTTATCCTAAATTAATTACTCCTCAAATGGTCAAACCGGGCGCTGTGGTTGTTGATGTTGGAATTAATCGCATTACCGACTACGAAGGGCGCTCGCGAATTGTTGGAGATGTTGATTTTGAAGGAGTAGAACCTTTGGTTGATTATATTAGCCCAGTTCCCGGTGGAGTTGGGCCGATGACGGTGGCAATGTTATTACAAAATACCGTCTGGAGTTACAAGCAAAGAGTCGGGAAACAGTGAACAGGAGTCAGTTAACAGTGACCAGTTTTCAGTTAACAGTGACCAGTTTTCAGTGACCGACCAAGTGATAACTGTAAACTGAAAACACTGGTGACTGGTGACTGATAATTGCCTTTTGCTTCTAAAATTTTGTCAACGATTTAACCCACCATGAAAGCAATTGTCATTGAAGAATTTGGCAGCCCAAACGTTTTTAAAACGGCAGAATTACCCCTTCCAAATGTTATCCCCAATCATGTTTTAATTCGGGTCGCTGCAACCAGCATAAACCCCGTAGATTATAAAATACGCCAGGGAATAATTGCCGATATCGCCCCCGAATTTCCCGCAGTTTTGCATGGAGATGTCGCCGGAATTATTGAAGCCGTTGGCGAAGGCGTCACCCAGTTTCAAGTCGGCGATGCGGTTTATGCTTGTGCGGGAGGAGTCAAGGGAACCGCAGGCGCTTTGGCGGAGTTTATGTTGGCGGATGCGAGTTTAGTCGCCCCCAAACCCCCCGCTTTAACGATGGCGGAGGCTGCGGCGTTACCCCTGGTTTCTATTACCGCTTGGGAAGGGTTAATGGATAGGGCCAAAATTCAACCGGGACAAAAGGTGTTAGTTTATGGCGCAACTGGCGGCGTCGGACATATCGGTGTCCAACTGGCCAAAGCTGCGGGGGCGACGGTTTATGGTTTGGTTTCGAGTCCCGAAAAAGCGAAAATTGCTGAGAATTTGGGGGCGGATTTTACCATTAATTATCGTCAGAAAACGGCCGAACAATTTGTTGCCGAATACACGGACGGACAAGGGTTTGATGTGGTGTTTGATACGGTGGGGGATGATAATTTACAAAATGCGTTTAAAGCCGCCAAACTCAATGGTACGGTTGTTTCTATTCTTGCCCTTTCTCAACAAGATTTAACCCTGCTTCATGCCAAAGGTTTAACGTTGCATTTGGTTTTTATGTTGATTCCGATGTTGTTTAATCAGGGTCGCGCCTATCACGGTGAAATTTTATTAAAATTAGCTGAACTTGTGGAAGCGGGTAAAGTTCGCCCCCTGTTGGATGCCAAAACCTTTACTATTGATGACATTGCAGCCGCCCATCAACACGCCGAGTCCGGTCAGGCTGTGGGGAAGGTGGTTGTCACTTGGTAAATTTTGCTGAACCTCGAAAAATATCTCTTGACATTTATCTACTGGTTGGTAGATAATAAGAACATGAAAGGAAACACCGCCGAACAAATCTTAGACGTTGCTCAAGACCTCGTGCAGAACCGAGGGTATAATGCCTTTAGTTATGCCGATATCTCTGAGCAGGTCAAGATTCGCAAAGCTAGCATTCATTATCATTTTCCCTCAAAAGACGATTTAGTTCGAGAATTGGTGAAACGTTATCGAGAAATCTTTAACCGGATTCGCCAACAAATCGAACAAAAAAGTGATTCCCCCAAACAACAATTGAGGCTGTTTGCAAACCTTTATCGAGAGGGTTTATCGCAAGATAAGTTGTGTTTGTGTGGAATGTTAACCTCTGACTGGGCGGTTCTACCGGAAGCGGTTCGAGAGGAAATTAAACAGTTTTTCTCCGAGAACCAAACTTGGTTAGCGGGTGTGTTAGAAACCGGTTGTCAGGCGGGTATTTTCCACTGTAAAACCCCTTATGAAATGGAGGCTAAACGAATTTTAGCAACCTTTCAGGGCGCACAGCTTTTTTCCCGTCTTTCTGAAGACCGCATCTCCGCTTTTGAACAGATGATTCAACCGCTTTTTGCAGAATTGCTTAACGAACAATAATTTTTTTGAACCATTAACTACCTACTAATAGGTAAATAACAAAATACCCGTTCAACAAGCCGCAAAAAGAAACAAACTCTTTCATTCAGTCAAGAATCGTTAAAAAGTTTTAAGAAATTATACAAACTTGACTGAGGTTAAGGAGTGAATGGATTTGCAATTTTATGCTTTTCTCTGAGTCCGTTTAGGTTTATAATCGGGTTTGAATAGAACAGACTACAACTGACCGACGGACTCAATGAAAATGCTGTTTGATTAACTTTTCTCAAAGAATAATCGCACAGCTTAGAACCCATTGAAACACAAAAGGAAGGTCACAATGTTTAAACTCTACGGTCACGAACTGTCTGGAAATACTTATAAAGTGCGTTTGTTCTTGTCTCTGTTGCATCTGGAACATGAATTTATTCAGCTTGACATGATGAACGGAGAACACAAACAACCCGAGTTTTTAAAAATCAATCCTTTTGGTCAAGTTCCTGTTTTAATTGATGGCGAAACAGTATTTCAAGACGCTCAAGCCATTTTAGTTTATTTAGCCCGTAAATATGGGGGAGAAGACTGGTTTCCAACGGATGCAGAAGCCATGAGTCGGGTTGTGCGTTGGCTATCAACAACAGCCGGAGAAATTCGTCAAGGACCCGAAAATGCTCGGTTATATTATGTGTTTGGCACTCATAGTATTAACATTGAACGAGCGACTCAAAAATCCCATTTTATTCTACAACTTTTAAACGAGCATTTGAGCGAACGAACTTGGTTAGAATTTGAACGCCCAACCGTCGCCGATATTGCCGCATTTCCTTATGTTGCTTTAGCCCCAGATGGTCACATTGATTTAAGCCCATATTCTCACGTTTTGCGGTGGATTGAACAAATTAAAAACTTACCCGGATTTGTGGGAATGCCGGGAATTGAAGCCCCAGTTACCGCTTAATTTTAACCGCTAAATTTCGTTATTTTCTGTTCACTTTATCAGGGAATCTATCATGTTTTGGATGAATTTGATCAAAAAAATCTTTTTGGGTTCTGATTATGAAACTGAAAGAAATAGTGATTCACTGCAATTAATTGTCAGAGGTTGGGGCGTTGAACGAGAAATTTTACCCCCAGAATGTTCTGTCAGTTTTCGTCAAAATCATAAATCCTAAATCTTCTATTTAATCGCGGAGAAAACTATGCCTCGGAAATTTGCAGAGATTGCATTTACTCCAGCCGTGAAAGCAATTCAAGAACGCTACGGTTCCCGAGAAATGTATAACCGTATGGAAGAAAACGGCCCGGAAAATGATACCTTAATTCCCAAAGTTGCCGACTTTATTCAAGCCCGTGATAGCTTTTATATAGGGACGGTAAATGAGAATGGCTGGCCTTATATTCAGTTTCGAGGTGGGCCGGTTGGGTTTCTGAAAATTTTGGATGAGAAGACATTAGGATTTGCAGATTTTGGAGGAAATTGTCAATATCTAAGTATCGGAAACTTATCGGTAAATGATCGGGTTTTTCTGTTTTTAATGGATTATACCAATCGCCGTCGCTTAAAAATTTGGGGACGTGCTAAAATAGAATATAATAACCCGAATTTAATTGAACAGTTGCGTGTTCCCGAATATGAAGCCACTGCGGAACGGGCGTTTTTAATTCATGTAGAAGCTTGGGATTGGAATTGTCCCCAACATATTCCGATTAAATATTCCGAAGCACAAGTTGCCGAAATGCTGGCACCTTTACAAGCCCGAATTCAAGAATTAGAGGCGCAATTACAACAATAAAAAATCCCCCACCTGCAAAAACCCGGTAACTCATAAGAAACCGGGTTTTTAATAACTTTAAGGGTCAATAAAATGCGCCCAAACATTCCCATCAGGACCAGCAACTTGGTTGAAATAACCATAGGAATACAACAACCGTCGCCCTTCGGTATTGGAATAACCCGTGTAAGCATCTCCCCAAGGATCGTTAACAATATAGCCCGCTTTGTTAAAACCAATAATGGTTAAAACGTGACCCGCTGGTGTTAAATCAGCCCCAATAACCACAGGACGACCATTAATTAATTCTTCTTTAATTTCAGACCAACGGCGAGTTGTACTAAAACTACTTCTGTAGCCATAAGCCCGAATTAAAGCCGTTAAAACGTTGTGTTCCGTTTGCGAACCGACCCCCGCATAATTAAAACACCACTGCAACAATTCATCCTCTAACTGACCCCCATATTGCGATCGCAAACCATAATAATATAACACCATCGCAATGGAAGTTACATTACAAGTAGACCAATAATAGCGGGGATTATCTCGTTGAGAAAAATAGGGAACATTCAACTCAAGTTGGTCGGGTAAGGGATCGAAAGTTTTCCCCCCTCGCTGGAATTTAACATAAGCCGGAAACACATAACCCGTATTTCCAAAACTCGGTAATTCCTCCGTTAATGCGACTCGAATATGATTGTCAGCGATCGCATAACTATTCACCCCATAAACTCGACCAACAGGTAAAGTCGCCCTCTCAGAATTCTCCAAACGACTCGCATCTACGGGGCGTTTTTTCAACACCGTTGTTTCTGCAATAGTCATAGTCAAAGCATTAGGATTGAAGGGGATTTCTTGACCATCTCGCAGCAAACGAACGTGTTGCCAATAAATATAACCTACATTACCAAATCCCTCAACAGATTGAGCTAAAGTAACGCGAAAATGACCCTGAGTACAAGCATAACCTTTAATCGCGTAAGTTTGACCGAGTAACAACGGCGCCAATTCATCCGGTGATAATTCAGCAGAATCAATCGGTTTTGCTTTAATTTTTGTGGTTTTAATCACCAACAGTTGAGCGTTAATATCCGTATCCGGTACATTATCAATCTCAAATTGAAGGACTTCCGAACCTTTGCTGAGTTGAACGTGACCCTGGAAAAAATAACCAAAAGTTCCGACGGGAGGAATCGCATTATTTAACAATACTTTTAAATGACCATCAACCCAACCGTACTTCAAAACATTAAACTTTTGACCCGCTTTAATCGCAACTTTTTGATTTTGATTTAAAGACGTAGAATCAAACGGTGCGACCTTAAATAAAGTATCGTTAGTAATGGTTAAAGTTAACCCTTCCCCCACCGTCAACGGATAGCTACTAACCGTTATATTAATAACAACAGAAGCAACCAACTCGCCTTTACTATTACTGGCTTTCAGTCGCAACCAACGATAACCCGCCTCACTAAATCCTTTTGCTAATTTAACTTCCCAAGTCTTCCCCGCAGAATTTAAAATCACATCAAAACGAAAACGATCTTCCGCCATCAAAGAAATTGCCGTCACCAGACGCGGATCAAAAGTTCCTTTAAGAATAGTTGGTTCATTGACTAAAACTTCTGGCGGTCCGTCATAAGTCACCGGTAATTTAGGAATAATTGGTTGGTCGGCGCGACTGAGTTGAATAAAATCAGGATAGAGATAACCCGTATTTCCAAAACCCGGTAAATTTTCGGTGAAGGCGACTTTTAAATGACCATTTTCTGTGGTGTAACTTTGTACGCCGTAAACCATTCCTGCGGGAATTATTATCTTTTCAGCTTCAGATAAATAAGCCGCATCAACCGGTCGTTTTTTGAAAACAGTTGTATTAATAACCGTGAGATTGATGGCGTTTGTATTGTAATTAATTGGTTTATCTTTTTCCCAAAGTTCCGCATGATAACGGTAAACATAACCGTATTTTCCAAAACCGGGAATATCGCGATCGAGAGTGACCCGAAAATGATCTTCAACAGAGGCATAACCTAAAATGGTGTAGGTACTTCCGTGAGTTAATTCCACCGTTTGATTGATTCCCAACTGTGCGGAATCTTGGGGTTTAAGCTTCAAGGGAGTCGTTTGAGTAATCCATAATAATTGAGTCCCCGATGGAGTTGGCGGTAAATCTTCGCGATCAAACCAAAGAATTTGTCCGTTTTTAACTAATAGAACGTGTTCTTCATAAAAATAGCCATATTGTCCCAAACTTCCCAAAGGATTTTTGAGTTCAACTTCGAGGTGTTCGTTGGCTAATTGGTAGCTGTTGAGGGGAAGAATTTCACCAACATTTATATTTTGTTGTTGTTGGGGAGTCAGACGAGAAGAAGAAATCGCTTGTTTTTTAAACGGGGTTGTAGTTCGGGCGATTAAATGAGTATCCGATCCGAGATTTCCTTCTAGAGATACGGTTAAACGAATAATTTGATCGGAGACGGATTGATTTTGGCGATTAAAACCTTTTAAACGTAACCATCTTTGACCCGGAGTATTAAATCCTTTCTCTAGGCTAACGTGCCAAATTTTTGATTTATAATTGAGACGAACCGTAAGGGGATATTTGTCTTCGGCGACAACAGAAACCGTTTGAATTTGTTCCGATTCAAAAGTTCCAATTAAAGCAACAGGTTGATTGACTAATACATCGATGGGGCCGAGATAATTCAGCATAGTTCTAGAAGTTTTCGTAGGTCAAAATTGGCACAGTTAAGCGCGATCTGCTTGCATAAAGCGAGACATGAGGAATTGGGGACGGATTGAGTCAAGGGATTGTTTCAGGTTGATCGCTTCAAACAGAGTTATAGCAGTTCGCGCTGGTATTGTGAACAAACTAACAGAACCCAGAAACTCTAAAACCTTGATTTAAAGGGTTTTTAAATCCCCTGTTGCCCTTCGGGTTCAGCAGTTGCTCCTTGATGGAAACCACCAAGACCGCACTGCTTCACCTGTTGCCTGTTCCCTGTTCCCTGCGCGAAGCGCCATAGCATAGCTTATAACTGCACCGATAAAGCCGCCCCCAGAACTATCTACGGACGGCTACATCGTGAATAAGGATGAATTTTTCCTGAGACTGGATCAAATCATCGCTTGATTAACCCAGTCGGGCGAGAATATCTTGAGCGTGAGATTGAGTGTTTACCTTGTCATCAACAAAATCAATCGTGCCTTCACCGTTAATAATATAGGTGACACGTTTGGCATAGCCTCCACCGTCCACATCATAGGCTTTGGTAATGGTGCCATCGGGGTCGGCTAACAAAGTAAAAGGTAAACCATACTTTTCTGCAAACGCCTTGTGGGATGCTTCATCATCGGTACTCACACCCAAAACAACCATGTCTTTGCTTTGGTAGTCGGTATAGTTGTCACGGAAGCTTTGGGCTTCTTTCGTGCAACCGGGGGTGTCATCCTTGGGGTAGAAGTACAGAACAACTATCTTACCCTTGAAGTCGGCCAGAGAGACGGTGTTTCCGTTGGCGTCTTTAGCGGTAAAGTCGGGGGCTTTTGTTCCTACAGATAAAGTCATTACTGAGAGATCCTCCCCAAAAGGAATTTTTTAGATTTTCTTCACAACGTTATTTTACGGGATTGGGTACCTTTTAACCAGCCTTTACAGTGAACAGTGACCAGTGACCAGTGACCAGTTTTCAGTGAACAGTGACCAGTGACCAGTGACCAGTGAAATCAGTTTTCAGTGACCAGTGAACCGTTTGCCTTTCCCCTTTCCCCTTTCCCCTTTCCCCTTTCCCCTTCAATGATGAAGTTGTACAACAAAAACTTGAGATTTAATCGGCATTCTGTAACACTAGATACAGAAAATTTTTAAAAGTCTGTTTTTAGAGGAAGCTAACGGTGAGATAGAAGCCTCTGAGAACCGACTCGACGAGGAAAGCACCATGTCACTTGACTTACACCCCGAAATTACCCTGACTTCCGTATCCGACTGGTTGGCGTCAGTCGTTCCATTCTCAGGCGAATATCAACCCGGAACATGGGTTAAGCTGCGAGAACTTCCCAACCCCTACAGCCACGACGAAGCCCTACTGTTGGCTCAAAACAGCGAAAATCAGTGGGTGGCTTGGATACCCGATCACGGAGAAACTATCCTGGACAGACATCAGTTTTTCCGCTAACGGTGGCGCAGTCGCCAAATCCCCCCTAATATGGAATAAAAGAAATGCCCGGTTTTCAACTCAACCGGGTTTTTCCGCTGATTAAAACATCAAGACCTTTTAATTCTCACCATTACAACTCAGATGACCTCTGTTGAGTCTTCCACTCCCAAATCAATTCAATATCCCTCTCGCACCTTCCAACGGGCTGAACGGGCGATTTGTTGTTCTCCTTTTACCCTAAAATTACTCAGTTTGATGCGATATGAAAGCGTTGAACTCAATGCGATCGCCGGATCGCGTGGCGTTGAAAAAGGATACACTCGTTCACCCCAATCCGAACTGAGTGTAGAAAACAATTTAATGTGGTTAATTCAAGTCGGTGTGTTGCGACGGGAAGTAGACGGACAGGGAATTACAGATAGTTTTCGACTCACCCCCCTCGGTCGTCAGCTAGTCGAAAAAGCCGAAGATCAAACCCAAAAATTCGCCGTCCCAACTTGGCGTGAACGGGGTTTAAATTTCCTTCATCGCCGTTTACGATTTCCATTCTAAGCTAATAAAATTTAACCTGTTTCTCGGCGTTCAATACAACATCTATCCCTATTTTTGCAATTCTAAACTTTGCAATTTCTCAACATGAAAGCAATTATGGTTGTGGGAACGACCTCCCACGCAGGTAAATCCATGATCACCGCCGCCCTCTGTCGAATTTTGTACCGTCGAGGCGTGAAAGTGACTCCGTTTAAGGGTCAAAATATGGCGTTAAATTCCTATGTGACCCCCGCCGGTTCGGAAATCGGTTACGCTCAAGTTGTTCAAGCTTGGGCGGCTGGAATTTCCCCTTCTGTGGCGATGAATCCGATTTTATTAAAGCCCCAAGGTGATATGACTTCTCAAGTCATTTTAAAAGGTAAACCGGTCGGCGTTGTTCATGCGGGGGAATATTACGAACAATATTTTGATATTGGTTGGCAAGCGATTACTAAATGTCTCGAACATTTAGCCTCAGAATATGAAATGATCGTCTGTGAAGGGGCGGGAAGTCCGGCAGAAATTAACCTCAAACATCGCGACTTAACTAATATGCGGGTAGCAGAGTATTTGAATGCAAAAACTCTGCTGGTTGTTGATATTGATCGCGGCGGGGCGTTTGCTCATGTTGTTGGAACGTTACAGCTTCTTGAACCCCAAGAACGGGAATTAGTCAAGGGGATTATTATTAATAAATTTAGGGGTCAGCGATCGCTTTTAGAATCCGGGATAAAATGGTTAGAAGAATACACCGGAATTCCTGTGGTTGGCGTGATTCCTTGGGTTGACTTTGACTTTCCCGCAGAAGATTCTTTAAGTTTATTAGATCGCCGCCCTCGCAACAGTTCCCCTGGGGAAATTACCATTGCAGTGGTTCGTGTACCTCGGATTTCTAATTTTACAGATTTCGATCCGTTGGATGCAGAAACCAGTGTAAATTTAGAATATATTAGCCCCAATGAAGCTTTAGGTCATCCCGATGCGGTGATTATTCCCGGTTCTAAAACAACCATTGCTGATTTATTAGTTCTTCAAGAAGCCGGAATGGGAGAAGCCCTACAAAAATATGTTGCTGCTGGCGGTCAGGTGATGGGTATTTGTGGCGGCTATCAAATGTTAGGTGAAAGTGTGATTGATAGCCAGGGAATTGAAGGGAAACGGGGCGAATTTCCCGGTTTGGGGCTGTTACCTGTAAGAACGATTATGGACCGTCAGAAAATCTCTTGTAAGCGGGTTGTGACTTCAGAACATCCTCAACAGGGTTTACCCATAGAAGGATATGAAATTCATCAAGGTCGCACTCAAATTTTAGATACAGAAAACACATTACCTCTGTTTGACGATCGCAATTTGGGCGTGACAAACAAACAATATTCAGTTTGGGGACATTATTTACATGGGGTTTTTGATAATAGTCCTTGGCGAAGATCTTGGTTAAATCATCTCCGAACTCAACGAGGTTTAGTCACCTTACCGACTGGTATTCCCAACTATCGAGAACAACGGGAAATGATGCTTGATGTTTTGGCGGATGTGGTTGAAGAATATTTGGATATCAATCAAATTTTAGCTTGAATTTAATCTATTCTAAAATCGAAAACTATCCCAAATCTTCCCCAAAATTCTTCTAATTTTTGAACTCTATTTTGGTGCATCTATATTGTTTTTTGAGAAAATATTGTTGAGTGAAACCCTGAAAAAATGTCAAACTCTCAATCATTGCAAGTTCATTTTTTACCCGATGATGTCACCGTTTCCGCCCAACCCGGAGAACCCATGTTAGAGGTTGCAGGACGGGCGGGTGTTACCATTCCTACAGGCTGTTTGATGGGTTCCTGTCACGCTTGTGAGGTGGAAATTGACGGCGAAGATGTTATTTGTGCTTGTATTAGCGCTGTTCCCGCCGGACGAGATAAAATTACCATTAACATCACTGTCGATCCCACTTGGTAGTTATTAGGGAACAGGGAACAGGGGACAGGGAACAGGGGACAGGGAATAGGCAATAGGGAAGGGGGAAGGGGTAAGGGGTAAAGGGTAAGGGGTAAAGGGTAAGGGGTAATTCTGTAGGCGAAGTTTCCGATAGCGAACGCGCTTACTCCTGACTCGGTGACTCGGTGACTCGGTGACTCGGTGACTCCTGTCTCCTAACTCCTGACTCGGTGACTCGGTGACTCGGTGACTCCTGACTCCTGACTCGGTGACTTCTATTTCCTGTCATCTGAAACCTGTGTTTCTTGTCCGGAAATTGAATCAGACTGAAGCAATTGTTCAATTAAAGCTGGCGGCGTGGCTTGACGAAATGCACCGCAATAATACATACTTAAAACCGCTTTATAAGCCCAATGAGTCGGTTCAACATCGGTGTAAGGGTTGGGTAAGGTTTCCGCTTGATTGCGAACACAAGCATTCAGAATTTCTGCTTTTGTGGGCGTCGAAGAAATAACCGTTTGAGAGGTGTTAATAGACGGAGATTCGGCTTTTGCGGGGTTGATAGAACCAACAACAGAGGTTAATAATAAAATTGTGGCAACGGGTGTGAATTTCATAAGCTTCAATCAATAATAGAGATGGTCTGACTTCGGTTTAAGCGGTCTACAGAATTTCAGAATCAAAACGAATTAGTTAAGTTCCGATTTGGTGATAATTTTCTCATCAATATCGCGATCGCACTTAAAAACATCAATCCCATTAAACCCGCTAACGGATTTTGATCGATCCCCACCACCCAATCGGGAACTCGCCCGGAATATTCAACTTTTCCGCCTACACTTATGATATAATAACCCCAGACTAATCCGCCATGAAGCCCAATCGGTAAACCCAAATTTCCTGTAAAAACAGGGGTTTTTTTAGAAAAAGAACCGATAACAAATTTTCCCCGAACCAAAATTAATCCGAGTAAAATTAAACCGGGAAATTGCGGCCAAGTGCGGATAATTTCAGCAACGGGTTTAATAAAATGAGCGATCGCATAAATTCCGCTACAAACCCAAGCCGACCAAACGGGGGAATAGTCTCGGAGAAGTTCATCCAGCAACCAACCTCGAAAGAACAATTCCTCAGCAAAACCGATCCCAAATGCGATCGCCAGCCCTTCTAAAATCACTTGAGGAAATAGCTCAAAATTAGCATACCACGTTAACCATCCGAGTAGAGCTTCTAGGGCGAACAAACTGAGCAAACTCAAACATCCCCAACTCAACCCGCCGAGGAACAACCAAACCGCTGGAGAATTGACAAATAAACCGTAACGTTGCAGGAGTCGGGGTTGAGAATAAATCGATTTTCCCCACCAACGAACTAACAAAATAAACTCGACATACAGCAACAGCAACGTAATAATACTAACGGTATTTGGGTCATTTCCCAATACATAAATCGGAACCGCAAACGGTAGCCACAACCCCAACAACAGGAGAATAAACAAAGTTAGTCTCAGGGGAGCGGGAAAAGTAGAAATCAGACTGAGATTCAGTTTCAAAAGATATGAACAAAAGCACCAATAAATAAACCAAAAAAGCGATCACCCGGAAACATTTTCAGGCGTGAAAATAAATCCGGGTGTTTAATTTGAAACTAAATTATTATTCATCTGGCTCAATGGTACTACTCAAGCCATGATTTTTCAGCGTTTCACAATAAAACTCAGCGTGTTCTTGGGCGCAAGTAATCACTAAAGCCAAACCATTGGTGTGAGCTTCCATCATAATGCTAACGGCTTGGGGTTGAGTTAAACTCGGTACAGTCTGGAGCAAGACCTGCACCACATACTCCATCCCGTTAAAGTCATCATTATGAAGCAATACGCGGTAACGTGGTGCGAGCTTACGGACTGTTGAACGCTTCTCGACTGTTTCGACAGACACGGCTCTATCTCCTTATATGGGTTTCCTAAATTTAAGATTAGTGATTCACTTTACATAGTGTAATGAATCTTGTCAGTCCCGACAAGGGGTTTTACAGTCACCAGTCACCAGTCACCAGTCACCAGTGATAACAGTTTACAGTAAACAGTTTGTCGGTGACTCCCGACTCCCAACTCCCGACTTCTGACTTCTGACTTCTGACTTCTGACTTCTGACTTCTTTCTCCCCATCTCCCCACCTCCCCATCTCCCCATCTCCCTACCTCAGTTGTTAAAATAGCGGTAGTACAGTAAATCGAGTTGACACCCGAAAGATAAGCGTCTGTAATTGTTGTTCTTTATAAATTTTTTCTTGCTTTTAAGCGAATATGAAACGTAAAACCCGCACATCATCTGCACCTCGGTCAACTTTTAACTTTACGGCTTTAGCCGTGATTGGTGGTGTATTAGTATTAGGGATTGGGATTGGAATTGCCATTAGTTCGACTACGACCTTTACCCCGGAAAACGTCGCTTCTAGCCAATTTATTGACCGCAGCGCACCGAGTACCGAAACTTGTATTAAATTCGGGGCGAGTGCGATGGTTACAGATATGCGGGTTTTTGTGACGTTGAACCCGTTTAACGTCTATGTCTCCCAACCCCGAATGCAACCCGGTTGTGTCTTGCGGACGAGTAACTGGACCATTCTCAAACAGAGAGATCTGATTTCTTCCGAACAAGAACGAGAGTGTAAACAGCGGATGAACACCTTTGGTTATACCGGTGAGTTGGATAGTAGTCCTGAGATTAGTTGTATCTATCAAAATGATAGTGCCGAGAATTTATTCCTCAATCAACCGGGTGGAATAACTCCCGCACGTCCGAGACCGGAATCTGATCGATTCTAATCTTCGGGAATATAGACAAATTGTGATTGACGCAACTCTTCAGTGAGGCGCACTTCAATCACTTGATTGGGTTGTAAGGTGGTGGGTTGGGGAGAGGTAGCCAAACCAACCGCCGCACCTCCCAGCGCCCCCACCAACAAACCCACGCCGGTAAAGCCTGTAAGCAAAAATAGCCCTAAGCTACCAATTCCGGTATCGCGAAGAACGTTTTTCGGTTCGGGGTCTAATCGACCGGGAATCCAACCGGATTCCGCTTGAATGGGAATGCTGCGCCCTTCTAAATTAATCGCTTCGGCTATAAATCGACTGCCTTTGGAACTGGTTTCAAAATATCCCACAATCGGCGTATTGGGCGGAACGATATAATTTCCCTCCTGATCGATTATACCACCTTGCAAGAGTAAAACTTCCTGTCGTTCGGGTTTATCTTTTAACCGCACTTCATTCGGGTTAGGATAACGGAGGGTTAGTTGAGTTCCCGACACCAGCAACACATTTGGAGGACGTCGGTCAATGGTTCTCGAAGAAACCCTGTTTTGAGGTTGGGAAGTTCTCGGTAACGGTTGACCAAAGCGGATTGTATCATCTTGGGGTGGAGGTGGAACGGGTTCGGCTTGGGCGCCGACCGTCGGGGGTGGGGATGGTGTAGTTTCCAGTAACGGGTTGGTCAGAGGTTGGGGTTGATTTGGTTCTCCCAACGGGATTCTCAGCGCTTCTATATCCGAAGCCGGTGCCGGTCTGGGGTTGGGAATCAGCGTTTCTTCGGGGGCGGTTGGCGGCTGAAAACCGGGCGCTGTCGTCGAGGTTCGGGGGGTTTCGAGGGTGATTGTTTCTCGGGGGGGCGAGGGTTGTTCTGTTTGTGTGGCTTCGGAGACGTCTAAATCAGCAGCAGACTCGGAAGCGGTTTGATCAACTTCATCGACCGTTTGATTGACTGTAGCGGGCGCCTGTTCGGTTTGGGCGGTGGGAAATTGCGGTGCGGGTTCGGGACGGTCTACAATCGTTGGACGCAATACCCAAAGGTTTTCGATACCAATCGGCCGAAAATCGATTTCCCGTTCATCCAAAACCACACCCGGACTAAATTCTATTACAATTTGGGCGAGTTGCGGTTCGGCTTGGCTAAAACTAACTTGGCTGATCACTCCCGATTCAAAGCGCTCGGTCAGGTTGATGCCAATTTCCGTATTGGGTAAATCGACCACCAAACGCGGAGGTTCGGTCCCCACCGACAAACGAGGCCGCACACCTTCGGGCAATAATACTTCTACTATACCAGTATCCGGGTCAATTTTCCAGTCTTCTAAAATTGCCGCGTAAACCGGTAAACTGACTGTTAATCCACTCACGAGGGCAGACAATGCGATCGCGCCCGATGTTCTCATTAACAGGCTACCATACAACACAGAGACAACAGACGCGATCGACGAAGGGATTTGCTGAAATTTCTGTTTGAATGTTGGGGTTTGCATGGTTCTGTCTGTCGGGGTTAAAGTTTAAGCGGTTTTAAATATGTCATTCTGAGCATTTATTATCATGTTTTAGGTCAAAAAGCAAGCAATAAACAGTCACCAGTCACCAGTCACCAGTCACCAGTTTTTACAGTGTTCAGTAACTCTTTAATATCCGGGAAGAATTCCCCCCAGACACATGACTACTATCTCTAAAATTTTGACTATGAAAAATATTGCCAAGTGGAAACAATTAGATTCTGAACTGATAGTAGATAATCAATGGTGTCGGGTGAGAAAAGATACCGTTGAGTTGCCGAATGGAACAATTATCGATGATTTTTTTGTAAATGTTCGCCCGGATATTGCGTTGGTTTTACCGATAACACCCCAGAATGAAATTGTCTTTGTTCGTCAATATCGACACGGCGTCGGTCAGGTTTTATTAGAATTACCTGCGGGAAGTTTTCACCCCGCCGAAGAAAGTCCCGAAGTTGCCGCAACTCGCGAACTGACCGAAGAAACGGGCTATGTTCCCGAATCTATGGTGAAGTTAGCTACATTATACGATAATCCGGTTAAAGATACAAATTCCGTTCATTTATTTTTGGCGAGTAATGTTCAAAAAATACAAGCACGTCAGCTAGATATTACCGAAGAAATAGAAGTGGTTTTAGTTCCTGTTAATCAAGTGATAGAATATATCAACCGGGGTGAAATTTGTGTGGCGGGAACCGTAGCCGCTTTATTTTTGGGATTCCAAAAGTTGGGAATTTCCCTCTAGGTAATAGACACGAAAAACTAGATTCTGAAAAAAACACTCAAGCTTGCTATCATAATAAAGGTTTTTTGAGAAAACGATAATATTATCTATGAATGTTGCAATTATTGGCTGTGGCTATGTCGGGAGTGCAGTTTCTCGCTATTGGAGTCAGACGCTTGGGTTAACGGTTACGGCGACAACCACGACTCCGCAACGGGTGGAAAATCTAGAAAAAATCGCTAACCGAGTGGTTGTTGTGAATGGAAATGATGCAGAAGGATTAAAATCGGTTTTGCAAGGTCAAAATACGGTTTTGTTGAGTGTCGGGGCCAAAGGGAGAGATCCACAAATCTATCAACAAGCTTATCAGAAAACAGCCCAAACTTTAAAATCCGTTTTACCTCAAGTTCCTGAAGTTCAGCAGATAATTTATACGGGAAGTTATGGGTTATACGGCGATCAAAATGGAGTGACTGTTGATGAAAGTTCACCTGTAGCCCCATCCAGTAAAAATTATCAAATCCTCCACAAAACCGAAGAAATTTTACTCGATTTAGCCTCAGAAAATCTGAAAGTTTGTATTTTGCGACTGGGTGGAATTTATGGTCCGGGTCGAGAAATTGTTAAAATTTTTAGTCGAATGTTCGGGACAACTCAACCGGGAAACGGACGTTATCCGACGGCTTGGGTACATTTGGATGATATCGTCGGTGCGATAGAATTTGTTCGTCAAAATCAGTTAGGAGGAATCTACAATTTGGTCGATAATTCTAATCTCATGCTACGAGATTTAATTAATTCTCTGTGTCAAAAACATGATGTTCCTAACGTAACTTGGGATGTCTCTCAACCGAATAATCGACCTTACAACGTTCGGGTTTCTAATCAAAAACTCCAAGAAGCCGGATATCAATTTATTCATCCTCAAACCCTTGTATAAACCTAGAAAATCTGAACTCTAAACTTTTAAAAAATATGTCTGAAATACAATCTCCAAAAGTTGTCGTTGTCGGTGCGGGTTGGGCGGGTTTGGGTGCCACTTATCACCTCGCCAAACAAGGTTATGATGTCACTTTGTTGGAAGCGAGTCCCCATCCAGGCGGTTTAGTTGCGGGTTGGAAAACACCCGGAGGACGTTCGGTAGAAGCGGGAATACATGGGTTTTGGTATCCCTATCAAAACATCTTTTCTTTGGTGGATGAATTAGGTTTAAAACCGTTTACCCCTTGGACGAGATCCGCCCAATATTCCCCCGCAGGACTCGAAGTAGAATCGCCTATTTTTCAAGATTTACCCTACCTTCCAACCCCCCTCGGAACGTTTATTTACACCCAATTTAAACGCCTACCGTTAAGCGATCGCCTGTCAGCTTTACCCCTACTTTACGCCGTCGTTGATTTTGACAATTCCGATGAAGCTTGGCGACGATACGATTGTATCACAGCCCGAGAACTTTTTAAACAATACGGCGTTTCGGCGCGGCTTTATAACGATGCGTTCAACCCGATGTTATTGGTGGGGTTATTTGCTCCCGGCGAACAATGTTCCGCAGCCGCAGCGTTAGGAATGTTGTACTATTTTATCTTAGCACACCAACCGGATTTTGATGTCGTTTGGTGTCGGGGAACCGTTGGCGATCGCATTTTTTCACCCTGGATAAAACAGATCGAACAGTTGGGCGGAAAAGTCTTAACAAATAAGCGCGTTACCGATATCAAAGTCAACGAATTGGGTCAAGCAGAAGCGGTCGTTTGTGGGGAAGAAATTTTCTCGGCGGATGCAGTAATTTTTGGGGTAGGAATTACCGGAATGAAGAAAATCATGGCGGGAAGTTCGGCTTTGCAAAACCGCCCAGAGTTCCGAAATATTAATAACTTAAATGCGGTGGATGTGTTATCAACTCGGCTATGGTTTGACCGCAAAATTAATATTAATCGGGCTTCTAACGCTTGTTTTGGGTTCGATAAAACGACGGGTTGGACGTTTTTTGATTTGAACGCCTTACATGATGAATTTAAAGACGAACCGGGAACCGTTGTAGAAGTTGATTTTTATCACGCCAATCAATTTTTACCCTTGAGTGATGATGAGATTGTCAAAATCGTGCAGGGTTATTTAACCACTTGTATTCCCGCCTTTGGAGAAGCGAAAATTATCGATAAAAGCGTCGTAAAATTGCGACAGGCGGTAACGCATTTCTTCCCCGGAAGTTATCAATATTTACTCCCCGCAAAAACAGGCTTTGACAACGTATTTATGAGTGGGGATTGGGTCGTTAACCGTCATGGTTCGTGGTCACAAGAAAAAGCCTACGTCACCGGATTAGAAGCCGCAAACTTGATTATAGACAAGTTTAAAATCGGCGAAAAAGCGTCTATCATTCCCGTTCAACCCGACGAAGAACACATTCAAACTTTGCGACAAATAAACAAATCGGTTCGACAGGTTAGCCAATCCATTTTTCCGAATATTTGGTTATAACAGAGAAACCCGGTTTCTTTGAGAAACCGGGTTTCTGGGGTGTAGGTCATTCCGAAAGAATTAGATAACTTTTAGAGGAACAATTATGTTTGAACTCGCAGAACGATTAAACCGACTGCAAAAACTGATTGATAAGCCAGAATTACGGGCGATAGATTCGGATCAAATCTTAATTATGGATGGCGTAAACTGGCAAATTTATGAAGGATTATTGGAAACTTTACAAGATAGTTCTGAATTTCGAGTAACGTATTTAGAAGGAACCTTAGAAATTATGTCGCCCAGTCGCCGCCACGAGTCGGAAAAAAAGCGAATTGCATTGTTGCTAGAAACCTATTTTATGGAAGCGGAGGTTGACTTTTATCCCCTCGGTTCAACGACATTTCGAGAACAGTCTATTTCAAGGGGAATTGAACCCGATGAATGTTACTGTATTAACTCAGAAAAATCGGTTCCCGATATTGCGATTGAAGTTGTTATTACAAGCGGGGGAATCAATTCTTTAGACATTTATCGGGGGTTAAAAGTTCCCGAAGTTTGGTTTTGGCAAAAGGGGAAATTTTCATTATATTCCCTGCAAAATAATCGCTATGAGGAAATCTCCCGCAGTCAATTTTTACCGGAGTTAGATTTTGAACTCTTAGCAAGTTATATTCAGTCATCTGCTAAACCCAAGGATATTTTGTTAGAGTTTCGTCAGAGACTCAAAAGATGATTGATGAGGAGGTGGGGAGGTGGGGAGGTGGGGAGGTGGGGAGAAAGATGTGTAAGATTATTTTCCATATTTGATATAACTTTAATAAACCCGTCCCAGTTGATTGAAACAAAATTGAATAGCCCTATCTAAATCGCCCGTTTGTTGAGGATAATTTAGCTGAGGACGGTCAATAATAATCAACGAAATTCCCAATTCTGACGCAACTTTTCGCTTGGTTTCTTCTCCCCCAGCGACGCCGGACGCTTTGGTAACAACTAACGAAATATTCCACTGTTTCCAGAGTGCTTTTTCGAGTTCTGGCGAAATGGGCGGACGAATTGCTATAATATGATTGGGAGTAAAACCGGCGTCCAAGGCGGCTTTTAACGAAACCTCAGACGGAAGAATTCGCACGAACAAAGTCGAACGTTCCTGCCAACTTTTAAAACGGGCTAAATTGCGGTATCCTAGAGTTAGCATCACCCGCTGTTGTGCGAGGTAATCTCCGGTTAACAGGGTTTCAAAGCTGTCTAAATGAATCGTTTGAGAATCTTCCGTTTCATAGCGGGGTCGTTCGTAGCGCAGATAGGGGATATGATATTCTGTAGAGGTGGCGATCGCTAACTTGGAAATCTCGACGGCGTAGGGGTGAGACGCATCCAAAATGGCGATGATATTTTGCTGTTGAATAAATGCGGAAATTTGATGATTATCCAATTTTCCGACCCAAATTTTCAGCCAGGAAGACTCAGGAGGATAAAGGCTTTTAGCGGTATCTGTAGTTACGCTAATTATACAGGGAATTTGTTCGGATGCGATCGCAATGGCTAAGGTTGCACTTTCGCTCGTTCCCCCAATTAACCATATTCTACCAGAAGAAGTCAACATCTATTGTCTCAATTCAATTTCTTTTAACAAATTATCCGCCCAAATGGTATCGGTTTCGGAGAGAGGCGGGACGGGTTCTATGGTATAATCGAGTTTAAGATCGTAACCTGCGCGATCGTAAACTTGATTTAATAGTAATTGTAAATCTAACATCGGTTCAGTATCTCCCGAACGCAAAGGTAAAGGAAAAGCGGGAATTTTATCCTGCAAATTAAACGCATATAAATCCGCACTAGGACGAGTTTCGCCCCGACTGACCAAAATTCGATAATCCGATTCTATTCCCTCCGCAAATATCAGCATCGGTTCCCACATTCGCAGCAAATCTATTTCGACAAAATGGGTGCGACTTCCGAAGATTTGTTCTCGTTTATTGCTGTAGGTTTCCCGTCCTTTTTCGGGCCGTTTGTTGACGGGTGAAAGCAGTTCTATGACGGCGACGACTTCCTTTGTCGAAACTTCCCGTATTTCCAGATAACCCCGTCGGATACTTTCGGGAACGGGAACGGTGACTTTCTGGGGTTTTGTGGCGGGTTCGGCGACAGCAATATTGATTTTTTCGGGTTCAGAAACCTTTCGAGAACGCTGTACGGAAACATCAGGTATTCCCACCAAAAGCGACTGTTCGCCGGTGGTTTCATACATTCTCACTTCAACCGAAACTGAATATTTTGGGCGAAGTTCGGGCGTTAGGTATTCTGCAATAGAAATGATCAGCCAGTGATGAAAACCGGGCCAGATTTCTGGATGTTCAAGGTAGGGGTTCATTCCGGGGAAAGGTGATGGCATAATATTTTATTCCTCTTTGAAAGAACGGTTATCATTCATTTTAGGATAATTATAAATGTAATGGTCGTGCTGTTCAGCGCCATCTTTGGGAAGCTGTTTAATTTCCTCATCCGTCATGTCACCTGTAACCTGTTCAAAGAGTTCTAGCAAAGATTGTCCTGTTGTTTGAGGTTCGACACTCTATTGAACTAAATAAGCTTTGATAGCTTCTTTAATTTGGTCAATTACTCCGTCTAGAGAGTTATCCTCGACTCGACATCCAGCAATTTCTGGACTATACGCAGAATATCCGGTTTCATTTTGTTCGATTTGAATACTGATTTTAGTGTTCATCTTTTCTCCTTGATTTCCACTTTTCAATTTCCTCTATAGGCAATAATAACGTTTCTTCTATTTCTTGTCGAACCTCCCGACTCACATAACAATCACTGTTTAAACATTCAACAAGCAAAAGATTAGCATCATAATACTGTTTTAATAGTTTCTTTTGTTCGTCGTAAAACTGCCAATCATGTCCAATATTACGATATTTTGTCATAACTATTCTTAACTGTTCTTCCCATTCTTCTCCAGTAGACCGAACCCAATGTAGAAATAGACCAGTTTCTGTTCCAGAATAGAATTCTAAGACTGACTTCTCATTATCAAGATCAAGATCCTCGAAATTAAGGATTGGCAATTTATTTCTAAGGTCTTTCATTTTTTGGGATAATTCGTTTTCTAATAGAATACTTTTTTTACAAGAAAAATATAAGTTTGAATACAAGATGAGAGGTGCTTGTGCTATTAAAATACAACCCATTTTAGAAGCGAATTCCGGATTTGTTTTATCAAATAAATTTAATTGGAGATCAAGCGGTTTTTCTGTATACTCTTTCTTTGAATAAATGTTACTAAACATAGATAGAGTTGCTAAAGTTCGGTAAAGTGAAATATCACAAGCTATTGAAGGATTATCAAAAAAAGGATTATCAAAAAAATGTTCTGGATTTAGATCAAAATTTTTAGAAAATAAAATTTCAAAGTCTTCTTGATTTGCAATTACTAAAATATTAACAAAATCTTGAAAAATAACCGTTTCTAATTCTTGCAAAAAGTAAAACATTCTAACCACACAAATTTTAAATTCACTTTCTGATTCTCTTGTTTTTTCATTGAGCCAAACCAGAAATTGATCTAAATTACTATCTTTCGTAATTAAATTATCTATTGTATCTTTCATCAATTTCAGCAAAGCACTTGAATCCTTTAATTTATTAACAGTTAGTAAAAATACTTCTCTCCAGCGTTTATCGGTTATATGACTAACTAATTCTATCAAATTTGGATCATTAATATCGCATTGATTACAATTGGTGACAATCTCACAAGCAGTTAAATATTCGTGAAATGTTAGATGGGAGAACGAATAAATATTTCTTGCTCGTTCTACTAACAAGCCGTGCTGTGCTTCTATGGAGTTTAATACAGCTTCACTGTCTAGCTCTAATGCTTTAGGATCAGTCTTTGCATTTGGTAAATTTTGAATATATTCACTAATATAACCTTCTATTTCCCGTTTTTTAAAAAAGTAGTCACCGGCTTGAAAAGTTGTGTGAGCGATTCGACTCAGTAAGTATTCCTTCCATTGTAGCGATAATCCTTTATAAACTTGATCACGTTCAATATTACGCTTTACATCCCACTTTTTCAGCAAAACATCAAGTCCAATTTTATAAAGTTCAGCACGATTACTGGGAAAACTACCCACCTCTTCAAACACCAAACACAACAAAGTTAGGAGTAGAGGATTGCTTGCAAGTTCAAGAATGGGTTCATCTTGTTTTAGCTTTTCCAGAAAACGTTCTGCTTTTACTGGATCGTTTTTGCTGTGAAACCATTTGTGACTAAAATCAGCAATTTGTTCTTCGTTAAAATCGGCAACTTCAACTTCAGTAAATTTTTCAAATGTGTATTCTTTTGCTGCAATCCGACAGGTGATTACAAATTGGTTTTGAGGAAATTGCTGCGAAAGCTGTTTAATCTCTGTCAATATTCGGCTAGAGTCAATTTCTCTAACTTCGTCCAAGCCATCTAACAAAATTAGAAATTTTCCCGCTTTTAACAAGTTTGATAAAAGGGATATATCTTCCATCTCATCAGAATAACTTTTCAATATATTTTGAAGGTATTCTAATAAATTCGGGTGTTCCTTAATATCTGCAAAATCTTTTAAGGTGATGAATACTGGAACTCGTTCAGCTTGAAACGCTCCACCAATACACTGAATTGCTAAGTGCTTGAGAAATGTTGTTTTTCCCGCCCCTGGTTTTCCTAATATCATCAACTTTGAGAACTTTTCAGCCGCTTCTATACCGGGAATCCTTTCTTCTTTTACAGTACCCCGACACCAACGTTCAAAATTTTCTCGACTGACTTTTTCTTGCAATTGCGCGATTTCCCGCCAAGTTCGTCCCGTAATTTTCTCTAAAATATTAACGTTCGTGTATATTTTTCCTAACTCAATAGGTTGCGTCATATCAAGTACCCGTATCGTACCGCAACCTTCTTGAATATAGGGCTGAATTTGCTGGCGTGTTTTTTGTACTAATGTTTGGATACTTACATCTGTGTTCTCAGTCAACAATGAGCTATTATAGTTCTCAGCTTGCCAACGTTGATATCGGTTATTGAGATCACTCTTTAATCTACTTTCTTTTCCTGGGCCTTTCCCGCCAATTTGAAACTTCGTGTAAATTCCACTAAGACGAGTATTAAAGGTTGTCTTAGTAATATAAAGCTGACTTTGAATTTGTTCTCTACTTTTACCCTCTCCGAACAGTAGAAGAAAAACCTCTTGTTGTTTGTCAGTTAGTTCCTTCTCATCGGCTAACTTGTCTAAAAAGTCTTTTGGGAACCCCATCTGCTACACCAACCACTTCTCTAACATACCAGTTTAACTGTTTTTTTGGCTGTTAACTCAGAAAGTCAGGCTAAGTCAGGAAAGTCAGCTTAAGTCAGTTTCAAGTCAGGGAAATAACTCCAAAATAAAAATGCGACAGTTAACTCAGTCGAGTTAATTGCATTGAAAAGATGAAAAACCAATTCTGGTCTGACAACCCCCTTCCCCCTTACCCTGGAAAACCCTGTACTAAAAATGGTATGGGTGGGATGGAAGACCGTCGCGGAAATTTTCTTCCCAGTTTTACAACGATTCGCGATAAAATGCGATCGCCTGCGGAAAAAGCACGACTCGCCTCTTGGAGAAAAAATAAAGGTTCTGAAGCGAATTTAGCCTGTCAAATTGGAAGACTCGGACACCGCCAAATTGAAAACTATTTCAACAATGGGGATAAATCTTGTCCGGTAATTCTTCAGCGACATTGGGAAAAAGCGTTACCCGTCCTCAACAAAGTTCATAATATTCGACTGGTATAAAGTCCCATTTTCCACTATTATGAAGGCTACGCCGGACGGGTGGATTGTGTCGGAAAGTTCGATAATTTACCTAACGAAATGGTTTTTGAGTTTAAATTTTCTGATCGCATTCGCATTTATGACGAACAAAAATTACAACTGGCGGCTTATGCGGCGGGATTAAATCGACATTATTTCCGTCCCTATAACGTGCAAATTAATAGGGGAATTTTAATTACAATTACTCCCAACGAAGTCGATATTACTTTTATAGACAGTCCTGAGATGAATAAATATTGGACACAGTGGCAAAAACAGGTTAATCAATTCTGGTTACAATACCCAAACATTGCTTAATCAATTTTTGAGTTGTGCTTCTCCCTCTCCCCGTTGGAGGGGGTTGAGGTGAGGTTTATGAACTGGGTTTTCCGGGTTTTAACCAATCAAACACTTGATTAACGGTGAGATTCAGTTCTACAAAATCCGGCACAATTAAACTGTTTTCACCCATTAACTCAACGGGTTGCTGTTCGGCTTGAAACACCAAAATAAATCGTTCTGTCGGATCAAT
Organism: Lyngbya sp.; assembly: GCA_035285085.1. Lineage (GTDB taxonomy): Bacteria > Cyanobacteriota > Cyanobacteriia > Cyanobacteriales > Microcoleaceae > Capilliphycus. The sequence goes on along the minus strand of JAYKHV010000086.1, from coordinate 43,824 downwards.
TAACCAACCCAATTGAGTCCCGCATCGTAAACCGTGTAGAATATTGCGAACAGAACGGGTAGAAGCTTGTTCGGGTGAGAGAATTTCTATCATCCAGTCTGGATAGGTTTCAAATCGATTTTCTATTTCTCCCTCTGCATCAAAAGGAATTCTTTCCCATCTCAAAACAACGACATCAGGAACCATTGAACGTTCCCCAAAGGTACACCGCAACTCGGGAAATGCCAAGGCAACTTTTTCATCTTCTACAACGTCGTTAATAGCGTTACAAAGCTTGAGTTGAAGGCGGGAATGTTTACCTTGAGGCATGGGTTTTTGATAAATATAACCCTCCACAAACTCACTTGCAGGTTTGGTTTCGGGAAGCTGAATAAACTCTTCTAAGGTGAGCGTTTTCGAGGTTGTGCTAACCATAATTCAAAATGGAAGACTATTTTAAAATTTCTCCATCTCCTCGTAGGAGAGGGTTGGGGAGAGGTTAACTAAATTTCTCCCTCTCCTCGCCGGGGAAGGTTGGGGAGGGGTTTTCTTCTAATCTACGGGAACTTCTTCTAACGCTTCATCTTCTTTATCTTTAACTTTGGGTGTGGGAGTAGGAATAGGAACTTCTTCAACAACGGGATGTTTTTCTAAGGTTAAAGTTGATTGTTGCGAACCCGATAACCGTCTGAGAAGTTTAGGTTTTGCATCGTGAAGAAGATAAATAATTCTATCCTCAAGTTGCCAGGTTTCCGAAGCGGGTAAAACTTGCAAATTCCCCTGTCTTTCGATTAATAACGGTATCAACTCTCCAGAACGAATTAACGCTTGTAAATGCGCTCTTTGAAACTCTAATCCCGGTTGTTTTAGAATCGTTTCCCCTAATTTAACCTCTTGATTTTCCATAAACTCGTTCCATTTTTTTAAGGGAAAATCGGGGATAAACGCTTGCTGTACTTTTTCTTTATTAGTTGAGGTTTTCGATTGCGGATCGCGAGGATAAAGCGCCAACACGCGAGGGGGTTTAAATTCTTCAGCCGCACGTTCAGCTAATACCAGATTAACTTCTCCGTTACTCGTCATCGCTAAAAACGTACCAATTGATTCGAGTCCCGCTTCTTCTAAAACATTCGGATCTAACGCACTACTTTGATAAACCCGCAACCCTTCCTTTTTCGCTTGTTCACAAGCTTCGGGATTAGTATCAATAATAACGACAGATTCACCCCGTTCTTGAAACAAAGTTCCGATCAAGCGACTGATCGGATTAGAACCCACAATTACCGCACCGGTCGCCGCACTGGAATTAATTCTAAGTAAACTCGCCATCCAACGGGCGGTTAACCCTTGAGTCACGACCGTCATAATAATCGTTAAAAACACCAAAGCCTTAATTGAATCTCCCCCGTTAATTCCCCGTTGCGTTAACAAAATTGCAAACAAAGAAGAAACCGAGGCCGAAACAATTCCTCGGGGACCGACCCAAGAAACAAAGGCTTTTTGGCGCCAATTTAAACTGCTATTGAGGGTACAAAGCCAGACATTGATCGGACGAACGATCCACATCAACGCCAAAACCGTCAGCACACTTCCCCAACCCAAAGCCACAATACTTTCTAATGACAAATCCGCAGCCAGCAAAATAAACAACACCGACACGCACAGCATTGTTAACTGACCTTTGAACCGTCGCAATTGTCGCATTTCCGGTACACCAACGGTCCGCACCATAATTCCCGAAACGACAGCGGCCATCAGTCCAGATTCACTGTAAACCACTTCGGCCAAATCGTACAAACCCCAGAGAGTGGCCAATGCAATCAGGTTTTTCAACTCCTCCGATAGGGTTTGGCTTTTTTTCAAACTCCAACCGAGTAAACCCCCTCCCGCCACGCCAATAGCCGCCCCAATTCCCAGACGGATCATCAATTCTTGGAACAGTTCTAAAGGGTTCGCATTGCCGCTTAAAACGACGTTTAAGACCAATACAGCTAAAATTGCACCAACGGGATCGATCAGAACCCCTTCCCCTTCTAACAAGGCGGCGACACGGCGATCGACAGAAACCTGTTTTAATAACGGCCCGACCACAGTTGGCCCGGTAACGACCACCAAGGAAGCGTAGAGAAAGGCGATCGGCCAAGGAAATTCACCTAACCAGTGGGCAGCCATTCCGCCCCCGGTGAGGGTGATCAGGGTACCAATGGTGACTAAGTTACGGATGCTCCCAGAAACTTGTCCGAGAGCGCGTAATTCTAAGCTTAAACCACCTTCAAACAGGATTAAAGCAACGGACAGAGAAACGATCACTTCCAACCCTTCACCGAGTAAGTTGGGATGAACTAGCCCTAAGCCATCATTGCCAACTAGAATCCCAAACAGCAGTAGGAAGACGATCGCAGGAACTTTCAGAAAGTCGGCTAAGACTTGAGCACCTATCCCACTGATGATCGTGATCACCATCAGCACGGTAATGTCAAAGGAAGTTGTTTCCATAAGCGTTACGGGTTCGGCTACTCACTACGGTTGAAATGCCTTGTGTTTTGGGCTGCGGTGATATCTTAACCTGTTCTGGGGTTTGATCAGCCATTCGATAACTTGGCAATTTGATTGTTAATAGAGGTAAAACCCTATTGAGGGTTATCATAACCCATTATTCACCCTATCCCGACGAACTCAGGTTACAAATACAGGTCAAAAGCCACTGGTTTCAATGGATTTCAACTGAATTAAAAATTTCAAGGTACTGTAAATCTTGCAAAAAATCTGATTGCGAGTTCAAGTTGGTCAGAATTGAGGAGGGGTTCTATTAAACTTTATATTAAATGTTATAAAAATTATCAATTATCAATGATGAACGATCAATTGGGTCGAGAGTATTACCGTTAAAGGGTGCAAGAGTTGCACCCCAACGCTGTGAGGAAACCGAGAAGGATTGGCTGCAATTTTACCCCAAATTCTTTCAGGATTTAGAACTCGGTTTTCGCCAACGTCGAGCAAATTCCGAAAGGGTTTCTGGGGGAATTTGAGTTTGTAACCATTCAATTGCTTCTTTCTGATTCGGAAGTTCTTTATAATACTTACAGACATCCACTAAGCGAATATCCGGTGGCACAACTGGAACTTGGGGTTGATTCCACTTCCGTTCAAATTCTATCAGCGTTGCCGAAGGAATTTGTCGAATTAACCACAACAAAGATTCATCTTGATAGGATAATCCCCGATAATATTTACACACATCAATCAGTTCAATTGAACGAGTTGAAGGTTGAGATAAATTCCGCCAACGTTGGGCAAATTCCAACAAAATTGTTTCAGAAATTTGCTGTTGAAACCATCTTAACGCCTCAGTTTGTAGGGGTTCTCCTTTGTACGCTTTACAGATGGCAATAAAATCTAAGATCGGTGCCGGTGTCGGTGTCGGTGTCGGTGTCGGTGTTGGTGCCGGTGTCGGTGTCGGAGTAACGGATAATTCAAATTTAGTGAATAACGCCGTCCAGGTTTTTAAATTCGCAATTCCATCCTCTGTTAATCCCTTAGATTTCTGAAATTTTAATAAAGCCGTTTTCGTACCATTCCCAAAAATTCCATCAATTGGACCCGGATCAAATCCCCTATTTTTTAATATCTTTTGCAGATCCTCCACTTTTGATCCCGCCGTTCCTACTGTAGAAACTTCAAATAAATTAACATCAACTCCACCTTTTACCCCCGTGACTTCACCTCGATCGGTAAATTGCCACAAAAGCCAGTGTTTCCAACCTCCAGGAATCATCGGTTGTTCCGCTTTGGTATAATGAGCAATCCATAACGGATATTCCGAAAACCGTTGGGTATTTAAACTTTGCCAAAATCCGGGATAGGTGTATATAATAGGCTGAAATCCGGTTTCCCGCTCGATAATATCCATCCATTCTTGAGCGCGATCGCACAGCGTTTGACTGTCTAAACCATCGGTGGTTTCGATATCTAAAACGGGGGGTAAATCTCCGGTTTCTAGCTTGACTGTCTTGAGATAGTTCTCCGCTTGTCTTTTGGGATCGCTAACGGGTCGAAAAAAGTGGTATGCTCCTCGCTGTAGACCATTGGCTTTGCATTGTTTCCAGTAAGTATCAAACAATTCAGCCACAAAGGTTTGACCTTCAGTTGCTTTGATATATGCAAAGGTAATCCCCCCATCGACAACGGCTTTCCAGTCTACATTGGGTTGATAATCAGAAACGTCAATACCGCGAATGCTCATCAGTTTAGCTGTTAAAATTTGGCAAGAAACAAAAAACTATCCTCATCCTACTGTCAGTTGAACAATAATACAGGATAATGTGATATTTTACCTAGACGATTTTGTAATTGTTAATTTATTAAGCCATGTTTTAAATTAATTACCGGAAGTGACAATCTTTGCTGTCCTGGGGTGATTCACACCGTTGGCCCGGTTTGGCGAGGCGGCGTGCGCCATGAACTGGATTTTTCATCTGGGGAAGATTTGAACGGAATAGGAGACTTAGGGTTGACAGGTGCGTGGGTTGTTGGGTTGACGTTGAACTCCCGTTTTTGTCGGGTCATAACCGACTAAAATAACTTCTCCCTTTTCATTTCTTATCCAACCTCTCGCCGGAACAATTGTCCGAGAATCTACTGGATAATCATCGCGATTATTATCACGATTTCGGGATTTTTGTTGACGACGTTGTGAGGAATTGTTGGGTTGAGGCGTAACAGGTTCAATCAGTAGAGATTCCCATTCAACTAACCCTTCAATTGCCGATAAAGCTTGAGTGGGGTCGGGTGCGATACCACCTCTTCCTGTAATAATAAATGAACTATTTCGACCGAGTTTGCAGGGATCTTGAGCAATTAAATCGTTAGGATCAACTACTGTAACTTCCGGTGCTTCGGTCGGATCATAATTGAGAGTATTATCAATAGAAAGGTCTCCGGCTGCACTGATTACACTATCTTGAGATTGTAAAAGTCCTAATTCTGAACTATCAAAGGGACGAATGTTAATATTACTTCCTCCGGTTGGGTTGAAAGCATCAGTGACAATAGAACTGCCTTCAAGTAAGAGTAAAAGATTGGTATTAATTTCAATATTTCCTTCAAAGGTTTGACCGCTTTCGCTTCCGGTGGCTAGAATTTCACTCTCACCTAAGAGTCGAGTATCTCCAACATTAATACCAATATTTCCACCTTGACCTGTTGCTGATGCTGCACTTAAATTACCCTGAGTATCTAGGCGCAAATCGGATGCGGTAACTTGTAAATTTCCGGGGTTCCCAATCCCCCGACTACTCACAGTAATATTAGCGCGATCGCGAACTTCTAACAAACCAGTGTTCACACTGACTGTTCCTCCAGTTCCCACTGCTTGGGGACTAACTTCTGCTGATAAATTACTCGATAAAATTCCGTTTTCTGTTGTTCCTGAAAGTTCTACTTCTTCTGCTTGAACGGTGACAGAACCCGCATTTCCAATTCCAAAAGTTGAGGATGAAATCTCCGCCCCATCTCGAACCGATAACTTTTCAGTTTCAATGAAAATGGTGCCACCAAGACTATTTGTATTTAACCCAACTAAACTGGAAATATTGCTAATATTTGACGGAAATTCAGAGGAATTTCCACTGAGTTCTACCGACTCTGAAGCCCGAATCACAATTGTTCCTCCCGGCCCTCTATCGGGATTGAAATCGGGAGGGATAATCACTTCATTATTATTATTATCAAAGTTGAATTCTAAGTCACTAGCCGCAGAGGTTCCTGCTGCGATTTCCGCCCCATCTTGAAGACTTAAACGTTCCGTTTCAATGGTGATGTTTCCTCCCGCACCCCGGCCAAAAGTTTGAGTGGTTATGCTGCTTGGATTGATGATTCTTTGCGTGCCAATCAGTTGGATATCTGCCGCACGAATATTGATAGAACCGCCATTACCGCTTCCTAACGTTCCTCCATCAATTGTTCCTCCATCTTGAATCATTAATCGTTCGGTATTAATGGTGATATTCCCCGCATTTCCCGTTGCTTCTTTTCCAGCTATTGTTAAAATTTGGCTAGGTGATGTGCCGTCAGCATCAGTACCAGTTAGTTGTAATTCGGTTGCCTGAATATTAATAGAACCTGCATTACCCCTTCCTAAAGTGCTGGCATCAATTTCTCCTCCATCACGAATGATTAACCGTTCGGCGTTAATTGTGATGTTTCCGCCTTTTCCCGTGCCATTTTCTCCGACTACTGTTAAAATTTGACTGGAGAATAAGCCATCAGCCTCAGTGCCGCTAATTTCTAATTCAGTTGCCTGAATATTAATAGAACCGCCATTACCCTTTCCTAAGGCCCCTGCATCAATTCTTCCTCCATCGCGAATGATTAACCGTTCGGTGTTAATATTTAAAACCCCTGCATTTCCTCCTCCCAAAGTTCTCACCGTCAAGTTAGTAGCCAAAGAACTTGATTGTTCAGGTTCTGTTTCTCCACTAATTTCAATCTCTGAAGCCCGAATGGTGATATTACCTGCATTGCCATTACCATTAATACTTCCTGCTGAGATACTTCCCCCATCTCGAACAATTAAACGTCCAGTTGTTATGGTGATATTACCTGCGTTGCTATCACCACGAGCAAAAGCACTTATACTACTTCCGTTCACAAATGATAAGTCGGGTATTTGCGAAGCTGATGTACCTTTTAATTCAATAGATTCTGAAGCATTAATTGTTAAATCTCCAACCGAACCCGCACCTGCGTTTGTAGAAATACTAGCTCCATCTTGAACCACTAATCTAGAAGTATTAATCGTTAAATTTCCTGCGCTTCCCTGACCTGAACTCGAATCAACAATCAGACTGCTAGGACTACCAGTAGCAGTAAAACCAACTAATTCTACTGTCTCCGAAGCATTTATCGTTAAATTTCCTGCTGAACTTTCTCCAAAAGTAATGGTACCAATTACTCCTCCTCGAAGGCTTAACGTTTCGCCGGAAATGCTTACACTACCCGCATTACCCACTCCTTCTAAAGTTGCTGATTCAATAAAACCACTCTCTGAAAGAACAGCGTTCTTGGCGGTTATAGTGATGTCATTTGCATGACCTGCACCCAATGTAGCAGTGCGTATCCCTGCACCAGATGTTATGTTTAAAGCCTCTGCATTAACTACAATTTCGCCTGTACTCCCTGTTGTTTCCTCAAAGGCTAGATTCTGAATACCTGTTTCGGTAAAACCTAATTCAGAAAATGGGGTAATGAAGGGGTCGATAGCACCTGTTCCAATAATATTAATAGTCTGAGTATTGATTCTAATATCTCCTAAACTTCCTGAACTACCGGGTAAAGCTTGATTGTAAACACCACTACCGAATGTTTCGCTTCGACCCACAATTAAAATATTATCTGCATTAACGACAATATCTCCGCCATTACCTGTTCCTTCGGTTCCCGCAACTAACCGACCTCCATCGGAAGCTGTGAAGTTATTCGCATTGACAATAATATCGCCTCCGCCTGTTCCCAAAACGCTGACTCTGGCATCATTATTGAGGTTAATATTACTAAGATTACTATTTTCTGGAACGTTTAAATTGATGTTGTTATTTTCAACAGTAAATCCAAGGCTTCCTGGGGTTGACAGTCCGGCGAGTTCGATGCGTCCTCCGAGTGCATTGAGTCTTCCCCCATCAATGGTAATATCTCCACCAACGAGGAGTAAACTGTTTCCATTCGGAACATCTAAACCCGTAATATTGCCTTCACTATCGCTCGTTGATGCTTGATTAACAATACTCCCTGGATTTTCTCGAAGGTTCAATCCTATAGGAATATTAATGGTTAATAATGGTGGTGCTTCGGGGTTGCTGGCTGCAAATTCAAACCCATTTTCAAATAATATCCCATCGGCTGTAGACGCAAAAAATGAACCCCCTACATCTAACCGTGCGTTCGGCCCGAATACAATCCCATTCGGATTAATTAAAAATAAATTCGCGTTCCCCAAAACCCCTAACGTTCCCAAAATTTGTGAAATATTCCCACCTGTAACGCGAGTCAGAATATTGATAATATTATCGGGGTTGGAAAAGTAGGCTCCCCGTCCTTCGTCTACATTAAATTCTTCAAAACTATGAAATAAATTCCCTCCTCGAACCGCTCCCCCATCTATGCGATCGCTAGGTATCCCGCGAATGTTAACATTAGGAGTAACAACGGAGTTTTCATTACCCAAGGTGCGATCGGGGACAATTTGAGCGTTGACCGGAACACAACCGATCAAACTGCAAAAGGTCACAACACCCGTGAAAATGGGGAGTAAGTTGGTTTGCATGGTTGATGAGGGTAGATGCTCATTGTCATTTTACATGAATTTTCCTCTGCCAAACTGGATTTTAGATTTTTTTGGTTGAATATCTGGTCAAATCGTATAATCAGAATGTGGATTTACGCTGAGGGATGAGGGGATTAAGATGAAGCTTTGGGGTATCGGTTTAGGGGTGATGCTGGCTGTTTCGACTTCTGGGGATATTTCTGATTTTTCCACCTCAGAACCTCCTCAGGCTATTACTGAAAATTGTTTTAATTTTAATTCACTTCATTATAATAGCTGTCTCGCTCAGGTGAACAGCTTAGAAGTTCAAGCCGAACAACTGTATCAACAGGGGAAATTCAAAGAAAGTATTTCTCTTCTACAACAAGCTATCGAAAATTATACCACAAATGGTGAGGGTTTGAGAGCCGTTCAAGGGTTGAGAAATTTAGCGTTAGTTTATCTTCAACTGCAAGATTGGCAAAACTCAGAATCAGCGATCGCCACCAGTTTAACGCTTCTCGAACAATTGCAAGAAACGAAAGAAACGCAACAGTTAACGGCTTCTGTCTTGGAAGTTAAAGGACAACTTAAACTGTCAAAAGGTCAACCTCAAAAAGCCTTAGAAACTTGGAAAGAAGCCAGTAACATCTATGGAGACTTGAATCAAATTTCGGGTTTAACGCGCACGAAAATTAATCAAGCCCAAGCGTTACAAGCAATGGGATTTTATTCGCAAGCGTTGAAAACCTTAACCGCAGTCGGAGAACAGTTAGAAACACAGCCGGATACGGTTTTAAAAGCAAAAGCGTTACAAAGTTTGGGGGATGTTTTGCGGGGTGTGGGTCAATTTGAAGAGTCATTAAAGTTATTAGAAAAAAGTGTTAATATTGCAACAGAATTTAACGCCACCGAAGAACAAGCGATTGCGTTAATCGGCTTGGGAAATACTCAAAGATCAATTGCTGAACGAAACTGGCGTTTGAATTTTAATGAAAGTGAACCGCTACCTCTGCAACGTCGTAAGCGGCAAATTTATCTCGATAGTTTACAAGTTCCTTTCAATTCCTATCAACAAGCTGCCGATATTACCTCTTTATCTTTAACGAAAATTCAAGCTCAACTCAATCAATTAAACTTATTAATTTCCAGCGAACAACCGGAAAAGATCGCCGAAATCATTAACAATCTTCAACAACTACTCCAACAACTTCCCCCGAGTCGGGCTGGAATTTATGCTCAAATTAACTTTGCTCAAAACCTCATTGAACTGAATTCTGAGACAAATTTTCAAGTTCCCGATTTAGAAAATATTCTTGAAAATACCGTTAAAATCATACAAAATTCGATTGCCCAAGCCCAACAAATCGAAGATCAAGATGCCGAAGCCAGAGCGTTAGGAATGCTCGGAAAACTCTATGAAAATAATCAACAATTTCCTTTAGCAGAAAAACTGACTCGTGAAGCCGTTAGTCAAGTTTCAGCTTACAATAATCCCGAAATCGCCTATAAACTCTTTTGGCAATTAGGACGTATTTACAAAGCACAAGGTAAACTGAATGAAGCCATTTTAACCTATACTCAAGCGGTTAATATTCTCCAGTCATTACGGAGTGATATTGTCGCCATTAGTTCGGAAGTTCAGTTCAATTTCCGCGAACAAGTTGAACCCATTTATCGAGAGTTGGTAGACTTGTTATTAGTGGCGGACGCGACTCCAGAAAACCTGCAACAAGCGCGACAAGTGATTGAAGCATTACAACTCGCCGAACTTGATAATTTCTTCCGAGATGCTTGTTTAGATGCTCAACCCTATGATATCGATCAACTCGACAAAACCGCAGCCGTTTTTTATACAATTATTTTAGAAGATCGGATTGAAGTCATTTTAGCGCTACCCGAACAACCCTTAGTCCGCTACACAACAAAATTACCTCAGTCTCAAGTTGAGTTAACGCTAAAAACGATGGTAGAAGAAATTACTCAACCGAGTAAACGACAATTTCTGCAAAACTTTCTCACCGTTTCTCAACAAGCTTATGACTGGTTAATTCGTCCGGTCGAAGAACAACTTGAAGCTAGTAATGTAGAAACATTAGTCTTTGTTCCCGATGGACGACTGCGAAATATTTCCTTGGCGAGTTTACACGATGGTCAACAATATTTAGTCGAAAAATATAAAATTGCCCTCGCACCCAGTTTACAATTAATTGACCCGAAACCGTTAGCTCGTCAGCAGGCGCAAATTCTCACTGGAGGTTTGAGTGAAGCCAGACAAGGGTTTATTGCGCTTCCTTCGGTTGAATTGGAGTTACAACAAATTCAAAAGCAAGTGGGGAGTAAAGTCTTACTCAATCAATCTTTTACCGAACCCGAATTTGCCACAGAAGTTACAAATTTACCCTATTCTGTGGTTCATATTGCCACGCATGGAAAATTCAGTTCTAATTTAAAAGAGACTTATATTTTGACTTGGGATGAACGGATTGATATTGAAGAATTGCGTCAGTTACTCACCGCAAATATTGAACAAACAGGCCCAATTGAATTGTTAGTTTTGAGCGCTTGTACCACCGCCACCGGAGATGAACGAGCCGGACTGGGGCTGGCGGGAGTGGCCGTGAGAGCGGGGGCGCGTAGCACAGTGGCCAGTTTGTGGGCGGTGAATGATAAAGCGACGGCCGACTTAATGACGACTTTTTATCAGGAGTTGAGCAACCCCAATTTAACCAAAGCAGAAGCCTTGCGTCGCGCTCAAGTCAGTATTTTACAGCAACAGAACTATGCTCATCCCTACTTCTGGGCGGCGTTTGTCTTGGTGGGAAATTGGTTATGAAGTTTGGGTGAACTTGCATAAGCAGACATCTCCTAGAGATATGTAGAGTTGAACAAGCAAAATCAAGCTTTTTCCCATTCGTCATCCATCTACCTAGCTTATTATGAATATCAATAAATTATTCCAATCAGGTGTGTTTGGTATTGTTAGTGTTGTTTTACTGAATTCAGCAACAGTTTTCGCTCAACCGATACAGTCTATTTCTAGTCGTTACACCTCAACTTCTGACATTCAAATTCACTTTCAACCCCCTCGTTCAACCTCAGATGTAGTAGATAATGGCACACCTGAATCTGAAAAGGGAACGGGTACTCGCACTGGAAATGAATGTCTGGCTACAAAAATTCCCTTAACTGCTTTAACAGGTCAATCGAGTTCTCTGACTTTAACCGCGAGTAGCCATCCCACCTTTTTTGTTTATGTACCTTATACTTCGGATGACGTTTACTATGGTGTTTTTTCGCTCTACGATGAACAAACCAAACAGGAAGTTTGGAATGTGATTTTTCAGCTTCCCAAACAGTCCGGAATCGTCAGCATTCCCTCTCCCAAAGATAAAAAACCTTTAGAATTAGGTAAAAATTATCGCTGGTTTTTTGAGTTACATTGTGCGAACAATGATGCGCTCATTCAGGAACCCCTGATGGTTATGGGAAAAGTACAACGGGTTTCTAGTGAGGGTTTTGAGGGAGAGTTAAGTACAGCATCACCTCTAGAAAAAGTGGCAATTTATGCTAAACAGGGTTTATGGTATGATGCTCTTGGTCAGTTGGCAACTCTACAACAAAGTGATCCTCAAAACTCTCAACTTCAAACCCTGTGGGTAGAGCTTTTGAAAGCCTCAAAATATGACAGGTTAGAACCGATTTATCGGGAATCTTTAGTCGGAAATATTAGGCTAGAATTCTAATTCTCAGTTGGAGAATTGATCGCTTTTGGGGTCTGATCAATCTCCTATCCCGGATTTTAACAGCCTTATGGGGTATAAATCCCCACCGTCTGCACGTCCACAATGGGTTGGGGTGCGGGAATCCCCAACCCATTGATTCTGACTCCTGACTTGGTGTCTCGGTGACTCCTTCTTCAACCGTTCACATTCGAGGGAGTTTGAAGAGGGTATGACTGGCTGAAAACAGCAATGGGATGAATTAAAGCTATTTGTTAAAATACTTTTCTAACAAATCTTCTCCCTCTTCACCCATTTGTTCTAACTGACGTTGAATCAGCATTAATGCCATACGAGTGGGTTTGGTGCGTCCGTTTTCCCAATTGTTAACGGTTTGAAACACAACACCAAATTTTTGCCCAAACTTCTCTTGGGATAAGCCCAAACGGTTTCGGAGAGTGCGGATTAGAACAGGAATTTCGGAGGTCGTTACTGACATGACATTAGGAAAAACTCTATCTTTAAGATAGACAATCCCCGATTATAAAGTCAACCGTAGTTTCACTGAACTTTTGAAGATTTAATCGTTTTAAAACAAGAATAATTTCAGTATAATTACGGAGGTGTTTCGTTAAGTTTAAATGCACCCAATACATTGCCCAAGGGGAAAACTAATGAACAAGAAAGTAGTCAGGAGACACCGAGACACCGAGACACCGAGACAGAATTCAGAATTTCTATCTGTGCGACTGCTGTCGGGAGTTCATGGGTTTAAATCGACCTTCAATTGATAAGATTGCTGACTCCTGAATTCTGACTCGGTGAATTCTTCTTTTAACTGATTTGTAGGTCGAAGTTTACCTGTTTGTAGAAGACTACATCTAGGCTAATGCTTTCTCGATTTCGGCTCGTAAATTCGGATCATCTGGAGCAACTTGCGGTTCAAAGCGAGCCACAACTTCACCTGTACGTCCGACTAAAAACTTGCCAAAATTCCAGGCAATATCCGCCCCTTCACCGATGAGAAACTTGTACAAAGGACTCCGGTTTGAACCATTAACATCCTGCTTTTCTAGTAAGGTAAAATCAACGTCATAATTCTTTTGAGTAAAGGTTTTGATTTCTTCAGGGCTACCGGGTTCTTGACCCCCAAATTGATTGCAGGGAACACCGACAATTTCCAAGCCCCGATCGCTAAATTCTTGATGGAGTGCCACTAAACCTTTATACTGAGGTGTGAGGCCACATTTGCTAGCAACATTGACAAAAAGGACAACTTTATTCGCCAGAAGTTCGGGTGAAAGCGGTTTTCCTTCGAGCGTTCTTAGATCGGTGGGTAAAGGCATTAAAAGATTAGATCTCTAACTACAGGTCTTATTATCAGCGATTGAGGGGACAAAGTAACCAAACTTTTAATTCTCACTGACGGATACCATCGTAACCGTCTCACCGCGCTCGAAACAGCCCTACAGGAATGCTGGGATAAAAATGGAGCAGTAAAATTCAATCGACGCAGGCGGGTGAATCTGGTAAACTAAATCAGGGATATTTTAAAATTCCGACCAACCTGTTTCTACCCGAAGTTGCTCTAATTTAAAATTAACAGTCGTTAGAGCCAGGTCGTCGTCCGGTCAGAGGCGCAAATCAAACTCAACAGTACCAACCAACTCCCATCAGAATGAGTTGCTGAAAACGAGGTTAACCCGATAATGAATCCCCCAACCGATCGCGATCGCTATATAACCTTTATAGAAGATATTATCACCAGTATTCTCAAAGGAAAAATTGCGTCTAAGGAGTTAATCTATCGCCGCTTAGTTGATGAACTCCAGCCCGGAACCGGAGAAATTTTTGAGCGAGGCTTGATGGAAAAAATCACGGCTTTAGAGTCTCAAGTTCAAACCGAATCTGATGAACTCAAACAAGCCAAAGCCACTCGACAACTGCGGGCAATTAAAATGTTACAACAAGCCTGGGAACAGTGGCAAAAAAACCATCAAGCTCAAAATCAATGTAGCGTCGCCGTTCGACAAATTCTAGAAGCTCAAAGCGATGAACGACTTGCGGTTTTGCTGAAAATTCTCGATCCTAATCAATCCTATGTTTTCAAACATCCGCAAATTCGACAACTGGCGATCGCCCTTCAGCAAGAAGCCGAGAAGTTAACCGATGAGTCGGAAGCCTTTCAACTGCGCCAATACGCCTCGGGACTCCTATTCGGTTTAACCTCCGTCGGCGAGTTAGAACCCCATTTAATCAGTTGGGTTTATGAACTTCCCAATAGTGCCCTTGGTTTTGGAGAAGTTTCCGCAAGCTATGGCCCTTGGAACAGTTGGGCGAAACAAGTCAGCAGTCCGCTGGCCAAAGAGTTATTCACCAAACAAGCCCAAAATCAATCGGCGGCTTTTGTCGCTCAAGCTCACAATACCATAGATTGGAAGGCTTGGGTGGGGTTAATGCTGCTGATGCGCGACTTACAAACCGGTTTAGTCACTTGGTTCGATAAACAAGCTTACAGCGCCAAAGCGGGACAGAATTTGTCCGGTGTGACTTTTATGGTGTTTGCGATGGTTTGGGGCGAACTGAGTCAGGGTTTTCAAGCCGCATCGTCCCAAGGGGAAAAAGAACGTTTATCTCAGGCTTGTTTTCAAATGAGTTTGCAAATTTTACGCACTTTTGCTCAACGGGATAATTTTCCTCTCTATGGGGGTGTATTTGCTTCTTTTTCCGGTGATCATTTCCGAGAAACTATTAATTACCTCGATCAACCCTTAAATTATGTAGAAAATGTTCAGGAAAAAGCAAGAATTCTCACGGTTTTAGGTTATTCTCAGCAGTGGATGGGGAACTTCAAACAAGCGTTCAATTTTCATCAAGAGGCTTTAGAATTGTCACGTCAGACGGAAGATCGCGCCTGTGAAGTGGCGAATTTGAATCATTTGAGTCGGTTAAATTTGCGGCAAAAAGACTATTCTCAAGCGATTACTTTTGCTCAACGGGCGTTAATTTTAGCCCGACAAATTGGCGATCGCTTTGGGGAAGCCCACAGTTTAGTCAGTTTAGGTTTTTGTGAAGTTCTCATCGCCCGACAAGAACGAGCCGTTACATTTGAGCAGTTAGAATCATCAATCAACTATCTCGAACAAGGTTTAAAATTATCTGAGAAATTTAAGGATTTGCTCAATCAAGCCTTGAGTGCTATCGGTTTAGGAATTGCCTATGTAACCGTCGAACAACCCACACTCGCCGTACCCTTTTTAGAACAAGGATTATCCGTTGTCCAGCAAGCCGGCGATCGGGATTTACAAGCCTTGGGTTATGCTTATTTGGGGGAAGCTTATTATCAACTGCATCGAGAAGATTTAGCGGTTTATCATGCTTGTTTAGGAATGTATTTACTCGAACAGCGAGACAATATTCAATGGCGACAAGTAGCGGCGTTAGTGATGATTTTACAAGGGAAACTCGGAGAGGAAAACTTTCAGAAACTCCTCTCCCAATATCGTTCTCAATTAATTGCCCAAATTGGCATCGATGGCTACGATCATTTACCGAATTTAATTGAACGTTACCGACAACAAAGTTGATGGATGGGGAGGTGGGGGAGGTCGGGAGATGGGGAGATGGGGAGGTGGGGAGATGGGGAGGTGGGGAGTGATGAATTATGAATTATGAATTTTCCCTATTCCCTATTCCCTATTCCCTGTTCCCTAATAACTATTGCCTATTGCCTGTTGCCTATTGCCTTCTGGAGCTGTTGCCAATTCTTGCATGATTTTCTGTATTTGATATAAAATCAAAAATTTTATAACAATTATCCGGAAACCCATCGATCGCTCTGCTATGCTAAACCATTAACTCAACGTAAAAATACAGCAATGACTGGCGGAACCGGGAAGCAGATTACCTTCAAGACCTCCCCCTATTTAGAGTTAAATAATCAAGGGGAAATTATCCATTTTGAACTGACTCAAGATCGCCATCTCCTGGGGCGCGATCGTCAATCTGTTGATCTGATTGTTCCTCCGCAATGGCAAGTGATTTCCGGTTGTCATGCGGTTTTTCATCGGGTGGGAAACTCTTACTGGATCTATGATGGAAACGGACAGGAACCGAGTACCAACGGATTATTTATTAATCATACTCGCATCACTCCTTTTGAGGGCTATTTGCTGAATAATGGCATTGAAATTAAAATCGGTCAAAATCCTCAAAATTTAATTCGACTGCGTTATTTTAATCCCAATACTTTAACTTCACCAACTCAATTTTCTAGCGAATACATTTCTTTAGAAAATCGTTTGGTTTTGTTGGGTCGAGATCCCAATGCTACTCTGCATTTAGATTCGCCAGTTGTCTCTCGTCGTCACGCCACCATTGAACCGGACGGTCGGGGAGATTATTTACTCAAAGATTATAGCAAACAGGGTGTATTTGTCAACGGTCAACGGGTTAAACAATCGGTAAAAATTGGCGATCGCGATACCATTCGCATCGGACCTTTTACGCTGATTCGCCAGGGAGATCTTCTAGAATTATGGGATACGGGAACTCAAATTCGTTTGGATGCACAGCGACTTTTACGCATCGTTAAAGACCGTTCAAATAAAGCGAGAGTGTTGTTAAATGACCTATCTTTTGCCATTGAACCCGGTCAATTTGTAGCGTTAGTTGGGGGAAGTGGGGCGGGAAAATCTACCTTGATGCGAACCCTTTTAGGCATTAGTCCGACAACAAAAGGCAGAGTTTATATTAATGGAGAAAGTTTACACAAAAATTTCTCTTTGTATCGAACTCAAATTGGTTATGTTCCCCAAGATGATATTATTCATCAAAATTTAACCGTTAAAGAAGTCTTAGAATATGCGGCAAAATTACGACTTCCCCCCGATGTAGACGTGCGGGAAATTGTCCAGAAAACCCTCTATGAAATTGAAATGTTGGATCGGGGTCAGGTGTTGGTTAGTCAACTGAGTGGCGGTCAACGAAAACGGGTCAGTATTGGGGTTGAACTGTTAACCAATCCCGTGCTTTTCTTCTTAGATGAACCGACCTCGGGACTCGACCCCGGTTTAGATAAAAAGATGATGTTATTGTTGCGAAAGTTGGCAAATCAAGGGCGAACTGTTATTTTAGTGACTCACGCCACTGCTAATATTAAACTTTGCGATCGCATTATCTTTTTAGGACGGGGAGGACGCTTATGTTATTTCGGCCCGCCCCGACAAGCGTTTGAGTTTTTTGAAATAGAAAGTGATGATTTTGCCGATATTTATAATTTACTCGAAGAGGAAGCCAATGCTCATACTTGGGCGGCTCAATTTCAGCGTTCTAATGAGTATAAACAATACGTTGCCAATCATCTTAGTATTGGGGAAGCGCCCCCGACAAAAATTGCACCTCCCCCGCCAAAACAGGCTTCAATTCGCGAACAATTAACCATTTTAACGCAACGCTATTTTCAACTCACTCAACGCGATCCGGTCAATTTATTGCTGAATCTGTTAACGGCACCTGTGGGGATTATTTTAATTCGATTAGCCATTCGAGATCAAGAGCCTTTTGTCAGCGAACCCAGTTTAAAAATTGCCTCTTTAGCCCGACAAGTTTTATTTGTATTTACTTCAGCCGCCCTCTGGGTAGGATTATCGAGTTCTCTGCAAGAAGTGGTTAAAGAAAGTGCGATTTATCTGCGAGAACGGTTGGTTAATTTGGGTTTAGTTTCCTATCTCGGTTCTAAGGTGATTGTGCTGTCGGGTTTGGCGATTTTGCAAACGATTTTAATGAGTATTGTGATTTTAGTTTGCTTCCAACATCCGTCTTCTGAGTTAATCTCATGGTCGCTAGGTGTTAGCATTACCAGTTTTTTAACCCTAATTAGTTGTATGAGTTTGGGCTTAATGGTATCGGCGATGGTGAAAAATAGTTCTCAGGCGAACAGTGCTTTACCGTTGATTTTACTCCCCCAAATTATTTTCTCTGGGGTTTTATTTAAGATGGAAGGGTTGGGGCGAGTGGTGTCTTGGTTAATGTTAAGTCGTTGGTCTATTGGGGCTTATGGTTCTTTGGTGAATGTGAATGGGTTAATTCCTGAACCCGTACAGTTACCCGATGGAACAACTGTACCTCAACCCATTGAAGTTTCTGCTGTTTATGACCCCACTTGGCAAAATTTGGGCTTAAACTGGGGAATATTAATTTTACATCTTGTCGTTTATTTGGGCTTAACTTGGTTTGTCCAAAAGCGGAAGGATATTTTGTCCTCTTAAAATTAGCTTCGATGGGGGATAAATTGACAATGGGGAAGGGATCTATTAGGATGATAAGAATTACTGGTTTAGTTGATTCTGGGACTAAAACGATAAGTTAAACCAATGGGAAAGTAAACTGGATTTAATCTAGCTTCAAGATGGAAGAAAAGCTCTGAGTTTTTCTCCTAAATGAATTTGATAACCGGAATTCAAACCCTAGAATTATTTTTCGGATGACAGCCCATTAAATTATGAATTATTGGTTAATTAAATCGGAACCCAATGTTTATAGTATTGAGACGATGAAGCAGGAAAAAACCTGTATCTGGGATGGGATTCGCAATTATCAAGCTCGTAATTTTTTACGAAAAATGGCCAGGGGAGATTTAGCCTTTTTTTATCATTCAAACACAAAATATCCCGGAATTACAGGCTTAGTTCAGGTGATTGAAGCTGAAATTATCGATCCGACTCAGTTTGATCCCCAGAGTCAATATTATGACCCCAAATCAACCCCAGAAAACCCCCGATGGCATACGGTTAAAGTGGAATTTGTTGAACAGTTTCCGAATGTGATTACTTTGGCTCAACTCAAACAAGAACTTACACCGGATGATTTATTATTAGTGAGGCGAGGAAATCGTTTGTCGGTGATGCCTGTAGCTGCGGATATTGCCCATAAAATTCTGGAGATGAAAACGAACAAAAATTAACAGTTTGTTTCCGTTGTTAATATCTCAATAGAATAATTATTTCGTCCGCTTTGTTTGGTTTGATAAAGCGCTCTATCGGCCGTATCAATTAAAGCTTGAACTGAACTTTTAAGACGGGGATAAGTACAAGCAATTCCCAAACTGACTGTGATTTTATTATCTACCAAAGAATTGGCATGAGGAATATTTAAGGTTTGAAGTTGATTTTGAATATTTTTAACAACATGAATCGTTCCCTTTACATCAGTATTGGGTAAAATAATTGCAAACTCCTCACCCCCATAACGAGCCACAAAATCCGCCGGACGTCGAATCGCTTGCTGAAGGGTTTGAGCAACATTAAATAAACATTGATCTCCGGCTGGATGACCATAAGTGTCATTATATCGCTTAAAATAATCAATATCACATAAAATCAAAGTTAGCGGTGTTTTTTCTCGAACAGAACGTTTCCATTCCTGTTCTAAATGTTCATCAAAATAACGACGATTAGGAATTTGAGTGAGTTGATCGTGATTGGCGAGATAATGTAATTGTTCGTTTGCTTCTTGCAATTTTTCGTATAATTGAGATTGTTGAATGGCGATGGCGAGTTGATCGGCAAACCGACAAGCGAGTGTTATTTGTTCATCTTGATAAGGAGAATCAGACCTATTACTCAGAAAACTCAAACTCCCCCAAACATTCCCATTAACGACTAAAGGAATCAGCAACCAAGAACCCGGAAATTCTTGTCGGATTTCCTGATTAATCGGATCTTTTATTGTGTTTGTATCATCAACTCTAACAATTTCACCTCGTTTTAATTGTTCTGCAAAAGGGTTGTTTTCATCAGGGATTGTTAAATCTGTTGTATTCGGGATATTGCCATCACGACTATAAGCTTCCAGATGTACCCAACATTGATTTTCCGGTTGATACTGAACCACAGCAACCCGATTAATATTAATCAATTGTGTCGCTTCTTGAACTGCGGTTAAGAAAATTGTTTTTAAGTCTAAAGAGTTGCGAATCAGTTGTATAACTCGGTTAAATGCTTTTTCTTGTTGAGTTTGTCGCTGAAGTGCAAATTCGGCTTGTTTGCGTTCGCTAATATCGATGCTAACAAGGGTGATAATCCAGCAGTTTTGCGTGTCATCTCGGCGACTTGTAGCGTTTTCTCCAATCCAGCGAATTGAACCATCTTGATGACGAAAACGGTATTCAATATATTTTTGGGATATTCCGGTTGGAATTTCCTGAAAAGCTGGAATTAGAATGGTTTCCCAATCTTCCGGTAAAACCCGAGATTTCCAGAGATTTGGATTAGCTAAAAATTCCTCAGAAGAATAGCCATAAATGTTTTGACAGGCGGGGGAATAATAGTCATATTTCCAAGTCCCATTTTCAAACAGTCGAAAGCTGACAACAGCCGCCGCCGTATTATTTAAAACATCTTGTAATTGTGCTTGAGAGGCTTTCACGGCCAATTCTGCCGCTTTGCGTTCACGAAGTGCAGCTTGCTGTTCGCTAATATCGAGAACAATACCACAGATTTCATAACATTGATCGGTTGTATCTATAAGCGGAAACTTAGTAATTAATAGAGTACGTGTTCCTTGATTAAATGGAACTTCTTCCTCAAAAACAATCGGACGTTTAGCAACAATTGCACTTTGATCGCTGGCGTGGCAAGTTTCAGCAAATTCATGGGGAAGAAAATCATAATCGCTTTTACCCAAAAGTTGATTTTGACTTAAGTTAGTCATCTGTTCATAGGCGGGGTTAACATAGATGTAGCATCCCTGTAAATCCTTCAGAAAAATTGCATAAGGTGAACTATCTAAAATCAAACGCAGACGTTTTTCGCTTTCTTTTAAAGCCAGTTCAAGCTGTTTGCTTTCGCTAATATCTGTCCCGACTAAGGTAACAATCCAGCCTGAAGAACTTAAATCCCGTCGAGCCGTTAAATTACTGGCAATCCATCGAATTGAGCCGTCTTTGCTGCGAAATCGATATTCTAGAGATACAGTCTTTATATCGGATAATTCTTCTAAAATCGGCACAAAAATCGTTTCCCAATCTTCAGAAAATACTCGGGATTTCCACAGGGATTTATCCCTCATTAATTCTTCGGAAGTGTACCCTAAAATCGCTTCAGTTCCAACAGAAACATAGAGATATTCCCACTCCCTATCCTCGAAAATACGATAACTAATAATCGAAGCGATCGCCCGATTAAGAACATCTCTGAGTTTGGCTTCAGATGCCTGTAATGCTTGTTCTAAATGAATTCGTTCGGTAATATCCCAAAAGATACCTTGAGTGGCGATAATATTTCCCCCCTCATCTCGAACGGGAGCTTTTACAACTTGAACATATGTTATCTCGTTATTGGTCGGTGCTTTATGTTCTTCGATAATATCTAACACTTCTCCAGTTTGAATCACCCGTTCATCATCTGCGGCATATTTCTTTGCGAGTTCGGGCGGATAAACATCATCAACCGTCCATCCTAATACTTCTTCTAAGGGTTTTCCTAATGTTTCTAAAAAAGCACGATTTCCAAAGGTGAGTCGTCCTTCTTTGTCTTTGCGATAGAGACATTGCGGTAAAACATCTGCTAAGGATTGATAATAGGCGGTAGTTTGTTCTAAAGCTATTTCGATTTGTTTGCGTTCACGAAGTGCAGCTTGCTGTTCGCTAATATCTCGGGCGGTTCCAAACATTCGGATCACTTCACCTTTAGGATTGCGAATCACATCGCCTCGGGCTTCTAAATGGCGTACAGAACCATCTGAACGAATAATCCGGTGATCGATCTCAAAAGGTATTCCTTCTCTGACAGTTCTTTCAAGAGCCTCGTTTAAAAAATCGCGATCTTCTGGATGAATAAGTTGTAGAAATTCAGTAGAATTCGGTTCACTTTGTTGGGGTTCTAGTCCAAATAATCGAAACATTTCTTCTGACCAGATAATTTCGCCTGTAGAGGGGATAAATTCCCAACTTCCCACATTAGCAACCCGTTGAGCTTGTTTTAAACGATCTTCACTGGTTCGCAGTTTTTCTTCATTAATTTTACGCTCTCGAATATCGTTAATATAAACGCTTAGTCCGAAGCTAATCCCCAATACCATCAGACCACAAATGAGATTGAATATCGTTGGAAATCTGTTGTCTGGAAACTGACGACAAGCCGGGGGTAGATTCAACTCCCAGAACCACAGGGTTAAGCATCCAACCAAACTAACACAAAAACCAGCAACCGAGAAAATAGACCGATTCATCGTTGAAAAACGTTAAATTAAGTTAAAGGCCTAGAAAGACCTCAACAGCCTTTCTATTCCTTTAGCTTACAAACTATTCTTTTGTAAAGTCACTTAATCGCCCTTCACCGACATGAAACTCAAACCACCCACCCGACCGATGATTGATTTGCAGTTGACAAATATCTACCCCTTGAAGCCTATCAATCGGTTGATCTGGCTCAAAGAGTAGACTTTCAGTAGATGACCCTGTGAATCTGTTTTGTCTGTTTGGGGAAAAGGTAATATAACCTTTCATTTTCTAGGATATTCTGCTTTTTTCTAATTATCATTACAGAAAATATTAGGTTTTTTATCAGGTTTTTTCAGAAAATTTAAGATGAGCTTAATAGACAATATCTAAGGTAGTTAATTAATTAAAATCTCGGCTTTGAGTTTCGCGGCGTTCTACTCCAACTCCAAATTAAAAAGGGAGATATAAGACTTGATTCCATAAATCTTCAGGATTGCTCGCTTGAGCAATAATTTCTAAATCTCTCACACAATCACCAATTGAGACATTTCTTTGATGAGCATAGATCACCCCATAAAAGTTGATGTTTAGTTGTTGACGACGACGAGCTTCTACTAAAAAGTCATCATCTAAGGTAAACAAAACCCGGTTCAATTTTGTGGCTCGATCCAATACAATTTTATCGGGTGTATTTCTATGATTGTCTTCTTGAGCCGTCAAAACATCTATAGCGAGTCGTCGCAATCCTTCTGTAATCGAAACAGGCACATTTTCATCCATATACAGAGAGATTGTCATTTGATTAACCCTTGGGTACGGAGTTTTTTAACCAGTGGAGACTCTCCGGCTTCTTGGCGTAGTTTTTCAGCATATTGGTAACGTCGTTCAAGATCTGAATCAATTTCTGTCTGATGATCCCAATAATAAGCTAATGCAGAGTGTATTTTACTCCGAGTTAGATGAGGATAGTTTTGTAATAATTCTTCGGGAGTCCAATGATAAGCTTTTACCGAGTTGATCAGTTCAACGACTTTCATTGATGTTCCTTCAATGATGGGAATGTTAGCATCATTGAGTTGGATATATTTATATTCAGTGTTTGTAGAAGTCATAGTTTCTGTTGAATTTAATCGTTTTTATGTATAATAGAATCTGTCGGAATGATTGGCGATCGCTCATTAGTTCTTCCTAACTACTTTTTGATCTCAAGCTAAAATCTCTATTCGGCGTTGAAGCTTCTAGAGTCTATATTAAGTTTAGCAAGCTCTCAAAACCATTGCAATTTGCTCTGACATCTCTCGGGAGAAAGAAATCTGAAGGATTTGGCGATCGCTTGGCGTTAAACTTGGGTAAAAACCCGAACCCCCACCGATGAAAAAATCGGCAAAAATATATTAGAATGTAGTACAGGAATTACATAGGGACAGTTAGCGGCGTTGATTCAAGCAGAAACCTTAGAACTATTGGAATGGCAGCGTTTGTGTCATCACCTCGCCACCTTTGCGACAACCAAGCTAGGGGCGGTGGTGACGCGCAATTTGCCAATTCCCCAAACCCCCTCGGAAACATTGGAGTTGTTGGCGCAAACCAAAGAAGCCTATCAACTGGAATTGCGGCTAACCACCGGACTTTCACTGCGGGGAATTCAAGATATTGGCGACGCCCTCGAACGTGTTGAACGTCACGGTATACTTTCGGGAGAGGAACTTCTCGAAATTGCGACAACGCTAGCGGGGGCGCGACAGCTTCGACGCCAAATCGACGCCCACGAAGAAGATTTTCCCGTGCTGGCGGAGTTGGTCTCCGAGTTGCGAACTTACCCGGAATTAGAACAAGAAATTCATCGATGTATTGATGATCGCGGCGACGTTACCGATCGCGCCAATCCCAAATTAGCAGAAATTCGGACCAAACTCAAAAATACACGCGATCGCATTTATGAAATTCTGCAAAACATTTTACAACGCAAAGCCGGAGCAATTCAAGAACAGCTAATCACCCAAAGAGGCGATCGCTTTGTCATTCCGGTAAAAGCCCCCCAAAAAGATCAAGTTCCCGGTATTGTTCACGATACTTCAGCCAAAGGCGGAACCCTTTATATTGAACCGAAATCAACGATAGAACTCAATAACCAACTCCGACAATTACAGCGTCGAGAACAGGTTGAAGAAGAAGCGGTTCGCCAGGTTTTAAGCGAACAAATTGCCGAAGTCAAACCCGACTTAGAACGATTATTAGTCATTGTTACAACGATTGATTTAGCCGTCTCCAGGGCGCGTTATAGTTTGTGGTTAGAAGCCAATCCGCCCACCTTTACCAATCTAAAAATCGAAGACGAAACTGTTAAATTCGTTCGGCCTTCTCAAACCGACAAAACCAAATTTCAAAACCCGGTTACACTGCGACAATTGCGCCATCCGCTGTTAGTTTGGCAGCAACAACACGAACAAGGGACTCCCGTTGTTCCCATTGATGTTAATATTAAACCTTCGATCCGAGTTGTGGCGATTACCGGGCCGAATACGGGCGGTAAAACGGTGACATTAAAAACCATTGGCATGGCGGCGTTAATGGCAAAAGTCGGGTTATTTATTCCCGCCCGAGAACCCGTAGAAATGCCCTGGTTTGATTTAGTTTTAGCCGATATTGGCGACGAACAATCCATCGAACAAAGTTTATCAACCTTCTCGGGTCATATTCGTCGAATTAGTCGAATTTTAAACGCCCTTTCTCCGGTACAACCCTTAGAACCAGAAGAGAAAAAAGATGAGGTTGAACCCGTTCACCACTTAGAAAAAACCGAACAAATAGAAGAAATAGACTCTCTTGAAACGATAAAAGCACAGATAGAAAATCCTGAAGTTAATATTTCCAATTCTCTAATTTTACTCGATGAAATTGGGGCGGGAACTGACCCCACAGAAGGCAGCGCTTTGGCAACGGCACTGTTACAATATTTAGCCGATTCTGCTTTAGTCACCATCGCCACCACCCACTTTGGCGAATTAAAAGCCTTAAAATATCAAGACGATCGCTTTGAAAATGCCAGCGTTGAATTTGATGAGAAAAGCCTACAACCCACCTATCGTTTATTGTGGGGAATTCCCGGACGTTCAAATGCGTTAACCATTGCCAAACGGTTGGGATTAAACCCGGAAATTCTGGAAACTGCGGCGTCTTATGTGGGGGGAACTTCCCAAGATGTTAATGAGGTGATTGCTGGGTTAGAAGCCCAACGCAAACAGCAGGAAACCAAAGCCCAAGAAGCCAGTAAATTACTCAAAGAAACCGAACGTTTACATCAAGAATTAACCCGAAAAGCGGCACTTTTAAAAGAGCGAGAACAGGAACTAAAACGGGAGCAAGAACAAGCCATTCAAGAGGCATTAATTCAGGCTAAAGGTGAAATTGCCGGGGTAATTCGCCGTTTACAACAGGGTCAACCCAGAGCGTCTGATGCCCAAAAAGCAACGGAAGCTTTAGATCAAATTGCCCAACAGCGTCTTCCGTCTCGCCAACAAAAACCGCCCGAAAAACCGAAATTTCAGCCCAAAGTTGGCGATCGCATACGCATTCCGAGTATTGGTCAAACCGCAGAAGTTCTCAACGAACCCGATGAAAATGGTCAGCTTACCGTTCGGTTTGGGATCATGAAAATGAGCGTTGGGTTAGCAGAAATTGAGTCTCTTGATGGTCAAAAAGCCGAGATTCCCACGAAAACAAAAAGTTCAGACCATGCCAAAAATTCAGCATCCGAAACAACAACTTCAGCGCCGGCGAAAAGAGCAACGGTTCGCACGTCTAAAAATACAATTGACTTGCGCGGAAAACGAGTCTCAGAAGCCGAAATTGAGATTGATCGGATGTTAGGTCAAATGCTTGATTTTGGGGCGATTTGGATTATTCATGGAAAAGGCACAGGACAACTGAGACGAGGGGTTCACGAATTGCTTAAAAATCATTCTTTAGTCGAACGTTTTGAGTTAGCCCCTCAAGCCGAAGGGGGTGCTGGCGTGACTGTAGCCTATCTCAAATAGGAATGATGACGACAAAGTAATGGTAGAATTTTCTCTACCTTTTCTGCTTGTTAATTGGCGATCGCCACCTTAAAACGTCCCTTAGAGGGCAAAAAGGGCGATCACAATCATTAAGATGAGAAAACCAAGAATTCCTCCTTCTGAGTCATCTTTTCTATACTCTGCTTTGCTATATCCGCCTCCAGAACTACTATAGCTGTATCCCCCACTGGGTTGGCTGGTATAGGCGGTTTTACTTTTGTCCTTCAACTGGGAGCGAGAGAAGTCTCGCTGAAAGTCACAATTGAGACATTGAAAAACATCGGGATTACGCTGAACAATGGTCCGTTTACCGCATCTGGGACATTCTACTGTATCTTGCATAAGTTTATTCTCCTGAGTTCATCATTTGGCCCTCTTTAGCGAGGGGTTACACCCATACTTGGTTTTAACCCACAGCGTTAGATTCCGGCAACCTATCCTGCGAAGGATTAAAAGTTTTAGACTTACCAATATCCGGCTTTCTTCGCTTGGTGGGGGACTTTGAGGCTCGGATTAAAATAATTTATACTTCGGGGGACTCCGCGATCTCAACCCACTTAATCCCCTAGATTCAGTCTTTGGGGGTAACTTTCCGAAGTTTTTTTAGATGACTTACTCGAATTTCCAAAAAATAGCTGTATTAAAAAATACTATTTTCGGCTTTTGAGATTGATAGTTTTACTGTAGCGACATCTAACCCACACTGTCGTCTCACCAAAGGAAGAAGCTAAAAGTAATATTCGGGTGTATCAAATCATCAACCCAAAGATTAAAGTGCCTTGGGTGCATCAAACCCATCAATTTTATCACTGAAGCCAAAATGTTAATGATTTGATGCACCAAAATCTTAAAACCCGTTAATCTGAAATCACAAGCTGCTCTTGTAACATCTCAATTAACTCTTGCTTCACCCAAGGTTTCGTCATATAATCAGTTGAACCCAACTGTTGAGCTAATTTACGATAGCGATCGCTTTGACGGGAAGTAAGAATCACCACCGGGAGTTTTTCTCGGGGAAATTGGCGACGACAATGAGTCAGGAATTCTAACCCATTCATTTCCGGCATTTCTAAGTCACAAATTACTAATTGTACTTGTGGATTTTGTTGCAATTTTGTTAGCCCTTCTTTACCATGTTGAGCGGGAATTACAGTATATCCTTCTTGCTGCAATGCGGCACACAAAGATTGACGAGTTGTCAGGGAGTCATCAATCACTAAAACTGTTCCTTGTTCTTGCGGAGTGAATTTAATATCGCTGGGAATGAGCATTACTTTATCAGTCATTGCTTGTTGTTGCCATTTTTCTAACAACACCGGACTATCAATCACGGGAACCAAACGACCATCTCCCAATATTGTACAACCGTAAAAGTAGGGCGGTGCTTTTAACACTTTCCCAAAGGGTTTTATGGTTAAGTTTTGTTCCATTAAAATTTGATCAATTCTTAAGCCAATAGTTTCTAATCCCTGAGATAACAGCAACACCATCACTTTTCCTGAAAATTGTCGGCTGCGGTTTTGTTCCCAAGCGGGGAGATGGGACTGTTCACCTTTGATTTGGATTCCGGGGTAGCGATAGTCTGATAAAATTGACTGAATTAAAGGAACTTTTTGTCCTAACCAGTTATAAACTTGTTGGTCTTCTTCAGTCTCGATTTCTTCGAGAGAAGCTGAAACAATGGCACCCACAGTATCCATCGGAATCGCAAATAAATTCCCATCAATTTGAAAAACTAACAGTTTGGTAATGGTGAGTGACCAAGGTAAACGCAGAGTAAATTTTGTGCCTTCATTAATTTCCGATTGTATGGTAATATTACCTTTTAAAGCTTCAACTTGACGACGAACCGCTTCCAGTCCAACCCCTCGCCCGGATAGATCGCTCACTTTATCTTGGGTGGAAAAATCTGGCAAAAATAACAAGTCATATAACTGATTTTTGCTGAGGTATTGGGCATCTTTTTTCGAGATCAGTTGTTTTTCAATGGCTTTTTTCCTGATTCTTTCTAGATTTATTCCTCGACCATCGTCTTGAACTTCTAGATAAATATAGTTACCTTGGTTGTAGGCTTTGATTTCAATTTTACCTTCTACGGGTTTTTGTTTCTTTTGCCGAATTTCTGGCGGTTCAATCCCATGATCGAAGGCATTTCTAACCAGATGAACGAGCGGATCATAGAGTTTTTCTAAGACGGCTTTATCAACTAAAGTTTTCTGACCGGTGAGATTTAATTGAACTTTTTTGCCTTTGCGAATGGATAAATCTCGCACCATTCTCGGAAAACGATTGAATAAAGATTCTACAGAACTCATGCGAGTTTCTGTGAGATTTTTTTGAACTTGTTGTAGAGTTTGTTGTCGCTTTTTCACAAGTTGCTGACTTTGAAAATTGAGCAGTTTCATCTCATATAAAACTTGCTCAACTTTATCCATTTCGTCTAAGGTTTTTTGCAAATCGGTTTTCAGCAACCCAGTTTCATAACCTTCTACTAAATCCAGTTGATTTGGGAAGCTATTCAACTCGGTTATTTCTTGGAGTCTCCCCAGGAATTTATGAAACTGATTCCAACTTTTGCTGAGAATTTCTAAGGAAGATTTAACTTGCTGATTTTGTAATAAAAAGCTATTATCCTGAGTTGCCAATTCTCCAACTAAATTATTAATCTGTTCCAAACGATTGAGATCGACTCGCACCCCTAAGGTCATCCGTTCACCGCCTTGAAAAGACGGTGCTTGCGGATGACTCGATTCCCGAGTGAGTTGATTGTTTTCGACGGGATGAGTAGAAACGGCAGAAATAGAGGGGGATTTTGAGGTTTCCTCGTCGGGAGAAGTTTCTATGACTTCTGGCTGTACGGGATTGGTTTTTTGGGGGGATTTTTCTGGAGGTTTAGAAGAGTTTTCAGTGGAATTAGGAGTGGAATTTGAGGCGGAAACCGACTGAACCGGATTGGTTTTTTGTTGGGTTTTAGAGGAATTTTGAGTCCCATTGGAGGGGGAAACAGACGGGACTGGATTTCGATTTTTTTGAGGAGATTTTGACGAAGTTTTAGATGAAGTTTGAGCGGGATTTTTTCTCACGGTTTTAGACAGAGTTTGAGTGAACTTTAAAAGCGTTTCACTCGGTTTTCCCCCTTGAACGCGATCGCCAGATAATACCGCTTTTTGAGCCGCCCAAAAGTCAGCCAATGCCAGTTTACCAATTTTTTGAGTGAATTTTGGATTGACTTGAATGGCTTTAATTGTGGCCTCAGCAATCATCGTAAATCCCGGTAAAGTCAGCATTTTTCCGAGAGTTGCAAAGACTTCCGCTTGATTTTTTAACTCCTCAGGCAAATTGTAATTTTGAGGATGAATTAACATCTGTTCCCAACGCCGCAACCCAGACGGAACTTCTTCTTTAAACAAAAATACCGTCATGTCGGTTTCCATCGGAACTTCGGGAAGTTCTGCGGCTTCTTCTAAAGAATGTCCGAGTAAAGCTTCAATTTTTTGAAAAATTAACTGAGAACGTTGGGCGGCGCTTTCTTGCTGACATTTACCCTTTTCAATTTGTTCAAGAATTGGCAATCGCAAACAGTCAAAAGCCTGTAACAATAACTCCTCTAATTCTAAACTAAAAACCGTATCCTCAGCGTACAATGCCCGAATCGCATTTTCCAGGTTGTGAGCAATATCTTGAATTCCCATCAACCCCACACAAGCCGACCCCCCTTTGATCGAATGCGCCGCCCGCATCAGGGCGTGAAGTTTGGGCATTTCATGTTCGGAAGTCAGCGTCATTAACCCTTCTTCTAGGATTTGTAACAATTCCAAGGATTCTTGGACAAAGAATTCATAAGCTTGGTCATTTGTATCAATCATTTTTTGATGGCAGATCAATAAAAATTCAGAAGATAGTCAACTGTAGAGACATTGTATACAACATCTCTACATGAAAAGAACCATTAACAATTGACGGGTATATTAGTCATTTTTGACCGTAAATTCAGCCACACCTTTTTGCAATTCACCCGCCACACCCAACAGTTGTGTAAAAGAATCTGCAACGGCGAGGGATTGTTCCGAAGTCGAACGGGCAATTGCCGCCACTTCTTGCATTGTACCGGACAACTGACTAGAAGTTTGGGCTTGAGCGGTGGCGGCACCAGCAATTTGTTCAACTAACTCCCGCAAGGAACGACTCACCTCAACTAAATCTGTTAAGGTTTGACGAGTATCTTTAACCAATTTCGTCCCTAATAATACCCGCTTCATTCCCACTTGCATCGCCCGAATTACCTCTTTCGTTTCGGCTTGAATTTCTTCAACAATTTCTTCAATTTCTGCCGATGCACTCGCCGACTGTTCGGCTAACGTTCGCACTTCTGTGGCTACCGTTGCAAACCCTTGATCATCTTGACTGGCGCGAGTGGCTTCAACTGAAGCATTCAACGCCAACACATTCGTTTGGTTCGCAAACTCTCCAATTAAACTCACCACCCGAGAAATTTTCTTAGAAGCTTCGCCCAAATTTTTCACCTTTCTTGCGGTAGCATGAACGGTTTTTTGAATCACAACAATTCCCTCAACCGTGCGGTTCATTGCCTGATCGGAAGTTTGCAAAATTTGACTGGCTTGCTGCACTTTCATCTCCGCCGCTTGAGCATTTTGAGCCACATTTTGAATCGAATTTGCCATCACTTGAATTTGAGTCAAGGCATTACTAATCGTTTCAGCTTGTCGCAAGGCTTCATTCGATAATTCTTTAATTTCCTGTTCGCTTCCGGCTGCCGTTTGTGTCACCACCGTTGCTGCCGATTGTACTTGCAAAACCAACCGTTGTAAGTTTTCAATGGTAGCATTAAAAAAGTCGGCTACCGTTCCCATTACCCCTTCAGAAACTCGCGCCCGTACCGTTAAATCTCCATTAAAGGACTCTTCAATATCCCCTAAAAAGTCTTCAATTTGGTGTTGCAACATTTCATTTTGTTGTTGCTGTTCGTGGGAGGCTTTTTCAGCAACTTGACGGGCTTGTTGTACCTGTTCTAAAAGGTGGGCTTGTTCGAGGGCATAACCAACTTGCAGCGCCACTTGTTTAAAAACTTCCACTTCCGATGCCGTCCATTGGCGCTTACTTGAACATTGATGCGCCCCCAACAAACCATAGAGTTTTTGTTCGACTAAAATTGGCGCCACCACGTTCGCTTTCACTTGCCATTTTTGCAGTTGTTCTTTATGACAATCACTCAAGTCTGCCGCTAACACATCTTCGGTCACTTGAATTCTACCTTTGCGGTAAGGTTCGACATATTCAGCCGGAAAACAAGGCACATCGGTTTCCATTTCGATTATTTTTAACCAACCCGGTTTAACCGACTCATAAGAAATTTCCCCGTGCCAATTTTCATCAAACCGATACACCACAACTCGGTCGGCTTGCATCAAAGATAACGATTCTTCCACCGTTGCCCGGAAAATTTGTTCGGAATTAAGAGATTGACGAATGCGAGAACTAATCTCACTCAATTGACGGGCTTGTTTGGTTGCCGCCCGTTGTTGTTCGAGGAGAAACGCCTGATCCAGTGCGTAACCGACTTGAATCGAAATTTGTCGAATTAAGTCAATTTCTGTGGTTTTCCATTTGCGCGGGCCGGAACATTGATGGGCAATTAATAACCCATGTAATTTTTGATTGGCGACAATGGGCGCGACTAAATTTGCCTTAACTTGAAAGGGTTCGAGTTGACGAATATGACAGTCGGTTAACCCGGCTTCATAGATATTTTCTGTGGCTTTTACCCGCCCTTTCAGGTAAGGTTTAACATAGTTTTGAGCAAAGCAAGGATCTTTGAGATTTGCCCCCAACGCCTCGGGAAAACCAACAGAAACCGATTCGGCCACCACCGTTCCGTGCCAATTGGCATCAAATTGATAGACCACAACCCGATCGCTTTTTAAAGCATCTTGAGTATCTTCAACGGTGGTATTAAAAATATCTTTGGGGTTGAGAGATTCGCGAATATGGGAACTAATTTGATTAAGGCGACGGGCTTGTTCGGCGGCTTCTTGTTGTTGTTCGAGTAAAATCACCTGATCGAGCGCTAAACTCAGTTGGGTGGCGAGTTGTTTAACAAAGCTAATATCCGATTCACTCCATTTGCGAGGGCCCGAACATTGATGGACAATTAATAATCCATGTAAACGAGTTTCAGTAATAATGGGGGCGACAATATTGGCTTTGACGGCAAAGGGTTCGAGGAGTTTGAGATAACATTCACTTAAGCCCGATTCCTTGATATTTTCCATCGAACTGATCCGACCTCGCAAGTAGGGCTTGACGTACTGACCCGCAAAACAAGGATCGGCGATTTTTTCACCCATTGTTGCCGGCCAGCGCTTGTCTACAGACTCCGCCACAACGGTACCGATCCAATCTTCATCAAACTCATAAATAATTGCCCGATCCGCTTTTAACGCACTGCGGGCTTCTTCAACAATGGTCTCGAACACTTCTTCGGCATTGCGGGAATTTCGCAGTTGGGTGGCAATTTCATTGAGGAGTTTGGCTTTTTGGGCGGCGGCTTGCTGTTCTTCGAGGAGATAGGCTTGATCGAGGGCATAACCGACTTGGATGGCGACGTTGCGAAGCAGGTCAATTTCTAAGTCGGTCCACAGTCTCGGCCCGGAACATTGATGAGCAATCAGCAACCCCATGAGTTTATTATTAACCAGTAGGGGTGCAACTAAATTGGCTTTGACTGCAAACCGTTCCAGTTGACCGAGATAACATTCGGTTAAACCCGCCTCAAAGATATTTTCGGTAGCTTTGACTCTTCCCCGTAAATAGGGCTGAATATAGCGTTCCGCAAAGCAGGGATCGGCGATTTTTGCCCCCAAGGCGATCGGCCATTGATTATCAACGGACTCGGCAATCACCGTCCCTTTCCAATTGGCATCAAATTCATAGACGACGACGCGATCGCTTTTTAACGCATCGCGAGTGTCCACGACGGCGGCGGTTAAAATATCTTCAACGTTGAGGGATTTCCGCAGTCCGGCGTTAATTTGGTTGAGGCGTTGGGCGATGCGGGTAGCCTCTCGTTGTTGTTGTAATAATAGCGCTTGGTCGATGGCGTAGCCGAGTTGAATGGCGAGTTGTCGCATAAATTCAACTTCAGCTTCCGCCCACTGGCGGGGTTCGCTACATTGATGGGCGATCAGGAGGCCGTATAAATGCCCGGTGGGGTTGTCTGCGGTTTTGACCAGGATGGGGGCTACCAGGTTCGCCATCACTGCAAAGGGTTCGAGTTGACTGATATGACAGTCGGTGAGTCCGGCTTCATAAATGTTGGTGGTGGCTTTGACTCGGCCTTTTTGGTAAAATTCCACATAGCGCTCGGCAAAGCAGGGATCGGCAATTTCCGCACCCAAGGCGATCGGCCAGTTCAGGTCTACGGACTCCGCGACAACGGTGCCTTTCCAATTGGCATCAAATTGATAAACCACCACCCGATCGCTTTGCAGGGCGGCGCGAGCGTTTTCAACGACGGTGGTGAAGATATCGTCTAAGTTGAGAGATTCCCGCATTCGGGAGGTAATTTGGTTAATGAGTTCGGCGCGTTCGGCGGCGGCCCCTTCTTTTTCAATTAAGGCTTGAAGTTGGTTAACTCGGCGATCGATATTGGAGCGTAGTATACTTAATTCTTTGGCTAAAACTGTGGTTTTGGCTTTTAATCCCGAGGGGGGAGTCGGTGAAGATTCAACGACAATCGCGGATAAGGTTTCTATTTCTTCGCTGGGTTCGGCGGGGAGAGAATGGGCATTTTCTAGGCTATTTTGCGGAGAAATTGCCGCAGTTTGAGCCGCACTCAAAGCGCGACGATTAGCATTTGACTGACGATTTTCCGGGGGATTGGAAGGGCGATAAGGTGTTTTAGTCATGGGTGATTTGCAATGATTTTGGGTGGATAATTTGGGTGAATAAGGGGTTTTATGGTTGCCAACTCAGCGATAGAATTTCAAGTTATTCCTGCACTAAATATCCTTGGATTGCTTCGAGATCGAGAATCGGTAAAATTGAGCCATCGGGATGTACCCAACTGCCTTGAATCCAATGCACTAAAATGGCAGACACCGATTCTTTTCGAGTTGGGAAATTATCCCGGCTTTGCAGTTGACGGGAACTCAGTTCGGGTGATTGAATCGTTGTGGGTTCACAGCTTATTAATTCCCCCACTTGAGCCACCCATAAACCCAGATTTCCTCGGTGACTTCTGGCTTTGATTATGCTAGAATAGGATTGAATATTGCTGGAGTTCATCAGCGGTTCAAAGCCAAACAGATAGGCGAGATCAACCAACCACAGAACTTCGCCTTGCCAGGGACAAACTCCGATTACCGAGTCAGGCATCTCGGAAATCGGTATAATTTGCGAGGGATCGAGTCGGATGATCTCTGCGAGTTGGTGAGCCGATAAGAGAGCTTGCAGAGTGGAGTTAAGCGAAAAGCTTAAATATTGTTCAGTCGGAGTCGGACTGGCAGATTTCCCCTTCATTTTCAGTCAATTGTGATGGAATCTATTATCCAAATTGAACCTTTGGATTCGACTCTCGGTTAACTTTCCTTATTTTAACTTGACTTTTATTGAAATCCGCTTAAACTTAAAAAAACGTTTCAGAGTTTTTCCCGGGTTTTTAATTCTGTATTTTGGGCAATTTTAACCCGTCGATTTGGTCGATGTTCCGGTCTCGTCTTCAGGGATATGCTGCACCCGATTCTTGAATTAACCCCAACTTAATCATCCCTTTGCCTAACAAGAGTTGTCCTTCAAAACCGTGAAAACTTCTCCGATTTTTTAGGAATTGATCATCGGTTTTGCCGAAGGTTCTGAGGAAGTTTTGGCATCTTTTGCTGCTTCTTTCAAATTGTACGTTCTCAGCAGGGGAAATTTTTGAGCCAAATGTTTACGAACCACTTGCAACGTATCCCGAGGATTGGGCGGTTTACTCAAAAAATCCGAAGCACCCGCAAGTTTGGCATAATTTCTATCGACTACCGTATCTCGACTGGTGAGAATTACAACCGGTGTATCCTGAAAAATCGGAGCATTGCGTAAAAACTTACAGACAATATAGCCATTAGCATTTGGCATTACTAAATCCAGAAAAATTAAATCCGGTTTATGTTCGGCAATTTGAGCCAGTCCTTTCACCGGATTTTGAATACTTAAAACCTGACATCCCATTGGGGTGAGAATTTGTTTGATACTTTCAGCGGCAACTGGACTATCATCAATACAGGCGATTAAAGGTCGCTGACGAGTAGAGGAAGTCTCGCTTTTAACCGTTGAATTGTCCGTTTTTTCGCTAACCGAATCTGTCGGTGCGGGTAAATCCGGCAGCATTCTAAATTGTAACAATCCTTTCTGAACCAAAGGAATTAAAGCCCGAGCAGTCGTCACTATCGGCTTTTGAATTTTCTCGGAAATATCCCACAGGGTTAACTCTCCATTGAGGTATTTAACCAAACCCGAAAGCGCTTTGGGATTGATCGGTTTTGTTAAAATCGGAGCGAGATTGGGATCAAGATTGCTTAAATTAGCCGTTTGCCATTGAATTTGCATTTGGGCAACTTGCAGGAGAATCTTCTGTACTTCGGCGTCCGGAACAGTGAGATGCTTGGAAAAACCCGATGCTAAAGAACTGTGAGCTTCCCAATGAAAGTGCAGGTCGATATGGCGACTCATGGAAAATAAGACTTCCGTGATCGCCCGTCGGATGATTGATTTGGCTTGGGTTAAATTGAGTTCTTTCCGACGAATTCCCTGGTATAAAAGTTGATATTCCCAAAGAGAAGAATTGAGAGAGGAAGGGAGTTTGACGGTGATTTTTGAACAGTATTTGTCAACAGATCTTGACCAGCGTCGCACGCGATGAACGTGAGATGTGGCATAAAGTAATTGACCTTGGGTGAAGTAAAGTCTTCCTTCTTCGGTATGGCTGCTGAGAATCAGGATACCACTTTCGGTCTGTTGGCTCAACCGTTCTAGTTCTTCACCTAGTCGCTTAAGATGTATACATTCGGTTGTCATGGTGGTTCGGAGTGGGTAGACACAAAGTGAGCGATGCTCTAGAAATCTGGTAGAAGCGAAACTACAACCTCAACCAACTTCCACTGCTGAACCGGAATTTATCCCTTTGCTGAAAGTTGGTATTTTCACTCTATCATTAACGCCGATCAAAATTACGGATTACTGAGAACAAGTTAAAACTTAACAAACAATCCAATTTTTTTGGGTTGTAGACAACGCACTCAGGTCTGGGGTCAGTCCGTCTCTAATCATTAACATCAAGACCAAAAAATATCAGACGAGATCGATGACAATTTCTGATTTTCAATGGATTTTTTGATGTTGATCTTAATTGGGGTTTGACCGTCTTTGAAAAACTTTGTTCGTGACCCCGTTGACTGGAAAAGTAATCGGGATTACTTTTTTCAACTCATTGCATCAAATTCTCTGAGGATGAAAATCTTTTTTGTTGAGTTTACAGGTAAAAATTTGAGCAATTTTTGACGGGTTTTCGGAGTCAACAAAACAAAATTATTCTCAAAAAAGTTGATGTTTGATTCAAAAAAAGAAACGGAGTTTAAACGAGTCCCGCTTGTCCCGAAGGCAAGGTCAAACGTTTAATGGTATTTATCAATTCTTCGCGGTTAATAGGCTTGGTTACATAGGCAGAGGCTCCTTGTTTTAACCCCCAATTTTTATCAATATTGGCGGATTTATTAGAACAAATCACAATCGGAATATGAGCGGTTTTGTTCTGGTTTTTCAGTTCTCGACACAACCCATATCCACTTTGACCCGGTAAAACCACATCGGTGACAATGGCATCAAATATCTTGTGTTCCAGTAAGGCTTTGGCCGCTTCGGCGGTGGTGACGTTATGGACATCAAAACCCGATTGCCGCAAGCAACCAATCATCAGGTCGGCTTCGGTGGAATTGTCTTCTATCACTAATATACTCGTCATTTCACAACCTCATCAACGATTCAAACTTTTAATTTTAATTTAACTTAAAATTTACAATTACTTCCATTAAATTTTCCCCCATCAGGTTACAACTTGTGAAGATCGAGAAAGATGCTTGCGAACCAGTTCTAAGGTTTCTTGGGGCTTCGGTGGCTTAACCAAGAAGTCTGAAGCACCCACCAATTTTGCCCGACTGCGATCGATGACATTATCGCGACTGGTAAGAATAATTACGGGTGTATTTTGGAATATTGGGGCATTTCGCAAAAATTGACAAACCGTGTAACCATTGGCATCGGGCATGATTAAATCTAAAAAGATTAAATCGGGTTTTTGTTCGGCAATTTCAGCCAAGGCTTTCACCGGATCTTCAATTCCCACAACTTTATAGCCGGCAGGTTCGAGAATTTTTTTTAAACTTTGAGCGATTACCGGACTATCATCAATACAAACAATTAGAAAGGGAGATTGATCGGTTTGAGGTGAACCCACTGAAGTAGAAGTTGCGACGGGGATTGGTGATAACGGCGTTGATAAATCGGGAATTTGCCGCAGTTGTAGAATGCCTTTTTTAATTAAAGGAACCAATGCCCGAGTGATGGTGGTGACGGATTTTCCCGTGCGTAAAGAAATATCCCAGAGGGTAAACTTTCCATTGAGATATTTTCCCAGACCCGAAAGACTTTCGGGATTCAATTGCTTTTTGGAAACCGGAGATAAATCGGGACTAATGCTGCTTAAACCTGCCGCTTGCCACTGCTGTTGCATTTGAGCGGCTTTGGTAAAAATCGGCTCAATTTCTGCAAAAGAGAGGGTTAAACCGAGAGAAAGTTGAGATTTTTCTTCCGAAAAAGGTTCCCATTGACAACTAATATCCGTGTATCGGGCGATAGAAAATAGCACTTCCAAACTGACTTGACGAATCACAACTTTTGCCTGAGTCAGGGTAATTTGTTCTCGGGCGACCCCCTCATAAAGCATCTGATATTCCCAAGGTTTATTCTGATCAAATGAAAGCAAGGCTGATGAAGGTTGCCAATCCGGACAATACTTGAGAACTGCTCTTTTCCAACGCCTTACCCGATGAAACTCACCTGTAAGATAAAGTATCCGACCATAAAACAGGTGAAATCTTCCTTGTTTGTCATGGCTAGAGAAGCACAAGTCACCTGTTGACATTCGTTGACATCGGCGGTCTAATTCCTGTGCCAATCGCTTGTAGGCAGTAGATTCATCAGTATACATCTGATCCTCATTTTCTCAGAAGGTTTGCAGCTTGGGAGATGTGGCAAGAGTTGGCGAACTCAGTTGTTCCGAATAACTTTATTATCACACAGATAGGCGACAAAATTGTCAAGTCTGCCACGGGTTGTTTGGATGGCTATTTGATGGAGGTTTTTCTGAAAATCTACCATCGCCTCGTTCAATTCGGTATCATCTTAATATACACATTCCGCAATTTTACGTTTATTCCCTTTTCGTCGAGGGAAAATATGGACAATTGTCTATACATTTTCAGTAAATTTACGAGGAAGATTTATTCTTCAATCCCGGTTCTCCTTTCCTAGAGCTTAGAAATAACTTTTGTAAATTTGCGAGTCGGTTTATGCTTAAGGTATAATCTGAACTGCTGGGTCTATCCCATCAATGAAGATTAAACCTGTTTACCCTGACTCGCTCCTCTCGAACAGTCACAGGGGTTAACCCCGGTTCCGAATCAAATTGATGTCAAATATTGATTGGTTTTCATCAAGATTCGAGAAAATCGATAATTCTAACCTAAAAAAAAATTATAAAAATCGACTTTATCGCTCCGAACTCTATAAAATTTATGGATAAACAGAATCGGATTCAGTTAAGTTAGTTACTCTCAACCTCCAATGAATCAAAGCCACTCTGATTTCCCCAAAGCCGATATTTTGATTGTTGATGATACACCCATGAATTTACGCCTCCTCTCAACGATGTTAACTGAGCAGGGTTATGAAGTTCGTCAAGCCATCAACGGCAAAATGGCATTAACGGCAGTACAAAGCAGTCCACCGAGCTTAATATTACTCGATATAATGATGCCGGATATCGATGGATATCAGATCTGTTCTTCCCTGAAAGACGATCCGAACACCGCCGAAATTCCGATTATTTTCTTGAGCGCTTTGGATGATGTTTTAGATAAAATAAAAGCTTTTAAAGTGGGGGGAGCAGACTACATTACTAAACCCTTTGAATTTGAGGAAATTTTAGCAAGAGTCCAAAATCAACTGGCTTTAAAAAACGCCAAAGAAAAACTCAGCACCCTCCATACTAAACTGGAAAAACGAGTAGAACAACGCACAAAACAGCTAGAAGTTGCCAATGCTAAACTCCTAGAAATGGCACTGCACGATCCTTTAACGGGATTACCCAATCGTCGCTCTTTAATGCAGCAATTAGAGCAAGCCCTCAACCAAGCTAAACGAGATGCAAGCGCTCAATTTGCAGTTTTATTTTTAGATTGCGATCGCTTCAAAGTAGTCAATGATTCACTCGGTCATTTGGTCGGAGATGAACTGCTGATTGCTTTGAGTCGTCGCTTAGAAAGCTTACTGAATCCCCATGATATATTAGCACGATTGGGAGGAGATGAATTTACCATTATTCTCAATCCCATACAGAATTACCATCGGGTTATTCAAGTTGCCGATTCAATTTTAGAAGCGCTTTCCCAACCCTTTCAACTCGAAGGTCACGAAGTTTTTATTAATGCGAGTATAGGCATTGCTCTGGGACATGGAGACTATGAAGCTCCCGAACATTTATTAAGAGATGCAGATACCGCCGTCTATCGAGCCAAGGCATTAGGTCGAGGTCGATATCATATTTTTGACTCGACAATGCACGTCGCTGCAATTAATATTTTAGAGCTAGAAACCGAACTGCATCGAGCGATTAAAGAAGAAGAATTAGTGGTTTACTATCAACCCATAGTCGTATTAAATACGGGTCAAATCGTCGGTTTTGAGGCTTTGGTTCGTTGGCAACATCCCACCCGAGGCTTAATTTCTCCCCACTCATTTATTCCCATCGCCGAA
This sequence comes from Lyngbya sp., assembly GCA_035285085.1. Classification (GTDB taxonomy): domain Bacteria; phylum Cyanobacteriota; class Cyanobacteriia; order Cyanobacteriales; family Microcoleaceae; genus Capilliphycus. The sequence continues at coordinate 3,456 of JAYKHV010000086.1, read as the reverse complement.
GAAATTGGATTAATTATTCCCCTGGGCAACTGGGTTTTGTCACAATCCTGTCATCAATTGCGAACCTGGCAACAGGAAAATCTCGTTGATGATTCTTTCTTTATTAGTGTCAATCTTTCCACGCGACAACTCACCCAACTTGATCTGATCAAACACATCGATAAAATTCTCGATGAAACTCAAATTCATCCCCAATGTTTAAAACTAGAAATTACTGAAAGTGCATTAATGGAGAATCCTCCCGTTGCCATTGAAATTCTAAAAAACTTGAGACGGCGAGGAATTCAGCTTGGAATTGATGACTTCGGCACGGGTTATTCTTCGCTCAGTTACTTACACTATTTTCCCTTAGACACCCTGAAAATCGATCAATCTTTTGTCAGACAAATTGATGATAAATCTGCCAATCTGGGACTCGTCCCGGTAATCATTAATATCGCTGAAATTTTACAGATGAACGTCATTGCTGAGGGAATCGAAACTCCAACCCAGTTAAAACAACTGGTGGCTTTAAATTGTCGATTAGGTCAGGGATATTTATTTTCTCATCCCCTCGAAGGTAAAGAGGCGATTCATCTGGTTTTATCTAATGAATGTCAAAAAATCATTCCCTAAATCATCTAGTTTCAATCAACCGGTATTCTGATTTTAAAACCAAATTTATGCTCGACCTATCTTATGAACCCACTTACAGAAAATTCCTATAAAGCTGATATTCTTGTCGTTGATGATACACCTGCAAACTTGCGGTTACTTTCTAAAATGATGACAGACTATGGCTATAATGTCCGACAAGCAATCAATGGAAAAATGGCGCTGACTGCGGTTCAAGCCGTCAAACCCGATCTGATTCTGCTCGATATTAATATGCCGGATATGAATGGTTATGAAGTCTGTGAAAAGCTGAAAAATAATCAAGAAACCGCCACAATTCCCGTGATTTTTTTAAGCGCTTTAGATGATGCTTTAGACAAAGTAAAAGCCTTTCAAGTGGGCGGAGTAGACTATGTAACTAAACCCTTTCAGCTTGAAGAAATTCTGGTCAGAATTGAAAATCAACTGACCCTGAAAAATTTACAAAATCAACTGCAACATCAAAATCAGCAACTCAAAACGGCTTTAAACGAATTACAAGTTACCCAAGCCCAACTGGTTCAGCATGAAAAAATGGTGGGTTTAATGCAATTAGTGGCGGGAATTGCCCACGAAATCAATAACCCAATTGGCTTTATCTCCGGAAATATCGAACCCGCCCATCAATACATTCAAGACTTAATTAAATTAATCAAAGTTTATCAAAAAGAATATCCAAAACCAACCCAAGTGATTCGGGAAATGACCGAAGAAATCGATCTGGAATTTCTGATTTCAGACGTGCATCAAATTATTGCTTCTATGAAAAATGGCGTGAATCGAATTTGTACAATCATTCTCGCTTTAAGGATTTTTTCTCGCTTAGATGAATCCGATATTAAATTAGTAAATCTGCACGAAGGAATTAATAGCACCTTACTCTTATTAGAACATCGACTGAAACTTCCCCATCATCAAGGCACAATTCAAATTCTTAAAAATTACGATGAACTTCCCAAAATCACCTGTTATGCCAGTCAACTCAATCAGGTGTTTTTAAATTTATTAAGCAATGCCATTGATGCGATTGAAGCCAAATTAGCCGAACCGAAGGTCGAGTTAAAGAATCCGACAATTTGGATTTCAACAAAATTAAAAAATGAAAACTGGGTTGCCATCAGCATTAAAGATAATGGAATTGGCATTTCACCGGAAGTCAAATCTCGTTTATTCGATCCTTTTTTCACAACCAAACCCGTCGGAAAAGGCAGCGGACTCGGCTTAATGACAAGTTATCAAATCGTTGTCGAAAAACATCGGGGAAAACTCGATTTTAATTCCGTTTTTGGAGAGGGAGCCGAGTTTATTGTAGAAATCCCAATTAATCAAGGTAAAATAAGCTGAGAGCGGCGAAAGGATCTCAATTCTGTCGGCTGCTCAACTCAACTGTAATTTTGCTGATTTTCCCGAACCATCGTGAACCTCAATACCATTTGGAGCCTGCTCAAAGAAACCTTTAACGAATGGCAACAGGATAAAGTACCCATCCTGGCTGCTGCCCTCTCCTATTATATGATCTTTTCAATTGCACCCATTTTAATTTTGGTGATTGCAGTCGTTGGTTTTATTGTCGGGGAACAGCTCGCTCAAGACCAAGTTTTTGCTCAATTAGAATCTTTTTTCGGTCCGGAAAATGCCGCCTCTATTCGTACCATACTACAAAATCAATTTAGTCCCAGCTCCAATATTACCGCCACCGTCGTTGCCATTGTCACCATTTTGTTTGGAGCCACCACCGTTTTTGCTCAACTCAAACAAGCCCTAAATCTAATTTGGGGAGTCGAACCCAAACCCGGACAAGCCGTCAGAGGATTCATCCAAACCCGAATTTTATCAATTTTAATGGTCTTAGGGATTGGATTTGTCTTATTACTCTCTCTAATTATTAGTGCCGTTTTAACCGCAACAACAAGCTGGCTAGAAAAACATTTATTCATCCCGAGTTTCGTCTGGTCATTCATAGATTTAGCAATTTCCTTAGCCTTAACCACCCTGCTTTTTGGTCAAATTTATCGCGTTTTACCCGATGTAAGAATCGCCTGGAAAGATGTCACCGTCGGGGCTTTGATGACCGCCATTTTATTTACCATTGGCAAATCATTAATCAGCCTCTACTTGGGCAACAGCAGCATCGGATCGGCCTACGGCGCGGCCGGATCATTTGTGGTTGTGTTAATATGGATATTCTATTCTACTCAAATTTTTCTCTTTGGCGCCGAATTTACGCAAGTCTGGTCACGGCGCTATGGTTCGCAAATTAGACCGAACAAAAACGCCACCTTAACTCGGGAATAGGCACCGAGGACAGGATATCAACCCCAGAATAAATATCCGGGAAAAACTTCCAGGAGTGGCGATCAACTGTATGATCAAATATGATCAAATATGATCAAAAAGGTCAAAATTAACTAATTTTGTTTGAGGGCAGAAGATGAATCTAAGCGAACTCTTGGAACCTATTGCGAGTCAGTTCCGAAGTTTAGGGATTCCCGAACCCATCGTTCATTGGGGACATCCCGTGATGATGGGAATAGTCGTTCTGGCGATGGGAAGTGCTGTAGCCTACACCGGATGGCAAGGACGAATCAGCAGCGATAAAGAAGTCTCGCTCAAAAGCCGCGCGTCCCATCGTCAAATCGCACCTTGGATGTTTCTCTTCATGGCCTTGGGCTATACGGGCGGACTCCTCTCCCTGGTCATCGAAAATTTTGGGTCTGAAACCCCGTCCTTCTAGGACGGCTTTGCTATAATGTATTGTGCCGACCTGTGAAAACGCTCGCAGTCGGCACTGCACCTTGAAAACTGGATCTATGGGGTTCTGTA
>JAYKHV010000085.1:0-7979 GCA_035285085.1 Lyngbya sp. | reverse complement strand
CCAACCAGTCATCTTTTTTATAGTAGTAAACTTCTAACTTCTCTTTATCGAGAGGAATTTGTCTCTTTCCTTCTTTAACCATCTTTTGTAAATCTGGAGGAAGTTTTGAGAATGTATTTCTTGCAGTCACATTACTAGCAGTGAAAGAATCATAAGTTGTACGAGATAGGTTCATAATAAAAATTGGATCACCAATGAACATACCATTGTAAAAGTTAAGAACATCAACGGCGAGTGGATTCAAGAAATCATATGCCCACGGTATTTCTCTTTTTGTATATTTTAAAGATTGAATATCCATGTCGGCAGCAGAAGTTCTTCTTAGCTCGGCTTCTTTATTTGCATTAATTTTTGCAGTTCTGCGTTTTACAATAACATTTCCAGCACGGTATAAATAATTAAGAAATCTCTCAGATCTCTCAACACCGCGCACTTGTTCAAACCATTTCTTATAAAATCGCTCAATTGCTTTATTTGGGTGAACAATGTCGATTCCTTGCGCGCCGAAGTCGCCCATAAGATCGATAACATTTCTAACGATTCCAACTCTATCATAGGCATCCATACACATTTTGATAATTCTTTTTTGGCGTGTAGGAACTGCTTCTTCTGGTCTAAATCGATAGTAGTCATTTCTAGTAATGCTTGTACGTACAGATCTATTAGGCTCAATATCCAAATATGTTCTATATGTATATGCCAGAGCCTTTTCTTGTTGCACTGGGGCATTTTCTGTATATGCTTCACTTGCCTCAGCAAAAGCCTTGCCTTTGTCTGTATCATCGGTCCACGTTGAGTACATTTCATGATCTTGCATTAGTATTGAATCTCCGATTAATAGAATTGGTAATCATATTAATATACACAGGGAGGATCAATAGTTATATAATTCTTTTGCAGCATCGGCAAACCACTGTGGACCAGAGTAATAATCTTGTCCTTTTTCACCAACATGCCTTTGAGCAAACCCAACATTTGTATAATAATCTTCATCATATTTTATGGCGACACGCTCTATATTTAACTTTCTAGCTGCGTCATTTGCCATAAGCAATGCTGAATATCGGTCTTTACGAAGTTTGTTTTTCTTTCCGCTTTTTGTATCAGGAGTATCCCATCTTTCTCGACCATTCTGACTTTGAGAAATAACAATCAGAGCTAGTTCATCTTTTAGTTGCTCAATTTCAATAACACAATCTTCTAGTGTATCGGTAACTCGATTTAATTTTTTATCCTCTTCAAGAGAAAGACCTAGAGTAGCAGTGTCAAAAAATGGAAATATTAAAACTTTATCTTCCATATCTTTTCTAAGTCCATGATTTGCCTCAGATATCCACTGGGCGCTTGCGAAATTACAAACATTAATAATATGTAATCCCGGCTCATCATCGGTTGGTCCGGTTTTTTCTGGATTAATTTTGGGCCATATAGCTAATTCATTTTCTTTTATCTTTTGTCTATCGTGAAGAGCTTCCATGACTGCTACTCCACCACCTTGTGGGTCCATAGCAATTTCTATAGTTGGAAATATCTTCATTAGATTTCTGATTTTACGGGCGCAATATCCATAGAAATCATTGTCTTCTGTTATATTAGCTTTTACAGCTTCACGGTGTCGATCTCTAGTTGTAGTCCAAGCATAAACAACTCTTCTGTGGTCTTCATTTAATTCGATAACAACAATAGAAAAATTATCCACTTCAGAGGCTGGGTCAACTCCGATGACATATTGTTTATTGGGGTTTCCTCTTGTCGAAGCCTCAAAAAATACTTCACCAGATGGAAGTACGATTGGTTTGTTTTCAGAACATACGCAAGACTCAATAAGGCTTCTCTTAAAAAATCCTTTGCTATCTGTTGAGAAACATGCGCCATATTCCATCTGATAAATACCAGCGTGAACGGTGGCCTTGGCTCTTGAGATTTGGCCTTCATCCATAAAACCCGGAGGCAGTAGCTCTACTGGAATTCGATATACTGCGTAATCGCGCCAATTAAAATCATCAGGAACTTCACCTCTAAAAATTTCAGCTAATTTATTATATTCACCCTTGCTTCTTATTATTGCATGATATTTCTTCCAGTATTCTGCAAAGTGATTAAAATCATAATAAGCAGTACCAGATAAAACAATTTGATTAGATCTATAAAATTCAGAATTATCAACTCCTGCTTCTAATCCGATTCCAAGTTCTTTCGCTCTTCTTTCTCTTGCTCTTGCTTTTACTTTTTCAATAGGAGAGCTTGAAACGGCAGCGAAACCCGCGACAACATTTTCGAAGATATCTCTAGGAATAGAAGCGAACTCGTCAGCAACGATATCATTAGCACGCTGACCTCTAATCTTTTGACCATCGCCCAAAGGAAGGAATGTAATAATTCCACGATTAATTCTTACTGTACATCTATCAACATCTCTAGTGCAGCCACTATTCTGGTCGCACAAGTCTCTTAAAATTGGGGCGTTTCGCCATATACCTTCTGCATATTCATATAAAACTTTAGATTGTCTAAATGCTGCACCAACAACAACTACCTTTCGCTCCGGCAAGAAGAAAATTCGTAACATACAATATAAAGATAACAAAAAAGATTTCCCAAACCCACGAGATCCTACGAGCATTGGGAACTTCCTGTTCCACATGTCACATAGAATCACCGCTTGAGTCGGAGAAATCTCAATATTAAAAATATATTTGCAGACAAAAGAAAAGTACTCTGGCCTTGTCATTAACCAAGCTAGCTTTTCGGGAAGTTGAGTTTTATCTTCGCCTGCTAAGTTATAAGTATATTCGAGTGGATTAAATAATAATTCCTCGTTAACATCTATATTTAGCCACGCATCTTTAAGTTTTTTGTCTATATCTTTCATGTGTTCGCTTCATAAGTGATAGGGCTAGTTGCTGCGCATAGAATCTATTACTACAAAACATAATCTTAACCTTATGGTCTAACTGTATTTCCATAATTTGTTTTAATAGATATTTGCCGCCAATCTTGGCGACTTGTTGCAGCCTAGCATTGTGATTGTGAAAAGGATATTCAATAAGATCTTTTAGTGGGAATTCACAAATAATAAATGAATGGGGAAATTTATCCATTCTAATTAACTCTTTTTTAAATCTTGAAAAATCCTTGCCTAAATTTGTAGCAAACTCTTCTATGCATCCTTTACGTTCTATACACAATACATCTTCCATACCTTGAATAGTATAGTCACCCGTTTGAAGAGTGCTAATTTCTTGTGCAACTGTATATTCAAAATTAAAACTCCAAGGAGTCTGCTCTCTTGTATCTTGAATAATAGTAAATTCAGGGGGCTTTACGCTCATTTCTTTTCACCAGTTCATTTAAATAATTAGCATAAGAACTTTCATATCCGGTAACTTGTTTATGGCATTGTTTACATAAACAGATTCCATTTGTTCTTTCGTATCTTAAAGTAGGAGAGTTGGCCCAAGTAATTAAATGATGAACCTCTAATTCATATCTTTTCCTTGAGCCACACATTTGACAAGTAAACTTATCGCGCTTTAAGACTTCACTCCTAAACTTCTTGTAGTGTGGATCGCTGTAGTCGCGCTTTTTCCAAGTCACTATTCACCATTCTTTCGACTAGTTCACCAAAACTTATTTCTGGTTCCCATGACAACCTAGTTCTTGCCTTAGTAGAAATACCTCTCAAGAAATCAACTTCAGCAGGACGATAAAACTTAGGATCAATAACAACATAATCTTCCCAGTTAAGCCCTTGAGACCCAAACGCTTCTACTAAAAAGTCCTTAATTGTATGAGCTTCGCCAGTTGCTACAACATAATCATCCGGGGTTTCTTGTTGCAACATCAGCCACATAGCCCTGACATAATCTTCTGCATGTCCCCAGTCGCGTCGAGCATCAAGATTGCCCAGTCTCAACTTAGGAAAATCTTCAGACTTCTCGCTGGCAATAAATTCGCCCAACCACTTTGTAATCTTTCTAGTTACAAAATTATCGCCACGCCTTTCACTTTCGTGATTAAATAGAATGCCCGAACAGGCAAAAATCTTATAAGAGTCACGGTAATTACGAACTAGGTGATGCCCCGAAAGTTTAGCAATTGCATATGGCGACTGCGGATAGAATGGGGTTTGTTCATCTTGGAACTTGATTGGATCTTCGCCATAATCATTAGTTAAAACTGTAAAATTTTTCCCAAACATTTCACTAGAACTTGCTTGATAGAATTTCGTAGATGGCTTTACAGTTCTAATTGCCTCAAGGGCGTATAAAACAGCAGTTCCTGTCGCCTCCCATGTATAGGAAGGTTGCTCAAAAGAAGTTGCCACATGGGATTGGGCAGCTAAGTTATAATACTCATCGGGCTTTACAGCCTCAATTAATCTGGATACAAAAAATGGATCACAGATATCGCCTTCAACTAAATTAAAGTTTTTATGTGCAACAGAAGAATATAACTTAGAAAAATTAGGTGATGAGGATCTCCTATAAACACCATGAACCTCGTATCCTTTTTCAAGTAACAACTCTGCTAAGTAACTGCCGTCTTGTCCCGTTATTCCTGTTATAATTGCCTTTTTCATACTTTGCATCCTTTTCTAGCGTTATCCGGCCCCCACATGGGCTGTAAATTAGTATAGTGAAAACATTTCTTTGCTTGTTCAGGGTCACTCAAATCAAAACTTTTGCAAGGTAAGATATGATCAATATGCCAACCTTTCATAGTATTGCCGTCAACTGCCCCATAGTTGTCCCAACTCATACCCGGCAAAAACTGCTTCTCCAAATGCTCCTTTAGGAAGTGTGTGGTGCAGCCTGTAAGATTCATTGTAGAAGCCCCATCTTTTCTAAGCCCCTGAGCTTTTAACGCAGATCTAATTCGCCCACTAAGACTCTTTTTAGCCCGCATGTTGGGCTTATTTTTTCGGCGCTCGTCAATTTTTGAATTATGACATCTTATACAGTGCATCATTCTATATCCAAAGTCGTGAAACATATAGAACTCACTACTGGGTTTTTCTTTTAAACAAAACTTACACACTTGGGTGTATTCAATGTTATTCTTAATGCATTCCTTTTGGTAATCCAAACATTCCTTGCAACGCTTATTAGAACACTTTTCGCATTTCATCCTTCAACAGTCTCCGGGGTTAAAAAAGGTTGGTCCGTAATATTGTCCTCGTATGTATGGGCCTCCGATAGTCTTTCGCGCTCCTTATCCATAGCGAGCCGCATTTTCTCCATCTCAATGCCCGTCTCATGTCTAAACTCAGAATCAAGAATAATCTTTTTAATTAAGGCCGAAAAGGTTTGTTTACTATCCTCAATAGCCTTAATACGTTGTTCGCGCGTACCTTTCAAGTCTTTAATCATAGATGACTTTTTAGTCTGCAAATCTTTAAAGTCCCGCGAGAGCGCCTCCCTAGACGCAATCAAAACCGCAATTTGCCTATCCATATTAGCTAAGTCCCGAAAGATTTCCTCCTTCTCGCGCTGGTCAACAAGCGAATTGAGTTTTTTAGCTTCCTCAGCTTTCATTTGCTCAAGATCCGCCACTTGACGAATATTGTCATTCTGGGCCTTTAAACACCTGTTCATTAAAATTTCAAGTTTAATAGTGTCAACAATTTGAATTTCTTCAGTGTGAAACACATCATCCTTGAATTGCGACCACATTTTTTTCCAGTGGAACACAAACATCTCAAGCTCGTCTTCGTTAAACTGACTCTCAAGTTCGCGCCAGTACGCCTTATCCTTGAGTTCGTTATAAGCCTCGACCTCCTTTTTATCGGAGGCCGTAAAGCCCAAATTTTGTTGAATCCACAGCTTGACAGATTTCGGGTCGCGATCTAAGATGGATGCAATTGTTTCATAGTGCATCGACTTAATATTATCTTTAATGTACTGCTGTTCAGTAAGATCGAGTCTTCCTTTACGCATAGAACCTCTCCATTATAGCTCGCAGCTCTTCTACCAGCTTTGCTTTTTTGGTCTTTGTTAAACTTTGCTCATTGCGAAACCGCAAATAATCGCTTCGCATATTAGCAGGTAAATGATTATCAATATACTCAAGGAGTTCGCGGCTCTCCAGTGAACAGCTCGATTCGGCCACCGTTAAGAAGTTTTGGATGGTATCGACCGACTGGGCCTCTAGGAGTTTTTTCTTGCCCTGCTGGATCTGCTCAGCTTTGCCCTCGTCGGGCCTGTAGTAGTTGTCGCGCTTGAAATTAATGAGGCGGTTTTTTATGTGGGTCGATAAGAAGTTCTCCAGTGGGCGAACCTCGTCATATCGCTCCATAGCGTCCATACCAATGATAAAAGCCTCTTGGGCAATATCCTCTTCCTCATAATTGGCGAAGGTAAACTTATTTGCTAGGCGCGATGATATCTTGGATATCGTTAAAATTACCTGCTCCTCTGTCATATTTTTTGGAATTTTCATTGACTCTGGCGGCTCCTGAAGGTATAATGGGGTCGGGTATGAGAAGATCGCGAGCCACAGCTTTGGCTAATTCGCTGGTCTCGACTACATTTAAACTAGAACTTATTGTTTTGCTCATGAGATTTTTCCTATGAAAAACACAACGGTATTAAATAGTAACTATGCACATTTAACAGTCGTTTCTTGGAAACGGGGCTTGAAACTCCTGATGGCCGGAAAAGTCCACCCCGTAGATTTCTATGAAGACTATGAGGTCGCCTCAACTTCGGGCGAAACTTTTCAAATCCCCCGAACGATTGTTCTCAAGAAATACGTGAGATTGCCCGACAGGATGTATCGCCCAAATCGGCGTAATATTTTCCTTCGAGATAATTATAGCTGCGCATACTGCCTTCGGCAACTAAACGCCGAAGAATTATCAATTGATCACGTCATTCCTAAGAGCAGAGGTGGAAAAGAAACATGGGAAAACCTAGTGACAGCGTGCAAAACATGCAATTGCTTCAAGGGCGACAGGACTCCGGAAGAGGCAAACATGAAACTTTGGCCAAACTCGAACGACTCATAAATAATTATTTAATGGATTTATATATAATGAATGATGTCGAGCTGAGACAGGAGGATTTAATCAGGTACGGGTTAGATCCTTCTATTATTAATGTTGTTTATGGGGGATTCAGTAAGATTGTTGTTGGGTGCGATACTGTGCGAGTAGAGTACTCTTATTAGATTAGGTGATACTTTTTATTTTAGATGGGTTAGTTTGTAAGACCCACCCGCCGCTTTTTGTAAAATCTGGCGGCACATGTAATGAACAAAAAACCACCACCCCATGTCACGGGGGGCGATGGTCGCTGTAGAATGACATCAGTATACCTATACAGAACGTCACTATGATAAACGTGCGATCACCTGCCTTTCCATATATCAATGAACATTGATATGATCATAGCACTATACAGAATGACAGGTGAACCGAAGATCACAGCTACCGCAAACAGGTTCATACTCACCTCGCTTTCCATGTACATTGTAACACGTAGGCGGTCAGATTACAAGGGGGGAAAATATTTTGAAAAAAACGTTTGTTCAGTATTGAACTCTATGGGGTGATGTGCTATATTATATATATAAGGAATGAGGAATGAGCCTCACCTAACTGAGAGGAAAGAACGATGTACCGCTACCTGTGCTATCTGTGCGATGAAATCTTCTGCTCTAATCTCACCATCGACCAACTCCCCACCATCGACGGTGAAATCGTCTGCTCTTGCTGTCACAAAGAAATAATCCAAAATACTCTTGACTTCCTCTCCTGAATAGTCGATAATACTAGTGTAAGCAAGTGACAGACGACTCTAACACAAGGGACACGGATATGAGCGACTTCCTCAGCGAACAACAATGTGACGAACTGGTTAACGGCCAAACCTACAACGGCGAGTATGTGCCGACTGATCAGGATCTGGCCGACATGGCCGAGGCATGGGGCAACGACGAACCGGAGAATTTCTTCTGTGCCAACTGCGGCCACGTTG
>JAYKHV010000084.1:0-56589 GCA_035285085.1 Lyngbya sp. | reverse complement strand
ACTACCGCACCCGTCTGCTGGAATATTGGCAGCAAAAAAGACAAGCGGAGACGACTGCGGTGGATGGCACCCCAGAAGAAAGTATGGTGATTACTCCGACGACAAGCTTGGAATAATTTCTTTTAATCTCTAAGGGTTGAATTCCCCGCTCCTCGGGGCGTGATAAAATAAGCTTGGTTCGCAGCCCACCAGTTGAGAGTAAAAGTCAGGCATTGCCGGGGCCTCCAAAGTCTGGGAATTGTACAGAAGTTTTTCTGTTTTGCTCAATCTATACCCAGGGACTCTGGGGAAGGGAAACAGCCTATCAAGTCGGTCTGTCGGGGGTCTATGACCTAGATAAGTGGCGTGGGGCAGGAATGCCTAACTGTGAGGTTGGGAAGCCCGTGCTGTACCCCTGGGTCAGCGTCGGGAGAATGTCACAACCGTGACTCTAGGAGAAAGGGGTATTTATTGAGCTTAGTTCTCATTAACGGTTTAAGTTAATTCAGAATTAATCTTACTTTACTTGTTCTCTGAGCCAAGCCCCATAGAAAGAAAAAAAGGAGATCGGGGGTTAATTCCCGTCTCCCGTGAACACTTCGTTTGAGTTATACGAGATCACAACTGAAGTTGCGACCGATTGCATATCGACATCGTTTTTTATCGCTTCACCAACTGAGAAACATTAATCAAACTGTTCTACTATCTACACTAACAAAGTTTGTTCTCTATTGCAAGTATTTCTCAATTATTTTTCAAAGACATTCCCCAGAGGGGTAGACCGGAGAAATGCGGTTCTGTTGAAAAATAGCTTTTTGTTAATCAAAATCCTCCCACGCTCCCCACGCTCCCCACCTCCGGTCCTCCTTGCTCTCACTCGGAACCCGAAACCGAAGCCCCCAAAGCCACAATCCGATTGATCTGATCCGTCGTTAAACCGGTGACACCCGTAATATTCATCTGTTCATAGGCGCCCGACGCCCTCAACGTGTGCTGATACTGGGCCGTCTGGACATTCCAAAGCTGAATCGTCCCTTCACAAGTGCCAATGGCTAAAATCTTACCATTGGGACTAAAAGCCAGAGCCTGAATCGGATCGGGAGTATGATGTAAAGTTCTCAAACACTGGCCCGTGTGTCGGTTCCACAATTTCACCGTACCATCATTACTACCACTGGCTAAAATCGGTTGATCGGGACTACTGGCGAGCGACTCAATCCGATGGGTGTGGCCCCGCCAGGTTTGTAAACAAGTTCCGGAACTGACATCCCAAAGCTTGAGGGTGCAATCCTCACTACCACTGACTAAAAGCGGTGTTACCTCCAGTTTGGGACTATTCAAATCCGAGGCCAATCCGTCCTCCCCAGCCAGCCAGTCTGTGGTTAAAGGAGAAGATTCCCCATTAACAGAAGTTCCCATCTCCAAACCCTCCCAAGGAGAAGGAAGCGGGGCGAACATCAAACAACTGACCCGCTCTTGATGTCCTTTACAGGTTCTCAAACAATTCTCAGTCTGAATATCCCACAATTGAATCGTCGAGTCTTCATTCGCACTGGCGAGAAGATCGTCCGGACTAAAGGCGATCGCCGCCACCCGAGTAGAGACCTGAATTTCGCGTTCAACCCGACCGAGGCGCACATCCCACAGACGAATAACCCCATCCTCGCCACAAGTCGCCAACCTCCGCCCGAAGCGACTCCAAGCGATCGCATTGACGCCCCCATGATGGGCGGACCACACCTGACGACAGACGGCTGTCTGTACATCCCATAAGCGAATTGTGCCATCGGTACTGCTACTGGCGAGGGTTTGTCTGTCGGTACTCCAAGCCAGCGCCGTTACCGCCCCGCGATGAGAGGGACTGATCAACTGCTGTTGATATTCAGACCGCAATGACCACAGGCGGACTTCTCCCCAAATATTTCCAGTTGCTAAATAAGCGTTATCTTGACTAAAAGCGATCGCGGTAATTTCACCGACACTTTGGGCAAAAAGAGAATGGGAAAGGTTAGCATAGGCAAAATTAACTTGATGCAAATTGACCTGTTGTAAATCGGCGTGCCAAACCGTCAGATGAGAAAAATCATAACCACTCAAGTCAATTTGGAGTCGAACACAGAGGTTTAACCAATTGCCCACCCCATAGCCTGAACCCTGCTTTTCCATTTGTCGCAGTCGCTCTAAAATATTCTGAAGTTGCTCTAACAAAGCTCTCGAAGAACTAAAGGTCATTTGTAGCGCTCGGGCAATGGGTTCTAAAATCGAGGAACGCTGATGTTCTCGCACCGAACGAGGGACTGTGGTTTTAATCAAGGCGTGGGTGACAAATTGCTTGATTTCTCCGGTGGTTAATTCGTGAACAATTTGTTCGGTCAGACAGTGGGTGAGATATTCCATCACCATCGGTTCGATGGTATAATAGTTATCTTCTGTTCCTTCGCCACGACGCTCAAGGACAGGCTTTTTTCGTCTTTCTCTTTTGACCAGCGATCGCCAAGTTAAAGCCTCCAAGGCCTGTAAAATACTGGCTTGAGAGACGGGTGGAATTAAATCTCGATGCAATTGTTTAACGGTCGTCTGTCCGCGATCAATAGCCAGCCAGAACATAATCGCCATTTCCAACGTTGATAAACGCTGAAACTGGGGAGCAAGCAGGCGGCGAATGCCATTAAAAATCACAGAACGATGTTCTAAAAATTGAGCAATTTCCCCTTCAAATAAGTCTTGAATAGCAGTGGAAACAATCTTTAACGCCAGGGGACTGTAGCTATAGAGTTCACACAAAGATCGTTTTTGTTCCGGTGAACCGTAGACCGATTCTAGAGATTTGATCGCCGCATCGGTTGAACCTTCTAATAAAAACGAACGCACCGCCTGTCCGGTTCCTTCTAAGGCGGCAATTTCGGGGGGTTTTTCCCGTGAAGTTAACAGCAAACAACTTTGATGAACCGTTTCTCCCATCGCCCGCAAGAGTTCGCCATAGCCTTCGCATCCGGGGCGATAGCGTCCTGTCGTTCCTTCTTGTAAAATGGTTTCCACATTATCTAAAATAATCAAACAGCGATCGCGGCGACACAAGCGAATTAATTCTCCGATCTCGCTGAGAGAACTCGAACCCGTAGCTGGGGTTAAAGTCGGGGTTGAAGTGGGGGTTGAGTCCTTAGAAGAGGGAGAAATAAAAGACAGAAGCTGAGTTAAAATGGTTTTGGGTGCGGGGGCATAGCGTAGACTGCGCCAAATCACGACATCAAACTCAGTTTTGAGCTGTTCGATCAGTTTAACCACTAATGCACTTTTGCCGATGCCGCCCATTCCCATCACGGCGAGCAGTCGTACCGAGTCGGTTTGAATGTTTTGTTGAAGTTGAGCCAGTTCCGTCTGGCGTCCATAGAAAACGGAGACATCCGGCGCTTCTCCCCAGTCCCAACGCTTTTGAAAGGTTGAGGGCGGGTTTTCGCTCTGTGGGGGGACGGGTGAAAAGAGACTGTCGGGGTTGAGGGTGTGGGGAGGGAGTGGAGGTGAAGTTGTCGAAGTTGGGGCTTGGGAACTGCTATATCGTTGAATCACGAGAGAGCGAAAATTTTTCTTCGTGACTTTTTGTCCTAAGACTTCCGAGAGGGAATGCCACAGCCCTGCTGCCACACCTTTGATATAATCGGGGTCATAACCTGCATCTTCTGCAATATCGGCATAGCCTTTACCTTCCCAGGAATGTCGAAAGACGAGAGTTTTAACTGTATTTAACGAACCCGGGGGTAAAGTTCTCTCTAAAATGGCTAAGGCTTCCTCTACTTTCATTCGCTCTCAAACTTTCTCGCATCGGTTTTCTCTTGTTCTGATTTTAGTTTACTCATCGCGATCGCAGATTGTCCGGAGCCAGATGATCAAAACTGATGGCAGATCGGGTGATATCCTGATTTTAACGGATTGATTTGTATCAGCCTGATGGGGAGAAAAGTCATCAAATCCCTACAGTTTGGCTGGGTGTCTGCTGGGGGAATTGCCTCGGAAATCATCGCTTTATGTTTCTTTAATGGAAGTTAAAAATGTTTAAAATTTGGCAAGAGTAGAAATAAAAAAGCCGAGAGCGTTGCTCTGGCTTTTGAGTTGATGAGCGATAAGTTCATATCCGTTGGGCTGATGAGTAGTTCACGCGGCGATCACATCGCTCAAATCACCCGCCAGATAACGTAAGATAGAATCGACGGTTTCGTTTTTGAGCCATCCCTTCTCAACCGCGATTTCTCCAAAGCGCATCCGGGTTAGAGTTTGTTCAGCTAAAATCGCTTCAATTTGGCGATCGTCGAGTAACTTAGCGGCTTTCAGGTAGTGACCGATGGGTTGTTTGCGGGGTTCGGTTGCCACTTTGGGTAACTGTTCGGCGAAAAAGTCGATAGTTTCTTGATTAACCCATCCCCAATCGGCTACAATCTCTCCAAATCGAAGATGACGCTGTTGAGCCTGAGCATCCAAAACCATATTGACTTGGGAGGGAGTAATCAAACCTGCTTCTTGCAAGAGTTGACCCAATAAGGGCATCTGCAAATGGGGTGTAGCAGAGGATGACAAAGAAAACGCAGGGGAACGGTAGAGGTTGAGGCGTTGCTGGAGAATTAACCAAACGATGGGAAAATCGTTAATCAGATAACGTTTCCACAGTCGTTTGGGTTCACAGGAAAGGCGGTAGAGCCATTCCATCCCGAGTTCACTCATCCACTGGGGAGAACGCGGTTTTACACCCGCCTCAAAGTCAATGGAAGCACCAATGGCCAGGAAGACGCGAATATTCTTCAGCTTGTGTTTGTGCTTAACGATCCATTTTTCCTGCTTGGGTGCGCCTAAGCCGACCGCTAATACCGTTGCTCCTGAGTGGTTGATCCGATCTACAATTCTTTGGCATTCGACCTCATCTTTCTCGAAACCAAAGGGCGGAGAGTAGGTATCTACAACCATTTCTCGCCCAACAATGTGATTAATTTTTTCTTGAGCGCGAGCGGCTACCCCTTCGGCTGCACCGAGTAGAAAGATGGTGGTATTTTGGCAATTTTTATAGTGTCTGTAAAAAGCGGGGAACAGATCGGAACCGGAGATTTTTTCCCGAATGGGTTGACCGAGAAGACGAGAAGCATAGTAGAGTACCTGACTATCGCAAACTCGGTAATCTGAGTTTTGGTAGATTTTGTAGAATTCTTCGTCCCGTTGAAGATTGATCAAGTGGTCTACATTCGGTGTGAACACCACACCGCCCCGTTCACCTAATTTCTTGAGAAGCTCATCTTGGGAGAGGTTATCAATATATACATTGAGAATTTTAACAGTATTCATAGATAAAAACTCAGATCAATTACTTAGATTGATTGAAGACCCAGATTAACTATTGGCTACAAGGATAAGAATTAGCCATCAAGCCGTGAGTTAACTGATGGTGAATGAGACGCTTGACTTGGAATCAAGGAGTTGGAACAGATTTTTCAGCTACTCTTCTTGCCAAAAATGTTCCCTAAATGAGAGCCATCAATCGGTCTTTGAGAAAGAATTAGATGCAAAGTTTAGGAGTCAGGTAAAATCGGTGTTCCGGTTGATTAATCGAATTATAAAATAAATTCCCGTAAAAATACTAGGTGTTTTTGTAAAGCTTAGAGGGGGTCTCTGTAAAGCTTCAGTAAAGGTACAGAGATGGATCGCAGACGGGGGACAAGCAAAGATCAGTAAATCTTCGGAAGGGACAAATTTTCTGTCTATAGCAATATCTTATATTGTTAAAACTGTTACTCAATGTAGAGGTTGGAAAAGGACAAAGCCAGTATGTCCGTCGAGATTGTGTTTGATCGGTTGTCCAACTTTTGCACAAATCCAACGAAGCAAACTTGCATAAATTTGACTGACATCCCTGATAGAGTAGTATTCTCTCATCGGTCCATCACCTTTATGAGATCAACCCTACTCAGAGAACCATACTACCCTTTGTCTCCTCCTGGTCAGTTAAACTCAAAGCATCTGAGGGTTTACTGCCCAACCCCGATCAAGCTACAGAGGAGAGCGCGAACTGTGGATCAACAAATCCAAGATTTAATTGAACAACTCCATCAATTTGAACACACCAGTTCTAAAGGACGCAAAGCTCTAACTGAATTACTGAGGATCGTTCAGGGACATCCGGATTTATACCGCTCCTCCCATCCGGACTATTGTGAGGCGCTCAATCGTAGCCTGGAATGGATGTGTAAAAATATACTATCTTTTGAACCTCGTCCCCCTTCTGTGGAGCAGAGTCTAATTCGTTGGATTAATGGTTATCTGAAGTGGCGGGTGCGAGATTTGTTTACTCCTGATACTTTATTTAAACATAATGTTCACAGTTTAGATCAACCAATCACCAATGCTGAGGGACAATCAACGACTTTGTTAGATGGGATTCAAGATCCAAATGCGATCACAGATATTGAGGGATGGATTGAAGAAAGTCAAAAAAACAGACGTTTGAGTGTGGGGGATGCGGTTTGGGAATATATCGAACAAGATCCGGAAAATCGGCTAAAAAATTGCTATCCGAGAAACCACCCTGAATGTAATTGTCAAATTTTAGCGATGGGGTTACTGTTGCAACAACCCTCTCAGAAAATTCGAGAGATTGCCCGAGAATATAATATCAGTGACCAAACTCTTTACTCTCACTGGAAGCGAAAATGTCTTCCTTTGTTACAAACCATCTGCGACCAAATTAGCAAGGACTTTGGAGTGTAAAAATGAACCCAAATTTATCTTCTGTTTTACCGATTCCCATCAGCCAAGATGCGCTGCGTTTCGCCAAACAATTTGCAATCGAACAAGCCACTCCCCAAAAAGGAAAACAGGTTTTTCTAAATACCTTAGCGGTGGTTGCTGTCCGAGATTATCTGCGATGGCTATCGATTTCAACTGCTGTGGATCAAGGTGACTGTTGGCATCCGGTAAAAAGGTCGATGTTTAATGTCGCCGATTTGGTTTTACCCCCTTTGGGAAAACTGGAATGTATTCCGATTTTACCCGGTCAAAACGATTTAGAAATTGCTCCCGAAGTCACGGAGAATCGTTTGGGTTATATTGCGGTAAAATTCGGCGAAGATCTCAAACAAGTAGAATTATTAGGGTTTGCTTCTGAGCGACAAATTGCTTATCCTCCCGAACCGATTCCGCTAGAAAAGCTGAATCCGATTGACGATTTAATTGATACCATTGATTGGCATCGGAAATGGATTAATTTGTGGCAACATCTTTCTCAACCGGAATGGCAACCTCTGGAACTTTTACCGACTCCGAACATGATTCGTTATAAAGCAATAAGACAACCTGTCAGAAGTGTTTTAAAAACTGAGCCGGTAGAACACAGCTTTACCCGAGGGAAGGTGATTGAGTGGGAAACTGATCAAACTCAATCCAATCTTTTATTAAGACTAAAAGTCGGGGAATATTCCGAGGAAGAAATTAATGTTAAAATGAGACTGGATTTACTGCCGGAGGAGGAAGAAAAAACTTATTTACCCAAAGGTTTGGAGGTGAGTATACTTGATGAATCTGGAGTTGTTTGTATGAATACTCAAGCCCGAGATGCGGATCAGTGGATTGAATTAGAGTTCAGTTGTCAACCGCAGGAAGAGTTTAGTTTACAAATTATTTTCAATGGAAGTAAGATAATTGAAACCTTCAGGATTTAATTGATTGGGGAACTCACATGACAGTTATCAAAGTGCTTGTATTCTGGGATCGGGGAGTCAATAAATTTAGAGTTCGGTTGGCGATGAGCGATGGTCAAATTAATTCACTCGATGGTTATTTGCCTGCTTTGCCTGATGATTTAAAAGCTTCAAAAAAACAATTTGAATGGTCGGATTCTCGTCAATCTGCTTACAGTAAATGGCAATTTTCCTATGATCAATTTGAAGCCGTTCGTCAGGTTGCTAGTCGAATAAACCCGAAAAAAATTATCACGGATTCTGAAGCCCGAGCCATCAGTTCTCAGCAAAAAGAATCGGTTGTTCAGAGTTTAAACCAATGGCTAAATTGTCAAGATTCGGCTTGGCAACCGATTCGAGATGAATTAATTGCCGTTCTCAGTCACTTACAAAGAACGGGAAAAGAAGCCCGTCTTTTTATCGATACAGATCACTTTCAACTGCGCCGTCTTCCCTGGCAAGACTGGGACTTATTTAAACATCGTTTTCCTCAGGCGGAAGTGGCGGTTCGTCTGCAAAGAAGCAGGACACAAATTAAACCCATTCGTCAAGATTCCAAAGTTAAAGTATTAGCTTTAATTGGGAATAGTGAAGGAGGAATTGATACTAAATCTGATTTAGAATTCATTCAAGCTTTAAAACAAAAAAATGCACAAGTTACTGTTTTAAAACAACCGACTCGCGAAGAACTTTCACAAGCATTGCGAGACGAAAACGGTTATCACTTATTTATTTTTTCGGGTCATAGTTGTTCCCATGAGGATGGAACAATTGGGTGGATTGAATTAAATAATAATACTGATGATCGAATTTCCATTGATGAGTTTAAAAGTTCTTTTGGAATAGCAATTAAACAGGGGTTACAACTGGCAATTTTCAATTCTTGCGATGGTTTAGGACTCGCCCACCAACTGGCAGAGTTGGGTTTACCTCGAAGTATTGTGATGCGAGAACCGATTCCTGATGAAGTGGCGGTCAAGTTTTTGAAGTATTTTTTTGAAGAATTTACCAACAACAAATCCCTATTTCATTCGATTCATTTTTCGAGGCAAAGACTGATTGAATATGGTTCTGAAAATAAATATCCGGGTGTTTCTTGGCTTCCTACTCTTTGCGTGCAGGAAGTCACGCTTTCGAGCAACTCGCTGATTTGGCAAGATTTTATTAAGCCCAAAGCCTTCCCTGAAGCTTGGATCAAACCGTTAGGAATAATCGAAAGTTTGGCAATTGTTGGATTTTTTTCGTTTATTTTGTATCAGATTCTAGTAGAAAAACCTCAAAATATTATTCCCCCAAAAACAGAAAATAAAATTAGCCAGGGTGAAAAGCTTCAAATTCCATCTAATGTCAACCCGGCAAAGGAAGCGGGAATTCTTGACTACAATAATCGAGATTATAGAGGGGCGATAGAGAATTTTATTCGGGCGCTGAATCAAAATCCTAACGATCCGGAAACTCTCATTTATTTGAATAATGCAATTATTCAACAAAAAGTCAAGACGAACACGGGGAAAAAAGTTGAAATTGGTGTGAGTGTACCGATTAGCAGTGAACCCAATGTTTCCCAAGAAATGTTACGAGGTGTCGCTCAAGCTCAAACTGAGATTAATTGTGGTTTGGAAGAAGTTTATCAGGCGATTTCCGAACTTCAAACTCAATTTAACTGTAGCAAAGGTATTATCAATGAAACTTTTTTAATGGTGACAATTGCTGATGATGAATATGACCCGAAAGTTGCCGAAAAAGTCGCTGAAGCGTTTGTAAATAATCAAAATATATTAGGGGTGATTGGTCACTATTCGAGCGATATGACCCTGAAAGCCGGAGAAATTTATGATAAACATCGATTAGTTGCGATTTCTCCCACCAGCACTTCGGTGAATTTGTCTAATTTTAGTCGCTATGTTTTTCGGACAGTTCCGAGCGATCGAGTGGCGGCTCAACAGTTATTTCAATATATGCGTCAGCAACTCGGACAGGATACAAAAGTAGCAGTTGCTTATGTTTCGGGAAATGCCTACAGTGAATCTCTAAGTAATGAATTTGAGGAGTTACTTTATCCTAATTCTTTTGTTCAAAAATGCGATTTATCGAGTCGTGTTTTTAGTGCAGCAGACTGTGTAGAAAAGGCAAAAGATCAGGGTGCTGAAGTCTTGTTATTAGTGCCAGCTACAGATGAAACCCTCACTAAAGCGATTGGAATTATTAACAATACGAATGGAGATTTACAACTTTTAGGCGGAGATTCTGTCTACAGCTTCCGAACTTTAAAAGATGCGGGTGAAGAAGCTTTTAACGGAAATCTTACCATTGCTATTCCCTGGCATCGCAGCCCTGATTCTGAATTTTCCCAACAAGCTCAACGCTTTTGGAAAGGCTCTGTAAACTGGCGAACTGCTACTTCATATGATGCGGCTAAAGCGATGATTGAAGCTTTGATTGAAAGTCGCGGAAATTTCAGTCGTATTCAGCTTTATCAAAAGCTTTCCAGTTCTAATTTTGTCGCCCCAGGAGCAGAAGGAGAGATTTCTTTTGAATCCTCTAATGATCTTAAATCAACTAAGAGTGTGTTAGTAGAAGTTAAAAATAACGGAGAGGAGAATCGGTTTGAAATGATTGAATAAAACCCTTTCTTTAGTCGGTGTTATAAATAACATAAGTTGATAAATTGGAGTTAATTAAATGAACTTTAGAGGCGTAAAAACAAAGCAATGGATTGAGTTTAAATTTAATTTAAAATCTCCCGAAAAATTCGCTTGGAAATTTTACGAAAAAACTATAAAATCACTGAAAAATTGAGGATGTAATTGTATGAATACTCCAATGATCGTGATCAAGCTGCAACTCCTCGAAAGTTCAGAACCGGGCTTTCATGTAAATTTAACAATGTTAAAAAGTCAGGAAGACTTTGATTCGATTAATGGCTTTCTTGCCGCTCCGCCCTCCGAACTCGAAACCTCATTTAAAAATTGGCAGGAATCCTATTTTCAACTGGATGGAGTTCGTAAAGTTTATACTCGAATCAACCCAAAATCTGCTATTTGTTATTCAAGTTTGGAACAAAGAAATGCCGTTAAACATTATCTGAATCAATGGCTTAATAACAATGATCGTCGATGGCAGCTTTTTCGAGAAGAATTAATTTATATATTAAGTAAGCTCAAAAATTCAGGTGAAGAAACTGGCATTTTACTCGATGTTAGTAATACTCAATTAAGTCATTTTCCTTGGCAAGAATGGCAGTTACTAGAATCTCGTTTTCCCGATACTGAAATTGCAATTCGAGTCAGAGGCTCGGACAAAATTAAATCTCCTCTGAAATCAGATAAAATTAAAATTTTAATGGTAATCGGAACCCATGAAGGTCTAGATACAAATCAAGACTTGCAAGTGATTCAAAGTTTAGAGCAAAAAGGAGCAGAAGTTAAGATCTTAATTCAGCCGAGTAAACAAGAGCTTTCTGATGTTTTTTTGAAAGAGGATAGCTACCATATTTTTGTTTTTTCTGGTCACAGTGAAAGCGACGAAGAAGACCAAATCGGCTGGATATATATTAATGATAGCCCCAAAGGTCGCATCAGTATTGATGAGTTTAAAAACAATTTTAGATTTTTGATTGAAAAGGGATTGCAGTTAGCGATTTTTAACTCTTGTGATGGTTTGGGACTGGCTCATCAATTAGCCAAGTTGAATTTGCCCCGTTGTATTGTGATGCGAGAACCCGTTCCCGATCAAGTTGCTATTCGGTTTTTAGAATACTTTTTTGCAGAATTTACGCAAAACAAATCTTTGTTTAGTTGTGTTAATCGAGCAAAAAAAGCTTTAGAATTGTTTGATTTTGATGATGAAAATTGTCCGGGAGCGATGTGGCTGCCAACCTTATGCGTTCGGGAGTCTGCCTTGTCAAAACCCCTAACTTGGGAAGGACTAAAACAATCAGAAACATTCGGTCATAAACTAAATTTTAAATTTATTACAAAAACTTTATTAATTGGAATTTTAGGGGTTAGTTTGAGCGTAATTGCATGGAATATTTTTTCAGGTGCTAGACGCCAAGAGCCAGAAGTCTGCCCTCAAACTATTATTTCAAGGAGACAATCTAATCGCTGTTTTGCCTACGTTTCCAATGTCCCTGAAGGAACAATTTGGCATGGTGGAAGTACAACTTGGGCGCCCATTCATTCTATCATTAATCCTCAAATCAAAAAAATATTTCCAGAATTTAATTTAACTTACAAACAGCATCCCACTTTACCCCCAGGTTCTAGAACGGGAATTGATATGTTATTAAAAGGTCAATTGGTCTTTGCTGAGTCTTCCCGACCCCTAAAAAATGAGGAATTACAAGAGGCAAGAAATCGGGGATTTCAACTGAAACAAGTTCCTGTTGCCATTGATGCGATCGCAGTTATTGTTCACCCGGATATAGAAATTCCCGGCTTAAGTATTGAACAACTGAGAGATATTTATTTGGGCAAAATTAATAACTGGAAGGAAGTGGGAGGACCCGACCTAAAAATTACTCCTTATTCACGTCCTACAAGTGGGGGAACCACACAGTTTTTTCAAGAAAATATTCTGGGAGATGAGAATTTTAGTAATAATGTAGTTGAAATTTCTACGACGACTGAAGCAACCCGACAAGTCGCTCAAAATCCGGGAGGAATTTACTATGCTTCAGCGCCAGAAATTGTACCTCAGTGTAGCGTCAAACCATTACCTATTCGTCAATTTACAGGAGAATTTATAGCTCCCTACAAAGGTTCATTAGTCTCGCCGGAAAATTGTCCTAATGAGCGGAATCAATTGAATATAGAAGCATTTCAAACGAACGAATATCCTCTAACTCGTAAAATATTTGTGATTGTTAGACTGGATGGTTCAATTGATGAACAAGCCGGAGAAGCTTATGCTAAATTATTATTAACAAATCAAGGACAAGAACTGA
Organism: Lyngbya sp.; assembly: GCA_035285085.1. Taxonomy (GTDB): domain Bacteria; phylum Cyanobacteriota; class Cyanobacteriia; order Cyanobacteriales; family Microcoleaceae; genus Capilliphycus. Next base: position 43,950 of record JAYKHV010000084.1, on the reverse strand, counting down.
TAGAATCTGCGGGTTTTATTCCGCTGAGTTCTTTTTAGTGGTTAATTGATTTGGTGAGAACTGAGGCGGAACTCCTAGATTTTGGATTTTTGCATAAATTCTTTGAGAGGCGCTGAGAGTGTAGTAGAAGATTGAATTCTACACCAAACGATGAAAACTCATCACTCAATTACAGGTCTGATGGTCGCATCAGGACTGCTGTTGCTTAATGCTTGTAATTCGGCTTCTAGTGGAGAAGAAATCGAGGTTAAATTTTTAGTTGGAAGCGCTTTAAAAGAGTTTTGTAACCAAGCGGCTACTCAATTTAACCAACAGAAACCTCAGCTAGAAAATGGTCAAGTCTTTTACCTCACTTGTGAAGCCAAAGGGAGCGGAGATGTTGTGAGTGAGGTTATCTCTCTCGCCGAACAATTCAAAGCCGGAACTTTACCCCCAGAAGCGCCTGAATTTCCCACATTAATCTCTGTGGATGGAGACATTTATCTGACTCAACTCCGCTACCAAATTAATCGGATTTTCCCCGGACAAAATTACATTCCCCCAGTCACCGATGCGCCGCTTTTAACAAATAGTCCAATGGTGTTTATGGTGCCTTCAGAAGTGGCGGTCGGATTGCGGAAACAAGAGAATGTATACCAAGCATTACTGAATGCAAAAACTCATCAAGATCTCGATCCCAATAGTCCTTTATTGCCAATTCATTTTGTACAAACGGCGCCGACCCGTTCTAATTCCGGTTTACAAACTTTAGTGACTCAATTTGCTTCGGTCGCGAACAAACCCCCCGAACAATTAACTGTAGAAAATATCCGCCAGTATCAATCCCAAGTTCAACAAATTCAAAGTAAAGTTACTCGCTACGGAAGTTCAACGAATTCTTTGGCTTCCGATATGGTGAAAAATGGTTCATTTTGGGCGTCAATTGCATCGGTTTATGAGTCTTCTGTGATTGCAGCCAATACAAATAAACAAAGTAATTTAGTTCAGTATGAAGCCATTTATCCCCGGTCTACTTTTACTTCAAATATGCGGGCAATTTTGCCGAAAGCGCCTTGGGTGAGTGCGGATGAACAAGCCGCAGCAGAACAAATTATTGAGTATTTGCGATCGCCTGAAGCTCAAAAAATAGCAACTGAATTCGGGTTGAGACCCGGTGTGCCGGGAGTGGCTTTGGGGGCTAAATTTTCGCCTCAATTTGGAGTCGATCCCAATGCTCGATATGATTCTTTGCGATCGCCCGAACCGGAGGTGGTAGAGGCGATGTTAAAGTCTTGGCAAGAATTTGCAAAAAAACCTTCAAAAGTTGTGATTGTTGTCGATTCTTCGGGTTCAATGGTGGGGAGAAAGTTATCGGGAGTTCAGAATACTTTGCGATATTATATCGAAAGTTTGGGGGCGAAAGAAAAAATTGCGCTGATTGATTTTGACTCAGAAATTCGTCCGCCTGTTGTGGTAGATGGAACACCAGAAGGACGCAATCAAGGAATGTTATTTATTAATAATTTGAAAGCGGAAGGCGGTACAAAATTGTATGATGCAACTTTATCTGCTCAAAGGTGGCTGCAACAAAACCAACAACCGGATGCGATTAATGCGGTGATTATTTTAACGGATGGAGAAGATTCTGAATCTCAAATTTCTTTAGCTCAATTACAACAAGAACTCAAAAAAACGGGCTTTAATACGGATCAACGAATTGCCTTTTTTACGATTGGCTACGGAAAAAAAGGCGAGTTTAATCCCCAAGTTTTACAGGAAATTGCCGACTTGAATAGCGGTTATTATCGCCAGGGAGATCCGGAAACGATTTCTACTTTGATGGCGGACTTACAGGTTGAATTTTAGCGGGTAAAAAATCTCTAAAGGAGGGAATCAACATGATGAAATTAGCGAATCCAATCTATTATCCTGTGGCGGTTTTGATCGGGGGAATTACTCTGGTTGCGGGTGTTCGTTTGGCGGGGTTATCTAATAAGATTATCCTTCCGACAGTTGCAGTGGTTACGGTGGCGACTGCATCGGTTTTAAAATCCCGAGAACCAAATGAGAAAAAAATTGCTAAAAAGCAATTACAACAAGAAGTAGAACTGTTGAAAGTCTCCAGTAAAAACCTAGCTATCAAAGCCGAAGAATTGCGTCAAGAAGCCAAGAAGTTAATGAATAAAACCTCTTTTAATCTCGATGTTTTGGTGGCGGTTCAGGAAATTTGCGATCGCACTATTGAATTACCCCAAAAAATTGAAAAGATTGCCGAACGTTTGCCGGAACAGGAATCTTTACTCTCGGTTAATGAACTGGAAAAACAACTGCTAGATGTGAAAAGTAAAATTCGTTCAAGTTCGGGGATTACCCGTCAAAATTGGGAGCAGTTAGCAGCAAGTTTAGAACGGAATATGGCGTTAGCTCAAGCGGGTCAAGATACTCGCCAAGCTAAAATTATTAGCCTTTCTACGAGCATTCAAAACTCGGCAGGTGTGTTACAAAAGCTTCAGAATAAGTTGATAACGGCTGACTTGAGTAATTCAAAAGAACGGCAAGAATTGAGAAGTTTGAGTAATGAACTGAATGATTATCAAGCCAATCTGGATATTTTGATTAATTGAGGAATGATCTGCAAATTTACAAGAGATCGGGTTAGAAGTTTAGCAATCTTTGAGTATGACTAGAACCAGGACAAATCCAACCGACAAAAATACTCTATTGATAACAGTTATTGGTTTGCCAATATTAATACTGTTCTTCGGTAGTTCAACTCAGTTAACTTGTGAACGATTAGAACGAAATTATGTCACTTGTCAATTTGATAATCAATATCTATTCGGTTTCTTATCAGATTCATCGCCTCCTTTTCGACTCTCAACTTTTCAAGTAAAAATAAAGGAGATCATTCGTAGAGATTCCGAAGGTACATCTTATAAAGAAATCAACTATGAAGCCTACATTACCCCTAAAGAGGGCGAGGAGATTTTTTTTAAAGATTATGGCTCCAATGATTATAAAGCGCGTGAAGATGAGGCAAAAATTATTGAATTGGGTATCAATACGGGAGCATCGGTAGTCACTTTACATCGTTCTTCTTTCTGGAGAAAAACACAATATTTAGGAAGGATTATTTATATTTTTATTTGCTTTTTTCCGTTTGTATTAGCTCTATATAATCGTTAATTTCAAGGAGTAAAAAACTAATGAACTTCATTAAAACAACAGCATTACTGGGTTTTTTGACCGGATTAATTATCCTCATGGGTTATTTACTCATTGGTGGTGTAATGGGTGCGGGGATTGGTTTAGTTATTGCTATTGGAATCAACTTTTATCTCTGGTTTCATTCCGATAAAATTGTCTTGTCGGTTTATCAAGCTCGTTCTCCCAATTCCCGACAAAAAAATTTAATCGATCCGATTGTTAAATTACTCTCTTCTCGTGCTAATTTACCCGTTCCCAAAGTTTATATTATTCCCTCATCTATGCCGAATGCTTTTGCTTCTGGACGCAATCCTAACAATGCTGTTATCGGGATAACGGAGGGATTATTAAGAATGCTTCCCCAAGATGAATTAGAAGCAGTTATCGCCCATGAAATCAGCCATATTAAACACAGAGATCCCTTAATTGTCACGATTGCCGCCACATTAGCCGGAGCCATTTCGCTGTTAACCCAGTTGGGAACTACGGTCTTTTTGGGCGGTATTTTTAATGTAAGAAGTGCAAATCCTTTGCGTCAATTTTCCTTGCTGATCATGGTTCTTTTAGCACCCATTACGGCAACATTAATCCGACTCTCGATTTCTCGAACTCGCGAATATGCAGCCGATGCGGGCGCCGCTTCATTAACCGGAAATCCCCGGGCTTTAGCTAAAGCTTTGGAACGGATCGAAAAGAGTCAAAAAGTCCCTTTTTCCAGCCAAGCGACCTATGCTTCTCTTTTGATTATTAATCCCTTTCAGGGGAAAATGTTTAATCAGTTATTCTCAACTCATCCTTCTACGGAGTCGCGAATTCAACAGTTACTCGGAATGCAAACGACACAAAAAACGGTTTCAAAAATGAACAATAATTCTCCCCTTAAACAACATAAACGACTGATAACTTCTACAATTTTGGCGAGTCTGGTTGTGGGTTTAGCCTATGCACCCCTTCCCGGACTTGAACAGAAAATTGTTGTGGTGAGTGGTAGCGAACTCGCCGAACCTTTACAACAATTAGAAACAAAATTTGAGCAAAAATATCCCAATATTAACCTCGAACTAAAGTTTCAAGGTTCATCGGATATGGTGAATAATTATATTCATCAAAAGAATGATTTTCAGCCTACGGTTTTGATTCCAGCCAGTCAAGAATTTTTAGAGGAATTAAGTCAACGTTGGCAAGCCTCAAATGATGGTGAACTTTTTTATAAACCTCCCCAAGCGATCGCCAAAACTTTTTTAGTGGGAATTGCTTGGCCGGAAAGAGGTAAAATATTGTTTCCCAATGATCAATTTTCTTGGCAACGAATTGAACAAGCAATGCAAGCGAAAACCTGGGATAAAATGGGCGGACAAGAGAATTGGGGAAGTTTTGATTTTGTAATGACCGATCCGACTCGCTCTAATAGCGGTCAAGTTACGCTGAGTTTGTGGCTAAATTCCAAGCAGGGAAATTTGCTAAACTTGAATACTTCCAGCGCCGAATCTTTGTTGAAAATAATCGAACAATCTGTTTATCAACCGCCCCGATCCACCGATATTTTATTGCAAGAATTTATCGCCCGCGGCCCCAACGATGCTGATGTGACGACTGTTTACGAAAGTATTGCTTTATCTCGTTGGCAACAGGCGGGAATCAATCAAAGCAGACCTTATCAAATCTATTATCTCAATCCAACTATCGAAAGCCTTGCAACGGCTGCAATTTTGCGTCATAATGTTAATCTAAGGGCTGCTCATGCTGCCAGTAAGTTTGTAGATTTTCTGAGTGAACCTGAGCAACAAAAGGTATTTGTTCGGTATGGTTTTCGACCTGTTAATTCTAATGTGAATTTAGAATCAGTTGCTAACAGTCCCTGGAATCAAAATATTCCCGGCGCTCAAGTCAATCCTCAAATCTCGGTTTTAGATAATCCTCAGCCGAATGAACTGAGAGAAATTCAACGATTATGGCAGCGTGTGAGCAATTAGTGTTAACTAATTTTCAAGCAATTAACAGTACAATGTATCCTCATAAAAATCTTCACAGGAGATAGGAGTTACATCTTGAAACCCCAAACTTTCGAGATAGGATTTCCAACCGGTAGAACTATCTTCAACCTGTAAATTTCCAAGCAAACAAGCCACATTAGCAATCCAAGGCAGGGTAGAAATCCGATATCCCTGCCAATTCACGGCTACCGATAACCAGTCCGGTAGGCGATGAATATCCAAGCCAATTTTAGGTTCGTAACTTGCACGAAAGCAGTAAATTTTGCTAAGATTAGTCATTTTGAATAGATGTGACTCCCAATTAAAGGTTTATCAAGTCAACATTATAAATGACTAACTCTAAATGACAAGTTAGCGAACGTAGGAAGCGCCGTTAATATCTATCGTTGTTCCGGTGGTATGGGGGGATAAACCCGAGGCCAAAAATACCACAACATTAGCAACATCTTCGGGCGATGCCATTTCACCCATCGGAATATCTTTGGTGAGGTTTGCTTCTCCGTAGGCTTGAATTGCCGTCTCAACAATTCGTTCGGTGCGAACAAAACCGGGAGCGATCGCGTAGGCTAAAATATTATCTTGGGCGAATCCTCTGGCGATACTTCGAGTCAGAGAAATTACGCCCCCTTTAGAAGCGGCATAATGCATATAATCGGGTGTATCGCCCCGAAAGGCTGCACGGCTGGCAATATTAATAATGATTCCGCCGTTTTGTTGCTTAAAATAATGAATGGCTTCCCGACACAAATCAGCCACAGCAATTAAATTCACCTGAAGGGTTTGTTGCCAAGTTTGGTTCCAGGTTTCTAACTCATCATTAATACTCGCCGGAATAATTACTCCGGCATTATTGACAATGACATCGATTTTTCCTTGCCATGAAATCGCCTGTTTCCATAACGCGATCGCCGCATTTTTTTCCGCTAAATTTGCTTGCACTAAATAACAAGAATCTTCCCCCAATTCTTGTAAAATTTCTGCGGCTTTTTCTCGACTGTTTCCATAGTGCAGAACCACCTTGGCTCCGGCTTGGTGTAAGACTTTAACCGTTGCCGCCCCAATTCCCTGACTCCCCCCCGTCACCAAAATAACTTTCCCGGTTAAATCAATCATTCTTTTTCACTCAAATTTCCTTCATTTTTCCAAGCTTGCGCCTGCGGTTATTTTACAACAACTGCTCGGATTTTGCGGCTAAATTTTAGATTCAATTTATCTCAATCCATTAGCTTTGACTCGCGGTGAGGCGATCAAAAAAGCGGCGAATTTCACCCATCCAAAGCACAATAGAAGTACCGCCAATAATAATCAGCCAGTCGGTTAAACCAAGGGGAACCGTTCTAAAGACTTGTCCGCCAAACTGTACCATCAAAATTTGACCGACTAAAATCACAATTGCAATGGCGAGAAAACTCCGATTTGACCAAAGATTTGTAAAAGCCGACTGCTTCAACCCGAAACATCGAGCATTAAATAAATTCCAAAATTGCAACATCACAAACGTGGTAAAAAACAGCGACAATTCGTAGGGCGTAATCACTTGATCTCGGCGAATAAAAACTAAAAATCCAATCAAAAACACCAGAAAAATCGGCGCAACGGTAAAGATACTGGTCGCCATTGGTTTAGAAATAATAAACGCCTCCGGATCGCGAGGGGGCATTTCCATGACTTTTGGACTGGGGGGTTCTGTTGCCAATGCTAAGGCGGCGAAGGTATCCATAATTAAGTTTACCCAGAGTAATTGAGTCACGGTTAAAGGTAAATCAATTCCAATAAACGGCCCCAACAAAGCAATTCCACAAGCGGCGACATTAATGGTTAGCTGAAACAGAATAAATTTCTGAATATTTTGATACAATGATCGCCCCCATAATACCGCCCGTTCCAGACTGCCAAAAGAATTATCAAGTAAGATAATATCGCTCGCTTCTTTACAGACAAACGTTCCACTTCCCATCGCCAAACCCACTTGAGCTTGGGATAACGCCGCCGCATCATTGGTACCATCTCCGGTTACTGCAACGACTTCACCTGTGGTTTGTAAAAGTTGTACAATTCGCTGTTTATCTTGAGGACGAACCCGAGCAATTACTTTCGCATTTTTTAAGACAGATTTGGCAGTTTCATCATCCATCAACCGCAATTGTGAACCCGTAATATAAGCATCTTGACTATCATTTTGAGTCGCAATTCCAATTTGTTGGGCAATTTGTTTGGCGGTTAATAAACTATCACCGGTGATCATTTTGACATCAATTCCGGCTTTCAAACATTCTCGAACCGCTTCGGGAACTTCTGGCCGAACGGGGTCGGCAATGGCAACAAACCCCAACCAAATCATGTCTTCATGTTCTTCTAATTTGACATCTTGTTGTTGCATTGTGGGTTCGGAAATATAGGCAAATGCGAGGGTTCGTTTCCCCATTGCTTCGTAAAGTCTTAACTCTTCTAAGAGTTCTTTTCGTTCTTCGGGTCGAATAGAAGTTACACCTGCGGGAGTTAATATTTGGTCGCAGTGTGAGAGTAAGATATCGGGTGCGCCTTTAATATGCAAAACCGAACGACCGGTAGAGGGAGAAATTCCCAAAGTTGTCATGTATTTTCGTTCGGAGGTAAAGGCGAGTTGATGGGTGACAACAAACTGTTCGCGAGAGGTGACATAATCAATATGAAAATCGGCTAACCACATCAATAAAGCGCCTTCTGTGGGGTTTCCTAAAGGGTGTGAAACTTGTCCGGGATGACGTTCGAGGTTGGCGGTACTATTGGCGGCAATGGCTTCAACAAGGAGGGGATTTTCACTGAGCGAACTATTCCATAAACAAGGAAAATCATAATTGCTCACCCGCATTTGATTAAGCGTTAATGTCCCTGTTTTATCCGAACAAATAACCGTTGTAGCACCAATCGTTTCGCAGGCGTGCATTCGACGAACGAGGTTATTTTGTTTCGCCATTTTCTCCATGCTATAACCCAAACTGAGGGTAACGCTGAGAGCTAATCCTTCGGGAACAGCGACCACAATAACGGCAACGGCGATCATAAAATAGGTGAGAAATTCCGCCGCAACTGAACTGGAGATCCATTGCGTCGGAGAACCGGAAATCCAGTTTAATCCATAGCCAATTCCTATGCTTGTGGCAAAAATTATGAATCCTAAACCGAAGGTTTTTAACCACTCATTCCAGTTATTTTCTTCGGATTCTTCCGAAGCGTTTGTCTCAATTCCTGCCAGTTCTAAGCCATCAGAAACTATCGGCATCCAAACGGGAATTAAAGCGATAGTTAGGCTGATAAATAAGGAAGTAATGATGTACCATTGGGAGAAGTTTAGAGCCAGTTCGCCGGTGATAATTCCCCGTACAATCAGAGCAATATCGATTAAAATGGCGATCGCTAATCCCAAGACTCCAATTAAACGACTGAGGCGATCCAGTTGTATATTTAAGGGTGTTTCTACATCGTTGGGTGTTGCCACCGAACGGGCTGTTTTTCCAATTTCTGTGTGATCGCCAACGGCAATTACTTCTAAAATTCCATGTCCATCGGTGACATAGGTTCCTCGAAAAACGCGATCGGGAGGATAAGCCAAATCTTCGTGCCAATCATCGGAAGTTGCCACTGTGACCTTATTGACAGAAGCCGATTCTCCGGTTAAGTTGGCTTCATTGACTTTCAGAGAAACCGCATCTAAAATTTTAGCATCAGCCGGAATTTCTTCCCCCAATTCAACTAAAACAATATCCCCGACAACTATATCTTTTTTCGGGACGGTGGTAAAGCTATCATCTCGAATGACTTTAATCGGAACTTCATCGTTAATTTGATTGAGGATATTAAATTCTTGATTGGCTTTATATTCGTTGAGAAAAGCTACAGTTGTCGCCAGTAAAATGGCAACAATAATACCGAATCCTTCGAGAGCATTTCCTTCAAAAATACCGACGGCAATGGCAATAACCGCAGCAGCAATTAAAATCCGAATAATCGGATCGTCAAATTTTTCTAAAAATTGTTTCCAAAGGGGATCGCGCTCGGGCGGTGTGAGAACATTGGAGCCGTGAGCTTGGCGACTCGCCTCAACTTCTATGGATGTTAGTCCTTTGAGGTGGTTCATGTCAGGTGCAGGATGAGTAGGTCGGTGTCTGTGGGTGTAAAATAAGCTGCATACCGCTTCCGAGAAAATACAGGAGCTTGATACCCATTGGTTTTCTAGCGACAAGACGACTAAATCCAGATGGGGGAGTTTGTTTAATGCACAAGTTGAAGGCTCAGTCAGTTGTGAGTCAATAAAGCGCGGTATACTCGCCTATTTATTCAGCCTAGCAGAATTGGTGAAAAATTGTAACAGAGTGAACTTTTTTCGTCAAAAGCCATAGGTATAAATTCCTGATCTTGGCGATAAGTTAACCTCAAGGATGAGATGGGTTATTTTAACAGATTTACTGAGTCAAAATGATTATTGAAATTAAATTTAAACATTATGAAATCTAATTGTTTTGAGAACATTTAATTTCAGATTATTTTTAGATTTTAACTCGCCTGAACAAAATAGACTCGCACTTTAAATTATTTAATTTTTTGGCAAAATAAAATGTATCATAATGATCAGAATTCAATTTTGACTTGTGCTTAAAGATGAATCGTTTTACCCCGAGAATAAATAGCTTGTAGACTTATTATCAGTATTGTCAGAAGTATTTTAGATGATTCGGAAATTTTTTCTGGGGTTGAGTCTGGGATTGTTGCTATCTATCTTGCTGCTACAACCAGCTTATCTCTCGGGTGAAACTAGAATTTTACCTGAGTTTAGCTTAATTAAAACGAAAACCGGAATTCAGCTTTATCGTAATCCTAAAGGGGATTTTATTCAAGTAATTGATTTGCATCAAGGTGCATCGGTTGAACTGCTTTTAGGTGAACAGGTTGGAGAAGGAGAATCTGCGGCTTATGGGGGTCAAAATCCTCTATTAAAACCTCAAACTCTGGAACAATTCTGGTTAGAACTCTCTCAATATTACGGTGAAAGATCCTTTTCAGTTTGTAATGGTCAATTTTTCAATCTCAAAAATCCGAGTGAGTTGGCTTTTCCCGTTCAAGTCAATGGAAAATTAATCACAACAGGTTATGCTGGAAATCGTGAGTTTCCGGGAGAAAAAGTTGTTTTAGGAATATCAGAAAATACGGTTGATATTCTGCCTGTTTCCGAAGATAGTAATTTTGAAAAAGATTCATTTCCCTTTGATAACGCAATCGTTGGAATTCGCGAAGATGGCGGTACAAAATCTACAGAATGGTATTCAAAAGACCCATTTAAAGAAAGACCGAGAACGTTTATCGGCGTGGCAGATTTTCATTTAATTTTCATCTTAACTTCTCCCGTAAAAACTCAAGGCAATGCGGCTCAATTATTGAAAGAATTTGGGGCAAAAAAAGTGATGATGCTTGATGGTGGCGGTTCAACTCAATTAATTGTCGAGGGAACAGAGTTGCTTTCTTCAAGTGATATAACATCTCGAACGATTCCCCAAGCCATTGGAGTTTTAAGTGGAAAAAAAGGGAGAAGCTTATAAAATTCTCCCTTAATCATCTCTAACTTTAAGCTTTTAACTCTTCCGACTTCTCAGCCAGCTATCAACAGAAATTTGGTTAAAAGTGTAACCCGCTAACAAGATGAAAAATATCACACAGTAAATTAATTGCGACGAGGCTGTATCCCATTTCTGAAGTAAACAGACTCCAAACATTAAAGGAAGCATCAACCCAAAACCCGCAATAATTGCATTACGAGTCTGAAAGCCAATAATCATTAAAACACCCGCAACTAATTCAACAATCGGAATGAAAGCGGCGGGAATTGAAATCATAAATTCAGGAACGGGTAATCCCTCATACAAAGCCACTTGAGAGGCGACAAAGCCGGGAATATTACCAATTCTGACTAAGCCATGCACCATAAAGTTAATTCCAAAAACTAAACGCAAAAAGGTATAAGCCAAAACAATATCCTGACGACGGAGTAGAATTGGAGTTTCGTTGAATTTCATGGTTTGACGGGGAGTAAATGTTGTCTTGTATGACTATTGACTTACTTTCCTTAGTTTAGGTTCAAGATATAGGTTTAAATTCTGGCGATCGCAATTGATCTTTGAGTATTAATCCTAAACCTATTTTAAATGCTGATTTAAAAAGGTAATGGTTTTTTTCCACGCATCTTCAGCCGCTTCTGCATTATAACGATTACCGGAGGGATTTGCAAACGCATGATCCGCATTTTCATAGATGTAAATTTCCGGTGACTTTCCCAAATTTTTTAACGCCGTTTCAAACTGACGAACCGTTTCTACAGAAGGATTATTATCCAGTTCTCCAAAAATTCCTAAAATCGGCATTTCTAACGGTTTAAGCTGGTTGGGATTGGTTTCTATTCCGCCGCCATAATAAATTACAGCCGCATCCAGTTCTTTCGGAAAGAGCAACGCTGTATTTAATGACCAAGTTCCGCCAAAACACCAACCAATACTGCCAATTTCAGGCGCGTTTTGTTCTTTTTCTAAATATTGATAGGCTTGACGAATATTATTATTTAACTGTTGTTCATTGTTGCGAGCTGCGGTAACTAATTCTCTCGCTTGTTCGGGAGTTTCCCCAACTTTTCCTCCATACAAATCAACCGCTAAAGCCACATAACCTTCTCCGGCGAGTCGTTCGGTCATCATTTTAATATTCTCATTTAATCCCCACCATTCATGGATAACAATTAAACCCGGTAAAGGTTCCTCAGCTTCCGTTGGACGGGCGAGATATCCCACTAATTCTTGATTATTTAAGTTTCCATAAGTGACGGATTTTGTTTCAACCGGTTGACTAGGTTCAACCGCAATAATCGGAGAAGAAATGGGAATATCTTGTTGATGAGATCTCCACATCTGGGTAACACTATCTGGGGTGTTGCTCTCACTCACAGAACTTAAAGACTGACATCCCCCCCATAACAGGATTCCGAGAAAAATGACTAGAGCCAGTCCGAAGAACTTACGCATAATTTTTTGCTCGTCAGAGTTTTACTGTTTTGAGTTTACCGCATCTTTTTCATTTTTTCACGGAATATCTATTCCCATTGTTCTCTGCACCAGGGGAAGATCATTAAATGACAATATTCATTCACCCCAAAATAATATTTTGGTAAAAATAACAACATTTAATCTCCGAAGTTGATGTTATTTTTGAGTGAAAATTTTATGAACAAAAGTAAAGCAAACTCATCCTATTTATACAGAATAGGAATAAACACTAGGACTAGACTTTGCTGAGTTTTAATGACATAATAAACTTAAATCAACGCTATGGAGAACTGTGATGATGAAACCTCGTATCCTCTGGGGAACCTTAGCCTTACTGTTCAGCTTTAGTTTACCCGTTAACGCTCAAACTTGTACACCTTTAGCAGTAGTTAAAGGGGATGGAACATCGGTAACAAAACGAGTCTCTCCCCCCAATGCGGGTATTCTTCCGGTGGTTCCCGTCGGCTATCGGGGAAATTGGGATACGGACTTTGCGATCGCCGGAAATGCCAGCTATAATTATTTTGTTGCGACGATAAAATCTGCCTCGGAAGATCCGGCTGAATTTAAAATCCAAATGTTCCTTAAATATAGTGATGGAACAGCGGATAGAGTCTTTAATGACCGGGTTACATTACAGCCAAATGAATCCCAACAAATGACGGGTCAGCCTCGTTCTGGTGATTTTCCCTATCAAGTTAACTTAAATGTTGGTGGGGGTGATGCCATCGGACATAGTTATACAATTTGGGTTGAGGGTTGTCGATAAAATTGTCCAGAAAAATCAGCAGTTATGCACTCCCTAGAGACGCGCCAAAGCGCGTCTCTTCTGTTAATATCCTATAAATTGCATAGGCTGAGTTAGCTTAGAAATAAGTAGAAGTAGTAGAGAGTATGTTGCTGTTGTTCGGTTAATTTACCTTTCAATACTGATGAAAGTGGGTTTAAAAATGAGGAATGTATCTAGAGATTTAATAAAATACTCAATCCGACTAAGTTTAACCTTGTGGGTTTATTTGATACCTTTATCAGATGTTGGAGTGGCTGAGTCTAGCAATAAAAATGTACCTCAGTTGCAACAGTCTGAAACAATTTCCCAAAATGATGAAACCGCTACAGAAGCACAACAGCTTTTTAATGAAGCCGAAAAACTCGCCAAGCAAAGAACAATTCCATCGCAGGTACAAGCCATTCAAAAATGGTCAGAAGCACGATTAAAATGGCAAAAATTAGGAGATAAACCTCAAGAAGCATTAACTTTAATTAAACTGGGTGAAACTTACAAAAATCTTGGCGCAACAACACCCGCACTCGAACATTATACCCAAGCATTAACTCTATATCGAGAACTCAACAACCGCCTCCAAGAAGCGTTTACCCTCAGTGAAATTGGAAGGATTTATATCATTGAGTTAGAGCAACTGGAAAAAGAACAACGTTTAAGTTCAATTCACGGCTTATCTTTTAACTCTCGTCTATATAAAACATGGCTAAATCAAACTGCTAGCACTCCAGAAAAAGCAAAAGAATTTTACAATGAAGCTCTAGCAATTTACCAGGAACTTAATAATTTATCTGGAGAAGCTAGTATTCTTCATGCAATGGCTCAAAGCAAATATTTACATGATTGGCAATACCAACAGAAATTACTCGAAAAATCTTTAGCACTTTATCAAGAAATAGGCGATAAACAAGGAGAAGCACTTGTTTTAGGTAATCTCAGTAAATTAAAACTTATTTATAACGATCAATTGGCTTGGCTGGAGCTGTTTAACAAAGCTAGAGAAATTTATCAGGAAATTTCCGATTCTTCTGATTTTAATAATTTTACTGCGCGTCAAGCCGAAGCAAAACTCTTAAGTGTTACAGCTTCTTATTGGTGGTCAGATAATCAAAAAAAAGCCTTAGAATTTCACAATCAAGCCTTAAAAGTTTACCAATAAATTGGGGATAAACAGGGAGAAGCACTGGCTCTCCGGAGCGGGGGTGATAATTATGGTCGGCTAGAAAATAGACAAAAACAATTAGAGTTTTACACGCAAGCACTAAGCATTTATCAGGAAATTGGTGATAGCGTTGGGGAAGCTAATATTCTGCATGATTTGGGTGGAATTTACTCGGTATTGGGAAATCTCGAAAAAGCCTTAGAATTCTATAAACAGGAATTAGAAACACTGAAGGAAGCGAGTCAATTTTACACTCAACTCGGGGACTCGAAAACAGCGTTAATATTTGAATATCGTCAGCCGATTATTTGGTTTGCAATTGGAAAACTTTACGCTCAATTTGAAAACGATAAAAATGAAGTAGAAGCTTACAACCAAGCCAGAACGATTTATCAAAAATGGAAAGACTATGAAGGAGAAACAGATTTTCTGATTAAAATTGCTGAATATTATGGAAAACAAGAAAACTCCGAAAGAATGCTAGAGTTTTTAAATCATGCTGTTACGGTTTACCGAGAAAGTGGTGAGCGTCTCAAAGAAGCAAATTTCTTAAGGGATAAGATTGCGAATATCTATTTCAGATTGGGAAATCCAGAAAAAGGATTTGATGTTTTGAATCAAGCGTTGAAAATTCACAGAGAAATTGGTAATCGTGCTGAAGTTGCACAAACTCTTGACTCTATTGCTTATTTTTATCTCCATTTAGAAAACCCAGAAAAAGCATTAGAATTCTATAGTCAAGCTGTTGTTGTTTATCAGGAAATTAAAGATTTTAGTTTAGAAAGATTTCCGCTCACGAATATGGGTAAAATCTACTACGAATTAGGAAATAAAGAGAAAGCTTTAGAGGTATTTAGTCGGGCTGGAAAAGTTCACCAAGAAAGTGGTGAATATGAAAGAGCAGTAAATACTCTGATCGACATTGGTCAAACGTACACGAAATGGGGAGAAAAAGAAACTGCTTTGAATTTCTATCTGCAAGCCATCCCAGTTTCTCAACAATTAGGAGATTACGAAAGAGAAGCCTTTATTTGGCGAACAATCGGTCAGCTTTACTATGAATTAGAAGATATAAATCAAGCCGTAGAAACCTTTAATCAAGCGCGAAAAGTTTATCAAAAAAATAGCGACCGCTCAGGAGAAGCCTGGACAATCTATGAAATTGGCAAAAGTTACACGACATTAGGAGACTTAAAAAAAGCTTTAGATTCCTATCAGCAAGCTTTACCGATTTACGAGCAAGAAACCAATGCACCCTTTCGAGAAGAACGAACCCTGGATATATTTATTAGAATGAGTCGCATTTATGCTTATTTGGGAAACTCAGAAACAGCTTTAGAATACTGCAAAAAATCCCTAAGGAATGCTCAAAACTTTTCCCCATCAAAAATTGTCACACGTTCTGAAATGTTCCGAGATATTGGTAAACTCTGTTATCAAATTGGCGAGCAAAAAACAGCTTTAGATTCTTTTGAGCAATATGGAAAGATTTATCAAAAAATTGGACGGGATGAAGAGGTACTGGGTTTGATGCGAATTGGTCAAGACTATACTGAATTAGGAGATTCCAAACAAGCATTAGAGTTTTTCAATCGAGCTAGGATAATCTACCAATAAACTGGGTTTTCTGAAGGAGAAATAGACAATATTACCTGGAGTGCTAGGGTTTATTTCCAGGTTGGAAATTATCAGCAAGCTTTAGATTATTTCAATCAAGGCTTGAGAATTACCCAGAAAATTAACAATCGCAACAAAGAAGCTTTAATACTCACTGAAATGGGTGATAGTTACTCGAAATTAGGAGATTATGAAAAAGGCTTTGAATTCTACAATCAAGCCTTGAGAATTTACCAAGAACTCGGAGATTATCGCAAACAAGCCGAGATTTTGAATAAAATTGGCGAACTTTATCAACAGTCTGAAAATTTAGAAAAAGCTTTAGAATCTTATCAGCAAGCTTTGAAAATTGCCCAAGAAAATTCTACTTTGGATTTGGACTCGATTTCTCAGAATCTTGCTAACCTCTACTTTGAGCTTGGAGAATTAGAAAAAGCCTTGGAATTTTTTGAAAAGCTTCTAAACTCTGCGGATCATGCTGGTTATACAGCTTTCATTTATACAAAGATAGGTAACGTTTATTCTAATTTAGGAGAACTCAAAACAGCTTTGCAGTTCTTCAACAAATCCCTAAATTTACTTGCAACTAACTATCCTGAAACTAGAGCAGAAAATCTCTTTGGTATTGCGGTAGTTGAACGAAAACAGGGGAATCTTGACAGGGCTTTAACTCACATCGAAACCGCAATTTCTATAATAGAAAAAACACGAATAGGCAAACCTTCTCCCGAAGAACGTCTTGAATTTTTCGCCTCAAAACAGGACTATTATGAGTTCTATATCGATTTATTAATGGAACTGCATCAACAAAATCCCTCAAAAGGATACGATGCTCAAGCATTCAATATCAGCGAACGTTCTAAAGCTAGAAATCTGCTGGAATTGCTCACTGAAGCAAATATTGATATTCGTAAAGGTGTTGAACCGGAATTAGTCCTTCAAGAACGAACTTTACAGCAACAATTAGATGCCATTGAACGCCGACGAGTTGAAATTTACAGCAGTGAAAATGACAGCCTTGAACAGAAAACAGCCATTGAACAAGAACGACAATATCTTCTCCGCAAATATGAAGAAGTCCAAACTAAAATCCGAGAAAAAAGTCCCAGTTATGCTGATCTGACTCAACCTCAACCTCTCAGTTTAGAACAAATTCAACAACAAATTCTTGATGATGATACGTTGCTATTACAGTATGCTTTAGGCGAGAAACGCAGTTTTATTTGGGCGGTTACTAAAAATAGTATAACTAGCTATGAACTGCCAGCAAAGGCATTAATTGAACAAGCGGTTCGAGAGTTTTATCGTCAGGCTGTGACCAATAAGAATACTTCTCCTGAGAACTTATCCAAAGCTTCTGAACCCCTTTACCCGATCATTTTAGCTCCCGTTGCGTCTCAATTAAAGAACCAACGTTTGGCAATTGTTAGTGATGGAATTCTACATTATCTTCCCTTTTCTGCTGTTTCTTTACCCCCGGATTCATCAAACAAAAATTATTTACCTTTAGTTGTTAATCACGAAATTGTTAATCTTCCTTCCGCATCGACTTTAAGCATTATCCGCCAAGATATTCAACAACGAGAACCCGCACCCAAAAGTCTTGCAATTCTTGCCGATCCGGTGTATAGTTTTGATGATAGCCGATTGCAAACAACCGCTTCAATTCCAAGTGAAACTTGGGAACAATATAACCTCAATCGTTCCGCCGGACAATTGGATATTGGAGTTTGGCAACGACTCCCCGGAACCCGTACTGAAGCCGAAGCTATTCTCGCCCTTGTACCCGACAAATCTGAAAGTATTCATGCCTTTGATTTTGCCGCCAATCGTGCGATCGCGACCAATTCTCAACTCAGTCAATACAAAATTATCCACTTTGCAACGCATGGATTATTGAATAGCGTTAATCCTGAACTGTCTGGAATTGTGTTATCAATGGTGGATAAACAGGGGAATCCTTTGAATGGTTTTTTGCGTCTCCATGATATTTTTAATCTGGAATTTTCGGCGGATTTGGTTGTATTAAGTGCGTGTAAAACGGGACTTGGAAAACAAGTTCGCGGAGAAGGATTAGTAGGATTAACGAGGGGATTTATGTACGCAGGAACACCGAGAGTTTTGGTGAGTTTGTGGGATGTGAATGACGCGGCGACGGCAGAAATGATGACAAGATTTTACCGTTTAATGTTACAAGAAAAGTTATCACCAACAGAAGCCCTGAGAAAAGCACAGTTAGAAATGCAAACCGAAACGGAATGGAAATCCCCTCACTATTGGGCGGCTTTTACGTTGCAAGGGGAATGGCGTTGAGGAAAAACTAATGTCTGAAGTTTAGTCTAAATTCCAATTAATAAGGATCGGATAAAAGTTCTCCATCCTCAATACTCACCCCTTGATAACCCGTAGTTGGGTAATTTTTGAGGTTAAAAGATTCGCCATTGCCGATTTTCCAAACCTGATAATCGCTAAACGTTAATGGGGTTTGAGGTTCACATTTTTCCGGTTGATGATCGCCCAAAACAAAATCAGCGTATCCTTCCCCAATAACCTCAGCAAAACCCTGTTTATCAATGATGACAGAAGTTTCTTCATCCACTCCAATTCCCAACACCCAATCTGAAACTCCATCTCGAATCAAACGCGCCACAAACGTCATTAAACGACCCATGCTATCGCGCTCATAAAAGTGAGTATCAATGATAGTATTTTCTAAATTTTTCCAGTTAAAAAAATCTCGATTCAAATCAATATCTTCGTAGGGATTCGATAACGCATCTTCTGAAGTCACGGTATTTGAACAAGCATTAAAAACAAAATCACTTTGAATCATAGATCCCGCACTGGTTCCGCCAACCGCACCTCCTCGATCAATAACCGATTTAACCGCTTTCTCGACATTTGTATTGCGAAAGTTGCGAATATAATTACACTGATCTCCCCCCGCAAAAAAGATCACCTCAGCATTTTCTATCGCCGTTATTGCTTGCGGATCATTAGCATCTTGGCGGTTAGAAATCACCACTGTTTCCACCGAGTCAACGCCATTCATCTTTAAAATTGCTTCATTATATCCATCATCTCCACTATCTCGAATCACAACAACATCCACTTTTTGATTACAATTTTCGCATCCTCTGACTTGATTAATCATCCACTCAATCGCCGAGTCAATATCCGGCCCACCCCCACCGAGATTATAGGCAGAACCCTGCAATTTCAAATCAACATTTTCATGATTTCCACTGATAAAATAATTCACCTCTGCCAGCGTTGGCGGGGCAAATAGAGTGATTCCTATCAACACAAACGCGAAGAAAATCGAAGAAAACAATATTTTCCTGAGTCTGAATCTTTTGAACATACACCCAGCCAATTTTATGAGTAATATCATGTCCCGTTAAGTCTTAAAAAAATAAAAATTATAGCGGATGGTTTCTTCAGAATCAGTACAGTTTAAAAAAATTTAGGATTTGTAAAATTTGTATGAATAAACTTGAGAAACGGTAACTCAAAAACTTGAATACCGTTTCTCCACACCTAACGCGGTTTTGGCCCAGAAAATAATCCCAAAATCGGGCCTAAAATCGCTCCAAACACAAATCCCCCCGCGTGCGCCCAGTAGGCGACTCCTCCGGGTTCAGAACCCATAACCGCATCCACATTCAGACTAGCAACCCCATTCATTAACTGCGTCACAAACCAAAATCCGAGAAAGAAAATCGCAGGTAAACGCATGGGAATCGGAATCAATAAAAAGGGTAAAAGCGTAATTTTAGCCCGAGGAAAGCGAAGAATATAAGCCCCTAAAACACCCGCGATCGCCCCACTCGCCCCCAAAGTCGGGATGGCAGAATCTGGTACAAAAAAGCCTTGGCTTAAAGCCGCCAACATCCCGCAAACAATATAAAAAAACAGAAACTTAAAATGACCTAAACAATCTTCAACATTATTGCCAAAAATAGCCAGATAGAGCATATTTCCGATAATATGTCCGAAACTTCCATGCAGAAATTGAGAAGTAATCAAAGTAATCCATTCAGGTGCATCAGAAGTGGGAAGCGCAACCGAACAGGAATTGGTCAGTTGACAGGGTACAAATGCCCAAGTGTAGAAAAAATCTTCAAGCTGTTCGGGGTCTAAGCCCAACTCAACAACAAAGAAGATAATATTTGCTAGAATCAGCAGTCTGGTTATCCAAGGCGTAATGCTGACTGGATTTTCGTCATGTATAGGAACCACCGGAACAATACCTCTCGCTTAAAAATTGTGCATAGATTAGCTTAACTATGATATCGATCAACAACAATTTCAACCCCAATCTTCATAAAGTTTTATGAGACTAGAGGCGGAAAATCGATTAAAATTTTGACCAGGCTAATCTAAAATATTCTCAACTGCCCGCATCGCTGACCGACTGAAAACAATGGAAACAGCCCTCGATCAATTTTGGTTTTTAATTTGGGGAACACTCACCCTCAATCGTGAAGTCTTCAACACCATCAACACCCTCTCCGCAGGAAATACAATCGCACTAATTATCGTCATGGCGGCGGGATTATCCCAAGCGATCGGCCAATGCGTCGTTCTCTTCATTAACCGAGTCAAACCCCTACGCTTTTTCCTCAGTCTCGCTATCGCCGCCCTCTTATTTGCATTTGCTTACTTTTTTTGGGCAATGAGTGTGGGATTAGTCAGTCATTTCTTATTTGGAACAGAAATTACTTTACGACAACTGATAACCGTTTTAAGAACTTTAGGACTCAGCTACGCCCCTTTACTCTTTAGCTTTTTTATCGGCTTACCCTACTTTGGTATACCCGTTTTTATATTATTATCTCTGTGGAGTTTGTTAGCAGAAATTGTCGGATGGCAAACCCTCACCAACCTGGGAACTTGGGAAGCTTTTGTCTGTGCGGGATTGGGTTGGCTTGTCTTTCAAATCCTCCAGCGAACCGTTGGTCGTCCAATTGTCCTGTTGGGGCGATGGATACAAAACAAAGTTGCAGGTACAAAATTGGTCAGAGATTCTGATGGACTCGAAGAAATCGTTTTAGCCGGGAATCCAATCACCCTCAGCGATGTCAGCAACGAAGTTTTAATTGAAGCCAGCACCTCCGTTACCCGGCGCCGTTCACCGCGAAAATTCTCATGGTTCAAATTCATTTTATTGGGGTTGATTGCGTTGGCGATCGTCATCCTATTATCAACAGATTATCAAACGGCGATCGCCATTTGGTATCGAACATTAAACATCACCGTTCAACTGATCATTAACCTGATTGGTATTAGTTTCATCGCCCTGTTCATTTCGATTTTATTAACCCCTTTAGAAGCCTTGGGATGGTGGGCGGGATGGTACGGATCGGAACCTTTACAATACCTGGGAACCCCCGTCGAAACCATTTCCCCCTCAACTAAAATTGATCGCTACGTTATGTATTTAGATGGGATTAATCAGGGTTCCTATGAATATCTTCCCCGCGTTGAAAATTTACTGAATGAATTGGCGGCAACCCTTCCAGAAAACATTTTAATTGTTAAGGGAATTCTGCCCTATTCTGTCACCAATAGACCCGCAAGCGAAAACGCGATCTTTGGTTTTTTGTGGCGAATTATTGAGTCTTTACTCCTAAAAAATCCCGCGAATCCCATTGGTTTGATCGTCAATATTCGTAATATCGTCGCCGTTGCAATTTCAGCCGATCCGCGTTACGGCCCGATTCAAAATCAAGGTTTGGCACAGGTTTTATTTAACAGTTTGGTGAGTTTTGGTTATCCCGTTGGCAGTCAAATTCCTGTTACTTTAATTGGCTACAGTGGGGGCGGTCAGATGTCGATGGGGGCGGTTTCTTTTTTAAAGCAAACCCTGAATGCACCCCTAGAGGTGATTTCCCTCGCCGGCGTGATCAGTGGGAATACTGGGGCGATGCAAGTTGAACAGCTTTATCACCTCGTCGGCTACCAAGATCACATCGAAAAGTTAGGCCCGATTATGTTTCCCGGACGTTGGCCGCTGTGGTTCCTCTCCAATTGGAATTGTGCCAAACGTCGGGGTAAAATTGCCCTGATTTCTCTCGGCCCTGTGGGTCATAACGGCCCCGGTGGGCCAATGGCAGTCGAAGGGATTTTAGCCGATGGTCGGACTCATCTTCAACAAACGGTCGATATTCTCACCGAAATTTTACTCAAAGATCGGGAAAAAACCGACTTATATCCGCAAGAATTTCAGAGAATTAGCAACTACGAACGTTATCAAACTGCCCTCTTTAATCAACCCAGTTATTATCCGGTCAATCAATCAATTAACCGGGAATATTATCAACCTGTTGGCAGTTGGATCGGGCGTTTAATTTTACCTCCAGCCGCCGAACGTCAAAAGGTGAAAGGGGTTTGGTTAGAAATTTATCATGCCGATCGCCTGCATCAGCATCGAATCGGTCAGATTGTTAATTTACGCTGGAATAATGAAACTCGGGTGCAAACTTACGTGAAATTAGTTACCCAAGATGTTAATTTTATCGATCAAGCTTATCTCAGTCAACGGCAAGGAAATATTCACCCGGAACGGATTAATGGATGGCAAAAAGTTGACCCGTTAGAGTCGTTAGCCGGGGCTTTACCGGACGATCGCATGATTGTTAAATTGCCCGATCCGGTAATCGTAGAAGATACGGGGGCCGAACGTCCTTCACTTTATATTAATCGCGATCCGATTCAAATTATTGGGCGGTTTTATGGCTTAGTTAAAATTCTCCAGTTTCGCGGAGGGGATTTATTTACCGTTCGTCACTACAACCGTCAATCTCAACAGTTTAATGGCTTAGAAGAAATTGTTTATATTCCGACGGCGATCGCCAACCGAAATGGTGTTTTTCCCTCCAGCAATTACGAACTTGAAAAATCTCCCCTGAACTCATCGGGTTGGTACATTTATGGGGCAAAAAATACCCAAGGAATGTTTGTGGTTGAAGCCATTGCACCCCGTTCATTGTTTTCTCTAAAACCGGATCGGGTAATCACCGGAAAAAAATCAACACTTAACTTTATGAACTTCCACGCTTGGGATAATACTGTTGAAAATAAAGGTCACGCTTACACCACATTACTCGCTCCCCACATAGATAATATTAACAAAAAATCAGCCCATTGGCAAGAAGGCGATCGGGCGTTACTCATGCACGTTTTTGGGGGAATCGGTGGCAAAAATCCCGAGTTTTCACCTTTGGGAATTTACTTTGGGCATTTTGCTTTTGGAATGGCAAAAGTGATTCGAGAACCCCTCAGTAATGAACTCAGATTTCAGATTGAATATCGCCAAATTTATACCCATAATAGCAGTGGAATCACCTCGGGAACCTTAGATTGGACAAGATATATGGGGGCGCGTCAGTGGGGATGGTTAGGGTGTCGTCCCATTTGCGATGTTCTGGTTCAATTTAGTCCGCTTACCGAAGATTATGATTTTGATGGATTAACCTTTTCTCCTCTCAATTATGTGATGAATGAACTGGAAATTATGGCGGCGCGATATCGGGTTGGGGATGGTACCGGGACTACATTTGTGAGTGCAATTAATTCTTGTGTACAAGACTCTAGTCAAGCCTTTTATTATGCTTTAAAGCGGATGATGGGAGAGATTGAGTTAAATCCTCTGATTATTAAATGGTTGAAAGACAATCCTCACCATGAACAAACTCAACGATTTATCTTATTAGTTGATTTGGTGGAAAATTTAAAACGTTATATCACCCCTTTAAAAAAAGTTAGACCCGATTGGCGGTATAATTTGTCTACATTGGGTAGTTTTCCCATCGAAACTCCCGGACAAACCCTATTAAAAATAATAGCCAGTTGGCGAACTTTACTTCCCCGTTGGACTTGCGATCAAGTGGCGATGATTTTCCTACAGTTGGGGGCGTCTCTGTGGCTACTGCGTAGCAATCAAGTTGGGGGAAATGATCCGAGTATTCAACCCATTGCACCCACAGATTTTTCGATTTTTGTTCCTCCCATTAAAAAATCTAAGAAAATTCATCGAGAGATTGGCTAGAAAGAATTCCTAGCATTCTTTCTAGAAAATTTGAAACGACTCAAAGAAGCGCCGACTGAATTCAGATAAATCAGAGGCGTTTTTTTGATTGACTCCCAAGACATAAACCCGATTATTAATCAGATATAATTGTAGATAAATTTTTTCATTTTGACTGGTTAAAATCACCGAATGACCCGGATATTGTTGCTGATTTGGCGAAGAATTACTCATCAGCTTAAAGTTAGTATCGGCAATGATATAGTCGAGAATTTGCTCAAAAACTTGATTAGCATTACTCAAGTCAGCAGATTTTAAAACCTGAGAATAAGCCACAACAAATCGAGAATCGGGTTGATTTGTGCTGACCACTTCAAACGCTATAGTATCCTCTAAAATCGGAACAGAACGAACTTCATCGGTATGAATTCCCGCAGGTATCCAAAGACTAAAACCCCCTTCTTGAGAAATCATTCTTTGCCATTTGAGTTCACCCGTCTCTACAGTTAATAAAGGATTGGAATTAGAAGATTGTCTTTCCAGTTGTTGAATTTCTTGATTGAGTTGACGGTATCCATCCTCAAAAAAAGTCGGACGATTCGGTTGCAGTTGAGCATCAGCCACAGAATTTAAACTCCACAGACTCAGAAAGATGACCATTCCAACCGGATAATTTTGATGCGTCAAAGCTTTCATCTCATTAATTTTGTTCCTCCCTAAAATCCACCTATATTCTATCAGATATTAACCCGAGTTTAACCCCAGTTGAATCAAAACTTAAAAATCCATCAGACTCAACCCTTACTCTTGAGTTGGATGATGGCGCTTTTAATTCTACCTTTCAGCCTATTTATCTTCACTCTTGCCACATGGTATAATCTCAAAGAGAATCAAAACCATCACCGAAATTGATCCCTCAATTTTCCCCCTTACTCCCGAATGGGTTAATACTTCTATGGCTGCTACTCTTGCTTTAATTGCACACGATCGCAAAAAAGATGAACTCGTTAATTTTGTTCTGGAATATCAATCAATTTTTGCTCGTTATCGCTTGATTACGACCGGAACAACCGGACAACAAATTCAACAGGGAACAAATTTATCCGTTGAACAAATGCTTTCCGGGTCTGAAGGGGGAGATCTACAAATTGCCGCCCAAGTTGCTGAGGGAAAAGTCTTAGCCGTTATTTTCTTAATCGATCCGCTTTTTTCCCAACCCCATGAACCCGATATTCAAATCTTTCAACGCATTTGTGCGGTTCATAATGTTCCCTTAGCCATTAATATTGCCACCGCCGAAGCGATTATCGAAAAACTGCGTCAGTCGCGAGTTGCTCACCTGATTTTTAATCCGGTTGCGGGTCATGGAAATGCCGAACAAGAGTTATCTTTAATTCGCAAGTTACTCGAACCCCATATGCACTTACAAGTTCATCAAACCACCCCGAATGAAAGTGCAGAAGAACTGACAAAACAAGCGATAGAAGCCGATCCCGATCTGGTGATTGCCAGCGGAGGAGATGGTACAATTTCTGCGGTAGCCGGAATATTAATTAGCACTAAAATTCCTCTAGGTGTGATTCCCAGAGGCACCGCAAATGCCTTTGCAGTGGCTTTAGGAATTCCTGTTGCTTTAACGCCCATTAGAAGCGCTTGTCAGGTGATTATTAATGGAAATACGCGGGTTGTGGATGCCGCTTATTGTAATCAACGACCGATGATTTTACTGGCTGGAATTGGTTATGAAGCCGAAACCATTGACAAAGCCAGTCGAGAAATGAAAGAAAAATGGGGCGCATTGGCTTATTTAATTGCGGGTTGGCAACAACTCCATGAACAAGAAATCTTTGAAACCGAAATTGAAATTAACGATGAGGTTTATCAAGCGATTTCTAGCGCGATTACCATTGCCAATGCCGCCCCTCCCACTTCTGTATTAGCCCAAGGAAAAGGAGAAGTCATCTTTGACGATCATCTCCTTGATGTTACCATCGCCACCGTTAAAAATGAGGAGGAAAAATCCCTAATTAATCCTAAATTTCGCGCTGTTGCTACGATGATTAATATGCTCGGCGCAGCCTTGGTTAAAACCAATCCAGAACTTCCGGATATTTATCATTTGAGAACCCATCGAATTAAAGTCACTGCAAACCCTCCGCAAAAAATAGTTGTTGACGGAGAAATGATTGGTACAACTCCGGTGGAAATTGAATGTATTCCTGAGGCGTTAACCGTATTTGTTCCCCAAAATAATGGTTCAGAAAAAGGTTGGGATAGGCAAGAATCATTGAGTTGAATTATCATAAATTAAGCTCTGAAATTTTCCGCCAATCATCATGGAATTACTCACTCACTCCCCAAACCTGCCTCAAACTTTACGTTCCCGACGAGAAAAACTCGCCAAATTGATTAATTTTCCCGCTATTCTGTGGTCGGGCGGTTATAATTCGCGCAATTTTCCCGCCAATACTTACCCTTTTCGCGCCAGCAGCCATTTTCTCTACTTCGCCGGACTTCCCCTCGAAAATACGGTGATTCGCCTTGAAAACGGTCAACAGCAACTGTTTAAAGACGATCCTCCCGCCAGTTACGCCCTCTGGCATGGAGAAATGCCGAAACGTGATACAATTGCAGAAATGATAGGGGCTGATGCGGCGTTTCCTTTGGCTGAGTTGGCGTCTTGGGTAGGAAATGCGGCGACAATTTTAGTTCAAGACCCCATCGCTCAAACCCAACAGGTTCAACTCCTCAACCGTCCGGTTCATCCGCCTAAAACTGCAACCGGCATTGATTTAGAACTGATTCAAGCCGTTATCAAATTGCGCCTGTGTCACGATCAAGCCGCCTTAACAGAACTTCGCCAAGCCGCCCAAATTAGCATCGAAGCCCACAAAGCGGGGATGGCAGTCACAACCCGAGCGAAAACTGAAGCGGATGTTCGGGCAGAAATGGAAAAGGTCATACTTTCCCACAATACGCAGTGTTCTTATAATAGCATTGTCACGGTTCACGGTCAAGTCCTGCACAACGAAGAATATTTTCACCCCCTACAAACGGGGGATTTACTGTTAGCTGATGTGGGTGCGGAGACAACAACGGGATGGGCAGCAGATATCACCCGAACCTGGCCGGTTTCCGGACAATTTTCCCCAACGCAGCGGGAGATTTATGAACTCGTTTTAGCCGCCCACGATGCTTGTATTGAACGGATGAAACCGGGGGTAGAATATCGGGATATTCATCTATTGGCGGGTTTAAAAATAGCGGAAGGACTGGTTGATTTAGGGATATTAAACGGCGAACCGAGCGATTTAGTTGAACGGGATGCTCACGCTTTATTTTTCCCGCACGGAATCGGTCATTTGTTGGGGTTAGACGTGCATGATATGGAAGATTTAGGAGATTTAGCCGGATACGAACAAGGAAGAACCCGAAGCGAACGGTTTGGGTTGGGATATTTGCGATTAAATCGTCCGTTAAAAGCCGGAATGCTGGTAACAATTGAACCGGGTTTTTATCAAGTTCCGGCAATTTTGAACGATTCAGAAAATCGGGATAAATATCAAAATATCGTCAATTGGGAGAAGTTAGAACAGTTTGCAGACGTGCGGGGAATTCGCATCGAAGACGATGTTTTAATCACCGATACCGGAACCGAAGTGTTAACAGCAGAGTTACCCAACCAAGCCAGTCAAATAGAAGCCTTAGTTCAAGGTTAATTCAGTCACCAGTCACCCTTCGGGTTCAGCAGTTGCCTCGCGACTATTCCGCCAAGTCAGCACTGCTTCACCAGTCACCAGTCACCAGTTTTAACAGTTATTAGTAATCAGTGTACCTCTGTCTGAAGGCAGCCGATTGAAACTCCGAAGTTTATACTTTGGTTGTCTTCTTAAAAGAAAGGCACTCCAAAAAAAACTTTACCCGAAAAGCAGATAAAATCGGTTAGAGTAGAAATCTAAATTCAGGAAACGAGCTAAACATCGGGAAGCATCAACCATGAATAAAACCATTAACGTTCCTTTCTTTTCCCTGGCTACAACAATCATTACCTCAGTTTTGATTCCTTACCCATAGAAGCCATTACCTTTGTTTCCAGTCGAAGCGCTTTAGACAGCAACGATGAATTAAATTGGTCGAGTTTGGGTCAAATTTTTAATCCTTTCGCACCAAACCCCAGCGCATTTTTAGCCAATACTTTCTCAGCAACTTCTGAAAACGGACTTGAACTCACCGTTAATATTCCGACTTCATCTAACCCAGAAATTACCCCTCCTTTTATCTTTAAAACCGCATTTCCCCCAAACGGAATTCCGACGAACTTTGCTAACGGAGACTTTCTATTATTTACCGGATTTATTCCCGTTCCCACCGGATCTTCTATTCCGGCAATTGGCAATCCGGGACCAATAGAAATTCTGTTTGAAACTCCCGTGAAAGCGGCCGGCACTCAATTCGCCGTAGATGATACCTTTGAGTATACCGCCTTGATTTCCGCCTTCGATCAAAATAATACCTTGCTTGGCAGTTTTTCTATTCCCGGAACCTCCTCACTCGCCCTCGAGAATTCAGCCGTTTTCTTAGGGGTAAGTAGCGATACGGCGAATATTGCTAAACTGGTCTTTAACAGTTCCGAACCCCAACGGGCGATCGCCATCAATCAACTGAGTTTTGTAACCCTTAACACAGATATTCCCGAACCCGTTTCAACAGGCAGTTTCATCGGTTTAGGCCTGTTGGCTTGCGGGTTAAAATCAAGGAAAAAATCTCAACCTTGACTCGGGAATCGAGTTGACGCCGTCACCGCCGATTCTGCGGCGGTGTACCGATGACCCCTAATATTTACAAAACCCCAAAAAGATTGTAAGATAGAAAAGACTGATTTTATCAGAAAAAACGGCTTCAACTTTCCTCAAACGAGTATCTACCTCTACCCCAATTATCAGTCTGTGGCTTATCGATTTTATAACTTTAAACCCGACGGACAATGTAACCCCGATGGTTCACCTTGTCAGGGAATTATTTATCGAAGTTTCACGCTGCAATCCTTTGCAGATAAAAACTGGCTAGAAACCCATCAATATATTGCAGGTTCAGCAAGATTACAAGGAACATCTACATTCATTCCCCTGAACTTTTTTGAACCCAAACCCATTCCCCTAAAAAAACCTGTAAATCGGCAATCTTTCCAACGGATTTACGCATCTGCTGGATTGAGATGAGCCATTTTCCAAGTCACATAAGTTCCGATAGGACTCCAAAGAATATAAGGAAGTAAAAGAATAGCCGCCCATTTCTCAATGGGTAAAACACTAATGGCTAACATCGCACATAAAATCGCCCCCGTCCCGCCAATAATCGTCCCAATTTGTAGGCTTCGGGTTTTACACGTCACCGTAGTATAAGAGATAGTCACCACCTCAACTAATACATACAATCCCATCAATAACCACGTTCCTAACGTTCCCGGTTGTTGTTCCCAAACAATCACCGCAGACCAAGCCAAACCGATAAAAACAACCGTCCAAATCAGCGGAATCAACTTTTCAAAAACCAACCAACTCGGGCGTCGTAACCGTCCAAACCATTTCTGATCCTCAGAATTTAGAAAGACATTTCCAGCCAAAGCAATCAGAAAAGCAACCGCTGCGATCACCATCCAAGACTTAATCATTAATACTGACTCCTAGCGGAATAATTGAGCCGGAATCGGTAAACTTAGAACTAGGGAGAAAGCTCTCATTGACAAATCCTTATCAACCATCCGACTGACTCATTTTAATGGGTTTAGACTTCTCCCTAGTTCTTCCTTGAGACAGATTTACCTAACCCAAACGGTGGGTATTTTCCATGTGTAAACTCGAATCTTCCGAGCGCGAACCCATCAGCAAGCTTTTATTTTTAGATTGAAATACGCCTTGAATAACCTGCATTAAACGATTCGACCTCATTTGACCATTAACTGCGAACCGTTGTTGAACCTTTCTACTGAGATGTCGCATCACCGAAGCATCCAACTGTTCAATAAATTGGTCGGCAATTTGTTCTCCCATGTAGTCAATGGCTTCTGAATATTGTTCCATCAGCATCTCAATCGCCCCGGAAGCTTGTTGAGCAACTTCTGGTGAATTCTCAGAAGAATTGACTGCATGATTAACTCCGGGTTGGGGTGGAACATTCGGTTGTTCTACGGGTTCAGAATAACTCGCCGAATTCAACCCAGAAGACGACCCCGAAGAAGAACGATTGAGACGACGATTCACCAGATTTTTATACTCATCAATGCTCATCCCCAAATTTTGTAAATGATGATGAACATGATCGATTAACTCCACTTCATCGGGAGAAAAAACCCCGCGATTTCCATTCAAACCGTGCAATTGCGCCCAAGTTCTCAGCGTCGCTTCATCACCAATCCGATAACGTTCTAACAACTGAGTTGTCGTTAAATTTGTTTCCGGTGTAGGTTTAAAATCACTCATTGGAACATCCTCATCTTAGTAGTAGATTGCTCCCAAACACAGTTCTCAGTTCTCCGTGACCCGATCTTTATTTGGAGTTGTCCGTTTCTACAGATGACAATCCCGCACGGGGTTTACTCAACAAGCAAATTAAGGCTTCGCGAACAGGTCACTGAAAAAGCGGTCATGTGAGAGGAACGTTTCAGCTTCGTATTATGCCCCATATTCTGATTAAATGACCGTTAAATCTTGTTGATCAAATTGCGGGAACTCCCGGTTTGGTCCGAATTTAAGCTAAAATGAGCAATTATTATATACAATAGAATCACTCACACCGACTCTATCCTTAGCCATACTATGCCGATCTACGACTATTTCTGTCCGAGCAATAACCGAAAAGTCGAAGTCATCCACAGCATTCACACCCAAGTTCAAACCTGGGGTGAACTCTGTCAGTTAGCCGAATGCGAAGTAGGAGATACTCCCGAAGATGCGCCCGTGCGTCGGGTTTTGTGTGCGCCAATGTTGTCGGTTCCCCTCACCAATAGCGATTATCGCAACGCCGGATTTACTAAACTGGTAAAACGGGATAAAGGCGTCTATGAAAATGTCACCGCCAGCGATTAACCCATCCCATCTTTTCAAAAAGATAACATGATAAAAACTACCCCCGTTGCAATTTCCGCCGACTCTCCTTTAACCACAAAAGCCGGAGTTGAAATTGCCCAACTCGGGGGGAATGCCGTTGATATTGCCGTTGGTGCAGCGCTGGCCGCGAGTTTATCCGAAATTTTAATGTGTTCTCTGGGGGGTTCGGCATTTGTAATGATTCACAAACCCGGACAACCCGCCACACTCATCGACGGCGCCGACGCCATGCCTAGCGGTCATCTCAAACTTGACCCCAACAAGGCGGGTGTGCGCGTGGTTCATCTTCCCTACGGAGATGGTATCACAGTCCGAGCCGGAGTTGCCTCGATCGCGGTGCCGGGAATGTTGGCCGCCTTAGAAACCGCTTGGCGAAGTGGGGGGTCTCTCCCCTGGTCCGAAATCGTCGCACCTGCGCTAGAATTAGCTCGGAACGGGTTGAGTTTGAGTCCCACCACCGCCCGTTGGCTGTCTCTGGCCGGGAAACCGTTATTTTATCCCCAACAAGCCAGTCGAGACTGTTTTTTCCCGAACGGTTGTCAAGCGGTTGCCGGTGAACGTTTTTACATTCCCGACATGGCGCAAACCCTCGAAGCGATCGCCGAAGTTGGTGCAAAAGCCTTTTATCAAGGGGATATCGCCGCCGCTTTTGTTAAAGAGATGAGGGAAAATGGCGGGTTCGTCACCCGTTCTGACTTAGCCAATTATCGCGCCATTGTCCGCCAACCGCTACAATTAACCTCACTCGGCTTTCAACTGGCTTTAAACCCTCCCCCGGCCGTTGGAGGCGCTGCGGTGGGAAGTTTGATCAAACTGTTGGAACTCACCGCCCAACCCAATTTTACCCCCGCCCAACGCACGTTACAACAGGTGAAAGCGATAAAAGCGTTGTGGGAACTGCGAAGCCAAGAAAACCCCGAAGCCTTCCTCGCCGAAGAAACCCTACGCCGCTATTTACCTGCGATACAGTCCCCCAACACCATGCACTTATCGGTCGCCACCCGTTCGGGGGAAATGGTTTCTGTTACGATGAGTAACGGCTACGGTTCAGGTATTACCATTCCCGGAACCGGCATCACCTGTAACAACAGTTTGGGGGAACCGGAATTAAACCCCAAAGGCTTTTTAGGCGCTGCGGTGGGGGAACGGATGGTATCAAATATGGCGCCGAGTTTAGCATGGCATCCAGACGGGCGCTGTTTGGCCTTTGGAACTCCGGGGGCGAGTCGAATAACCACCGCAATGGCCCAGATGTGGACTCGCTACGCCTTAGAAGGGGTTTCCCTGGAAGAAGCGGTCCGGGCGCCGAGGCTACACGTTGAACCGAAAGAGAATAAATGGCGGGTTTTGTGGGAACCGGGAATTGATACAACGCTGTTAGAAACTGAGGAAGAAAATCT
Source organism: Lyngbya sp. (assembly GCA_035285085.1). Taxonomy (GTDB): domain Bacteria; phylum Cyanobacteriota; class Cyanobacteriia; order Cyanobacteriales; family Microcoleaceae; genus Capilliphycus. The sequence continues at coordinate 11,605 of JAYKHV010000084.1, read as the reverse complement.
AGAACTTTATCCCTTTGAACAGCTTGATATGTTTTTTGGCGCGATTAAAATAGCCGGAATTAATGCTCTAGGAAAATTAGAAGCCGTTGCCGATAATCGCCGAGAAGGTTCTGTCGAAATTATAGCCTAAATTGAGTGAATTTGCAACCCGCCAAAAAACCCGGTTTCTTTGAGAAACCGGGTTTTTAATCCCCGGGTTTTTAATCCCAAATTGAGAAACCGGGTTTTTAATCCCTTTAATGCAAGTTTTTAATAATCCCCAAAACCTAAGACGCATCCCGTTCTTGAAAGACTTCCTGAGCCGCAAAAATCCCATTCAAAGAAGCCGGAAAACCCGCATAAACCGACATTTGAAGAATCGTTTCAATAATTTCTTCGCGAGTACAACCCACATTTAAAGCCCCATTAATATGAACTTTCAATTGCGGTTGAGCATTTCCCAACGCCGTCAAAGCCGCTATTGTCGCAATTTGACGCGACTTTAAATCCAAACCCGGACGAGAAATCACATCTCCATAAGCAAATTCAACAATCCATTTAGCAATATCCGGTGAAATATCGCCCAAACTATCAATAACTTGCTGACCTTCATTACCCGTAATCTGTTGTAAAGCCTCAATTCCTTTATTAAAACGGTCTTCTTGAGATAACATAGACGGCTCCTGACTTATGATTAATGATTGCTGTGTTGTTGGTCTTTTCTCAGGGAAACTGTTTGATGCCATCCCCCAAAAACCAACAAAAATTAATATCAATAGCAAAAATCCCAATCGTTTCCAATCGGTGGATAGATTCATACAAAACTCCACAAAAATGAATCACCAAGTCTTCTATTGACTATTATTAAATACAAGATTGATACTTGTAAAATACCTGTTGGCTATTGAGTAATGCTTAAAAACTATCAATTTAATTTTGAACTCCGCCATCTCCGCTATTTTTGCGTTTTAGCCGAGACACTCCACTTTCATCAAGCCGCCAAACACCTACACATTTCCCAACCGAGTTTAAGCCGGCAAATTCAAGACTTAGAAGCCGCAATGGGTGTACCATTATTCAATCGCACCAATCGTCAAGTCACACTTACAGACGCCGGTCAAGCCTTCTATCAAGACCTTCAGCAACTCCTCGACCAGTTAGACGCCTCCCTGCGCCGAACCCAACGGGCCGCCCGGGGGGAGTGGGGTGAAATCGCGCTAACCTTTACAGAAGTAGGAATTGCCACCGCCTTACCCGCAATTTTGCGAACATTCAAACGCCAATTTCCCCATGTTGACATCAAGTTAACCGAGCGTCCAACCGCCGAACAACTGGAAGCTTTGCTGTCCGGTCAAGTTGATTGTGCGTTTTTGCATCCGGTGGGAAAAATGCCCGATGAAATCGAAATTCGCACCATTTGGCGTGATACACTGGGGATTGTTCTCCCCGCATCTCACCCGCTAGCGGAACGAAAAGAAATCCGACTGGCCGACCTCAAATCCGAAGATTTTATTCTGTTTCCCCGTTCGCTCAATTCTAATCTTTACGATCATATTATTGCGATTTGTCAACAAGCCGGATTTTATCCTAAAATTGTTGCTGAAGTTGCTCGCCGTCAAAATTCTGTTAATTTAGTTGCCGCCGAGATGGGTTTAACTTTTTTAGGAAGTTCTTTAAAACATTTGTGCGGAACAGCGACAACTTTCAAACCTCTGGCGGGGGTGAGTCCTCAACTTCAGTTAGCCTACAGTTGGCGTAAAGATAATAATTCTGTGATTTTATCTCAGTTTTTAAAAATCGTTCAATCCGCTTTAGAACAGATAAATCAGACGTAAATTTAGATTCTAAAAATGAGGCTTTTAAACCCCATAAATTTAGTCCCCTTGACCCTAATTGCCGCCACTCAACTAACAGCCACAGCCCAGATTGTCCCCGATAACAGCTTGGGTTCGGAAAATTCTGTCGTTACTCCTAATGTTAATATTCGCGGGATAAATAGCGACCGCATAGACGGGGGAGCGGTGAGGGGTAATAATTTATTTCATAGTTTTGAAGAATTTAACGTCGAAGTTGGACGGGGGGCTTATTTTTCTAATCCCGATAATATTGTTAATATTTTGACCCGGGTTACGGGCGATAATATTTCCCAAATACTGGGAACGTTGGGGGTGTTAGGAAATGCCAATTTATTTTTAATTAATCCCAACGGGATTGTCTTCGGGCCGAACGCAAGCTTGGATGTGGGCGGTTCATTTTTTGCGTCTACAGCCGATGGAATTGTGTTTGAAAATGGCTTTGAATTTGCCGCAAGTAATCCCGAAGCGCCGCCATTATTAACCATTAATATTCCCGTCGGTTTAAACCTGCGAGAAAATCCGGGCAGAATTGTCAATCAAGCCAGTTTAACCACCTCAGACGATGGGAGTACAATTCGAGATGATGCGGGTTTTCTGGTTCCTCAAGGGTTAAATGTTCCTCAAAATAAAACCTTAGCTTTAGTTGGGGGCGATGTATTATTTAATAACGGTGTTGTCATTTCTCCGGGGAGTAATATCGAACTGGGAGGATTATCAGAACCGGGAATTATTGAGTTGGCAAATGTAGGGGCGAATGGCAGGCTCGTTCTTCAGTTTCCTAATAATATTCAACGCGCAAATGTAGCGTTAACGAATCAATCTCAGATTAATGTTCGTTCAAATGAGGGGAGAGATATTAATATTAATGCTCGGAATTTTGAGATGTCAGAACGGAGTATTATTCGAGCGGGATTTGATGAAGGATTGGGGTTTGCAGAAGCACGGGGCGGAGACGTTAATATTAATACTCAAGAAAACGTTTTTTTAGCCGATAATAGCTTTATTTCCAATATCATTGATATAGATTCTCTCGGCGAACCCGGCGATATAAATATCGAAACTAGCTCATTATTCATGGAAAATGGCGCAGACATCAGCACCAGCACTTTCGGCCCCGGAAATTCGGGTTCGGTTTCTATTTTAGCAACAAATTCGGTGGAATTATCAAATGCCACTATCTTTAGTTCTGCCGAAGTTGGTGCGGTGGGTAATGCAGGAACAGTTGAAATTATTACAGAAAATTTATTGCTGTCTAACGGTTCTCAAGTGATTACCGACACATTAGGAGAAGGAAATGCGGGTAATATAACTGTAACAGCTAAATCTATCGAACTTACCGGAAGTTCTCCCAATGATAGCGAGATTCTCAGCGGTTTTTTTGCGGATGTAAATCGGACAGCGAACGGCAATGGTGGTACAATAACAATTGAAACGGAACAATTACGATTGAGCGATGGAGCGCGAATTTCAAGCACCACTTTTGGAGAAGGAAATGCGGGTTTTCTCTCTATTTTAGCAACAGATTCGGTTGAGTTGTTGGGTAGCATTATTATCAGTAATGTTGCGGAAAATGCAGTAGGAAATGGTAGCACCGTGAATATCGAAACTCGAAATTTATTGGTGTCTGATGGAACACAAATTCAATCTTTAACTTTCGGAAACGGAGACGCGGGTAATATCAATATTAAAGCTGAATCTATTGATATCACCGGAACTTCAACAGAAGGTTTGCAGAGTAGTACAATCACTGCAAGTTCTAGAAGTGGAGAAGGAAATAGCGGAAATATTATCATAGAAGCCGAACGTCTTCGGATAACAGATGGTAGTGGAATACTCGCCGACGCTACCGGAAGGGGAAACGCCGGAACCATTTTTATCAAAGCAACTGATATACAATTACGGGGATTTGCTCCCAATTCAACAAACCCTTCTTTTATTTCTGCAAATATCGAAGATGAAGGAACAGGAAATAGCGGAAACATTATCATTGAAACGGCGCGTTTACTCATAGAAAATGGTGGATTAATTAGAGTTAATACTACCGCAAATACACCCGAAAATTCCGGTCAGGTTTTAATTATTGCCTCCGAATCTGTCAGACTGAATAATGCTGTCGGTATCAATACAGATACAGTTGGCCCCACAAATGCGGCTCCCATAACCATTTTTACTCGCTCTCTGTCGATTGAAGGAAGGTCAGGAATTGCTGCCAACTCGGGTACGCCAGAGAACCCAACAGAAACAGGTCAAGGCGGAGAAATTTCTATATTTGCTTCTGAGGAAGTTCAGTTGAGAGGAGGAAATCAGACCGACGAAACGGCTATAATTTCTTCCGTAACTTTTGGAGGAGGGAGAGCGGGAAAAATTAGAATAGAAACCGGACAGTTAGTCGTTGACAAGGGATTAATTTCTGTTTTAAGTAATGATACTGCGAGTGGAAACGCGGGTAATATTGAAGTTTTAGCCTCGGATTTCGTTGAGTTATCTCGCGTTCAAAGTGGCTTATTGGCAGGGACAGCCGGAGTAGGAAATGCTGGAAATATTACGGTAGAAACTCCCGAGTTAGTGCTGAAAGATGAAGCATCCATCGGAGTGGGAAGTTTGTCTGGAAGTGGAAATGCAGGTAATATTAGAATAGAGTCTAATCAGTTGTTTATTCAAGATGAAGCCAATGTATTAGCAGCAACAACAGATGGAAGTGGAGATGCCGGAAATATTAATATTAGTAGCTCAGAGTTGGTAGAAATTCGAGGTCGGGGGAGTATAATTGCAGCGTCTCAAGGGAGTGGAAATGCTGGAAATGTGAGAATAGAAACGGAACAATTTCAACTTGATGATGGCGGTTCGGTGAATGTAGATTCTACCGCTTCGGGAATTCCGGGTAATATTAATATCTCGGCAAATCAAACCCTTTTAAACAATCAAGCTCAACTGAATGCGAGTTCAGAAGCGGGTCAAGGCGGTAACATTCTACTTCAATCCGATGACATTCGCCTGTTGAATGAAAGTAGAATTTTCGCCTCGGGAAGTGACAGCGGTCAAACCTTTGAAGGGAATGTTGACATTGATGCTAATCTTTTAGTTTTACTTCAACAAAGTCGTATTTTAACTGATGCTTTCAACCCCACCGGAGGAAGCAATATTAATATCCGTCCTTTAGGAAATTCAGAACTCGGACTTTTACAATCTCAAGATAGTATTATTAATGCAGCCGGAGAACTTTCGATTGATGATACCCTCAATTTTGACCCGCCAGAAACCCCCGAAGTTGAATTCATTGATCCGGCGGCGTTAATCGCTCAAGATCCCTGCAAACAAGGTCAAAACAGCGAATTTATTATTACAGGACGTGGTGGTATTGCACCAGACCCCACTCAACCTTTATCCATAACTCAAGGGTTAATTGAATGGGAATCTTTCATCACTGAACCCGTTACTTCTCAACCGAATCATTCCTCAGAACCTCGTCAACAACAATCCCAAAAACGAGAAAATAATACCGTTGATTCAAGAACAATTGTTCCGGCGAGAGGTTGGATAAAAAATGAAAATGGTGATATTATTTTAGTGGGTTATGATCCAACAAAAACGGGAGTTCAGCGTCCACTAAACAATCCACCCACCTGTCAACCCTAGAGTCTCCTATTCCCCCAAATTCGCCTGTAACCAACGGGTTAATTCTGGCAGAGAAGAAAACTCCAGTAAGACCTCTGACAAGGCTTCCAACTGTTCCAAAGATAGGGATTCAATTTGAGAACGAACTTGGGGACTGAGTTGGCCGAACTTCCGAGCGAGTTGACGTAGAATCAGCGATCGCCCTTCCTGTTGGCGACCATCTTCTAATCCTTCTTGATAAACTCTAGTTTGTTTGGACTCAGTGGCTAATTCCAACATCTCAACAATCTCCTGACGACTCAATTGGGGAAATTTATAAACCATTGTGGTCTCAATTAATTCCATTATGACGGCTAACGGAAGTTGTGAGGCTTGTTGTTGGGCTTGGGATAACAATTGTTTAGCTTTGTTGGCGGCTGTTTCTTGGGGTTCTAAGATTAATTCCACAACACCTAACTCCACCGATGAACTTGAGAGTTGATTGAGATAGATGCGCTGAACTCTAGAACACTCTAACAGAGGTTGATAAAGGTCGGTTTGTTCGGGTTCTAAGCTGGGGTTCGGATAAATGGCTACTGCTTGCCAACTTGCTGTCGTCGGGTTCTGGTTGAGAAACAGGAACAGTTCGGCAAACAGACGATGGTACAGCAGAGGATCTTTTTGAAATTGAACTTCTACGAAATAAACGGTTTGATTTTCGGCTTCGGGTGGAGGTAAAAACACGCCATCAATCCGAAATGCGGTTTGTTTGAGTTCAACGGATTGAAATTGATAGCCTTCAGGAGTCGGTTGACCAATTAACTCAAAGAAAATCGCGGGTGCGGTTTGGAAGATGCGGTAGAACAGTGAGTCTGTTTTCACTCTTGCTCGTCAAGCTTGCAGATTTCATCTAATTTTACTGTATCAGTGCATCAGCTCACGACCTGAAAAAATAGCATTGTTTTTAGGAAGACTCAGAGATCACAACGTTAGCATATAAAATACTTGTGTATAAACAGCATATCTTTAGGAGATTTTTACAATGGCGGAAATTATAGGAACTGTAGGCAATGATGATTTAGTTGGCGAACTCGGTAGCGATTCTCTCTTTGGTTTAGAAGGTGATGACACAATTTTCGGTCTGGAAGGAGACGACTTGATTTTTGGGAATCAAGGGTTAGATTTTATCGGTGGCGGTGAGGGAAATGACGTTATTTTTGGAGGGAAAGGAGATGATTTTATTGGTGATATTGGCGCAGGAGATGACCAATTTTTCGGCAACCTAGACAATGATTTGCTAAACGGAGGAGAGGGTAACGATCAACTATTTGGCGGTCAAGGTGATGATGGTGTATTTGGTAGTGGAGGAAATGATTTAGTTTCAGGAGATAAGGGAGATGACATCCTGATTGGCATTGACACTGAAAATACCACGAACCCCGGATTTGGTGAAATTGATACTTTAGTTGGAGGTGAAGGGGTTGATATCTTTGCTTTGGGGTTTGAGTCTCTATCTTACTACGTCGGTTCGGGAAATAATGATTTTGGATTAATTACTGATTTTAACGTAGCTGAAGACTCGATTTTTGTGAGCGCAACTGATAATGTAACAATAGGCGATCTTGACCTGGGTGAGTTGGGGTCGGGGGCGGGTATTTTTAGTCAAAACGGTGATTTAATTGGGTTAGTTCAGGGTGTAGCTGCAAGTCAACTCACCTTTGATATTAACATTATTCGCGCATAGTTAAGAATGAAAATTGCTTGTTTTCAAATTAAGTTCCTGACCCTAGACGACGCCGCAATACGTTTAATAAGGTGTTCATTTCTTCAGGAAGAGGGGCGATCGCTTCGATCCAGTCTCCGGTAACGGGATGTTGTAATTTTAGCTTCCACGCATGAAGGGCTTGACCGGATAAATTCACCCCAACAGATCGACCGCTACTATAGTTTAAATCACCAACAATGGGATGCCCCATAAAGTTACAATGAACGCGAATTTGATGGGTTCTTCCGGTTTCTAGGGTAAACAAAATTAGGGTATAATTCCCCAAACGTTCTTGAATTTGCCAGTGGGTAACGGCATTTCTTCCCCCTTTTTCAACGGGAACAATTGCCATTTTTTTGCGGTCAACCGGATGTCGTCCGATGGGTTGTTCAATGGTTCCAAATTCGGTTTTGGGGGAACCATAAACCACGCCTAAATATTGGCGTTTTGCGGTTTTGGATTTAATTTGCTGTTGTAAATTTTGCAGGGAAAAATCGGTTTTTGCCACCACAATTGCTCCTGTGGTATCCTTATCCAAACGGTGGACAATTCCCGGACGTTCAACCCCTCCAATTCCCGCGAGGGTATCGCAGTGGGCGAGTAAGGCGTTGACGAGGGTATCGTTGGCGTGTCCGGCGGAGGGATGAACGACTAAACCCGCAGGTTTGTTAATGATAATTAGATGTTCGTCTTCGTATAAAATATCCAGGGGAATGTTAACGGCTTCGAGTTCTAAAGGTTGGTTGGGGGGAATTTTAACTTCGATGTAATCGCCCGTTTTTAAGGTTAACTTTTTAGAAGTACAAACCTGTTGGTTGACGGTAATATGACCTTCAGAAATCAGGTTTTGAATGCGCGATCGCGAGAGATTTTCGAGGTGTTCGGATAGCCAACGATCCAAGCGTTGTTGTTGATTTCCGCTCGGTTCTGAGACAGTTAAGGGGATAATTTGTTCGCTATTCATCGGGGGAATTTGAAAGGGAATTGGGTTGAGTCTCTAAGTTTTGTTCGATGATAATATTCCAGTTTTCTAAGGTTGTTCCTACCACCTGATTTAATTCGGTAATTGAGTTGAGATAATCTATTTTAGCATTTAATTCATCATTTCTCGCCCGTCCCAATTCTTCTTGAAAGCGAACCAAGTCAACAACAGAACTATCTCCTACTCCGAGTTTGACCTTTTCTTCTTCATTGCGAAACTGTTCTTCGGCGAGTTGACTTACTCGTTGAGCCAGTTGAACTCTTTTAAAGTTATCATTAACATCTCTAATCCGATTTTGTAGTTCGATTTCGATTTCCTGAAATTCCTCATCTAAATTATTTTTTGCCTGTAATAAATCAACCCGACTTCGCTGAAAATCCCGTTCGATACTGCGATCGCCCAAGGTTTTCCTCAGTTCAAGTCCGGCTCGAAATTCGGTTCGATCTTCCACAATATCCGGGGCTAAATCCCGATTAATATTGGTACTTAAATCAATATTCCAACGCCGTTCGTTTTCGGCTATTTGCAGTTGAAACTGTGAACGTTCTACATTCAATTTTGCTTTTAAATAATCCGGTCGATTTTCTAAAGCGAGTTGTTGAATGGTCTGAAAATTGATAAATTCAGATTCAATTGCCGTTACTTCTTCGACCGCCCGAATATTTAAGTTCTCCTCTAAATCGAGAATTTCTAATAATGCTAACTGCTGTTGCTGAAGGTTATTCTCCGCATTTAAAACGTTAATTTCTTGATTGGCAACTCGATTTTCTGCCGGAACTAAATCCACTCTAGCTCGACGACCCGCATCAATTAAAACTCGAGTATTTTCGACTTGTTCTTGAGCAATTTCTAAAGAATTTTCTTCAATTTTAAGTCGTTCTTGAGCTTGAATTAAACGGCGATAGGCTAAAATGGCTTCGGTAATTTGATCGATTAAAGTTAATTTTAAATCTAATAAATTTATAGTTTCCTCAATTCGAGCAATTTTAATCGAAGCTTGATTGAGATCAATTCCTCCTCCTCTCAACAACGGTTGTCTAAAAGAGAGTTCTAGATTTTGTCTAAAAATATTTCGATCTTGACCGGTTAAACCGTCTCCGCTGCGGTTTTCTCTTTGACCTTCCCAACCCAAATTTAATTCTCCTCCGGTGGGAATTTTCATTTCTAATTGCGCCGATAAAAGCGCCCCACCGGTTCGATTTACGGTTCCACCTTGTTCTAAATTTCGCCAATCTAAAGCGATTCTGGGGGTAAAATCTGGAACAAATTTATCCTCGGCTACGGCTAAATCTTGTTGTTGAACAATTCGTTCTAAATATTGATTTTTAATGGTACGATTGTTTTCTAAAGCGAGGAAAATTGTATCTCTTAATCCCAATTCAATCGCCGTCGAATCGGGAGTTGAACTCTCGGGTTCGGGTTCTACTGTTGTTTCGGGTTGGGTTTGTGCAATTGTAAATTTTTCTGGTGTTATTTTTGCCCGCAAATGCTCGGGATAAATGTTGTCGGTTTGGGGAACGATTGGGGTAGGTTTTAGTTGATAATTTGCTAAGGTTTCGGAAGACCGTTTTAAAGTGTTTTGAGGATTTTTAACGGGATGATTCTGTTGAGTTTGAGAAGGAGTTGGAGTTGGAGTTGGAGCGGGAGTTGAAAAAAGAATTATGGGGTTTTGTGTGGGGGAATTTGTTGTTGATGGTTCGGGGTTTGGTCTGGAATTTATCGACTGAGGGCGAATATTTCCCATTACCGCTTCGGTTTGAACGGGTTGAGGAATTTTAAAGGTTGGGGTTGGGGAGGGTTGGGGTTCAATAGGCGGGGTTTGTGTTAACAATTGCGGTGGAGTTTCGTTTTCGAGTTTAGATGGCGATCGCACAGCATCGGCGTTAGAAAATCGCCATCCGAGGACTAAAGTTATGATTAAACTCGCCGTTCCGCTAATGATTAAACCGAGTTTAATTTTCCCAGACTGGGGAGACTGAGAAGTAGAATTTTCCGAGGAATGATGAGGAGATGAAGACATAGAAAGTGACGGTTAATGTCATCAAAAAAAGAATGGGTTTAAGCTATTGTCCCTTTAAAGCTTTCACGGGATCGAGTTGACTGGCTCGCAACGCCGGGAAAAATCCGGCTCCGATACCGACTAACACCGCTGATGATAGGGCGATCGCCGCACTCCGACTTTCAAAGCGGTAGGGGAACTCAAAGCGTTGGGCGACAATTACCGTTAACCCATGAACGCTGGCGATCGCGAGGCTTCCCCCAACCAAGCTTAGGATAGCGGCTTCTAGGATAAACTGCAACATGACATCGTGTTGAGTGGCGCCTATCGCCCGTCGCAAACCGATTTCTGGGGTACGTTCGATCACTGATGCTATGGTAACATTTGCAATTCCTACCCCTCCGACTAAAAGCGAAATTGCTCCGACAACTAACAGTGCGGTTGAGACAGATTCTAGGGTTTTTTTCTGTTCTAAAATATCTTCTACGCTATTCCACGACCAAAATTGAGAACCCTTATAACGCTGTTCTAAAAGTTGTTTTCCCTGTTCTTCTAGAGATTGTAAATCTTCCAGCTTTTGAGGGCGGATCAAGATCGAGTTTATCGTATAATTTCCACTAATTGTGCTGTGAAATGCGGTGGTCATCCAAACTTCTCCTTCGGGTTCTTCGTTTTCTGCATCCGTTGGTAAGATTCCGATAACAATGTAAGGTTTTAAGTCAATATAAAGGTTTTGACCCAAAGGATTTTGCTGTTTAAATAATTGTTCTGCCAGATATTTATCAATAATTACAACGGGTCGAAAGCTTTGGTAGTCCGTAGAATTAAAGGCTCGTCCCGCAATTAATTTTTGACCTGAAGTTTCGATATAGTTGGGCGCAACGGCGATTCTTCGGGGAGTCGCTTCTTGGTCTTGAAATACGACTGTAGAAGGACGCATCCAATTAATTCCGCTAATGGCTTTTGCTTGCTTTAATCGTCTTTTTAAGAATTCTATATCTTCTAAAGTGAAGGATATTCTTTGGCGGGTTATTGGGTTCCATTGGGGAACTAAACCGACTTGAGGGGCGTTTCTTTCGGCGAGTTGTTGGGCGATAACGGCTTGACTAATATTGCGAACTTGTAGGGTTGCACTCACCGCAGCAACTCCCATAAATACGCCTATTATTGTTAAACTGGAACGCAGGGGGTTTCCAATCAGAGATTGACAGCTTAGACCAATTAAATTAAGGGGAGATAGGGGCATTTCTGGTAACGGATATTGTAACGGATGGGTTGATTGTGGGTGGTTTGGGCTTTTTGGTAACGGATGGGTTTGGGCGAAGTTGTCGGGGATTTTTGCTTTTTTAACGGATGGGTTTGGGCGAAGTTGTCGGGGATTTTTGCTTTTTTAACGGATGGGTTTGGGCGAAGTTGTCGGGGATTTTTGC
>JAYKHV010000083.1:0-21383 GCA_035285085.1 Lyngbya sp. | reverse complement strand
GGGTGTTTTTTAGTGGCTGATCAGGAGAACTGATCATGGTGATCAAAAGTGATCGTTCAGGTGATCAACCTTAAACCCTTGCTACTCTTTACTTACAGACTCTTGATCAGGATGATCACCTGAAAATAGAAAAAATAAAGTTTTTTGCTGTTAGTCTGGTTAAGAAGGTAGAGATTGTCCTTGATGGTGAAGTCAATGGTGAAGGCTAGGGGACAAAATCCAGTTAAAAATAGTAAGTGGACGAGTTGTTCAAACCCGTCTGTTGGTGAAGATATTGGTGAAGGGATTCAGTTTGTACATCGAGGTGAAGGCTAGAACCTTTTGCGGTCAAGTCTTTGCAGCGTCTCGCTTTCAATTGGAGTTTTACAATCTGAATGTCCAACACCTATTTAATTGCGAGTTAACACCTCAAAGGTTCAAATGGAACTCCGCCATCTTCGTTACTTTGTCGCGGTTGCAGAAGAACTCCACTTTGGTCGAGCAGCCCAACGATTACATATCGCCCAACAGCCCCTCAGTCGCCAGATTCGGGACTTGGAGGCCGACATTGGAGTACAATTGTTTTACCGTACCAAGCGAACGGTGCGTTTGACGGAAGCCGGAGAGGTTTTCCTGACTGAAGCGAGAAAAATACTTCAACAAGCCGAACAAGCGGTGCTACTGGCCCAACAAACCAGTAAAGGTGAGATTGGAAAATTAACAGTGGGGTTTACCGGGCCTGCTTTAAATCGTATTTTGCCGAAAATTGTTCGCCTGTTCAAAGAACGCCATCCACAGGTTGAACTTTTACTCCAACGCCTCCAAACCAACGAACAAGTTGCAGCCCTCAAAACAGGTCAAATTCAAGTGGGTTTACTTCATCCTCCCATCGAAGACGATATGTTAGTTTTAAAAACGATTCATCGGGAAAGTTTAGTTGCTGTTTTGCCAGATACCCATCGGTTAGCACGGGAATCAAATCAGCCGATTTCTATTAAACAATTGGTGAATGAGTCGTTTATTCTTTATCCGCGTCAGGTGGGGCCGGTTCTCTACGATCAGATTATTAGTCTTTGTCAGCAAGCGGGTTTTAGCCCTAAGATTGTACAAGAAGTTATTCCTCAGCAAACCATTCTCGGCTTAGTATCTGCTAATATTGGTATCTCTCTACTGCACGCTTCGGTAAAAGCTGTTGCTCCTCCGGGTGTGGTGATTCGAGAACTTTTGGAATTGACTCCCGAATTAGAACTTGCAGTGGCTTGGCATCGGGATACGACCAATCCCGTTTTACCTGCTTTTTTAGCAATTGTTCGGGAAATCGAACGTTCTTTAGAAAAAAGATCTGAGAAAATGTGAGGAATCGGGTTGCTAAGTTCAAGTCTTTTTAAAGTGTTGTTTCGAGGGTTCAGGATGAATAGATTATATCACAAAAAACTGAGTATGTTAAGCGGTGCAGTGTTAGCATTTTCTATTCCTTTGTTTGGGTTAGATCATGCTTTTGCTAATCCAATTTTAGCAACCGTTCAACGCTTAGAAGCTCGCGGATTAACGATAGAAGAAATTAACGGAGAATCGGTTACTCTCAACGGAGAACCCGCCAAAGTTGGAGATGTTTTAAGAGTGGGCGATCAAATTAGCACGGGTAAAGATACCATTGTTAATTTGCGAATTGATAGTTATATTGGTTTGGTTGAAGTTGCCGAAAATACAACCGTAGAAGTGAAAATTCTATCGGGGGAAGCGGGAATTAATCCCAATCAAATTAGCGTTTTATCGGTGACAGCAGGACAGGTGAGATTGTCGATTTCTCGGTTTGTTAGTGCGCCGTTTTGGAGCGAAACCATTCCTCAAAATCAACGCCTAAATTCAGTTACAAATTCTCCGTTTAGAATCGAAACACCGGCGACAATTATCGGAGTCAGGGGAACCACATTTGGGGTCAATGTTTCCCCGGATGGAAAAACAGCAATTCACACCCTTGAAGGAACAGTCGGAGTGGTCAACGCCGGAGAAGAAGTCAGCCTAGAAAAGGGTCAAGTTGCTATCGTTAACCCCACCGAAAAACCAACACCCCTCGCCAATATTCCCCCCTTATCTCAACTGCGAGTTAGAAGTTTAACCCGATTGGGTTTAGAAACGGTACAATTGCGGGGAACGGTCGATCCGATGGATTTGGTGTATATTAATGATCGACCGATACAGACCGATGCTGAGGGCAATTTTGACTTTATCGGACGTTTACCCATGAGTCGGCGTTTGCAGGTGACAGTCAGAGGACCATCGGTAAGAGAACGATTTTATGTCATTCCCGTTCCTTAGTGCTAAATTATTAATAATGTGTTTTGTAACGGAGGAGAAAAAAATGGCAATTTTACAATTAGAAGACGGAACAACTTACACCGAACTTGAGGATATTTCTCGCCACTTAGAACCGTTGAATGTGCGGTTAAATTATTGGCCAGTAGGAGAAAATCCAGAATTGAAAGCCTTGTTAAATAAACCCGTTTTAGATGACGAAGAAAAAGAACAAGTGCTTCTGGCATTAGATCATTATTTTGAACAATTAAAACAAACCGATGGTTATCAATCTCGGGATTTAATTGTGTTACATCCTGATATTCCCAATCTCGATTCATTAATGGCAAAATTTGCAAGTTGTCACACCCATGCTGATGATGAAGTCCGCTACATTATTGAGGGTGAAGGGGTGTTTGGGTTTGTTTGTCCCGACGGTTCCCAGATGGAATTAACCATTCAATCCGAAGAATATATTAATGTTCCAGCCGGAAGCGAACATTGGTTTCATTTAACTGATAAAAAACGGATTAAAGCCGTGCGTTACTTTATCACCACAGAAGGTTGGGTTCCCGAATATACGGAAACAGAAATTCGCATAAAATCTCAAACCAACTCCTTAGTTATGGGTTAAAATAAAATCCCCCAATCTTGAAATAGAACGGGGGAAATGTGTTCATTTGGTGCTAAAATAAAGAATGACCATAGAAGTAGATTATCGTTTTCCGCAGGGTGTTGATGCCGAACGTCAAGCTAAAGTTATTGCTATCGGACAAACGGCAGGAACTTGGGATGCAAGGTTCAGTCACCGGGAGGAAATTATGCGATCGCATTTGGGGGAAGTGATCGGGATTAAAACCGAGGAAAATGGGGAGAGTATTGCAACGGTTCGCTTTCCTGAAATTAACGTTGAAAATGATATTTCTAGCCTGCTAACGATGATTTTTGGCAAGTATTCAATGGCGGGAGTTGGAAAGGTTGTCGGGTTGCGTTTGGATGAAAATTATGGCAAGTTTCCCCGGTTTGGAATCGAAGGAATTAGAAAAATTTTAAACGTGTATAACCGCCCTTTAATTATGGCAATTTATAAGCCGGCTTTGGGGTTATCTGCGACCGATCATGCTAATATTTTAGAACAGGTTGCTTTTGCGGGGTTGGATATTATTAAAGATGATGAAATTATGGCCGATTTGGATGTCGCCCCGACGTTAAAACGCTTAGAAGCTTGTTATCCGGTTTTGGAACGGGTTAAACAAGAAACCGGGCGAACCGTTTTGTATGCGGTGAATGTCACGGGTTCGGCCGCAGAATTAATAAAAAAAGCTAAAATTTTAGTTGAAAATGGCGCAAATGCTCTATTATTAAATGTGCTAACTTATGGGTTTTCAGTGTTGGAAGCGTTAGCCGCAGATTCGGATATTAATGTGCCGATTTTTGCACATCCGGCGTTTGCGGGGGCGATGTGTGCTTCACCGGATACGGGGTTAAATTATTCGGTGGTTTTAGGAACATTAATGGCGCATGGCGGGGCGGATGCGGTGCTTTATCCGGCGCACTACGGGAGTTTACCCTTTGATGCGGTAGAAGAAGGTAAAATTAGAGATATTTTGCGATCGCGAAATGTGTTTCCGGTGCCTTCTGCGGGGATTCATCCGGGTATTGTTCCCCAGGCGTTAAAAGATTATGGAAATCAGGTTATTTTAAATGCGGGAACCGGAATTATGGATCATCCAGAGAATCCGGGGGCGGGTGTAAAAGCGTTTTTTGAAGCCTTAGAACGATATGAAAATCAAGACTCTTTTGAATTAGAAAAAGTGCCAGCCGGGGCGTTGCGTCAAGCGCTGGAAAAATGGGGAAATAAATAAGGGAAAAAACAGAGATGAATAGCGATCTACGTCAAGATTTAATCACCGCTTCTCGCCAATTTTATCAACTGGGTTGGATGGCGGGAACTGCCGGAAATTTGTCTGCTAGAATCGATGATGGCAGTTTTTGGATTACCGCAAGTGGGAAACAAAAAGGTAAGTTAACCGAAGAAGATTTTGTGCGCGTTTCTCTGCAAGGAGAAGTGATAGAAAACCCCAATTTAGGGAATCGTCCATCGGCGGAAACGAGTATTCATCAAGCCGTTTATTCGCTGTTTCCCGATGCGAAAGCTTGTTATCACGTTCACTCTGTAGAAGCGAAACTGGTGACAAACTTTACCGAAGGCGATCACTTGAATTTACCCCCCATTGAAATGTTAAAAGGGTTGGGAGTTTGGGAGGAACATCCGAAAGTGGTGATGCCGGTGTTTAAGAATCATTTAGATGTCTCTAAAATAGCAGAAGAAATTTGCGATCGCTTTAAACAATCAAAACCCGATGTTCCGGCATTATTGATTAAAAATCATGGGGTTACGGTTTGGGCAAATTCGGCGTTTGACGCGGAAAATTATATCGAGTTAACAGAATATATTTTCCGTTATATTGTGGCGGCGCGTCAAGTGGGAGTTAAGCATTAATGTCAATTTCAGCCTAAAATAAACTGCTTTAGCCCTGAAACCTGACTAAAGCAGCGCAACTATCTCAATGGAATTCAATGCTACTCAGCCGCTTGTCAAAGATTCAACAATTGAGCGTGAGCAGTCTATATGTTAGCACCTCGTTTAAGATCTGGCTATTTCTTTAGACAAATTTTCTAAAAACCCGGTTTCTTTGAGAAACCGGGTTTTTGGAGAAACCGGGTTTTTATTCTAAAGTTAAGTGTTGAATCAAAGATTGTTCAATTTCTGATTCAACAAAAAGACGGTAGGAATTCGGATTCGTAAATTGTGAGAGAATGATTTGAGGATGAGGTAAAGAACCGTCTCTTAAGCCAATATATTCAAGATAACTAGAAAACTCCCAAGCTTCTGGCTTGTTGACTAATTTAGCTGCTACAGGGTTTAAATGAATGTATCTAGATAAATGCAATAAATACTCGTTTTTATCTACATGAACAGCTTGAAAACGTCCTTGAAATAGTGAACCCAATCGATTGTAGCGTTTGTTAATAGCTTTCGTATAAGATAGAGAGAACTTTTGCATGATCTCTGAGAGATTATTGGTTTTGAGATACACTAATAAATGATAATGGTTAGGCATTAAACAATAGGCAACTATTTCTATTAAGTCTGGATTCAAAAAATTACGAATTTGCCGCAAGAAGAATAAGTAGTTTTCTCGTTCAAAAAAGATTAACTGTCTATTATTGCCCCGATTATAAAGATGATAATAGTTGCCCGGATAAAATTGAACAGAACGCGATGGCATTAGATTGAGTTCAAAACTTTTATTTTATTATATCTTAAAACTCTTGCAAAAACCCGGTTTCTCAAAGAAACCGGGTTTTTTAAGGTCTATCTAGCTTTAGACACCTCCATAATATCGTCTAAAATTGTTCCCGATTCTTCCATTTTTCCGATATCGAGAATCGTCTTAATTACCGAGTCGGGATTCAAACTCATCGAATCAATTCCCAACTCAACCAAGAAACGAGCAAATTCGGGATAATCACTCGGTGCTTGACCACAAATTCCAATTTTCCGGTCATATTTTTTCGCCGCTTTAATCGCAATTGTCACCATCCGACGCACCGCTTCATTTCGTTCGTCAAAAATATGTGCAACTAACGCCGAATCTCGGTCTAATCCTAACGTTAATTGGGTTAAATCATTAGAACCAATCGAGAACCCATCAAACACTTGAGCGAATTCATCGGCAAAAATAACGTTACTGGGTAACTCGCACATCACATAAACTTGCAAGCCATTTTCACCCCGTTTTAAGCCGTTTTTCTCCATCTCCGCTAACACTTTGCGACCCTCATCGGGAGTCCGACAGAAGGGAATCATCGGCACCACATTTGTTAATCCCATTTCATCTCGAACCCGCTTCAAAGCCTGACATTCGAGTGCGTAGGCTTCGCGATATTTTGTATCATAATACCGGGACGCACCCCGCCAACCAATCATCGGGTTTTCTTCCTTCGGTTCAAACTGACGACCGCCCAACAAATTGGCGTATTCGTTACTCTTGAAATCGGACATCCGCACAATCACGGGATTGGGATAAAACGCAGCCGCAATCATTCCGATACCGTGCGCCAATTTATCAACAAAGAAATCGGGTTTGTGGTCGTAAATCTTCGTGAGTTCGGCAATGTCTCGCTTGGTTAATTCATCTTCCAATTCATCGTAATGAATCAACGCTAACGGGTGGGCTTTAATGTGGTTGGCGATAATAAATTCTAACCGGGCTAAACCAACACCATCGCAGGGAATAGATGCCAACCCAAAGGCTTCTTCGGGGTTGCCAACATTCATTAAAATCTTGGTTTTTGTTTTCGGTAAATTGTCGAGAACCGTTTCTTCAATTTCAAACGGAACTAATCCTTGATAAACCCGACCTTCTTCGCCTTCGGCAGAACAAACGGTAATATTTTCGCCAGTTTTTACCACCTGCGTTGCATCGCCACAGCCCACAATTGCGGGAATTCCCATTTCTCGCGCAATAATTGCGGCGTGACAGGTTCGCCCGCCTTGGTTGGTCACAATTGCACTCGCTTTTTTCATAATCGGTTCCCAGTCGGGGTCGGTTTTATTCGTTACTAAAACTTCGCCGGCTTGGAATTCATCGATGCGGTGAACGTCTAAAATTACCCGTGCTTTTCCTTGTCCAATCATTTCGCCAACGGCGCGACCCCGAGAGAGAATTTCGCCCGTTCCTTTGAGTTTATAACTCTTTAAAACGCTACCGGTTTTTTGAGATTGTACGGTTTCGGGACGGGCTTGAACGATGAATAATTCGCCTGTTAAACCGTCTTTTGCCCATTCAATATCCATCGGGGTATAGCTTCCCCGCACTTGAGAATAGTGATTTTCAATGGTACAAGCCCAGTCTGCAAGTTTGAGAATTTCATCGTCATTTAAGCAGTATTTTTCCCGTTCTGAAACCGGAACGGAGACGTTTTTGGTGAGTTTTGAACCGCCAATATCGTACACCATTTTCATTTCTTTGGTGCCGAGTCGTTTTTCTAAAATCGGGCGGAATCCTTGTTTTAATGTGGGTTTAAAAACGAAGTATTCATCGGGGTTAACTGCCCCTTGAACGACGTTTTCACCCAACCCGTAAGCGGCCGTTACTAGGGCGGCATTTTTAAAGCCGGTTTCCGTATCAATGGAGAACATTACCCCGGAAGTTGCCAAGTCGGAACGCACCATTTTTTGAACGCCAACGGACAACGCAACGGTAAAATGATCGAAGTTTTTAATGGTACGATAAGAGATAGCTCGGTCGGTAAAAATTGAGGCGAAACATTTATGGCAGGATTCTAAAACGGCCTCTTCTCCATAAACGTTTAGGTAGGTTTCTTGTTGGCCGGCAAAGCTGGCATCGGGTAAATCTTCTGCGGTTGCACTCGAACGAACGGCAACGTCTACATCGGCACTATACCGTTTACATTCTTCTTTGTATTCGCCGCTAAATTCGTCGCAAAATTCACTAGAATCGGTTAAATGGTTGTAACGTTCGCAGAGTTTTCGATAGGCTTTAATGATAGCGTCTTCGAGTTCGGGAGGGAAGGGTGTATCGAGAATTAATGAGCGGGCTTGTTTGCCTCGTTTGCGTAAATTTTTAACATCTTCTACGTCTAAATCTGCAAATAATTCCCGCAGTTTTGTTTCGAGTCCGGCGGATTCTACAAAGTAGCGATAAGCGTAGGCGGTTGTGGCGAAACCGGTGGGAACGTTGACGCCTTTGGGGGTGAGTTGTTGAATCATTTCTCCCAATGATGCGTTTTTACCGCCAACTAAGGGAATATCTGAAATTCCAACTTCTTCAAACCACAAAACAAATGCTTTTTCTTTGGCGGTGTCGGTAGATGGGGTCAATGCTGTTGTCGCAACCATATTAAAGTCCTCCAAACTTTAGAAATAGTCTGGTGTGAGTTAAATTTATTTGTCGAATTTGAGCGGTTTGCCGTTGAGAATGCCAAGGCTATCAATGACATTCTGATTGACCGAGATTACTTCATATATCTACATATTTTCTCGATCCTAAGCCAGCTTTACTCAATTTAATTCTCTTGATCCTACTGTTTGCCTTCTCTTTCGTTTGTTAGAGATTTGATTCTCCTCTATCCATAGAGTATTACTTTTGATGCCGTTTTCAACATAGAGACTTATTTTTCCCTTAGTTACCAAAAGTAAAGAAATAGCGAAACTTCGACGATTGGAGGTATTATTAAAAAAGGTGAATCTTGACAATTCACCCCTTTAATAAAAGTTACTAATTTTTGCAAATGAATATTAACAAATCTTGCAGCAATAACCCCAACTACAGCCAACAGCAATTCGATCAAAACTGTCCGATTGAGTATACAATGGCACTGATTGGCAGTAAGTGGTCGATTGGTATTTTGCGAGAACTTTTGAAGGGCGATCGCCGTACCCACGAACTGGCTGAGGCGTTACCGGGGATTAGTTCAAAAACCTTAACTTTGCGCTTGAGAACGCTCGAAAAACATGGTATAATTCGACGCAAGGTCTATCCCGAGATTCCGCCTCACGTCGAATATTCCCTCACCGAAAAAGGGCGGGAACTGCAACCTGCGATCGCCATTCTCAAACAAGTAGGACAGCGTTTGCTTTCCCAAGAAGAAGCGTTTCGCCCCTTGAAAGTCAATTCAGAAGTTACACAGCGAAAAGAAGCCTAAAACCTTAAAAGATAGTTAAGGAAAGCAACAAAATTCCCCCTTTAAGTTTTAATTAGCAATACCCACTTTTTTAAAATAATCTGAGCCTAAAAAGCGGGAATAAACTTCTTTAATTTTCTCGGGTTCCATTTGAGTTTCCTGATAGCTATCGAGGCTTGACATCGCATCCAGCCAACGGTTGAGATGGTTTAAATTCAAACTTTTGATATTGAACCCTTTCCAGGTTTCCAGTGCCACCAACATCCGTTCAAAAAAAGGAATAAAAGCAATATCAACTAAACTGACAGTTTCGCCCAAAAAATAGGTTCCCTGCGACTCCGCCAAGGTATCATTAAGAAAGCGTAATTCCGTTTCTAAAGCGTTGCGTAATTCTTCATCTTTGGCGGTACTTTCTTGGCTGTCTGTCGGTTTGTGCGACAGATAGGTATAAGCAAGTTTGACAAATTTGGCATCACAACGGCTAATTAAAATTCGGGCTTTTGCTTTTAATACCGCATCTTCGGGTAACAGCTTGTTTTCAGGGTTTCCAAACACTTCGGATAGATATTCATTAATCACCAAAGATTCATAAATAATGATATCATTTTGTTTGATGACTGGAACGGCACCGTTTGGGTTCATGGCGAGAAACCAGTCGGTTTTGTTGTCTTTTCCGAGTTCAATATGTTCGTAGGAAAAGGGAATATTTAGCTGTCGTAAAGCTATCCAACTGCGTTGGGCGTAGGGACAATAAGGGTTAGCGTAGAATTGAATGGGTTGAGAAGATTGAGAGTTGGTTAAGTTTTCTGCTGACATGATTTTAAATGTTTTTGACTTTTTACAGTTTTAGTTATAGTGGGTTATAGTTGGGTAACGCATCCTACTCTTGGCGGGTTACGCTTCGCTAACCCACCCTACTATATTATCGTAAATTTCATCATTACGGGTAAATGATCCGAAGATTGAACATCTGTAATAACTTGACAATTTATCGCTTGAATTCGATTTGAATTGTAGAAAATATAATCAATCGTTTGACGGGGTTTATCAGAAGGATAAGTCGCATTTTCGGGAAAATTTAACGTTTCTAAAGGAAAAGCAGACTCAATTCCGGGTGTATTGAGAAATAAATTAATCGTCGGTTCAAGATTTCTTTTTGACGGCGGTTCGCTGTTGAAATCACCCAGTAAAATCACCGGATAGTTTGGGGCAAAACTGAGAAAAAGTTCCAAAACAAATCGAGATTGTTTTAAACGAGTTTTTGGGTCGATATCTTCCAAATGAACGTTAATTAAAATCAGTATTTTGTTGGCAATTTTAATGTGAGTAACTTGGGCGAGTCTATCCAAATAAAACGGCTTTTCATAAAAAGGTTTACTCGCCACTCTTTCTAATACAATGCGTTCGTTGAGTTCAATCGGATATCGACTCAAAACCGCCTGTCCTGACAACAGTTTCCCAAAATGGGTTGAAACCGGAAAAAGGGGAAAAGGAACATAATTTTTATCCCAATTAATCGCCGTTGCTTGCAAGGTAAATTGTAACGCATTTGCTAACGCTTGAACTTGATTAACATCATAGGAACGTTGAGAAGCAAAATCAATTTCTTGCAACGCAATAAAATCAGCATTCCAGGGTTTTAAAGCGGAAATAGCGAGTTCTAAATTTTTATCAAATAACGCTTTTTCTCGTTGTACCGCTTGGTTATTGGTCAAACCCGAAAGATAACCAATATTATAAGTAATAACTGTATAAGTTTCTTTTGAATGGCGTTGATGTGGCAAATCAGAAGTCACGGTACCGCCTTGAAAAGGCGGTGCCTGCGGATGACTCGCTTCCCGAGTTAAAATTTCGGCATATTTAGATTGGGGATAACTCGGTGAACTTGCCCACAAGTAGAACGAAAACAGACTGATAGAAAAACCCGAAAATATTAACAACAACAGCGTCATTAAATCGACCATTGTTGTTAAAGGCAATTCGTGAAAATGGTTATAAAGTTGGAGTATCACTAGAGGTAAATTGAGTAAAAAATAATCGTAAAATAGATAATCCGAGAACAATTAAAAACAAAATCAACCCAATCGTACAAGCGTAACCAATTTCTAAATTTTGAAATGCTTGTTCGTAAAGATAATAAACAATTGTTTTGGAACTGTTAAGCGGGCCGCCCTGAGTCATAATATAAACTTCTTCAAACACTTTTGTTGCAGAAATTGCCGAAATAACCGCCACCAAAACAATATAAGGACGCATCAACGGGAGTGTAATATCCCAATGTTTTCGCCAACCATCAGACCCCTCTAAACTTGCTGCTTCATATAATTCTGCGGGAATAGATTGTAATCCGGCTAAGTAAATAACCATATAATAACCCAACCCTTTCCAAATTGTTACCGCCATAACACTAAATAAGGCTAAATTGGGACTGGTTAACCAGGGAATTGTCGGTAATTTTGAATCCGGGAGAACAAAAGATAAACTGTATTGTAGAAGTTGATTGAGTAAACCGGTTTCTGAATACAACCATTTCCAAGCGAGTCCCGCCACAACCATTGAAATAACAACCGGAACATAATAAGCGGTTCTAAACCAATGAATTCCCCTAATTTTTTGATTGACTAAAATCGCCAACCCCAACGGCAAAATTGCTAAAATAGGGACGACAACAATAATATAAAGTAAGGTGTTTTGTAGGGTCTTCCAAAATACCTCGTCAGCCCACAATCGTTGAAAGTTTTTTAACCCTATCCATTGCGGAGGTTGCAGTAAATCATAACTAAAGAAACTCAGATAAAAGGCTTGTAACGCTGGCCAGAATACGGTTAAGCCCAAAATTAGCAGGGCGGGAAGTAAAAATAAATAGGGCGTGAATTTGGGGTTTATTTGCAGTTTCATCAATCTTTTTTAAAAGGACAATATTCATTTTATCTTGTAGGGTGAGGTTCCGCCAAAATTTATGTTTCGGTCCAAATAACGTTAATAAACCCGCCCCATCCCCCACTCAAAAACCCGGTTTCTCAAAGAAACCGGGTTTTTGGCTTGTACCTCACACTGGTGACTGGTGACTGGTGACTGATGACTGGTTCAACCCGCCCCTACAGGTTAATTTTGATTATCGGGTTTTATGCTAGAAAATAAACCCATCCAATCCCCCGGATTCTGACCATTTTGTTCGGCTTTCACCTCAAACGTAACATTACAAACTTGCGAGGAATTTAACGCTTGAATGCAAAGTTCGGCGATATCATCTCGACTCACTTGACCTTTTATTGTATCCCCCTGATCGAATTTTAACGCTTTACCTCCCGCTTCTTCTGTTAACGCACAGGGGCGAATAATCATGTAAGGAATTCCACTAGAACGAATCACATCTTCCCCTTTCAATTTCCACGTTAAAATTCCCCCCAACTGTTCGTTCATACGCACGGCTGGCGGTTCTTCTTCTAGGTTTAATCCCGGTTTTCCGGGGCGAGTCACTCCAGCCGAACTAATTTGAATAAACCGAGGATATTTTTTCCCACCATAGGCTTTAACGGTTTCGATTTGCAGTTGAAAACTTCCCGGTGAAAATTTGGGATTGAGTTGTTTATCGTATTCAAATTTACTCAACATCAATTGAATCGAATAAATGGTACTGGGGTCAAATTTTTCACCATCTTTAAGGGTTTTTGCCCGAAAGACCGGAATTAATTGATCGAAGGGAATCCGTATCGTTGTCGGGATATTATAAACCGTATCAAACGAGTAACAGTAAGCAATACTATCCCATTTTGGATCATTCCGCAAAATGAATTTATAGCGCTTTCCATCCCCTTTAACTCGCAACTCAATTCCTTCATAACCCGATAAATTCATAGGCGGGTCAAAATTGCGGGTTCGGACCGAAGCAAACCCTCCAGAATTCTCCGTTGAAACATTTCCGGTAAATAAAGCAGAATCCCCAATTAAGCGAATAGAACTTTCACTCACACCCCCCATAACCACATCATCCAATGCGCCCCAAGTTTCTTTTAAATCTTCCGTTGGTTTGCTAAAATCAAAGAGGAGTTTTTCACCGCTATTTTTCAGATAGGGAAGTGCAGCATTAATTAAATTTTGCATTCCTTCATACTCAACTTTTTCGGGAACATCTACCACTTCCGGCATATAAAATTTCACCCCTTGGTAGTATTTTTCTCGGGTTGGCGTATCTCCTTCTACGGGTTGAACTTTCGTTCCCGTACAACAAATAATCGCTTTCACATCTTGCATAACTTTGGGGGTTAATGTTTCGGGAATGGTAATATCACCTTCGATCATTTCTACCCCATTTCCCAGGATTTTTTTACCCCGTTTTGCATCTCTGACCAACGCACGAACTTTCATTCCCCGTTGCTGTAACCGCTTCACCACCCGTTTTCCGACGCCTCCGGTTGCACCCGCAACTAATACGACTTCAGTCTTCGGTTGCGGTTTGTTTTTCTTGTTACCGAATAATTCTTGAATCCAGCTTATATTACCCACAAAGGGAACCACACCAAAGTAACCCAAGGTTTTTAAAAACCGTCCAGCATCCCAGTTTGCTTTCTTTTGTTCGGACATTCTCATTTCCTGCCTATTTTGTCAAGTCTACCTGCTTCTATATTAAGATACGTTACGATCGCACGGCATCGACAGACCGGGTAGACTGGGTAAAAATGCTCTGTCCGGGAACCTTCGCCCCTCTCTACCCTAAAGCTGAATAAAATCGGTAAAGCCCACAGATTCTAAGTATTTGTGCTACGGTTAATCGGTGTACATCTAATAGGAGTCCTATGGAAACAATAGATTGGGAAAATGTAATTATTGGCGGCTTGGCGATTGTGATTTTTATTGGCGGATTATTTATGATGTTCACCAATATTTGGACGAGCGGTTTGCACAAAGACAAATAAACCCTAGTGTTCACTTCATTTAGTCGGAACTCAATCCCCAACATCTGTAAATTACATCTGTAAACTCTTTCAGCGAGACCCACAAATATGCTAGATTTGAATACAATTGCAGAGTTTTCCCGTGCGAATTGTGGGACAATTTGTGCCTTTTTGGTTCCGGCTAATGTGCTGGCAACATTGCAAACCCTCGTTTTTACGGGAATGAAATCTTCTCCCGTGAAATTGCGGTTAATGGTGGGGTTTGCTTGCGTTTATTCCGTCTTAATGCTACTCCACGTTTACAGTTGGTTTAGTATCGGAATTGTGATGCTTCCCACCTATATTTTACTCTCTTTAGGAGGAGTATGTTTGGCAACAAATCTTTGGGCAATTGCTCATCGAAGCAGTTTATTGAATCTGATTGAACTTGTCACCGCTACAGCGATCAATTTGGGCAAACATTGGACTCAAAAAACCTTCGCCGCCAAATCTTGAAACGGTTAAAACACCCAACTAAAGAATCAAGACCGAGAGTAAATTGCTGCTGAAAAAGTGGCATTATTTTTTTGAACAAAATTAGTGAGGATTTCCCGAAGAAGAATGATCGCTAAAAATCAAATAAGCCGCAGCAGCCAATAGCATCCCCGCCAAAATATAATTTCGCGTCACCGGAACTTTCATGTACCAAACACTAAACCCCGCAAACACTACCATCGCAATAATTTCTTGCATGACTTTAAGTTGAGGTAAACTAAAATATAGGGAACCCAAACGATTACCCGGCACCTGAAAACAATATTCAAAAAAAGCAATCGACCAACTGCCAACAATCACCATCCAAAGGGGAGCCGCTTGCAGATTTTTCAGGTGTCCGTACCAGGCAAAGGTCATAAAAACATTAGAAATTAACAGCAAAATTACGGGTTTATACATGGAAAAAACCAAGAAAAAGTTAAAACCGAAAAAAAATTGGCTGTTTGAATTATAATGTACATAGGACTGAAATTTTAACCGCTTAGACCGGTTTCGACTGTAACGCCTGAGAACCGCCTTGATTTTTCCCGTGCCAATCTTTTCAAGGCAATTGAGATTGTCACCCCAATTTTAAGCAATTCGGGCAAACAGTCCCCCCAAAAATCTAATGATTTCAGTCGATAATTCGTGTAAGATAGAAAGTCGCCAAGCTACTTACAACCGTCTTAACTGTGAAGCTGTTTGTATATCACACTCCCGAACTTACCCCCACGCAAATGCCAGACTGTGCGATAGTCGTGGATGTTTTGCGGGCAACAACCACTATCGCCACTGCACTCAACGCCGGGGCCGAGGCGGTGCAAGTTTTTAGCGACATTCAAGAATTGATGCAAGTTAGCGAAAAATGGCCGGCTGACAAGCGGGTACGGGTTGGGGAACGAGGAGGGAATAAAGTTGAAGGCTGCGACTTGGGAAACTCTCCCCTCAACTGCACCTCCGATGTGGTCGGGGGGAAACGATTATTTATGACCACAACCAACGGTACACGGGCTTTACAGCGGGTTCAAAGCGCTCCTGTGGTGATTACTTCGGCTTTGGTAAACCGACAGGCTGTCGTCGAATATTTAATCACTAAAAAGCCGGAAACCGTTTGGATTATTGGTTCAGGTTGGGAAGGAAGTTACTCTCTAGAAGATACCGTTTGTGCGGGTGCAATTGCCGAGAGTTTTGTCACAGAAATGGGTTATCCTCTCGATGATGTCGCCGGAAATGATGAAGTTTATGGGGCAATTTCATTGTATTTGCAATGGCAATCCCAACTCTATCAACTGATGAATTCTGCCAGTCACGGTAAGCGTTTAGTTGGATTGAAATGTTATGATGACTTGAAATATTGCGCTCAAACCGATATTCTAGATATCCTGCCCATTCAAACTGAACCGGGTGTTTTGGTCAAGTCGAATATCGAAACTCAAAGCTTGCAATACTGGATGGAAGATTCAACTGCAAAAAATTAATTATAATAACCAAAACTTGTTGAAAAATATCCCCTGTATTTTTAGACGGGGGATAACTCCATTCCTCCGTTCTCTTTTAGATATTGTGTGAACAGCCCACTAAACGTGATCTCGGATTCTATTTTTACACTTTCCAAAGGCGAAGATCAACTCGATCAATTCGCCCGTCGCATTTACCAAGAACATCAACGCTGTGTTCAATCTCCCAAAACTTCACTCATTCACGCCTGTAATGCGGGAGTTTGGTTGCTGAAAGCTCAACCGTTGATTTCAACTCAAGCCTGGGAAAATTGGTTAAAAACCCGGTGCAATCTCACCTTACAAACCGCTCAAATGTATATGCGGATGGCGGGGAAATATCCTCAAATTCAAGAGAATATTGAACCGAAGATTGAGCGTTCAATATTACCCGAAAACTCAGAAAATAAACCTGATTCTCCCCGTCTTCTCGCCGAATCTAAAGCAGAATATAAAGTCATTCCCGAGACGACTCCATCCCCCGCTAAATCTACCCCTTCTCCCCAAAAAAATCAACCCCAACCCGCCCCCGTTTCTCCTTCAGAAGAATCGGTTTTAGAATCGATTATTGATGTCGATTTTACCCCCATTTCCGCCCATTCTCAACCCAATTCAACTTCGGATTTCCTGCGATTTTGTATTCCGGGTTCTGTCGTTCCCAAAGCACGACCTCGGGTAACTGCCAATGGCACTTATATGCCCAATCGTTATCGAGAATGGCGAAATCGAGCGGAAATTGAACTGTACCGTCAAATGTCTCAGTTTCGTTCAACCCATAAATTTCCCCTGCAAAAAGCCGCTGTTTCCCTGCGTTTTTTTGGGAATCACCGCACCAATTCTGATTTAGATAATATGGCGGGCGCCTGTTTGGATGCGCTAACTTTAAATGGGGCGGGGGTGTTAATTGATGACCGTTTGAGTTGTCTTCCTCGCTTAACCGTTGAATATGTTTCCGGAACAGAAGAAACGGGCGTTTGGATAGAAATTCAGCCCCTTTAATTTCTATCAATTTTAACCCTTAGACATGACCTTTTTTGGCCGAACCAAACCTTCCAACCATTTGGAGACTTCCTCCGCTTGACTTAAAATGATGAAATGTCCCCCCGGTTCGCTCCAAAATTCCGACCTGAGAAAACGAACCGGAAAAATGCGATCGTTCAACCCGTGAATATGATATAATTTATCCGGGATAATATCATTTTTCCACATCACAACTTTGTCAATTGCCCACTTGATAAAACCCGCATCCGTATCTCGCAAAATTGCCCGGAGTAACCGACGTTCATCGATTGTTTCTAAACTAAATAACCAAAACAATATCCAATAAATCGCCCAAAGCAAGCTCTTAAATGGAAAAATTCGATGAATGGGAAACCCTCTAAAAAATTTAAAGTAAAATGGAATTTCCGATTGATTGGTTGTGCTAGAAATGAGAATTACTTTTTCAACTTCAATCTGTTTGGCAATTTCAACCGCCACAATTCCCCCAAAGGAAAGACCCACTAAAATCGGATGATCGGATTTAATTTGAGCCGTTAAACGTTTGGCATAATTTTGTAGAGACTCTCCCTTTTCCGGTTCCAACCAATCAATATAAACGGGTTGATATCCTTCAATTTGTAATTGTTTGAATACCCGTCTATCCGCACCCAAACCGCTAATAAAATAGATATCTTTTAAGGTTTTTTGAAATTGTTCGACTTGTTCTTTTTGACTAAATTCGGTCGATTTTACCATCCTTATTGCAATTTAAAACAACAGTACATTTACATCTTGACTGAGTTGTTCTCAAAATCATCTGTCAAAAGATAGACATAAAAAAATCTCATAAATCTCAGTTGATCGCATCCTCCCGCATTGCTATACTGATAGCCGTTGAGGGAAATTTTAACATTTGTTGATGCTGCAATCGCCATTTGTTCGAGATTCCCGTCCATACTAACATTTACCAAAAGGATCTGTATATGTCAATCACAGAAGTCCCTCGTCCGATTGGTGATTTTATTTTACCTGACGGAAGTGTTATCAACTTTGATGGTTTTGAGGAGTTTGAAACGATTTTAGAAGTTCGAGGGTCTGAGGATGCTTTGGGAACGGACGCCTCTGACTTTTTATTAAGTGTTGATGATTTACCGAAGACCATTTTTGGTTTGGGAGGAGATGACACCATTCTCGTCACGACAGAGGGTTCAGATCTTCTCTATGGAAATGAAGGAAATGATGACCTCAATGCAGGAATTGGTAACGATTCTTTATTTGGGGGTGAGGGAGAAGACCGCTTAGATGGGAATATAGGAGATGATATTTTATTTGGGAATCTTGATAATGATGGTCTTTTTGGGGGCGAAGGAAGTGATACACTCTATGGTGGTCGCGGAGATGATAATTTAGTTGGAGATGGAACGAGTATTTTTGGAAATGATTTCCTCTTCGGTGATTTGGGAAGTGATAATCTCAGTGGAAATCAGGGAAATGATACTCTAATTGGTGGAGAGGGTTATGATCTTCTCGATACAGGAAGCGATCAAGATTTAATTGTTTTGAACAGCAACACCAACGGTTTTGATAAGATTCTCTTTTTTCAAGATGGTGTCGATATTATTGGTTTGAGTGACGGTTTAACGTTTGGTGATTTATCCATTACTCTTGCGGGTAATCAAGCGACTCAGTTAGCGACAGAATTTGTAGCCGGAGGAGGTTCAAGTCAAATTCAAGGTACAGTAGATGGACAAGTTGATATAACCGTTGTTCCCACCGATATCTTGATTTCTGTTGCGAGTACGGGTGAATTGTTAGCTGTTGTGGGTAGTTTGGCTTCCGGTACTCTCACGCCGAATTTAGATATTTCTCAAATTACCAGCGACGATTTTATAACTCTGTAATATCATCTCCGATTAATCGATTATTATCACGCCCCAAAAACCCGGTTTCTCAAATAAATCGGGTTTTTATAGATTGATGAATCCGCTATAAAATTATAACAAATTTGCTCTGAACCTGTTATCATGCGTTGATTGTGTTCCGAGATTTGAGCATTTCAGATGATGCAGCTTTCTATTTTAACAAACTTTCGGGGTGAATTTGCAGCATTACTCGCCGCCTTTTTTTGGTCGCTGTCTTCGGTGGTTTATAGTCAAGCGGGAGAGAAAATACCCGCCATTGGATTAAACTTAATAAAAGGCATCATTGCGATCGCGATGTTGGTCTTAACGCTGGTATTGCGGGGGAGTCTATTTCCCGATATTGAATTGACAATTATCGGATTATTGTTGCTTAGTGGTATTATAGGAATTGCGATCGGAGACAGCGCCTATTTTACCACATTAAAATGTTTGGGGCCAAGACGAGCCTTATTAATGGAAACCTTAGCCCCGCCCCTGACCGCAATTTTAGCCTTTATTTTCCTACAAGAACGACTTCCCCTTTCGGCTTGGTGTGGTATCCTCTTAACCGTTTTAGGCGTGGCTTGGGTGGTAACAGAACGAGTCGGAGATGGAGTCGTCGGTTCAACCCATTTGCGACGGGGATTATTATTTGGGTTGCTAGCAGAAATCTGTCAGGCGGTGGGAATTATCTTATCTCACCTCGCCCTCACCCAAACCGAAATTAGCCCGTTATGGAGTACATTATTGCGGTTATCCAGTGGAACTGTTATCTTAATCTTGTGGCTGTTTGTTCGACGTCAAAATGTAAAATTGTTGTTGACCCCTTTACAGTCTAGACGCACATTTTTAGTGATCGGACTGGCAACCTTTTTAGGCACATACTTGGGAATTTGGTTGCAACAAACCGCCTTAAAATTTACCGCAGCCGGTATTGCTCAAGCCCTCAGTTCCACCAGTCCCCTGTTTGTATTACCCATTGCGGCGAGTCTCGGAGATCGAGTCAGTTTGAGAGCCATTTTAGGCGCGATCATTGCGATCGCAGGGATTGTACTCTTATTTCAAGCAACGTGAAACTAGGAGTCACAAACCTCAAACTGAGCCAACTCTCGGGGTAAACGAGACGCATAGGGAACAGCCGCACCTTTGGGAGCTAAAATACCCAAACCGTAGAAACATCCATCTTCGGTGGTACAGTCTGCCATTCGCAAGCTTAACTGATAATCATCCGTGTAGGGCGGTTCAAAGGTTAGCACCGATAAAGTATCTTCTTCGGCGCCGAGTTCCTCCCCCGACAAGTTGGCGATCCGCAGTTGAACATCGCTGCAATTTTCATCGCAGTAACCCACAAACAGATACTCCACCGATGGATCGAGTTTAACCGTTAGAGGCGCACTAATTCTAGGAGGTCCTTTGCGAACAACCGGCCAGAAGATCAACTCATAACCGTCTCTCCCCGCTTCCTCCACCACCTCTTGGAGTCTGCAAACGACGGTTCTTTCTTGTTCAGAAAGTTCTTGGGCGAAAGCTGTTCCGAACAACATCGTACCGAGTAACAACGTCATTCCCTGCCAAATCAAATGTTTGCGTTTCATCTTCGATCCTCTGGAAAAGGAGAGTTGTTAGCAATTTTACAATCTGAATTGGAGAATACCATATTCAGTCACCAGTCACCAGTCACCAGTCACCAGTTTTTACAGTTGTCAGTTTTCAGTTTTTCCCTGACTCCCGACTTCTGACTCCGGGGCGGGTTTATATAATTTGTCTGTGGGAAATGATCAATTTATTTTGAACCCGCCCCTACATCGACTTCGTTTTTTGAGAAAAAAAAGGTGAGCATTGCCCACCTCATATAAAGTTATGATGATTTAGAAGCACTGAACACTAGACATATTGGAAGTAATCAGCCGATGTAGTGGTAATTGCCACATCTGCAACCACACCAATTAATTCGTCAGTTTCCCCATAAATACCATCGGCGTTGGTATCGAGGTAAATACCCGTTCCGGTACCGCCTTCAACCGAGGTTTCATTGAGAACATATCGACTGCCATCTCCGTTTAATTGGATGCGGTCAAATTCGGTGTTAAAATCTGCAATCAGGGCGAAGTCGTTGAAGCCTGCGGTTGCATCATCCCCATCGTTGTAGTAAGCGGTTTCAGCGTTACCGAGAATAAAGTCATCGCTTCCATCGCCACCCGACAAGGTATTAACAACTCCAATGGCCGGACTACTGGGTAAATCACCAATCAGAATATCATCACCCGCACCCCCAATTAGGATATCATCCCCTTCGCCACCGATGAGAGTATCGTTACCGCTACCCCCGAGGAGTTCGTCATCTCCGGCGTCACCTTCTGCGAAAATGGGCGTAAAAGTATTACTGGCGTTTAAGGTATCATTTCCGTCACCGCCATTGAACCGAACGCTTTGAACGTCTGTTCCGGTGAGATCATTAACCTCAAAGCTATCATCCCCACCGCCACCGTTAACGCTAAATTCTTCCGAGTCGTTAACATCGAGGGTAAACGGACCCAAATTAATTCGGTCAAATTGGGCGCGTTCTCCGTTAGCATTGAGAGTAAATTGATCGCCTTGGTCAATAGAAC
>JAYKHV010000082.1:0-176590 GCA_035285085.1 Lyngbya sp. | reverse complement strand
AGATGGGGGGAATTTTTACTAACAAAAAGCTATTTTTCATCGGAAAAAAATCTTCTCCCCACCACCCCATCACCCTTTCACCCCATCAACCCCGGCAATTTTTAACTGAGAATGAAACAGCCCTGCCATCTCCGGGGCGGGTTTATTTAACTGATTTCTGGGAAAACAGACACTTAGGAAGAACCCGCCCCTACACAAGTTCTGACGACCCAGATCACGACTTCTGACTTGTGAACTCCCCACCTCCCCATTGATCATAGTCACGCAAATATGTAAGTATTTCATATGAAATCCAGGGCGGTTTCATGGTTCGGAAAAAAGGGTTGGAGTCGATCGGCTTCAAAATAGCAAAGCTGAGAGTAGCCGACATCAGTTTTCGTTGAAAAGCTTTTCAATAGCGTCCCCTGTTGTCATGGCATTAACATCACTGGAAAGCAGTTGATGAAGACTCCAACGGACAGTATGCTGATAGCGATCGCCGTTTTTCAAAAGATGCAGTGGAGAAAGCAGTTCTAATTCAATATAATTTTCTAGAGCATCCCCATTGTTGTACACTTCTACAGGAAAACCAGCACCGCCTACCGCCCCATCTGGGTATTCGCCATCAGAACGAGTTGCTTTTTCTATCATAGCCACGCCGTCAAAAACGGCAGCTAGGGCAGTAACCCGGCTATCAGCCCCAATCTTATACCTGTTTTTCGTAGAGACTCCCACAGAGGGACGCACCTGTAATAAAGTCGGTGTAATGTTGACAAGGGGTGAGTCATTCTTCGGAGGATTGATCCAATGAAAATTTTGTTTATATACACTTTGGGAATTGAGTGGTATAAACATAGCATCTGGGGGTTGAAGTTGAGTAACGTTCCAAATCGAGACAAGCAACGGTTCTCCCTTAACTTTTTCCACAGTTTGCGCGATCGCAAAATCCCCATTATCCTCAAACCAAAACTCGCGCACCACTCTAGCACCGAAACCTTTTGCCACTTCACTGGTCATCTGTAAGTGGTTGTTGGGTAAAATCTTTGCGGTGTGGGCGTTACCATCCCAAGCCGGATCGGGGGGCCAACTGCCTTCTGAGATCGCCGGCCACCAGAGTTGGGGTGCAGGCCAAGTTTTATCGCCGCCCCAGTTTTTCCATTCATTTTCGCCGTAGGTTTTCCGGGGTGAATTCCACAACAAGTTAGAACCCCCTACAAAACCATAACCCATAACTCGCCCAATTTCCGGGACGATAACGGCCTCGGTGCGACCATCGCTGAGGCGAAAGGCGCGGCGCCCATCGTAAACTGTGGGTGCAATGATGCCGACAGCAGTAGATCTTTCCGACTGTTGTTGGCTTTGAGAGTTGCCAGACTCAGGCGAGGGGACAATTTTTCTAACCTTCCCATCTTGTTTGGATGTTACATAGAGTTCTCCGGCTTCGTCTGTGCCAAATCGAACGTCGGTTCGGTTTTGACCCACCATTTCCAGAAACGAGCGTTCTTTTTCGCCCTCAAAGAGTCTGAGTTCTTGAATCGTCGCCTGTTTCCCCTCAACCAGTTCATCGACAGGAACGTGGAAAAACCGCCCGTCACTGCCAAAGTCTGCAAAAATATACTGACCGAGCAATTGAGGAATGGCGCTTCCCCGGTAAACAAAACCTCCTGTAATTGCAATTCCATAAGGAAACTCAGTCACCTCTGGTCTATCATGGTCATATTGGGCAACGGGGTAGATGTAATTAAAATCGGCATCATTTTCGGGTAATTCATAAACGACATTTTCGTTATTTTGATCGACAACCCAAGTCCCTTCACGCTCTCCCCAACCGTAATTGCCGCCTTTTTTCCCGAGATTTACTTCTTCGATAAAAGCTTGACCGGTATCGACGATTAACATTTTGCCCTCGCCACCGGTATCCCAGCTAAAACGATGAGGATTACGCAATCCATAAGCCCAGATTTCTCCCAGTGTTTTCGGGTTGTTATCGTTTACAAATGGATTATCATCACGAATGCCATATTTGCCATTGGTGCTATTATTTCCAAAGGGATCGATGCGTAGAATTTTTCCTAAGGGTGTACTCAAATCCTGTCCATTATCGAGGGGGTCTGTATTGCTCACCGGAAAACCGTCACTCCCACCGTCGGCTACGGCAATGTAAAGCATTCCATAATCGGCTTCACCGGGTTTGGCGTTGGGATTAAAGGCCAATTGTCCTGTATTGTGATCGGCGTAGGGTTCTTCGATGCGAAGAATTTCTCGCACTGTTCCAGAAAATGTATTGGCGGAAGGGTTTGTCGTTTTCCACTCCCGAATGACGTCATGGTGAGAACTTTTTACCCTCTCACCTTTGCTATTAATAATGGGTTTAGAGACGGGAAAATCCGGTTTTCCAGTGTGTTTATCTTCGCTGGTAACAGTATAAAAAATTCCATTTTTAGCAAATTCTGGGTGAAAGGCAAAATAGGAAAATCCTTGCTGTCTCGATTGGTCGTGAAACCCTTGACCGACTAAACTTTTAACGTCCATGTAAACGGTGGCAGTACGGTCAACAATGACATAGAGTTTGCCGCGCATATCATTAACAAATAACCGTCCGCTACCGTCGCCAGGGGAAAGAAGCAGATTCAATCGAGCCGCCTTGTTGTTGTTATTTTTATCACTCCCGCTATCAGGAATCTTTACTACTTCTTCTAATCCGATAGAGAGTTTTGACTTTTCAATCGGTTCGGGAATTGGATTTTGGGTAATCTGAGCTTCGGAAAGACTAGCAAATACGATCACCGCTAAAAAAACACTACAAATCCAATAATGAAAGCTAGATTTATTAATCAGGCTTGACTTTTTAATAGGGGCAGATTTTGTCATTTTCTAAGGCTGCAAAAATTTGAGTGACAACTTGCCCTGAATATTTCGTTTCATCTCATTGGGTTGGGGGAAGTTTAAACTTTTTTTTCTGTATTTAGATATAGCTAATTTTGGGGGAGAAGACAAGGGATTTTCTCTGTTTTTAATAAATCTTTAAAATTTTAATAAAAACCGGGACTATTTGTGCAGATGTAAAATGGCGTACAGGGTCAATCATCGACCGCTCATCCATGAACTCGGCCTTTTCTCGGGCGAATTTGGGGAGATTGACTAGGGAAAAGAGAGTTGAAAAACCATCCATCCCAGACTTAAAGCTGTTCCCGTTAAAGCAACTAAACTCAAACAAGCTTGCTTGTCATTCCAACCTTTTCTCTGTAACTTTTGACGAGTTAAACCCAGAATAACAATAAATAAAATGGCTAAGAACCAAATTAACATCATAAGAAAAGCCCACAACGGAGCATTTTTTTTCGGAAGATAACCCCATAAAAATATCGGCCAAGTTTTTTGGAGTACCGCAGTAAATACCACCGCCAAAACCCAAGCATTCGCCACTACAATCGCTTCAATTCCTGCGGTTGATAAATGCAAAATTACCGCAATTGTTCCCAGCCAAACGAGCTTTGAAGCACCAAAAGCTGTAAAAATCCAGCCAACACAAGTATAGCTCAATAATAAGGTGAAAAAATCAAACCAGATAGCCTGATCAATTTTCAATAAATGTTTCACAGGGCTAAACTCAACTCCGCTCAATATATTAAGCTTTGCTAAAGATTGTTTCTTTAGTTAAGACCAGTTTAACATCAGGTTAATTTTGACATTCAAAAGATTGGGTACGCCGAGACAACCATAGACCCCAGAAGTTTAAAAAATTTAAACAGTAGAAAAATCCTATCAAAAACTTTGATATAGTTACCCTATCTTTCTAGAAATTTCTATTTAAAAGTTGAGGTGCAAGCCATGATTACTCTCAAATCGACTTGGCAACGAACCCTAACCACTTCGGTAGCAGTGGTTGCGCTTTCATTCGGTACAATTGGTCAAGCCATTGCGGTTTCTCTCAAAGGCGCTGGTGCATCTTTTCCCGCTCCCTTGTACAAACGTTATTTTGAGGAGTTTAACAAAGATACGGGTATTACCGTTACTTATGATGCCGTCGGAAGCGGCGCCGGAATTGAACAATTTATCGCCAATACTGTTGATTTTGCCGGCACAGACGCCCCTCCAGAGCAGTCCCAAATCGATAAAATGTCAAAAGGAGTCGTGCAAGTTCCCACCGCCGGGGGCGCTGTCGCCGTTGTTTTTAACGTTCCCGGTGTCTCCGAGTTGAAACTTCCCCGTTCTGCGGTGGCCGATATTTTTATGGGAAAAATCACCCAATGGAATGACCCCAAAATCGCCAAAGCCAATCCGGGGGTGAATTTGCCAAATTTGCCGATTAAGCCCGTTGTGCGCGAAGATGGGAGCGGTACAACCTATATTTTCACCCGCCACCTCAGCTCTACCAGTCCCCAGTTTCAAAAAACCGTTAACGTTTCTCCCCTTCCCAATTGGCCCGGAAGCCCCCTCAAAGGCGCCCAAAATGGGGGAGTCGCCAATACGGTTCAACAAACTCAAGGCGCCATTGGCTACGTTCAAGATACCTTCGCCCGTCAAAATAATCTCCCCACCGCCCAACTGGAAAATTTAGCGGGTCAATTTGTCGCGCCGACGTTTGAAGAAACGAATAAAGCGCTGCAAACTGTGCGTTTTTTGAACGATTTTCGCGCCTCAAATTTACAAGACCCAGAACAAGGTTATCCGATTGTGGGGATTACTTGGATGCTGGTTAAACAAAATTATGATAACCCCGAAAAAGCGGAGGCTGTTAAAAAGATGGTCGGTTGGGTGATGAGCGAAGGTCAAGGCTTAAATCAAGGCTTAGAATATACTCGCATTCCTCAAGCGGTTAGTAATAGTGTTGTTGAAGTTGTACAGCAGAAAATTGCAGCCAATTAATAGGGAGAAAATTCACTCTGTTTTTCGACTTCTTCTAATGCAACTTCTTGATTTCGACGATAAAGAGAAGCTCGATTTTGAGCGGTAGCATAGCGGGAAAATGCAGGGGAAACTGCTTCCATTAAGTCTGCGGCTTCCCCCCAGGTTTCGGCAATTTGAGACCATTCCTGAGCGGTTTGAGCCTCTTCTCCTGCGGCTACTGCTTGTTGAGCGAGTCGCACCGCCCGAGTAAATTTTTCTTCGTCTGTGGGTTGGTTGTCAAGAGTTGGAGTTGGAGTCGGTGTTGAAACGGGAGTTGATGAGATTTCTTCCGGGCTGGAATTTTGTAAACTCAGCCATTGATAGACTCCGAAACTGACTAATAACGCCGCCAAACTCACCGCCATTCCGCCCACTAATCCCCGATTGAATTGTTGATTTTGTTCGAGATCATTTGTCGGGTTTATTCTCGGAGTTTGCCAAGTTTGGGCGTAAATTTGGCTGTCTTGAATCAGTCCGAGAAGCTGTTGCGGAAGGGGCGGTTTTTTGAGTATAATATCTTCCGACCACAGCAGTTGAGTATTCGGGTTGCGGTTAATTTCCTCAAACCAAAGCAGTTGTTGGTTTTGTAAAATACGGCTATTAATCCTCACTCGGTTAATATTTCGAGGAGAAATAGATTCTAAAATATTTTCAATTCGGGGTACAAGAGTCCAGCGTTCAAGCTGTTCGGGTTGCGTCGCTTCACACAACAGTTGTAGCACTCCATCAACAAATATTCCTCGTGTTTTGACTCCCATTTCGGCGAGTTGCGAGTTGAGAATTTGAACAAGGGCGACTATATTTCCTTGATGAGCTTGTTTTGTAATATCATCCGTTGAAGTAGACATTTTTGTTGGTGATGACTCACTCGCGAGGGGTTAAACAAGGTCAGAGACGAGAATAATACTATAATACATGAAAGTAGATGTCTAATTATCCTTGATTAACAATATATATGAAAATTTTACTGGTAGAAGATGAGCCGGATTTAGGTGCAGCCATTAAACACACGCTAACTCAAAATAGTTATATTGTTGACTGGGTAATGAATGGTGAAGAAGCTTGTGTTTATCTTGAAAGTCAATGGACCGATTATACCCTCACCATATTTGATTGGTTGCTCCCCGGACTTTCAGGGCTTCAACTTTGTCAGATGTTGCGACAAAAAGGAAGTTCTATTCCGATTTTGATGCTCACCGCCAAAGATACGGAAGCCGATAAAATTTCGGGTTTAGATGCGGGGGCGGATGATTATCTCGTTAAACCCTTTGGAATGGGGGAGTTATTGGCAAGATTGAGAGCTTTGTTACGGCGATCGCCTCAGTTAAAATCTGAACAATTAAAACTCGGAAATCTTATTCTTGATTATCGCCTTTATACGCTATCTTGTCAACAAGTTAACGGTAAAATTCAAACCCTTAACCTGACGAATAAGGAATTTCAACTGCTGGATCATTTTCTGCGACATCCCGAACAGATTATTACTCGCGATCGCCTGTTAAATCAACTTTGGGAAGTTGGCTCGGAACCGGAAAGTAATGTGGTTGCGGCTCAAATTCGCTTGCTGCGTCGCAAACTTGCAGAAATTGGATGCGATCGTTATATTGAAACGGTTTATGGACTCGGATATCGGTTTTCTATCCCCAAAACATGAAACAAAATCAACTCTTTCAACAAACCCGTTGGCGCCTCGCGAGTTGGTATGCGGGAGTGATGGGAATTTTATTAAGTTTATCGGGTTTTGGAGTTTATGAAGCTATCGTTCACGCCCATAAAATTACCGTTGATCGCGAAATAGAAGCCGTCGCCGGAACGTTACATGATAGCCTAGAAACGGTCTTAAAAACCCCGGAAGAATTGGAGCCGGATGTTTGGCGGATTTTACAGGATTTGTGCGTGATTGAACCGGAAAATGATTGTCAAAATAATGCGGAATCAACTCCGGTTCATCACAGCCATTTTTATCCGTATCCCCTCCATCAATATAAAATTTTAAGTCGAAATTATTACTCTATTCGACTGTTAGATTCTTCGGGAAATTTAATCGCCGTATCCGGTTCGGCATTGCCAAACTTACCGTTAAAATTAACTTCAGAACCTTGGCAAACTTTACAAGATTATCGGGGAAATCGCTACTTATTTTATTCGACTTCATTACATACCCGGAATAATCAAATTTGGGGGCGGTTACAATTGAGGCGCTCTCTACAAGATTTCGATCAATATTTAGCAAATGTTCGTTTAATTATGGGTTTGGGGTTGCCTTTAAGTTTAATTGGTGTAGCGATCGCCAGTTGGAAATTAGCCGAAATTGCCATGCAGCCTATTTATAAATCTTACCAGCAAATTCAACAATTTACAGCCGATGCCGCCCACGAATTACGCACCCCTTTAGCGGCGATTCGAGCCACCGTAGAAACCACTTTAAATCAGGAAAATTTGAGCGAAAATCAAGCCAGAGAAACCTTAGAAGTTGTCGAGCGTCAAAATAGTCGCCTGTCTGAATTGGTACAGGATTTGTTGTGGCTGTCTCGCATGGAACAAAACAGAATATTAACGTCTCAGAATCCCTGCTGTATTAATGATTTAATTTGCGATACCGAAGAAGAACTCGCTGCTTTAGCCATTCAGTCTCAAGTCACCCTGCAAACAGAAATTAGGGTAAAAAAACCAGTTATCGTTAAAGGAAACGAAGCCCAACTTTATCGGGTGATTTTTAATTTGGCAACCAATGCAATACAATATACTTTACCCAGCGGTAAAGTTACAATTATTTTAGACAGTAGTGTTAATTATGCTATAATTCAAGTTAAAGATACAGGAATTGGAATTCCTCTAGAAGAACAAAGCAAAATTTTTGATCGATTTTATCGGATTAATAGCGATCGCTCTCGAACCACTGGGGGATCGGGTTTGGGATTGGCAATTGTTCGAGCGATTATTCAAGCTCATCAGGGTACAATTGAAGTCGAAAGTCAAACCGGAAAGGGGAGTATTTTCACCGTTAAATTGCCATTAAAAAATTAACATTTACCCAGGTGGGGCTTTACAGAATTGATTGAAATAAAATATATCTTTTCAAAGAAAATCATAATTTCATCCTCATTTCATTTTTCTGTGTAATACTCAAGCCATATTTTTAAATTCTGCCAGTGTCGGCATTGCCCAAGCAGATTTTACTGTTAATATTTTACCCTTATGAACTAGGCGAATATGATGAACCAGCCCTTTTATTCCCTTTCATTTTTGAAATCTTCTGGAGTGCTTCTCAGTCTGGTTTTATTAATGAGTCCAACACCCGTTTTCGCCCACGCCGGACACGGAGACGAATTTCATAGCGAGTCAGAAGCCACAGTTCCAAGCGGAATTACAGTCGATAATCAAACCCTTCAACGCTTAGGAATTCGCGTCGAACCCGTGACAAAAAACTTCATGGATATCGGGATAAAAACTACGGGTCAAATTGAAACTTTACCCCGAAAAACGGTAGAAATTACTTCGCCCTTGGCGGGAAAAGTGATAGAATTATTAGTTGAACCCGGAGACACAGTTACAAAAGGAGAAGTTGTCGCCGTGTTGTCGAGTCCTGAGTTAGTTTCACTGCGAGTAGAAGCATTACAAAATCAAGCCGAAGCCGAAGCGCACCTCAAACAAGCCGAAGCAAATTTAGAACTCGCCCAACAAAATTATCAACGTCAAAAAAATATCGCCGAAGCGGAAATACAACAAGCAAATAATCAATTAAAAGCCGCTCAACTCCGCTACGAACGGGATAAAGCGATAGTCGAAACAGGCGCCGTTGTTGGGGTGAGGCGAGAAAATTATCAGCGTCAAATTGAAATCGCCGAAGCGGAAATTCAAGAAGCAGAAACCGCTTTAGCAGTCGCCCAAGAAAACTATGAACGGGATGAAGAATTAACGGGTGCGGGTGCGTTACCCCGGCGCAACTTTTTAGAGTCAAAAGAACGGTTAGCCAACGCCAAAACTGCACTCGCCCGCGCTCAAAGCCGGCGGGATGTTTTGAGCGCAGAAACGGAAGTAAAACAAGCAGAAATAGATTTACCTGTGCGCGACTTGCGGGAGTCAGAAGCGTTACTCGCAGAAGCGGAAGCGCAGTTAATTCGAGCGAACCAAAAACGGGAAGTATTAGAAGCCGAAGCCGAACTTAAACGCGCCGAAGCCGAACTCGAAGCCGCAAAATCCAATCTAAATTTGAGCCAAACCACCTATGAAACCAGACTTCAACAGTTAGGAACCAACGGAAATAACGAAGGCAAAGTTATCATTACTTCCCCCATTTCTGGGGTGGTTAGCCATCGGGAAATCACGTTAGGTCAATCCGTTGATGCTGCGGGTTTACCGTTAATGGCCGTTCAAGATAATAGCCAAGTTTGGGCGACAGCAAATCTGTATGAAAAAGACGTTGCTCAAGTGCGTTTGGGTCAGAAAGTGAGGCTAAAAGTTAACAGTTTACCCGGTCAAGTTTTTGAAGGTCGCATCGCTCAAATTTCACCCATTGTTGAGGGAGAAACTCGGGCGATTCCCGTTCGAGCCGAGTTAGAAAATACCGAAAATTTGCTCAAGCCGGGAATGTTTGCCGAGTTGGAATTAATTACCGAAAAAACAGCGAATTCTGTTCTGTCTATTCCCGAAAATGCGATTGTAGAAGCGAACGGTAAAACCTTAGTTTACGTGCAGAACGGCCAGGATTTTACCCCCGTAGAAGTAAGGCTCGGACAACAATTTGCGGATAAAGTTGAGATTCTTCAGGGTTTATTTGAAGGCGATAAAATCGTTACCGAAGGCGCGATTCAACTTTACGCTCAATCCCTGCGGGGAGGAACTAAAACCGCAGATAAACATGAGGATGAAACCCACAGCGAACAGCCCGTTCAACCTCAAATGATGGGAATAGAAATGCCGCAAAGCGTACCCGGATGGTTTGTTTTTCCGGCGTTTGGGGCGATTGCTTCTGGGGCGTTTTGGTTGGGGCGTCGCAGCCAAAATACACCGGAAAAACGGCCGGAAGTTATCGACTCTTTGGTTAACTTAGACGAAACAATTTAGATGAAATTCACGGCAAACTTTTGACGCTTGACTTATGCTAGATAACATTTTAAAATGGTCGATAGCTCAACGTTGGTTGGTAGTTATTGGTGCAATTATCGTGACAGTTTTGGGCATTCATACCGTTTCTAAAATGCCTTTGGACGTGTTTCCAAACTTTGCACCTCCCCAAGTGGAAATCCAAACCGAAGCGCCAGGATTGGCACCCGAAGAAGTTGAATCTTTGGTGACTTTACCGATAGAAAGTGCTGTTAATGGTACCCCCGGTTTAGAAACCGTTCGTTCGGCGTCTGCGGTCGGACTTTCGGTGGTAAAAGTAACGTTTAATTGGGGAACAAATATTTATCTGGCTCGTCAACTGATTACCGAACGTTTACAGCAAGCTTCAGAACAGTTACCCGACAGCGCAGAAACGCCCCAAATTTCTCCGATTTCTTCGCCAATTGGTACGATTATTCAGTACGCTTTTACCGTAGAATCCGGTGGAAAAACAACGTTAATGGACGTGCGACGGTTAGTAGATAAAGACATTACTAACCGTTTATTAGCCGTTCCCGGTGTGACTCAAGTGATTGCTTACGGGGGAGACGTTCGCCAGTATCAAGTATTAGTTAATCCGGCAAAATTACAAGCCTTTGATGTCTCCTTAGAAGACGTGACAACCGCAGCAGAAGCCGCCAATACCAACGCCGCAGGAGGCTTTTTAATTAGCCCCGATAAAGAGTTATTAATTCGGGGAATTGGACGCATAGAATCGATTAAAGATTTAGAACAATCTGCGATTACCGCTCGCCAGGGTACACCCGTTTTATTGCGGGATGTTGCTGAGGTAAAAATCGGCGAAGCATTAAAGCGGGGAGATGGGAGTTTAAACGGAAAAAGAGCCGTTGTGGTGATGGTAAATAAACAGCCTTTAGCCGATACTCCAACAGTGACAAAAGCGGTTGAATCTGCAATGAAAGAAGTGCGAGCCGGTTTACCTTCTGATGTAGAAGTGACCGTTACTTTTCGCCAATCTGACTTTATTGATGCTTCCATCGAAAATGTTAGGGATTCCCTCAGAGATGGGATTATTATTGTTTCAATAATTTTGCTGTTATTTTTAATGAACTGGCGAACCGCTATCATTACTTTAAGCGCCATTCCCCTGTCTTTGTTAATCGGATTAATGATAATGAATTTATTCGGTCAGGGGATTAACACCATGACGTTGGGGGGGCTGGCGGTTGCGATTGGTTCGGTGGTTGATGACTCGATTGTTGATATGGAAAACTGTTATCGAGGATTGCGAAAAAATCAACAATTAGAAAACCCCAAACATCCCTTTCAAGTTGTTTACGATACCTCCGTAGAAGTTCGGGTTAGCGTCCTCTTTTCTACCGTTATTATTGCGGTGGTTTTCGCGCCGATTTTTACTTTAACCGGCGTAGAAGGTCGCATCTTTGCGCCGATGGGAATCGCCTATTTAATCTCAATTTTCGCCTCAACTTTTGTCGCGTTAACCCTCTCCCCCGCTTTGTGCGCCTTCTTACTCGCATCCCAACAATTACCCGAAGATGATACTTGGATTTCCAGACTTTCCCAAAAACTTTATCGACCCGTTTTAAAATTTTCTATTCAGTTTCCCAAAGTAATTATATTCACCGCAATTGCGGCTTTT
The DNA here is from genome assembly GCA_035285085.1 of Lyngbya sp. GTDB lineage: Bacteria > Cyanobacteriota > Cyanobacteriia > Cyanobacteriales > Microcoleaceae > Capilliphycus. The sequence goes on along the minus strand of JAYKHV010000082.1, from coordinate 164,994 downwards.
GTTGCATCCTTAACGCTTTTTCCAACCCTCGGACGGGTGTTTTTACCGGAGTTTCAAGAACGCTCTCTTGTTAACGCAATGGTACTCTATCCCGGCGTCTCTTTAGAAATGACAAATCGAGCGGGTTTAGCCATTCAAGATGCGCTGATAAATGACCCCCATTTTGACTTAATTCAACTGCGTTCAGGACGAGCGCCAGGAGATGCAGACGCCGGGGGTGTAACGTTGGGACATTTGGATGTAGAACTCAGCGATTTGGGACTAAAAAATCGGGAAGAAAGTATCGAAATCCTCCGCGAAGAATTTGCCAAATTACCCGGAGTTGCGCCGAATATTGGCGGGTTTATTTCCCACCGCATGGATGAGGTTTTATCCGGGGTTAGAAGTGCAATTGCGGTGAAAATATACGGTTCTGATTTACAAGAACTTCGCAATATTGGCGCCCAAGTTCGAGATGTCATAAATGAAATTCCGGGAATTGTTGATTTGCAGCTAGAACCGCAAGTTCCGATTAAACAAATACAAATAAAATTTGACCGTTCGGCTGCGGCGCGTTACGGTTTGAGCGTTGGAAATTTATCGGAAATTGTCGAAACTGCTCTTAACGGTCGCGTGGTTTCACAAGTTTTAGAAAATCAACAGTTGTTTGATTTGGTGGTCTGGTTGCAAGAAGAATATCGCAATAATTTAGATACCATTCGTAACTTATGGGTTGATACGCCAACGGGTTCTAAAATTCCTCTGGCGCAAGTCGCTAAAATTGACTACGGAACCGGACCTAATACAATCAACCGCGAAAATGTTTCCCGTTTAATTGTGGTTTCCGCCAATGTTTCCGGTCGTGACTTGGGGAGCGTTGTAGATGAAATTAAAGCCAAAATTAATCAAAACGTTCACCCGCCAACGGGTTATTTTATCCAATACGGCGGTCAATTTGAGTCGGAAGAACGAGCCAGTCAAAACTTACTCGTTTTTGGAAGTTTAGCCTTAGTTGTTATCGCCGTTTTAATGTATTTTGCGGTTAAATCCGTTTCCGCAATGGCGATGATTATGCTCAATTTACCTTTGGCGATAACCGGGGGAATTTTTTCCGTTGCTTTGGGTGGTGGCGTTCTTTCGGTGGCGTCTATGGTTGGCTTTATTACCTTGTTTGGTGTGGCGACTCGCAATGGTTTATTATTGGTTGATAACTACAATCAAAAAATTGCCGAAGGAATCCCCCTAAAACGGGTAATTTTTGACGGTTCAACCGAACGCTTAGTGGCAATTTTAATGACCGCTTTTACCTCCGCTTTGGGAATGGTTCCCCTCGCCTTTGGAACCGGAACGGGTAAGGAAATTTTGCAACCTTTAGCCGTTGTGGTTTTGGGAGGATTATTTAGTTCGACCGCACTCACGCTATTAGTTGTTCCGGCTTTATATTCCCAATTTGGACGATATATTATGCCAAAAACAAATAAAGATCAAGTTTTAATTCAAGATGTTTTTACTCCAGATGAAACATCCATTTTCCTGAAATAGTTTTTGTTTTGTTCTGATTTTATTCCTAAAATAATGTACAATAATTCTAGAAAAAATTACAGCATTGCCAACTATTAGAGGACTCCAAACCATGAAACGCTTGTTATCCAATATCGTTATAATTGGCAGTTTAGGATTAACCGTTTTAAGCGCCTGTTCTCCCAGTGAAACCGCTCAAAACACCACCGAAACCACCCCATCTCCCACCGTAGAAACCGCCTCCACCGACACCGCAGCAGCAGACCATTCAGCACCTCAAAAAGGCGGTCAAGTCGTCGAAACTGGCGCCTATCATTTGGAGTTTGTTGCGTTACCTGAAACGGGTGGAACTCACCTCGATTTTTACTTACAAAGTGGAGATAGCCACGAAGCGGTTCCCGGTGCAAAAGTTACCGCTCAAATTCAGTTGCCCAACGGCGAACAAAAAGCATTAGACTTAGAATATGATGAAGCCGGAAAACATTATGCAGTCTTTTTACCCGGAGAAGAAACCGGGGAATATAAAGTTGCTATTTTGAGCGATATTAACGGTGAAAAAGTGAACGGAAGGTTTAATTTCAACCGATAAACAGTTAAAACTTTATGAAACGCAAGCGGGTTTATTGAGGTTGCTTCTCAAAATAACTCAATCTTTATAGACTCGCGTTAATGAAGAAAAGTAAATTTCATTCTGATTTCATAAACTGATGTTATTTTAAACTTTATCACTCTTTAAAATTGAGTCAAAATCTTTAACAATTATGAATCGTTTTCTAATTTCTCTCTTTGCTGTTCCATCATTATTAACTTTAATCCAAAGTTGCGCCGTTAATTTTCCCTCAAAAGATGCTTCTACTCAAACTGAACAAACGCATCACATAAATCATAATAGTGGTGATAATTCAAGCACTCATCATCATCAATCTTCTACTCATTCTCATTCTAATCACGGTTCAGAATCGGCGAGTTTAACGAAAGCACAACTCACCAAACCTAGTCAAATTGTTGTCAATCAACCGCAGACTTTATTGATAGAAATTCAAGACAAAAATGGAAAAGCTATTACTGATTTTGATACGTTTCAAGAAAAGTTAATGCACTTAATTGTAGTCAGCGACGATTTAGACGTATTTGACCACCTTCACCCCGAATATGACGGCGACGGTTTATTTAAAGTAGAAATCACCTTTCCCAAACCCGGAAGTTATACCCTCGTTACCGACTACAAACCTATCGGAATTTCCGAACAAGTTTCGGTTTTAAATGCTGAAGTTCCCGGAGTTAAACTAACTTCATCTATTAAAATTGATGAAAATATGAGTCAAATTTTTGAAGATACACAAGTCACTTTAACTTCTTCTCAAACTGTGCTAAAATCAGGTCAGGAAGTCACTTTGAAATTCAACCTCAAAGATGCAAAAACCAATCAGCCGATTAACGATTTAAAACCCTATCTCGGCGAACAAGGTCATTTAGTCATCTTTAAACAATCTAATCCTTTAACCAAAGCAGACTATATTCACGCTCATGCGCTCAAAAATACCCCACCCGATGAAGTGCATTTTATGACTAATTTTCCTGAACCCGGAACTTATAAAGTGTGGGGACAATTTAACCGCAATGGTAAAATTATTACAGCAAGTTTTTGGTTAAAGGTTTCCTGAAGCGAAGACCGATTACTCAAAAATTAGTTAATTATAAAAAAACCTCACACCAGTCACTCAAAGTAGAGTTCGCCAGTTCTAGAACGATAAATAAAACCGGAATTTGCAATCGCATTTTCCCCTTTTTTTCTGGCGAACTCCTGAAACCGTGAGACCAATCTCACCTTATTCCTCGCCCTTGACAAAGGTGCCTAACTCCTCAGTCATCCGAGCCACTAAATTCCGATTATTAACGGGTTTAGCTTCGACTTCCCCTTCGATATTCTTAACAACATCTTCCGGTAAATCGAGCAATTTTACCAGCTTTTGATAAGCGGCTTCTTCTTCTTCGTTAATATTCGGTTCATCAGGTGTACGAGCGCTCGCCCCAATGACTTCATAACCCAATCTTAACACTAATTCCCGTTCTTCTTGAGTTTTCAACTTGGGAATTAATTCTTCTAACGGAATATTTTGCATCAAATATTCCGTTAATTCTTGTTGCAATTTTTCCCGTTCAGTTCCCACCGCAAACAAACGACTGAACTCATCAAGCATCAAAGTCACCTCTTCCTGGGCTAGATGTCCATCCGCCCAAGCCATCGCCGTGACAACTCGCAGCAAATTCATCTGACGGGGGGTGATTGGGGGTGGAGGGGGTGCTTGCATTGACATAGTGCTAATTGTATGATTTTGACAGAACAAATAATCTCTGCAAAAAACAAATTTTTATCTGCTTTGCTTCGATATATCACATCTTCTCACAACTTGTGGTAAGGACATCCCAACCATCCTGAAAAGTTTCTTTGATTTTGCGGAGAGGGATCTTTCACCGAAGCAATTTTGTAGCTACTGGGGCGAGGTTCAGCTAGCGTTACCGAACAAATTTGTAGCCGATCTTGATGGAAAACGGTTAATTCTATCGTATCACCGGGCTGATAATCTTTGAGGCGATCGCTTAACTGTTGAGCGTTCACCCGGAAGCCATTTAAAGCCAATAATTCATCATCCGGATCGATTCCCGCCATCTGTGCGGGGCTTCGAGCCTCTACAAATTTTATCACTTCTCGACTCGCATCAGAAACAACTTGTACGCCGAGATAAGGAGTAGCATCCGGTTTTTCTGCTTTTAATCGTAAGCCAAACGGTTCTAAAAATTCATTAAAAGGTAACTCGTCAGTTCCGTGAATATATCGCTCAAAAAACTCAGTTAAATCGGTTTCGGCGACGGACTCAATCACCTGTTTAAGTTGTTCGGGAGTGTAGCCAATTTCCTCTTTTCCAAACTCCTCCCACATTCGCCGCATCACATCATCTAAAGAGCGTCGGTTGCGGGTCCGTTCTCGAATTAATAAATCCAATAAAAAGGAAACCACTTCCCCTTTCAAGTAATAGGAAATCTGACAATTATCACTATTAGAGTCTCGGCGATAGAGTTTAATCCAAGCATCCCAACTCGACTCGCTCAACGGTTGAATTTTCCGTCCGGGTAGAGTTTGTAAGCGAGTAATATCTTTTGACAGTCCATTGAAAAAGGTTTTCAGATCGAAAATTCCCGCTCGCCAAGGAATCACAATATCATAATAACTGGTTGTTCCTTCACAAAACCACAAAGACTCTGTATAGTTTTCTTGTTCATAATTAAACACTTCCAACGCTTTCGGACGAATTCGCTTCACGTTCCACAAATGAAAAAACTCGTGGGCGACTAACTGCATAAAGCGGTTATATTTCTCCGCATCCCGCAAGCCAAACCGAGGATAATTTAACGAACAACTGTCTTTGTGTTCTAATCCTCCGAAGCCTTGACTGGATAAATGTAATAAAAATAAATAGCGCTCGTAGGGTAAACCTCCAAACAGTTCGGCTTCTTCTTCGATAATTTTTTCAAAATCTTTAATTAACCTTTGGCTGTCTCCGTTTCCTTCCCCCCAAATCGCTAATTTATGGGGTTTTTCCCGCACTGTAAATTCATAAATCTTGTGGGTTCCCATTTCAAACGGACTATCAACCAGCGTATCAAAATCTACCGCTTTAAACGTATTGACTTGCTCGGGAACTTCTGGTAAAATTGTCGTAACCTTCCAATCTTCTGGCGGTTCAATTGTTACCCAAATCGGATGTTTTTCCCAACCGGGAATATACAGAAATAAAGCCGCACTATTAAAATATCCGTGCGTTTGATCTAAATGATTTGTGCGGACGGTTAATTCGTTAGCAAAAATGCGATATTCAATCCAAAGTTCTTGAATATTCTTAACGTCTATCTGCCAATGATTTTTACTGACTTTTTGCCAAGTTCGGCGTTGTCCAGTTTCATCATAGGCTTGAAAATCTTGGAGATGTCGAGCATATTCGCGAACCAAATAAGAACCCGGTGTCCATACAGGCATTTTCAAATCCAGAACCCCAGATTTCGCTAAATTTCTCAATTGCTGATCAACCCGAACAGACAATTTAACTTCAAACAGATGAGATTGGGGTTGAGACATCCCCACCCAATAGTGCATCGCCGGAACTTGTTCGGGTTCGAGACGGGGACGAGATTGAGTTGCTTCAGTCATTGAATTTGTGATTTTCGATGGACAATTCAGTTGAGATCACTCTATTTTAATGGGGGAACAGACTATTGGCTAGCGAGATGATTTAAGTGTTTCAGGTTGATTAAATGCATCGTCTGATTTTCCTCATCTATTTCTAACCAACCCTTAGCGAGCAACTTTTCCATAATTTTGCTGGTTTCTTCCAAACTAATATCTGTTACATCCGCTATATCTTGGTAAGGAATATTAAAAATATCCGCCCGTTTTTCGGTAATTTGACCATAATTTTCCGCCAATTCTACCAAAGTATTTGCTAACTTCACAGCCGGAGGACGGTGGCGAATTTGGTAGCGCTGATTGGTTTGACGGAGACGGCGTACCATCAACTGCAACATCCGATGGTGTAACTGGGGATCTTTGAACAACGTTTGAATAAATCGTTGAGCGGAAACGCTGATCAACCGCACAGGAGACAAAGCAATCACGTCGTTAGAACGGGGGGATTCATCTAAAATTGCCATTTCTCCAAAAAAATCACCCCGGCCCAGAATTGCCAATGTCACCACATTATCACCCGACAAACGTCGGACTTTCACCCATCCGGAAACGATAAAATAAACAGCATTCCCCCAGGCATCTTCCATCACAACGGCACGATTGGCAGGATAATCGTGCTTAACGGCAACGGACAAGAGCCATTCTAATGTCTCTGGATTGGCCCCTTTAAACAGGGGAAAAAGCTCGCTGAAAGCTTCAGTCTGCATGGAACTCGCTACAGTTGAAGATTAATCTAACTTGACACAGGTTCGGCGTTAACCGCAAGGGGTCTGAGGGTATATTCTTGAAATCGGACTTTACAGATGCTGCTGCAATCAACAAGATAAGCAATCACAGCCGAGGGGCTACAATCATCTCAACTTGCTCACGCAGTACGGGAAAACTGGCGACCAAAAGCCTAAAAAATATGAATCAGGCTGTCGGGGGATCGTCAGAAGCCTTCAGAAATTAGCTACTCAATTATATCAGTTTCGAGATGCGTCATTACTCACCAATTGACTGTTCTCCAAACAAGTTACAGTTCACGGGTCACAACAAAGGGTTCCGCCAGGGGGAGAGACAAACTACCCGATGTTAACCTTTACCTTTTATACTGTTAACTAACTTGTGCTGATTCCTTCTTCCCAAATGGATAGTTGAGATCCATCGATGGGGGACAAGGTTCAACGGAATCAGTAGTGCTTAACTCTCTTGCTCGTGCGACGTTCCACCCTCAACTGCAAGGCCAAAACTTGCACCCCCGACGGTAGCGAGGACATCAATCCGTAAACGAGCTAAAAAGATGTCACAACACAGAAGCCGAATCTGGTGTACAGTGAGCAAGAGGGTATTAGTTTCACATCTTCTGCGCTTAATACTCTCAACTGTTGTGAGTTCTCTCTTTTTGTCTGCGTGTTTATTTTCGACCTTCTCGGCGAACACCATGCTTTTTTTAGAACTCAAATCAACAGTTGGTAGATCTAAGCACATCTTTTCTAGGCGTCCAAGTGCAAAAATTGATCTAGGATCTCTAATTTAATAACCAACCAACTGACAGCCTCAACCGAGGAATATCCCCGATTAGTATCAGATTAGAGACATTCGATCCCGACTCTCAATAGCTGCTGTCAATTCGATTAAAGATAATTTTTAAAGTACAGGTCTTTTTGGTAAAGGTCTATGAAATCTGCATCTCCAGGCAATCCCAAAGAGCAAACAGTCTTCACAACTGTTGATGTTACTGTCGAGGAGGATCGCCAAAACAGTTATCACTCTCGGCCAGAAGTAACATCCTCTGCCACCCCAGAACCCCCCTCCGGTCACACGGTCAAGGGAGAGACAGGAAGTGCGATTGTTCGCTCAACCAATGGCGGTAGCTTTTCCAGTTTTTTAGCTCCTCTGACGAAAGATACTTTTGTAGAGGTCGTTAAAGATGTGGAAGAAAAACTAAAAACCGTCAATCAAACCCTGTCCCTCCTTGACAATTTACTCGATGCCCAAGGTTTTGAGGCCATCCTCAATGAAATGCTCTGTTCGATCACCCTCAAAACTGGAGAATTGCTCAGTGCAGACCGGACAACGATTTGGTTGCTTGATGATGACAAAGAAGAACTCTGGTCAATTGTTGCCAAAGGAGAAGATGGCAAACCCTTAGAATTGCGGATTCCTTGCTGCGCCGGAATTGCCGGAGAAGCCGCCACCTTCAAAAAAGTCGTTAACATTCCCTACGATTTCTACGACGATCCCCGCTCACTCGCCGCCAAGGAATCTGACCGCAAACATGGCTATCGCACCTACACCATGATCGCGATGCCCCTCCTCACCGAAGAAGAAGAACTAATTGGCGTTGTCCAACTCCTCAATAAACTCAAACTCAATTGCGATCTTGAAGCCCCCCTCGAAGAAAAAATCGATCAACGGGGCTTTACCAAAAACGATGAGCAACTGTTCACCGAATTTGTTCCCTCCATTCGCCTAATTCTGGAATCTTCCAAATCCTTCTACGCCGCCACTCAAAAACAACGGGCCGCCAAAGCCTTAATGAATGCGGTCAACTCCCTCAGTAAATGTAGCCTCGATCTCCAAGAAACCCTCAAAAACGTCATGGATCAGGCCAAAGAACTGATGAACGCCGATCGCAGTACCCTTTGGCTGTTAGATGCCGAAAAAGGCGAACTGTGGACTAAAATCCCCATCGAAGGCAAACTCTCCGAAATTCGCATTCCCGCCACCGCCGGATTTGCCGGTATGGTCGCTCAAACCAAAGAACCTCTGCTGATTCCCTTTGATGTCTACGATGATAAGCGATCGGTTAAATCCAGAGAAACCGACCAAAAAACCGGATATCGCACCTGTAGCCTTCTGTGTATGCCCGTGTTTAATTCCGACGATCAATTAATCGGGGTCACACAGCTCATTAACAAGAAAAAACAAGGCGAATATCCCCCCTACAACCCCGAAAATTGGCCGGAAGCTCCAGAACAGTGGAAAGCCAGCTTTAACCGCAATGATTTAGAATTTATGCGGGCGTTTAATATTCAAGCCGGCATTGCCCTGCAAAATGCCAAACTGTTTGAAACCGTGCGTCAGCAAGAACAGATGCAGCGCGATATTCTTCGCAGTTTGACCAACGGTGTGATTTCCACCGACAGAAACGGCAAAATTATTGCCACCAATGAATGCGCTCGTGAATTACTCGGTTTAACCGAAGCCGATGTCACCGCAGACCGCTATGTTCCCGATCTGATTCATCTCAAAGAAGGCGACTTTACCAAATGGTTTGAAACCGCCCTCCATCCCAAAGAAGCAAAAGACCGACAGCAATATTATCCCGACCAAACCCTATTATCGGGCGCCACCGCAGAACCTCTCAGCATTAACCTCTCCATTAACTCCATGTCCGATGTCAGTGACCCCAAGAAAGTCCGGGGGGTTCTGGTGGTCATGGAAGATATTAGCGGTGAAAAAGAAGTCAAAAACCTGATTTATCGTTACATGACCCCGGAAGTCGCCGAACAATTACTCGCCAGCGGGGATATCGGGTTGGGGGGTAAACGAAAACACGTTACGGTTCTTTTTAGCGATATTAGAAGCTACACCACCCTCACCGAAAAGCTACAAGCTGAAGAAGTCGTCACCATGCTCAACGAATACTTTGAGGAAATGGTAGACACCGTACTCAGCTACAAAGGCACCCTCGATAAATATATCGGCGATGCGTTAATGGCCGTATTTGGATCTCCGGCCCCCCTCGAAGATCATCCCTGGATGGCGATGCAAGCCGCCGTGGAAATGCGCTACCGTTTGGAAAAATTTAATCAAGCCCGAGTCGCCCAGGGGTTGATGCCCATCAGTATCGGTATGGGACTGCACTCCGATGAAGTTGTCAGCGGGAATATTGGTTCGAGCAAACGCATGGAATTAACTTCCATTGGCGACGGGGTGAATTTGGCTTCTCGTTTAGAAGGGACCAGTAAACAATATGGCACTGATATTATTATTAGTGACAATGCTTATCATCCCTATAAAGACCGCTTAATTGTACGGGAACTCGACTACATTACCGTTAAAGGGAAAAGTCAACCCGTTAAAATTTATGAGTTGGTCGGCATTAAGGAAGGAAAACTCGCTCGCCCCCTCTCCGAAGAGCAGCAAAAAATTATCGATCATTATCGCGAAGGACGAAAATATTATCTCCAACCCGCCCAAGAAAAACTCAGCGAACCCGATTTGATCGAGCTGTTACAACAGTTAGAAGAATTATCCGAAGCTCAACTGAAAAAATTGTCTTACAATGACAAAGAAATGCTCGAAGAAATGCTTTTGGAGTTGTCCCTTGAAAAGCTGATCGAACTGCTCGGAGAAAACACGGTTGATCGCCTAGAACTTGCTGCCTTGAAAGCAAGTCCCCTGGAAGAAGCTATCTTGAATGTCAGAGATAAAGTCAAAGCAATTACCCCTCGCGATACGAAAAAATTACTCATCGCCAAACTGAAACAATTCAGCATTAATCCGAAAACTCAGCAAATGTTAGAAGATGAAGCTAAAGAAATGTCACTGCCCAAGTTACGAAAACTGATCGATCTGGCGAAAAAAGAATTTGCCACTCAAGCCAAAGATGCATTTAGGAATGCTAAACGAGAATTTTTGGAAGTCTTGAACATTGATCCCAAAAACAAAGCCGCAAAACTTCATGTTGACCGTTGTATTTTGTATGAAACCACAAAACCACCCAGTGAAAGCTGGGACGGGGTTTGGAAGTTGACCGAAAAATAGAACCGGACTAGAGAACTGTCCAACAGAAGAGTTTGGTCGCGACACAAGCGCGATCGCCGTGAAAACCTCCGAATGTTAATTTTAGATTCAATTTGGTTCGCCTAGAGACTCTAACTGAATAAAATGGGTATAGAATTAGTAAATTCTCGGGGATTTTCACCGATCAAATTCATGCTATAAACTTCCCAATTTAAGATACCGCTGGCTGGAAATATGACTAAACTGAGTTCCCATTTTTCCGATGTTGAATGGCTGGAGAAGGTTCACAGTCTGTTGATTGAAATCGCTCGGGCTTCACTGGCCGACTTGCCTCGACTTCCTGAAAGCGTCTCAACAGAAGCACTTCCCCTCGCACGCAATGCCCAGATTCTTCAACAAAACACGGCCAAGTTTACTCATCACCTGAACTGGCAGCAACAAAGCCAATGGCTCGAAGAGGTTCGTCAACTGTTGCTCGAACTGTCTCGCATCGCCTTATCTGAGCGGCCCAAACTTCCCGAAAACATTGCTCAAAGAGCCTTGCTCCTGGCCGAAACCGCTCAGGACCTGCGGGAAAATTTGCCCGACAACGGTGAAGCCCAATGGGACAATGAAGCCGAACCCCAAACCCCCGAACCGAAAAACGATCAATCCTCAACTTCTCCCGAACAATTACTTCAGCAACTTCAAAACCGCTTGCAAGCAGAACAAGCCCGCAGCAGTAACCCTCAGCTTCCCCAATGGCAGCAACTGTTCACCCTACTGGATATCGTCGGTGAGATTTACAAGAACATCCGTCCTTTTGATCGTTGAGAAGCCCGTTGTTCATGTCCAGAGAAAACTAACCAAGCCTGAGGACAATGGTCTCAAAAAGTTGTGATTGAGTGATACTTAAATCAATTCATCAACAAAGTTAAACATCTTGATGCAATCCCCACCCAGATGGCATTTCCCCGAACTTGATCGCTTTCATCAAGCTCAAGAGAACTCCAAAATCTGTCTCGGGGAGGAGGAAGCGAATCGACGGATTTCATGCTAAACTAGCAGAGTAATAGTTCGCACAATCTACGCTCCGAAGCTCAGAACAGATTTTGTATGGAATCCGATAGTCAACCTCCGAGTGCCTCTAGTCATTCTAGCGACTGGTTTGCCAATTTGGTGGGAACAATCATTGCCCTAATTACGCTCACGCTACCCTTACTCGCCATCGCCCACTATTCTCCCAGTCAGGGTAGCACTTGGCAATCTCCCCCCTATCCGATGCAAGGTTTAACCAAGAATCGATCCTAGATGGCAACCTGATAGTTACAGGGGACAGATAGAAGTCACCGAGTCAGAAGTCAAAAGTCAGAAGGCAAGAGGCGCTTCATGCAGTTATCAGTTATCAGTTATCAGTTATCAGTAGCATGGTACTCTTGACTGTTTACTGGTCACTGGTTAGGTGTTCACTGTTCACTGACTCGGTGACTCGGTGACTCGGTGACTCGGTGAGGCAGTGCGGTGAGTGCAGTGCGGTAAGCGGGGTTTCCCCAAGTAGAGCAACGGACGTTCCCGAAGGGACGCACGCGGTTTCTGTATCGGAGCGCAAACTCCGTTGCTCTGGTTCTCAGAGTTGAAGGAAGTTCGCAATCTTAGCAAAGTTTGCAATCTTAGCAACGGACGTTCCCGGAGGGTGACTCCCCACCTCCGGTCCTCCCCACCTCCCCACCTCCCCACCTCCCCCACCTCCGGTCTTCCGGTCTTCCGGTCCGATCAAATTTTCGGGCAATCAAACGGCCTTGCATTTCAGGGTTGGCTCGATAGCACGATCGCTCCTAGAATGCTAAATGGGAGATCATCAATGTCAACCTGTTGACGACTCGACAGGCCAACAAGAGTGATCCCCTCATAAAATAGCTTGGAGAACAATCAGTGGACTTATCGCTCATTACACCCCAGCCCGAGCCGGGTCTAATTAATGTGTTAATTGAAATTCCCGCCGGAAGCAAAAATAAGTACGAGTACGACAAAGACTTACAAGCCTTTGCCCTTGATCGGGTGCTTTATTCCTCCGTACAATATCCTTATGATTACGGGTTTGTTCCCAATACCCTCGCCGATGACGGCGATCCCCTCGATGGAATGGTGTTAATGGATCAGCCCACCTTCCCCGGATGTGTGATCGCAGCTCGACCCATTGGTATGCTAGAAATGATAGATGGTGGCGACCGGGACGAAAAAATTCTTTGCGTTCCTGATAAAGACCCTCGCTATAAGCAGGTGAAGTCACTCAATGATATTACCCCTCATCGTTTAGATGAAATTGCTGAATTTTTCAGAAGCTATAAAAACCTGGAGAAAAAAGTCACCGAGATTCTCGGCTGGAAAGATGTCGATCAGGTTAACCCTCTAATCGAAAAGTGCATCGCCGCAGGAAGTGCCAAAGGTCGAGACTCGGATGCAGAAAATTGAGATTGGTGAACTCTTGAGGTAAAACCATGTACCGAACGCTCCTCAGCGCGAAAATTCACAACTGTAGAATCACCGCTGCCAATTTAGAATATATCGGTAGTATTAGTATCGATCAAAATTTGCTGCAAGCGGCCGGAATTTTCGTCCATGAACAAGTCCAAGTCGTGAATCTAGCCAATGGGGAGCGATTCATCACCTATGCGATTGCGGCACCGGCCGGATCGGGTGCCGTAGAACTCAATGGTGCAGCCGCTCGCTTGGGGATGACCGGCGATCGGATTATAATCATGTCCTACGGACAGTTGACTCCAGAAGAAATCAAAATCCACATTCCGACAGTGGTTTTCGTAGATGAAAAAAACCGAATTCTTGAGGTTCGGGGCTAGAATAATACTGGTGCTTCAGTCATAGAGTTTTCAATCCCAGTTAAAAACAGCGGTGCAACTGTCCGAGACTTGATAGAACCTCCCTCATCTTTATTTGTGATCGAGCCTTCAAGTCTGCAATTTTTAGTCCTACGTTTAAGGTTAAATACCACAACGATGTCGTCAGTTTCTGATCCACCTGCTCAGAGTCAACAGCCTTCCGAACAGGCTCAGATGGAAACCAACCCCTCAGCAGACTTCTATGTGAAATTTTGGGGGGTAAGAGGAACAATTCCCACTCCAGGCCATCAAACCGTTCGCTATGGAGGGAATACCTCCTGTGTCGAAATGCGCTTGGGAAAAAAACTCTTAATTTTCGATGCGGGGACAGGGTTACGAGTCCTGGGTATGGACTTACTCAAAGAAATGCCCCTCGAAGCCTATATGTTCTTCTCTCACACCCACTGGGATCATATCCAGGGCTTCCCCTTCTTTGTACCCGCCTTTATCCCCATCAATCGCTTCCACATCTACGGGGCGATCGCCCCCGATGGTAGCACCATTAAACAAAGACTTGCAGACCAGATGGTTCATCCAAACTTTCCGGTTCCCATGCACGTCATGCAATCGGATATGAAGTTTTATGATATTGTTGCCGGGGATATTGTATCACTCGAAGATGTGAAAATCGAGACCGCTCCCTTGAATTATCCCAATGGCGCCGTCGGATATCGGGTCAGTTGGCAGGGACATACTGTGGTTTACTGTAGCGATACTGAACATTTTCCGGATCGATTCGATGAAAATGTCTTACACCTGGCTCGCAATGCAGATGTCCTGATTTATGATGCCACCTACACCAACGAGGAATATTATCATCCCAAATTTCCGAAAGTCGGATGGGGACATTCTACCTGGCAAGTCGGTGTAGAAATCGCCAAAAAAGCCCGAGTCAAAAAAATCGTCATGTATCAACACGATCCTTACCACGACGACGACTTTCTCGATCGAGTCGAAGCCGATGTCCAGGCTGTCTTCCCCGAAGGCTTGGTGGCTAGAGAAGGAATGCAGCTCAAAATTAGCTAGCCGTCAGTAACAGCAGAAAATCCACCGTTCAGACGACTGAACCCCACAATTGAGAGAACAAACCAGTGAATCAGAAGTTACCAGTAGGACGGCGTAGCTCCGACGAGTCTAGACGAAACTTTTCCCCACTCAGACCTCGTTCTCTGCGGGTACTCCTGTTGGCGGCCATCTTTTCACTTTTGGGGAACTTAAGTGCCAGAAGTTTAACGCCACTCTCAGCGGTGAGTCCGGAACCCTTGGCCGTCCCCTCCCATCAAATCGCTACAGTTGATCGGGTTCCCCCACGCTTTGAACTCGGACAACAACTCTATCTCGAAAACTGTTCGGGCTGTCATATCGCCCTACCACCGGAAGTCCTCCCCTCCCAAACCTGGCGACAAATTCTCCAAGATACCCAACACTACGGACGCCAACTTCAACCCCTCATCGATCCGCCCCGACTCCTGATCTGGAACTACCTGCAAACCTTCTCCCGTCCCCTCAACCTCCAAGAAGAACAACTCCCCTTTCGAGTGGAACGCTCCCGCTTTTTCAAAGCAATTCATCCGCGAGTGGAATTTTCTCAACCCATCTCCGTCAACAACTGCCTCAACTGCCATCCCGGGGCTGCTGAGTATAACTTTCGCTCCTTAACCTCAGAGTGGATAGATTCTCCGTGATCCATCCTTTGAAACGGTTTTCATCTTCTCGAAACTTAAAAAGAAACGGTAAAAACAGGGCAGGTTCGAGGCAGATTGTGAACGTTCACCAACGAAAAGATCCAGCTTTGAGGCATCAATTGCTACAATAAGCAATAACTTCTCGCGTCGTGTAAAGGTCCTGTTGTTGCCATGCTGAAAGCTCTGCTGGGCGATCCAAACGCTCGCAAACTCAAGAAATATCAACCGATCGTCACGGATATAAATGTTTTAGAAGAAGACATTCACGCACTCTCCGATGAAGAATTGAGAGGGAAGACGGGTGAATTTAAACAACGTCTCGAAAAAGCAAATTCCCGTGAGGAACGAGAGCAAATTTTAGACGAAATTCTTCCAGAAGCCTTTGCAGTGGTCCGAGAAGCTGCACTGCGGGTTTTGGGAATGCGCCATTTCGATGTGCAGTTGTTGGGCGGGATGATGCTTCATAAAGGCGAAATTGCCGAGATGAAAACGGGCGAGGGAAAAACCCTGGTCGCTACCCTACCCGCCTATCTCAACGCACTATCGGGTCAAGGGGTTCATATTATTACCGTTAACGATTATCTCGCTCGCCGTGATGCCGAATGGATGGGTCAAGTTCATCGCTTTCTCGGGTTGAGTGTAGGATTGATTCAGCAGGGCATGAGTCCGGAGGAACGCCAGAGAAATTATCGCTGTGATATTACCTACGCCACAAACAGCGAGGTGGGCTTTGATTATCTGCGCGATAACATGGCAACCTCGATGGATGATGTCGTTCAGCGTCCGTTTAATTTTTGTATTATTGACGAAGTAGATTCGGTTCTTATTGATGAAGCCCGCACGCCCTTGATCATCTCCGGTCAAGTTGAACGTCCTAGCCAAAAATATATTCGCGCCGCTCAAGTGGCTCGCTCCCTGGAAAAAGAAGAACATTACGAAGTTGATGAAAAAGCCCGTAACGTCCTTCTCGGGGATGAAGGGTTTGCTAAAGCTGAAGAACTTCTTGGGGTAAAAGATTTATACGATCCCAATGACCCTTGGGCGCACTTTATGTTTAATGCGGTCAAAGCGAAAGAACTGTTTATCAAGGACGTTAACTATATTGTTCGCGATGGCGAAGTTGTTATCGTCGATGAGTTTACCGGACGGGTAATGCCGGGACGCCGTTGGAGTGATGGTCTTCACCAAGCCATCGAAGCTAAAGAAGGGGTTGATATTCAGCCGGAAACTCAAACCCTGGCAACCATTACTTATCAGAACTTCTTCCTGCTTTATCCTAAACTCTCGGGAATGACCGGAACCGCCAAAACAGAAGAAGTTGAATTTGAGAAAATTTATAACCTGCAAGTCACGATTGTACCGACAAATCGCGCCACAGGTCGCGCTGATTTATCCGATGTGGTCTACAAAACCGAAAGCGGAAAATGGAATGCGATCGCCGAAGAATGCGCCAAAATGCACGAAATTGGCCGTCCGGTACTTGTGGGAACTACCAGTGTGGAAAAATCGGAGTTACTGTCTCGGTTGTTAATCGAACGCCGAATTCCTTTTAATTTACTGAACGCTAAACCCGAAAATGTTGAACGGGAATCGGAAATTATCGCCCAAGCCGGACGGAAAGGGGCGGTGACGATTTCAACTAACATGGCGGGTCGCGGAACGGATATTATCTTGGGCGGAAATGCGGACTTCATGGCGCGGCTGAAAATGCGAGAATATTTTATGCCCCGCATTGTTAAGCCGGAAGATGAACGAGAACTCGCCATGAAGCGGGTATTTTCCGGAGGCGATCGCGGCGGGGGTCAGGGCTTTGGCGGTGAGAAAAAAGGTAAATCTTGGAAAGTCGCCCCGCAAATTTTTCCCACAGAACTCTCGCGAGCAACTGAACAAAAACTCAAAGATGCTGTGGAATTTGCGGTATCTCAATATGGAGAACGCACTCTACCGGAATTGCTGGCTGAAGACAAACTCGCCATTGCTTCCGAAAAAGCCCCAACCACCGATCCGGTCATTCAACGCTTGCGAGAAGTTTATAAAGCAATTGTCGGTGAATACGAAAACTACACCGAACGGGAACACGATGAAGTGGTTGAACTCGGCGGGTTGCACGTGATCGGAACTGAACGTCACGAGTCTCGGCGGATTGATAACCAACTGCGGGGACGGGCCGGACGACAGGGCGATCCGGGGTCTACTCGCTTCTTCCTCAGTTTACAGGATAACCTGTTGCGGATTTTTGGCGGCGATCGGGTCGCAGGTTTGATGGATGCTTTCCGCGTCGATGAGGATATGCCCATCGAGTCCGGCATACTGACGCGATCGCTGGAAAATGCTCAGAAAAAAGTCGAAACTTACTATTATGACATCCGCAAGCAGGTATTTGAGTACGACGAGGTGATGAATAACCAACGTCGGGCGATTTATGCCGAACGGCGTCGGGTGTTGGAAGGTCAGGATTTGAAAGAACAGGTGATTAAGTACGGCGAACAGACGATGGATGACATCGTTGATGCTTATATTAACCCCGATTTGCCCTCGGAAGAGTGGGATTTGGAAAATGTGGTCAGTAAGGTCAAAGAGTTCGTTTATCTGCTTTCAGACTTAAATGCAGACCAATTGATCGATCTCAGCGTTGAGGAGATTAAGACCTTTTTGCACGAACAGTTACGCAACGCCTACGACATTAAGGAAGCCCAGGTTAATCAAATTAAGCCCGGTTTGATGCGAGAAGCGGAACGATTCTTTATCTTGCAGCAAATTGATACTCTCTGGCGCGAACACCTGCAACAGATGGATGCGTTAAGGGAGTCGGTTGGGCTGCGGGGCTACGGTCAAAAAGACCCCTTGATTGAGTATAAGCGCGAAGGCTACGAACAGTTCCTCGATATGATGACCGACATTCGCCGGAATGTGATTTATTCGATGTTCCAGTTTCAGCCTCAACCCGCAACCAGCGTCTAGCTTTAGATTTATTTAACAGACAAATCCCTTGACAAGCTGAAATTATCGTGTATATTGGTATCAGTGTGAGGAGTGAGGTCTGTAGAAGAAGCACTTGGGGTCGAAACACGGCCAGACTCCCAGGTGCTTTTTCCATTTTTCGGTCAACTTCTATTTTAATCGAGTCCTAAGGTCAGTTGCAGCAGACGTTGCAGTTTAGCCGTTGGCGGTAGAGGTTCAAAAGTAACCTGTATAGCTACATCGCTCACAGTGATGTCCGGGAATGGGTTTCCACTGGCAATCTGTTCTTAGTTGTGTTGCCAGTTCCCCGATGGTTAATTGAGCTTGTTTCTTGTGTTCCGGAGTCGCTGCAAAAACAATCGGTTCTCCGAGTTGTAGGTAAATTAAGCTCATTTGTTGCAAGCTTTTTTTGTACCGTTGTTCGAGAGCAAGGTAATACAAACCCAGTTGGCTTGATCAAGCTTTTGAACGATGGGAAAGATCTACCTTAAAACAGATGGCAAACCACTGTTTATTTTTTCTAGAGAAAGGACTCAAACAAAATATCTGTCTAAAGAGAGAGAGAGTTTCAGTTACGAATAATTATCCTGTGTTGTGTAAAGACAATTTTTCAATTAACGGTGTATCTACTCACCTGACATTGAGGATTGT
The DNA here is from genome assembly GCA_035285085.1 of Lyngbya sp. GTDB lineage: Bacteria > Cyanobacteriota > Cyanobacteriia > Cyanobacteriales > Microcoleaceae > Capilliphycus. Next base: position 146,344 of record JAYKHV010000082.1, on the reverse strand, counting down.
TAACTGCTATTATTCTCCTATTTTTCTACTCCCGGAGCTAAGTCGTAGAAGTCGTTACTATAGCAAAGAATAAGGGATTTCAGATTAAGATGCCCCCAAAACCCTCTATTTTTGTATTCAACAACTGAAATCTTGTCGATTAAAATTATCCCTTCAGAACTCACCGAGGTAGAATAGAAACCCGTCTTTATTTCATCAACTTGATGAGACAAACTCAACTTAAACAGCCAACAGCACTAAATTATGATGACTGTTCTTTTTCCATTTCCGCAGGTAAACAGATTAAATTATCCCCTTGAGTATAAATTAATCCAGAAGCCCGCAATTTACCCATTAACCGCGTTACTGTCACCCGAGTTGAACCAATTGCACTGCCAATTTGAGAGTGAGTTAGAGGCCAGGGCAAGCAATATCCTCGAAAGGGACTTTCTTCACTATCATTGACGTAATATTCACCGTATTCTTCAATTAATAGCGTTAAAAACCCAAACAATCTGTCAATGGTTCGACGCTGACCTAAGGTACTTAACCATAATAATTTGCGCTGATGTTGGTATCGAAACGCATCTAAAACTTCCCGGCGAAAATGCGGCCAATTATCCAAATCTTCCCAGTACATCCACAGAACATTGGTATCATCCGTATGGGCATAAGCCTGTAATGAAAAAGGCGACTGGGCGACCAATTCAAACGGTTGACCTGCACCGACAAAACCGAGAAACGCCTCATCTAGACTCCGACGAGACCCTTTAGAATTAGATTTATTTGCCGCAGTTCCGAGTTGAGTGCTTCCCACTAAACGCACAGAACCCCGTTGAACCAGATACAGTAAACCGGGACGGGCGGGAATGCGTTCATCCTTGTTAAAACTACGACAACGGTAATGTTCCTGCGCCCAGTCAATAATACGCTGCCAGGTTAAAAACGGTCGATTGCTGGTTTCAGAAGATACAGAAGTTGACTGCATAAGATAATAATAGATGAGAGTTCAAGGACAACACCAGAAGCTACGTTCGCTTCTTGAAAAAGCTGAGGGTTACAGTTGACACCAAATCACCCCGATTCGATCAAGCTAAAGTTTATACATTGGCGATCTCAATCTGGGCTATTCTACTAATGTAGCAAAAAACACATGATCTGCGCGATCCGGAATCAAATTTCTAGAGAGTTTTGATCTGAGGGAGGCTACAGGAACCTACACAACCTTCTATCGAGGTTCCGGAATCTCGGGCTTTGATCGGATGCGTGTTCGCGATTTGTTGTTATTCACTCCCGGAGAATTACGGAAGTTCTATGGACATCCCGGCGGTTCAATGTTTTCTGGTTAACAAGCTACACCAGCAAATTCAATGTCAAGGAGTTAACATCGACCCCCCGGACATTCCCATTCATCCCCTGAAACATTCTTGGCCAATTCGATATCATTCGGCGATCGCTTTGAAACTGGCAAAAATTAATCATCAAAACCCCCTAGATATCGCCACTAAAATTGTTCAGGGTTTGTCATTTCCAAACGAAAAGGTGGAGATGGTTATGGAAGTCATACCCGATGGAATGATTGCATTTGAATTAACCGATGATACTGTAGCCACCTGCTTACAACAGATGACTCAAACTCCCTTACCCGCATCAAGTTTTTCCCCGACTTCAACTCAAAAAATCTCTGTCAATCCAAACTTATTTGCTGTACAATACAGTCATGCTCGTTGCTGTTCAATTCTGAGGTTAGCCGATCGCGATCGCCTGATTACCTTAGCTCAACCGGATTTGCAAACCACTCCACCGCTATGGTTATTGATCAAACCCAATCCAATTCCTTGGTTAGATGTTAACGGAAAACTCCAATTTCATCATCCCCGCGAACAGCAATTAATTGGGCAACTCCTGACCAGTTTAGACGCTTTAGACGCTGGCTGTACCTCATCGGATCAACAATTTTGGAAAAATAAAGCCAATCTCATTTCTGATGCGTTTCAAGCCTTCTACAGTCAGTGTCGCATTTGGGGAGAAGTCAAACTCCAAACCCCAGAAATCGCACAAGTGAGACTGGGATTAATCTCAGTTACTCAAGCCATATTACGATATATTCTCCAAGAAAAACTAGGTCTTATTGCACCTTTAGAACTCTAGTAAATGGATGGGGAAGACAGGAGTCAGGAGACAGGAGACAGGAGTTGGGGTGCAGGGGGAAGTGGGGAGATCGGGAGATCGGGAGAAACTGTTTACTGACTACTGTTATCACGCTCTGACTGGTGACTGTAAATTGCCTCTTGCAATAGGCAAGAGCGAAGCACTAGATGTGCTAAAAAAACCCGGTTTCTAAGAGAAACCGGGTTTTTCAGAAAGCGATTTAAACTTCAAAAAAACTTGGGAGTTGCAAGCCTCAAAAATCTCTAAAAACTTCTATTCAATCGTGATTGATTGTGGCCCCTTGTTGCCATTACTCGCTTGCGAAGGAGAAGAAGTTTGAGATACAGTTGCTCCCTCTTTAGCCAACCAGCTTTTTACCGGATCATCAGACAAATTTAACTTAAGAATACCAGAAACAAATCCACCTAAAAAAGCGATTGGTTGTTGGGTAAAACCCTGCAAAATTGGTGTCAGTTCATCCATGACAAATTACATCTCCTTTTTAAAGTTTAGGGTTTATAGTAACCAGCGACCCTTGTTTTCAGTTATCACTTAACAGTCAGCAGTAAGCAGTTTTTTCAGTTAACAATTATCAGTTTTTTTGACGCTTGACGGTCTACTCTTAACTGTTAACTGTCTAATAGCCGCTATATCCGTAGCCGCCACTGGAATAGCCACCGCTATAATAGCCACCACTGGAATAGCCGCCACTGGAATAGCTACTGCTACTCGAATAGCCACCGCTGCTATAATAGCCGCTACTGGAATAGCCGCCACTGGAATAGCCACCGCTATAATAGCCATCATTATAAGAGTTGGAGTTGTAGTTAGCATTACTCCGATTAGAGAAGAACCGATGGTAATCCGGATCGTCTTTTTGAACGGCTGAACTTCCGGTAACAATGCTATTGGGTTGATGAGGTTTCGCCTTAATACTCCCCTTACGCCCATCCAACTCGGGTAATTTCGGGAAATCTTCAGCGGGGATATCCTCAACCACCTCTTTCATAAACTGACGCCAGTTGTAAGCGGCGGTTTCACTGGTTCCCCAAGTCGGTTGGTTGTCATCATTCCCCAACCAAACTCCCGTCACCATCTGAGGAATATAACCAATAAACCACAAATCTCGCGCCTCCTCAGAGGTTCCGGTTTTTCCGGCGACACTGCGATCAGATAAATAAGCCGAAGTACCCGTTCCCCCTTCTACAACCCCTTCCAGCATCCAAGTGGTAATCGCAGCACTGCCTTTATCTAAAACTCGTTTCGGTTTAAAATCAGCTTGATAAATCGTTTCGCCCTTTTGGTTAACGACCCGACGAATGCCATGAGCCGGAATATGATTCCCCTCAGCCGCCAGCGTCCCGTAAGCATTGGTCAACTCCAGCAAATTCACCTCATAAGCACCCAACGCCAAAGAATAAGTTGGTTTTAATGGAGAGTGAATTCCCATATCCTTAGCCATTTTAATCGTCGGTTCAAAACCCACATCAATCAACACCCTCACCGCCACCACATTCACCGAACTACTCAAAGCGCTAATCATCGATCGCCAATTATTCGAGTGACGGTTTCCATAATTCATCGGTCGATAACCATCTACCCGATAAGGCTCATCCTTGTAACTATCATAGGGAGAAAAACCCGCAGCGATCGCGGTGGCATAAACCAACCCTTTAAACGTCGATCCGGGCTGACGTTGAGCTTGAATGGCGCGATTAAACTCACTTTCAGCAAAACTCGCCCCGCCGACCAACGCCTTCACCTCGCCAGTGCGGGGGTCTATCGCCACCAACGCCGCCTGATCGAACGCTTGAGAAGCGCCATCAATTTCTGCCGCTTCTTTAACCACTTTTTGAGCAATTTCTTGCCATTTGAGATTCACACTGGTTTCAACGATTAATCCGCCCAGTTCCAGGTCTTCTGGGGAGACATACTTCGGTAATTCCTTCTCAATATAGCTAGCAAAATAGGGAGCGCGAACCTGTAGGCGTTTGGGGGAACTCGGCTGAACCGCTAACGTTTGTTGTTGAACCTGTTCGGCGCGGGCGGCGGTCAACACCTCGGCATCAACCATGCGCTGTAAGACCACATTCCGACGCGCTGTAGCCGCCTCCAAGTCTACCAGCGGAGAATACTGACTCGGTGCCGGAGGCAAACCCGCTAAGGTGGCAATTTCCGAAAGCGTCAGGCGTTGAACCGGCTTGCTAAAGTAGACCTGAGCCGCATCCGCCACGCCATAAGCACCCGAACCCAGATAAACTAAATTCAAATATCGTTCTAATATTTCCTCCTTGCTCATCTGTCGTTCAATTTTCTGAGCCAGTAAAGCTTCCCGCAATTTGCGAACGACACTGCGCTCTTGATTGAGAAACACCGTTCTCGCCAATTGCTGCGTGATGGTACTTCCCCCTTCAACCACTCCCCCGGCTAACAAGTTTGAAGCGAAAGCCCGGAAAATCCCTTGGTAATCAACCCCTTTATGCTCGTAAAAGCGCCGATCTTCAATCGCCACAAACGCTTCGATCAATTGTTCGGGAATTTCATCGAGCTTAACTTTCTCCCGAGTGGCAGGGCCTCGCTGCATCAAAATCGTACCATCTGCGGCTTTAATCGTTAAAGTCCCATCCCGATTGTAGGTGGAAAGGTCAGTCACCTCGGGCAAATTTTGGTAAAGCTGATAAAACTTCCAACCGCCATAACCAATGGTTCCCCCGCCGACCGTTACCACGCCAATACCGACCCAAACACTCGCCCGTCGATACCAGGGGGTTTTTCCTTGCTCTGGTGTCGGAATTTTCGATTTTACCCACACCCAAACCCGACCCGACCAACGTTGCAGAGTGTGACGATCCTTTTCCTCGGGAGTGGTCGGTTCTCCGGGTTGCTCTTCACCGTTGTCATCCCACTCCGAGGTTTCCTCAGAAGCATTTGCTGGCTGGTGCAGGAGGGGAGAACTTGTATCTGTGTCTTCCCCCCCGACTGACGACTGGAACGCATCTGGAGTGGAAGTCGAAGGGTTAACGGCTGAATTAAATCTTTCTCCAATCATGGCACTCTGAGACTCTTGCTTGAGAAAAGTTGGAAATTTGGCTTCACCCTGTTCGTCGTAGACGTGCCGTAAGCGATGATCGTTGGAGATGTGCCAAGGCACGTCTCTAGACTCAGTGCGTTCGTCATCCGAATCAATCGAGTTCCCGATAAACTTAGATTGATTGTCCGTATCCTGAGGAAATTTCGTCACGAGAGGCTCCCAAAGTTCGTTGGAAACGGATATCTCCAGGGGAATGGTTGGATAAACTCTGTTAAAAGTTTATCGATGTTTCCGCTTAGGATATCTGTTATGGGGTTGAAAATCAAGCTTTTCAAACTTTTATCGCTCTAAAGAGGTTAGACTGCATGACCCAAGGCTAAACCGACAACCAGCATCCCTAAGACCAAGAAGGGTTGAGCGCTTGCTTGATATTTAACATCATTTTCTAGAGGATTGCGTAGAAAATACATATCCTGAAAGGTAATCTGAGGAATCACCAACAATAATAGGATTGTGGCGTAGAGGTTTTGTTGGATGCTGATTAGATACATAGCCACACCCGCTTGAAACACATCAATCATCAACACACAAATCCAAGCGGCGGTTCCCACGCCAAACATTACCGGTAATGATTTTAACCCGAGTTGGCGATCGCCTTCGACACTTTTGAAATCGTTAACGATGGCAATTCCCAATCCTGCCAAACTGTAGAATAGGGTCAAAACCACAATCGTTGAGGTCAAATCTCCAAATAAAGCGTGACCCGTCCACCAGGGTAAAGCAATATAACTCGCTCCCAAGGCATAATTCCCCAACCAGCCATTTTTTTTCAGCTTCAAAGGCGGAGCGGAATAGATGTAGGATAAAAACGCTCCCCCCAGACACAGACAGGTAATGGTGGGAAATTCATGGTGCGCCCAGACATCCAACCCGTAGGACAAAGCGACCCCCGCCCCAAGCAGAATCAATATTTGCGTCACGACTTGGGGAATAGAAATGGCTCCCGAAGGAATGGGTCGATAGGGTTCGTTAATGGCGTCTAAATCGCGATCGTAGAAATCATTCAACGTTTGAGTATAACCTGCCATTAACGGCCCTGCCAACAGCATACAAGCCGCAGCAATCAAAACATCTTCCAGACTCCAGGTATAATTTCCCGAAGATGCCGCCCCACATACCACACCCCAGATTAACGGTATCCAGGTGATGGGTTTCATCAATTGTAGACGGATTTTCCAGATGGATTTTTCTCCGGGTGCAGCACCTTTCATCCCCAACAGTTGCCGAGTTTTGGCGCTGCGGTCTGGATTTGGGTTTTGACGAACTTGAGTTTCCGGCGTTTCAGACATAACAAGCGATCTTAAAATTAGGAGGAGTGAACAGCTTTTACAGTGAACAGTTTACAGTTATGCAGTCACCAGTTTACAGTGAACAGTTTACAGTTATGCACTGACTAGGTTACTGGTGTCGGGTTTCAGGTGTTTAGGGGGGGCTTGGTGTAATGATGTTTGTTACCGACTTTCAACCGATCTGAACCCGCCCCTACAATACTCTTGCATGGTTGCCTATTCCCTATTCCCTATTCCCTATTCCCTGTTGCCCGTTGCCTGTTCCCTATTGCCTTCTTTAACTAAAAAGAAATGATCAAGTAATTGTTTTGAAACTTGGCTCCGGTGACAGGTTTTCCCCGCAGGGAATCGGGGAGAAAGATATTTCGGCGTTGATCTCCGGCTTCTATAGTGACTTCAGGGCCGTATTGAGTGAGTTTAATTTGTTTTTTATCAAAACTGGGTAGAAATAGGCTGACTTGGCGTGTAGCCACGTCTATGGAAATGGAACGGGGGGCGGTTTTGGCTTCGGCGCTAAAGTCGGGTAAGGCTAGGGTTAAAATTTGCCAATCTTGATCGGGATTTTGCGGGACCGCATGAACTTTGAGCGGATCGAAGTTTTGAGTGATCCCATCGGTTAAATTGGCTTGATTGAGAATTACCCCACCGACGGTTAAACCCACTTGTTGAGCGCATCCCCACAAATAACGGCTGGTGGCGATCGCAATGTCATCGCCCGTTGTGACCAAGTAAGCCACAACTCGGTTCGGATCGGCAACGGCTTCTTTGCCCTCATCCAAGATATTATTAACTCGATTGGTCGGTTGGGAGAAATTATCCGCAGACAGATCCACGCTCAACACCGCACTGCTAATGGGTTGAGCAAAAGGAGAAATCGCTTTCCAAAAATCCGACTCAACGAAAACTTGACGAAACCGACGGACGTACCAGCTTAAAATCTCTGGCATTCCCAGCATTCTCAGGGTTTCTTGGCTGCTTGGCCCATCATAAACAATCACATCATAGGCGCCGCTACCATCGTATTCTCGAATGGCATTCAACGCCAGCGCACTATCCATCCCCGGTAATACCCCGAGTTCCTGACCATAAACATTTTTAAAAAAGGGAGTGCGAACATATTCGGCTTCTAAGCCTTTAAGTTCTTCCCAACTCTCTTCGAGTAATTGAGCGCTTTTGAGATAAGTTGCTTTGAGGTTGGGTGCGACTTCTGTTGGCTGAGAACCCACTGTTTCACCCAAAAACAGGCTGAGGGCTGGACTGCTATCTTGACTGGCGAGGAGGACTCGCTTTCCCTGCTGTGCGAACCGTTTGGCGGTTGCGACTGCTATTGTGGTTCGTCCGGTGCCACCCTTACCCAAAAAGGTTAATATTAGAGCCATCTACTCGTTCCTACTGCTAAAATCGCTAACATTTTCTCGGTTTTACCGCACTTTGAAATCTTAGCTTGACACTCCTCGCAATAAATTACGAGGATTCTTCTTTCAACGAGTCGGCTTTCACTGACTGGTTGAAACCAGTCAACAAAGAGGTCGTCTCTTCAGAAGCGTTCTGCTCACAGAGCTTGGTTCCGATATGCCCTACCGTACCTAGTCCTTTCTTTAATATGTTCAAAGCTGCATTGTGATCACGTTGCAATTCGCATCCACAACTACATTTATGGGTTCGAGTTGATAGTGATTTCTTAACTGTTTTTCCACAGCTTGAACATTCTTGTGAAGTGAAATGAGGCTCTACAGCCACAGTGATTTTACCAAACTTTTTCCCGAAATATTCTAACCAACACCTAAATTGATACCAGCCAGCGTCGCTGATTGACTTGGCAATTTTATGGTTTTTAACGAGGTTTTTGACCGGTAAATTCTCATAGACAATCACATCATTAGAGTGAATGACGCAACGTGCCAGTTTCTTGGCGTGTTCTTTACGCTGTCTACTCCTGTTTGAGGTCGAGTTTGGCAAGTTTCGATCTGGCTTTAGCCCGATTGTTTGAACCTTTCTGAGTCCGAGATAATCTCCGATTCAGACGAGAACGTCTTTTCTCATTCTTGCGGTAAAATCTCGGATTTTCTTCGTGATTGCCATTAGAGTCGGTGTAGAAATACTCTAAACCTACATCCAATCCAATCACTTGTTTTGAAGGTTCAATTTCATCACGCACGTCAATCTTGATACAGAACTGAATGTAGTAGCCATCAGCACGTCTAACAACTCTGACTCGCTTGATCAGATCCGTTGGGTAGAAAGCCAAATCGTAGGTTCCGACAAGTTTAAGCGTCCCAAATTCTTTAAAATGAATTCGCTTAGGACTCAGCAATTTCCAGCATTGAGTCTTGTATTCCACTGAGCGAGAATGCTTTTTGAACTTCGGATAACCAGTTGGCTTTATCCCCTTTTTACAGTTGTCATAAAACCGTGCTATAGACTGCCACGCTCTTTCAGCAGAAGCTTGACGCGACATGGCATTTAAGTTCAAAGCAAATGCAAACTGTCGAGCCAATACTTTTGTGTACTTGCTCAAATCAGCTTTGCTCACCCCTCTATTGTCCATCCAATATCGAATACACTTGTTTCGGATAAATTGGGACGTGCGGATCGCTTCGTCAATAGCTTGATATTGACTCGTTTTACCTTTTGCCTTGAACTCGAATATAACCATAACCATATCCTAACATGGCTTGGATATGACGGCTGACTTAAGTCGGCTGTGTCGCCTTTCTACCCTGCCTTAAAAGACAGGGCTATAATGCTCCCGTAAAGTTCTGTGTATTAGCCTCAGACGGTGAGGTGAAGTCGGGAAAGCCTGTGACTCCTTTAAACGGAAAATTGTCTTTGGTGGTCTTCACCCGATGGAGATTGCCCATAACGCTGGCGTTTTCACAAGCGGTTTTTTCCGGTTCAACTTTCGGTTCCGATCAAGTCACTCCGGGTCTGACTCCCGACCCCACAGGGCGTTAAGATATAACTTCTAGTTCATCTTCAAAGAACCAGCTTGAGAGGTTGCCCTCTAGTTTGACCATGAAGCCAACTCCGCTCCCATCCACCATTTTGTAGTCTTCGACTATGCCGTAAGGATTTTGTTTGAGTTTGCTGACAACATTTGCAGGCATCCGATCTCTGATGCGGCGTACCCTCACTTTCTGACCGATTTCGATTGCCACTTCCAGTGTTCTCCGATTGACTTTAACCAATCCACAGTTTATCTGAATCTGTACCCACTCCTCCACCTTTTCCCTTAGGCGCGAAGGGTCAAGGATTGAGAGCCTTTAAAATTAAGAGGGTTTGACAATTTGAGTTGCTCTGCATCCAACTGTACACTCTACTGAGCTAACATATGAGAAAATCTACATACAACTTCTAGGGTGTTCTTCTATGATTTTAAGGTGTTGAACCGATGAATTTGAGTTAGAATTTAACGATCATTTTTTCGAGAGTTATATTTTTTACGGTGATTAACTGTAAAAAAGCATAAAAAGTTGGGGCAAGTTTATCCAAAAGATTGGCAAATGATTAGCAGCGGGTATTGTGGCGGCAATGAAGTTTGGGTTTGAGCGAAAAATATTGATTACTCTGCGGATAAAATTACTGCTAATTCATTGTGTTTTTTCTCTTGTATTGATTGATATAAACCCCATTTTCAAGAAAAAAAATAGATGTGAACAAGTAAAAGGCTTCACCCCCAATTCAAATAAACTCAAAAAGCCCCGAATAATATGAATCAAAAAATGAACGAGCAAACCTATTTTTTTGATTGGCTAGCTAATCTCAACCAAAAACATCTCGGATTTCCAGACCAACTTAACTTAATTACAAAAGAAGCGAGTAACTTTCTCCAAGTTGATCGAGTCATAATTTATCAATTTGACAGAGAAGGTAACGGTCTTGTCATTGCCGAATCTGTAGAATTGGAAAAATTACCCTCTTTGCTTGGATTACATTTTTTAGCAAAAGATATTCCCGCTTCTGCTCGCGAACAGTTCAATAAACCCCATCAACGAATTATTATTGATGTCTCAGCAAAACGCAAAATAATCGACTGTGCAAATACAGCCGGGGATAAACTCAACCCATCGGAACGCGAAATTTCCTATGCTCCAGTCAATGAATGTCATGTACAATATTTGCTGGGAATGGGAGTCTTATCATCCTTAGTGATTCCTATTTTTCAGTGGGAACAATTGTGGGGTTTAGTTGTTGCTCATCATAGCGATCCGCGACGGTATAACGAAGCCGAACTGCAAACGTTAGAACTGTTTAGTAAACAAGTTTCCCTGGCGATCGCCCAAACTATGATGCTCGCCCAAGCCGAACACCAACGCCAACAGGAAAAAGCGATCGCTCGCCTCAATCAAATTTTCGCTCAAAATCTAGACAACGATCAAACTTGGCAAAGAATTTTACAGGAAAGTATTGCTATCCTAGAAGCCGATGGAGGACGTCTTTATTTAACCCGGGATCTTACAGGTGAATCGGCCAAATTATACACAACCGGCGTACAACCAAGCCAAACCCAACTTGAAAATCAGAGTAGTTGGCAACAGTTAATCCAAGAAAACACTCATCCGGTTAGCCGCAAACCCAAGTCAACTGGTTTTGATTATCCCGATGAAATGCATCCGATCCAAGCAAATTGGCCGAGGATTTATACTGTCGCTGACTTGTGTAAAAATCAGGCTCTTCAATCTTTGGCTGAAGCTTTTACTGAGACTTCTATTGACTTGTTATTAATTATTCCTCTGGGATGTCGGCATCAATTAGTTGGCTATCTTACCCTTTTCAGAACACAACAAGAAGTGGAAATTCAATGGGCGGGCTACGCAAACAAAAATTCAGACAATCAAATTACCCGACAATCTTTTGAAACTTGGCGAGAAATTCGGCGACAGGCTCCGATTTGGAAACCCCATGAACTGAAATTAGCCCAATCGCTCAATTTACACCTTTATGTTACCTTGATCCAACAACAACTAACTTATTTAATTAATAATCAAGCCTCTTACGATCATGTAACCCAATTACCGAATCGTATCGTTTTAGAACAGCAACTTACCCTAACGTTAATTGATGCCCTACACAACGCAGAAATCATTGCCGTTGCCGTTTTAGATCTAGATCGATTTAAAAGTATTAATCAATCTTTTGGTCATCAAATTGGCGATCGCTTGTTACAAGAAGTCGCCGGACGACTACAAAACCGTTTAGAACAATTGCAACTCAATCATAGTCTAATTTCCCGTTGGCATGGAGACGGATTCGCGTTCATTTTATCAGAAGTCGCCTATGCGGATGAGACACTTTCCATCTGTCAAAACTTACTCGATATTTTTAGCGAGCCATTTTACCTTCACAATCAAACGATTTACCTCGATGCGAGTATGGGAATTGCTCTGGCTCCTTACGACGGAGAAACCGCAGAAACTCTGCTCCGACACGCTGAAATTGCTCTGGATCAAGCCAAGCAGTATGGCAAAAAAACCTACAAGCTTTATTCACCTCAAATTCAAGTACACCATCCCGAAGATTTAACCCTAGAAGCCGATTTAAAACAAGCTTTAAAACGAGAAGAATTTGTCATTCAATACCAACCTCAAATTGAATTATCTACGGGAAAAATGATCGGTTTAGAAGCTTTAATTCGTTGGCAGCATCCCCGCTTAGGTATGATTTATCCGCATTGCTTTTTACCTCTATCCGAACAAATAGATGAACTTAAATCTATCGAAAACTGGGTTTTGAAAACCGCTTGTAATCAACAGCGAATTTGGCAAATAGCAGGATTATTTGATATTAAGATTAGTGTAAATTTTACAGCAAAGCAGTTTCAAGAAGATAATTTTATCGAGAGATTAAACCAAATAATAAAACAATCAAAAATAAATCCCAATTATTTAGAGTTTGAAATTACAGAAAACGCTATATTTTCGGATGTTGAACGTTCAGTTGAGCAACTAAAAATATTAGCTAAAAAACAAATTAAAATTGCAATTGATGATTTTGGTCGGGGCTACTCTTCTCTAATTAGACTTAAAGATTTGCCGATTCAAACCTTAAAAATTGATGCTTCTTTTGTGGAAAATTTAATGAGCGATCCCAAGCAAGAAGCAATTCTAGAAGCATTGGTAAATTTAGGAAATGCTCTTGAATTGAATGTCTTGGCGAAAGGGGTAGAAACCCGACAACAGTTAGAATTTCTTCAATCAATTGGTTGTCATCAAGCCCAAGGTTATCTCATTAGTCATCCTTTATCGGGAGAAGCGGTTCTCGACTGGTTGATGAAACCTCAAAATCTAACCTCTACTGATTCGAGGTTAGGTCAAGTGAACACCCCGAAAGTTGCTGGGGGATTAACTTCAGTTTCAACACCGGAAACCCTCGCTCAAACGATGCAGTTAGACCAGCAGAAACTCGCCGAAAAAATTCTCGAATATGCTCACCTGAAAGAAGAACTCAAACAGCAAGCACTACGAGAAAAATTGGTGATGCAAACCGTCCAAAAAATCCGCAAATCTATCAATATTAATGATATTCTCAATACAACCGCCTATGAAGTCCGACAACTTCTAGATACAGATCGGGTGCTTTTATTTCGCTTTGATTCTCAGTGGAATGGTACGGTTGTGGTTGAGTCGGTTTTACCCGGTTATCCCGAGAGTTTAAACGATGAAATTGACGATCCTTGTTTTCGGGAAAATTATGTAAAATATTATCGTCAGGGGCGAGTTAGAGCCATTAATGATATTCACAACGCCGATTTAAACGAATGCCATATTCAACTCCTCGAACGTTACGCTGTTAAAGCAAACTTGGTCGTTCCAATTGTCTACCAAGATAAATTATGGGGGTTAATGATTGCTCACCATTGTCGAGATATTCGATACTGGGAACAACATGAAATTACCCTGCTGAGTGAATTATCCGCTCAAGCGGCGATCGCCATTCATCAGGGAGAATTATATCATCAACTCGAAATCGCCAATCAAGAATTAGAACGTTTGGCCGCCCGAGATGGGTTAACTCAAATTGCGAACCGCCATTGTTTTGATCGGGTTTTAGAAAAAGAATGGCAACGGTTAATGCGATCGCAAGATCAACTGTCGTTAATTTTATGTGATATTGATAGCTTTAAACTCTATAATGATACCTACGGACATCAAGCTGGAGATCATTGCTTGCGGCAAGTCGCCCAAGCCATCCAAGCCGGCGTTAAACGTCCAGCAGATTTAGTCGCTCGCTACGGAGGAGAAGAATTTGCGGTGATTTTACCCAATACTTCCCTACAGGGGGCGCTGCGAGTCGCCGAAGAAATTCGAGTGCGGGTTAGAGCCTTGGGTATCTCTCACTCCCAGTCCGTTCATCAGTGTGTAACCCTCAGTTTGGGGGTGGCAAGTTTAATCCCTAAACCCAGTTTATCGATTTCTACCTTGATTGGAGCGGCAGATGAGGCTTTATATCGAGCCAAAGCCACAGGACGCGATCGCAGTTGTTGTTCTTCGGTTTAAAATAGTTTTGGGAAAATCCGGTTAGTGATAAACTGAAAAAATTAGCAACTCAAATTTTCTCAAATTACACCAGCGAACATAAAATAACTTGATGGATATTAAAGAATTCCTTGAACTCTCAGCGGGAAAATGGTTCTCTCAACGCACAATTCACAACCTATCTTCGGGACAATTGCAGGCGGGAAAATCTACCCTGACCATTGATATTTTACCCGAAAATGAACCTAGTATTATCCAACTCTGCGAACATTACCAAGTTGATCCCGCCCAAGCTTGGAAAGGATTAAAATTTAGTTGGGAAGGAACCGTAGAAAATGACTCTAAACAGCAAACCGGACAGACGATGTTAGTGCCTTTAATTGATGAAAATTCAGCCCAAGAAGGTCAATTTTTACAAACTCGACCCGGTTCTCAAAATCAAACGTTTAAAGGTCGTTATCTGTTGGGAGAAGATGAAGTTTTAGTTTTAATCACAGAAACCGATACCTTTTCTGTAGAAGAACGGTTGTGGTATCTGATGCCAAATTTGCGACTGCGAACCACTGTTTTTCAACAAAATAATGGCTTAAGTCAAGCTTCTTTCTGCTCAGAAATTCGCATGGGCGTTAAGTAGAAGTCGGGTGTCGGGTGTCAGGTGTCAGGTGTCAGGTGTCAGGTGTCAGGAGGTGGGGAAAAGACCCTAAGACTCCAACGCCTGCTGGCAACGCCATCGTTGCACTCATCGGTGACATAAATTGCCTTTCCCCCTTCCCCTTTCCCCTTTCCCCTTCCCTGTTTCAATCACCTTTCGCTAAAAGCTTCAACAGCAAAATTAAACACTTTTAAAGCTTCCTCTTTTTCAGCAAAGCCTTTGCTTTCCATTTCCCCGTTAATACCTTTGTAATTGCTGAACCAAGTTTCAAGAATCGTGGTAACACCGGGAAACTGTTTATCTAAATCGGCAATAGAATTCACCTCAAAAAACGGCGAATCTTTAATCACACCTAACAGTTTATCATCTTGTTCGCCACTATCAAGAAGCTTGAGAATACCAATCAATTTAACCGGTACAACCGAACCTCGCGGCACCGCAGCACCTAATACAATCGCATCAACCGGATCGCCATCCCCACCGAGTTCTTTGGGTAAATGCGATCGGGGGATCATCCCATAATTACCCGGATAACCTAAATATTGTACCACACGAGGTTTGCCTTCTCTGAATTCCCATTTGAGTTTACCATCGGGTTTACTCACCTCCCACTTCGCCAAAGTACCGGCTGGAATTTCAACCACCACATTAACAGTACCATCCGGATTTTGAGGTTCATAGCCAGAAATAAGATTTTTTGGACTCACAATCGTATATTGATTTTCAGCATAAACTCCCTGCGAAAGAACTTCTGTTTTCCGCTCCAATACAGTAGGATTATATAGGCTTTGTGCGGCAACATTATCTATCTGTAGGATGTAGTTAATCAGCGTCAGCAAAGTTGTTGCGACTAAGGTAATACAAGTTACATAAAGCGTTTTCATGTTAATTTCTCTGAATGTTTTGCCAAGGATACCCTCACTTTACTACAATAGCCTTTAAGTCTAGTGTCTAAGTGATTTTGAGAGCCGTGACTCAGTTCTATAGCGGTTTCCTGTGAGGTACAAGCCAAAAAGCCGATTTTTTTAACAATAATATCCCCTTTTTCCTCGCACTGTAGAAGAAACCGGGTTTTTGAGTCTCTACGAGGTTAAGCCAGAAACCCGGTTTCTTTAACAATAATATTCCCGATTTTACGCACCCCGTAGAAGAAACCGGGTTTTTTAGTCTCTACTGTACTTCATAACCGCTATAATTTTGAATAAAAAGAAAAATTTATAAATTGATTTAGCCTGTGTCTGTTAAATTATCGATAAAATAGAACAGGACTCCCTCTTAGACTCTAGCTGTTGGACAACGCTTATTCATGTAGCTGGTAATCTTCCCCCGTCCAGGTGTTTCTATGCTCGCTTGTTGTTAATGGGTAAACCCTGAAATTTTTAGCAATCAACTATGGCTATAATTCTGATTTTTGATGAGGATGTTCAATCTCAAACCACACTTCAAAATATTTTGCAAAAACAAGGGTATGAAGTGGCAACCGCAGACTCAATTCAATCGGCTTTAACATTGGCTGATTCTCTTCATCCTCATCTGATTATTTACAGTTGGGTTTCTGAAAAAATCGATGCTTTGTCTACAATTAAAACCCTAAAAAATCATCCTCATCTCGCTTCTGCTTTTTATTTGTTACTGACTCAACCTGAACTTCTCGACTCACAATTTTCCCTTCTGGAAACTCACATCGATGATTGGGTTTTTTATCCCCTAGATGTTGATGAATTAAACCGGAGAGTGAGTCGGGGTTTGAAACAACATCAAACCTCATCAGAGCAAGTGAATTCAAATTCTCCCCAATTGCAACAAGTTTTAGATGAACTAGAATTCGCTCAAAAACGATTAGTTTACAGCGAAAAGTTTTCCACTCTCGGTCAAATGCTCTCGGGAATTACCCACGAAATTAATAATCCCGTTTCGGTGGTGAAAGGAAATGTCTCTCATGTGTCAGAATACACCCAAGACTTAATAGATTTAATCGAACTCTACGGCGAAGAATATCCCGAACCTTCCCCCGCAATTGAGGAAAGAATTGAAGAAATTGACCTGGAGTTTTTGTTAGAAGATTTACCGCAAGTTATCGAGTCAATGAAAAACGGTGCCGAACGCATTCGTCAATTAGTTGAGTCTTTGAGAAATATTTATCGGGTGGATGATTCTGAAGAAAAAGTCGTTGATATTCATCAGGTTATCGATGATATTGTCTTAATTTTACAAGCAAAATTGAAAGGGAAAAAAGGCCGTGCTATTAATTTGGTGAAAGATTATGGTAAACTTCCCGAACTTAAATGTTATCCGGGACAGCTTAATCAAGTGTTTATGAATTTGCTCAATAATGCTATTGATGCACTGGAAGATAAACGCTTGGAAACCTCTGAGGATGAACCGACAATTTGGATTAAAACAGAAGTTGTTTCTGGCGAGAATTCCCCTAACTCTAAAACCAAACAGGCTGTGATCCGAATTAAAGATAACGGAACGGGAATTTCTGAGGAGATTAAAAATCATATTTTTGAACCCTTTTTTACCACTAAACCCCTAGAGTCTGGAACGGGTTTTGGGTTGAATATTTGTCATCAAATTGTCGTTGAAACCCATCAGGGACAACTGGAATGTGTCTCCCAACCCGGAGAAGGAACTGAGTTAATTGTCTCTCTTCCTTTGACTCAATAACAGTTAATAACGGTTCAATTCATTACTGCTAGTTCTGAGTCTAATCGATAGTTTCCATCTACCGATCCTGTGGTAACTGCTCAACTGAATCTTTGCAAAAATTAATAAATCTCAAGAATTGTCAAGAAGTTAATTAAGATCGATCAACGCGATCTCATTCATAATTAGTTTAACTTCTTTACCATTCATTCAGTTTAATTATGATGCAGAACAACTCGTTAGCAGTCAGCCGGATTTTTCAAAACACCTTTGTCCTTTACCGATCGCATTTCAAATCCTACTTGGGTATTACTCTGCGATCCGGGTTGTGGAGCAGTGCAATCTTTTTACTGTTCTTGGCTTTTACAGGTCTAACTTTGGTGCTATTTAGTATTGTTGGATCTATTATCAACCAAGGCAGTCCCAACTGGATTCTGGTTGGTTTGCTCCTATTTTTCCTGACTATTGGTTTATTGGTTGCCCTGTTTTACAGCAGTTTTTTCTGTGTAGGTAAATCCTTGATGAATCTGGCTGTAATTTCCCGTTTGGCTTATCAAGAATTAGCCCAGAAACCCGAGACTCCTCGCAGCACTCGTCAACAGATTTCCACTCGCCATTGGCAATTTTGCTGGATGCACGTTTTGGTCGGTTTACTCTTGGCTGTGGTGAATGTGGGTTTACAAGCACTCCAGGTTTTTGTGCTGTTGCCAGCATCCTCAATCTTTGGCGGAGAATCGGCAACGGTTATTATTCTTAACTTAGTTTTAGATTTGGTTAGCTATGGCATTTATCTGTGGTTTTATGCTCATCTGTTTATCTCAGAAGTCCCTTTGGCTGTTGAGAATAATCTAACCAGTTCGTCAGCAATTGAACGCAGTTGGAACTTATCCAAACGAAATGTGTTCCAAATTGTGCTTGCTATTTTTGTCGCCGGATTAATCACAATTCCTCTTTATTTTGCAGTCTTTTTCTTGGTATTTGCACCTCTTATTCCAGCAATACTGGTGGCGATACAATCTAATGACTGGTCAACATTGGCTGCTCAAACTTCCTTGATTTTCAGTATCGCTTCTGCTTTTTTACGCTACATTTTTCTATCCATAATCATCGGTCTTTTGATCGCTCCCTTTTGGCAAGTCATTAAGGGAGTAATTTATTATCAATTGCAATGCCAGCATATAGATAATTGATTAACAATTCAGTTCAGTCTGAAGATACAAGGTTGGGTTTGAGTCGCAGCAAACTCAGCTTTTTGCTGTTGCTGAGAGAAAATGGTTGTCTTTGTAAAGAAATATTAAGCTTTTTTTATTAAAAAATGTTGCAAACTGTTGATCTAGCTGTTACGTTGTGAATGTGGAGTCAAATTCACCCAACGTATAAGGAGACGAATGAGCCATGCTCTACTATGCTCTAAGGTCGTGAGTACAAGACTCGTGCTGAGGGAAAGCGCAAGAGAAGTCAAATACCCCGTCCTTTTCAAACCAGCTTCAGAGATGGGGTTTGAGATCAAATTGAGGATCACTGTGTCGAAAAGGTAACACAAACTGCAATCCTCTTGCTAACCCAATTCCCTCACCCATAAGTTTTTCGACAAAATTGAACTTTTTGTCTCAATAGAACCCTTGGTGAGTTCTGAAGAAATAAAGGAACAAAAAGAGTGTTTCTCAGCAACTTTATTTCACTCAGTCTCGCCGTGCAAACTGATGAGATTTGCACCTTTCTATTGAAGAAATTTTGACCACAAAACGCTGCAAAAATCAAGGCTTTTTTGCCGATTTTAACTCATGCAGCATTTGATTACCTTGGAGGTTTTTATGAAAATTCAAGGCATTACCGCATTGATCACCGGAGCTTCACGGGGGATCGGACGAGCGATCGCTTTAGAACTGGCAAAAGCCGGAGTCAAACGTTTACTTTTAGTCGCTCGCGATCGGCAAAAATTAGCCGAATTAGCCGAAGAAATTCAACAGTTGAATGTTGAAGTTGTCACCTTGGCGATCGACTTAACCCAACCCGTAGAAATCAATATTGCGATCGCTCAAGCGTGGCGTTCTCACGGACCAATTGATTTGCTGGTAAACTGTGCCGGAGTCGCCCACCAAACGCCGTTTTTACAGTCAAAATTACCCCAATTACAAGAAGAAGTTTCCCTCAATTTAATGGGAATGTACACCATTACCCGTTCGGTTGCAAGACGGATGGCAACCCGCCAACAAGGCACCATTGTCAACGTCTCCAGTTTAATGGGGAAAATCGCCGCTCCCACCATGTCAACCTATTCGGCGACAAAATTTGCGATCATTGGGTTTACGCAAGCTTTACGCGCGGAACTGGCTGAACACAATATTCGGGTAATGGCTTTGTTACCGACGTTAACGGATACCGATATGTCACGCCGACTGCAACTCTTCCGTTGGGTGGTACCGATGACGGCTACTGAAGTGGCGGAAGTGTTAATTGATGGACTTCGCAAAGACTCACCCGAAATCTTAGTGGGATGGCAAAGTCATCTTGCAGTTTGGTGTAACCGCATTGCACCAGGACTATTGGAGAAGATTCTATTACTTGCTTCTCCCCTGTCAACAAATCGATCCCCATCTTACTCAAAAATGGGTAGAGTAGGTTAAATCTTTCTGCGTTAAAGGCTTTCAGAGATTGGGTCTAATCATTAGATCCAATTTAGACCCAATCTTTACTTTGTAGCCGATTAAAAGCTCGTTATGATACTATTCAAATCCTGATAATAGCACCATGCGATCGCCATAACTTTACATCCCAAAAACCCGGTTTCTCAATAGAAACCGGGTTTTTAATCCCCAGCCTATCTCACTTCAAGATGAACTACTAAACCAAGTTGTATCTAAATAATCAATCCTCGCCATTGGACTCAACGCCGCCAACACTTGTTCACCATAGCTGCGATGTAAAACCCGACTGTCAAACAACGCCACAACCCCTTGAGAGTCTCGCACGGGTGCAACAGCCCGTTGTAACTCATTTAAAGCCGCCGGTAGCAAATAAAGCCGAAACCAGTCGAGATGATTTTGTTTGTAATGGCTGACTCGTCCCGCGACGAGCGGATGTTCTAACGAAGGTAAAGGTAAAGTGGCGATCGCTAACAAATGAGGCGGGGGAAGTTTACCCTGATGTTGTCGCCAAAATTCCCAACCCGTAACTAAAATTCCCCGTCCGTCGAGTTTAGTCGTCTCCACCTGTACCCGTGAACCAAACTCCCCCGCAAACACCGCCCCGATCTGAGTTTTCAAGGGTGTATCCTCAATTAATAGCACCGTCAATCCCTCAACGGTTGCACTCATCGAGAGTAAACCGCGAATTTCCTCAATTAAAGCCGCTTGAAATTTGGGGGTATTGGGTAGGGGGAGGCGTGAGGGGAGATAAAGTTGAATCAGTTGGGAATTGCGATCGGGTGAAAACTTCACACAAGTAATTTCCCCCAGTCCCACTAACTGACGATAACTCGGGGCGGTTTTTTGCAAGTCTAAAGCGCCGCCAATTAACACCACCGGTTGATGGGGCCAAATCTCACTCAAGGATGAACTCACCTCAGGCGGACTACAATAGAGCGAAAACGTGCCTTGTTCCCGATGAACTTGTACCCATCGTAATTGTTCTGAAGCTTGCCATTGATGCCAAAATTGATGCCAACGCTCCCGATCTTCAGGCGTGAGGGTATTGTTAGCCGATGACTCAACCTCAACTAAATCATGGTAAAGTTGGTCTAAAATCGCTTGTTCATTTTCATCTAATAAATGACAGTGGTAGGGATTGGGGGGACGTTGAAAAATGGCTTGGGTGAGCTGAATTTTTGCCTCGCGGATGGTGTGTGTGTGTTGGGGAAGTTGTTGGAAGAGTTGCGTCCAATCTTGCGGTTGAATAGAGGCGGTTAATTGTTCTCTTGTCCAGGTTTCTAAGTCATCAACTCCATCAATAATGGTTGGGATATCAGCCGGAAACCGTCCCCCTGCTTCTAAGCGATCGCTTAACCATTCTTCGGGAGTCGTGAGTAAGACGCCGTGAAAGTTGGATTGATCGTCGGGCCTGAGTTCGCCCCGCCGGATAGATTTATCGAGGTGAGAGTCAAGCGCTTGGGATTGAAACAATTGGGGAATTTCTTCCTGTTGGAGTTCGCTTAATAACCACTCAGGCGCGACAATTAAGGCAGGTTCCGACCAAATTAAAACCGGAATCAGATAACTAAAACGATAGGGATGATGGTGACTGACCGGAGCGACACCGGTTTGAATTAAAGCGCTGCGTCCGAGTCGCAATGCTCGCGCCACTAACCTGGCCATTGTTAAATAATGAGGCCATGAGGCTCTGCCTTGCGATGTTTCGACGGAAACACTCCGTGAACGCAGAAAGCTTTGCAGTATATTATGAGCTTCTACCTCGATCAAGACAATCAAGCCTTAGCGAATGAACAACGGGTTGACACTTCCCTCTGATTTTAACTGAAGAGCGCTTACATCCCCTTCTCAGTTCACAGTTATCAGTCAATAGTCAATGAAGATAATCAAAACTATCGACAAAATCAATCACCTGTTCCGGATCAAAAAGTATAGGTTCGATGAATTTGCTATAATGATTATTCCGTTCTTGATCGACGATAGAGGGTTTAAAGCGCTTGCCAAAATCGCAATGGGTATGGACGGTTAACTTCTTTTGACTGGTATTGGTTAAAATCGTTTGGGTGGGACGGTGAAAAAATTCGGGAATGGGTTCACAGCGAATGGATTTGACCAGCTGTTTGAGATCCTGAGCTTTAGAAATCACTTCCCCCATCGCCGTTAAGACTCGCAGTTGGTTTTGGTTTTTTTCGGGGCGATCTTGCAAATGGCGAACCAGACTGACAATATTTTTTTGAGTCTTACTGGCATCATCAAAGGGAAAAATTGCCAAGCATCCCATCGAAAATAAATATTCTTCGCGATCGAGACGAAAAGTAATCACGGTGCGCCGGATATCGGTGTTAATACTGGGAGGATGTTTGAGAAGGGGGTACTGTTGGGCGATGTGATGGTAGGTTTCAGCCAGAACTAAATTGGCTTCGAGATCCAAAGGAGCATCGACAATCACCTGCACGGTGGGGAGAACTTGATTAAAAAACTTTTTTAGGGTTTGGGGTGTAAATTGATAAACCTCGCTGTGATCGCCGTTGGGACTGAGATCGACCCATTCACAGGTGATATCTTCGGCTTTTAAATTATATCGCAGGACTTCATAGAGTTTGGCTCCGGTTAACGTCGCCCCGGAAATATCGGCTCCCATCCAATCGGCTTTAATTAAATTGGCTTGGGTTAAATCGACATGAACCAAACTGGCTTTTGCTAAGGTGGCTCGATGCAAATTCGCCCCCGACAAATTCGCCCCCGACAAATTCGCCCCCGATAAATCAGCCCCCGACAAATTCGCCCCTCGCAAGTCCGCCCATCGTAAATTGGCGCCGTTGAGGTTGGCTTGTCGCAAATCCGCATAAGTCAGGTTTGTTTGTCGCATCTCCGCGTGACTAAAATCGGCTTTGGGTAAATTGGCTTTGAGCAAATTCGCTCGCCGCAAGTCCGCACTGTCAAAATTCGCCGACGCCCCGGACACGCCTCGCAGGTTCGCGCCGCTGAGATTGGTTTGATAAAAGTTCGCCTGTCCGACTCTGGCCTCTCGCAAATCGGCGCCGCTGAGGTTGGCTTTGGTCAGATTGGCATTATTCAGTCTAGCTCGAATCAGTTCCGAACGAATGGCTAAGGTTTCCACCAGGATAGCGTCGCTTAAATCCGCTCGTACTAAATTGGCGACGTTGAGGGTGGCTCGACTGAGATTCGCCCCGCTGAGGTTGGCTTGACTCAATCGACCCACATTCAGATTAGCACGACTCAAATTGACGCCGCTGAGATCGGCGGCGCTCAAATTGGTAACACACAAAGATGCATCGCTTAAATTAGCTTGACTCAGGTTAATCCGACTCAAATTCGCTTCATTGAGATTAATACCCGTAAAATTCCGTTCGCCTTGCTTGTATTTTTTGACTAAGTTGTAAATTTTTACGAGTTCCTGTGCCATAGCCACCCCTTCATTCTGTACTAAATTACTAAAAAGATTGAAGTCTTAGTCTGATTAGAGTTTTTTCTCAACAGGCGAGCGTCTCATCTCGATTGCATCGGAGATTTAATCGGAAATGAGCAGAAAGTCTGCGAGATTTTCTAATGAGGGAGCCATCATCTCCAAATATTTCTCCGGGGAGTATCCGGAGGATTTTATGAGTTCAGGCACATTGAGTAAGCTTCTTCCAAATTGAGGATGGCTATAAATTTTAAGAGTTCGATTATGAAAATTTCTCAGCGTTGTGCGAGTGGGAGATTTAAAGAAAGTTTGAGTGCTTTCCTGTTCAAATTGGGATTTTCGGCCTAATTTTAAGTCGCTGATTGTTTTGAGTTGTTGCTTAATTTCCTTGGCTAATTTTCCGATTTGGCTCGATTGCCTGACGTTCAAGCCGATGAAATTTTCCGACTCCAGCATTTGAACCAGATTGCCAATACTTTCTTGAGTAGGAACTGCATCTTTAAACGGAAGAATTACAACATAAGCGGTGGGGAACAGTTGTTCGTCCCTTTCTATCCTAAACGATAAAGTTGTTCGGCGAGAACTGACCTCGATACTGGGAGGGCGATTAATAATTGGGGTGTGGCGGAGGATGTCGCGGTAAGCATCGGCTAAGGCGCAGTAAGCATCGGCATCGAGGGTCCCATCTATGGTAATTTCCACCATCGGAGAGGTGGCGTTAAAAAATTGGTAGGCTTCAGTGGCGCTAAAGCGCAGAACTTTACTGCCATCGCCGTTGGGACTGACATCGACCCAATCACAGGTAATCTCGTCGGCTTTGACTTCAAATCGAGAGACGTCATAGAGTTTGGCCCCGGTGAGGGCGGCTCCGGTGAGATCGGCGCCTGTCCAGTCCGCTCCGGTGAGGTTGGCTTGGGTGAGATCGGCATGAATTAGATTAGTATACAGTAAGCTGGCGTGAGTCAGATCGGCACCGTACAAACTGGCTCCGCTCAATCGGGCTTGTTCGAGGTTGGCGCCTCTGAGATCGGCTCCGTTTAAGTCCGCCCAACGCAAATTCGCCCCTTTGAGATTGGCGCCGCTTAAATTCGCCTGGGAGAGGTTCACCTGACGGAGTTCGGCGTTGACGAGATTGGCCCCGCGCAGATCGGCACGGGTGAGATCGGCTCCGTGTAAGCTGGTTCCTTCTAAGTTGCTGGCGATCAGAACCGCATCTCGCAGGTTGGCACTTTTGAGGTTCGCCTGTCGCAGATCGACTTGTCGCAGGGTCGCCTCTCGCAGATCGGCTTCGCTGAGGTTGGCGGCGGTTAAAATGGCATGACTGAGATCGGCACGGATTAACTCAGAACGAATCAGAGAGGCGTTGATCAGGGTGGCTTCACTGAGATCGGTACGAATTAGGTTGGCGACATTGAGAACGGCGCCGTTGAGGTTGGCTTTGCTCAGGTTGGCTCCGCTTAATTTGGCGACATTCAGTTTGGCTTGGCTGAGGTTAGCCCCGCAGAGGTTCGCACCGCTGAAATTGGTAATGCTGAGGACAGCTTGTGAGAAGTTGGCTTCTGAGAGTTCTGTACGACTGAGATTGGCTTCACAAAGCAGGATCGCACTAAAATCTCTTGCCCCGGATTGATAGCTTTGAATCAGTTCTTCGGCATTCATGCCTTAAAGTTTTCCGAGTAAAAAAGACGTTTTCATTTAATATCTATTATATCAAATTTTTGAATCTGTCTAGGGAAGAACTAAAATTGGAAATTATCTTTTGAAAGTTGGGTTTAAACCCGAGTTGAATTTCAACAGATAAATTGTCGTAAATTTGAACAGTCTCACATGAATATTGGTCTGGTTGGGTTAGGTTTAATTGGCGGTTCGATGGGATTGGATTTGTGTTCGATTCAACCCAAATTGATACAATTACCGGGTGACAATTCGCCCTCAAATGGGGAAACCTATCGGGTTTTGGGGGTGAGTCTTCGTCAAAGCACTTGCCAAAGGGCTATTGCAATGGGTGTGGTCGATGAGGCGAGTGTTGATTTATCCCTGATGGCGAGTGCAGATGTTGTGTTTATTTGTACGCCGATTGCGGCGATCGCCTCTACACTTGAGCAATTAATTCCCCATCTTCAACCTACAGCTATTGTAACTGATGTGGGTTCAGTTAAGCAACCGATTGTGGAAAGGCTTTCTCAACTTTGGCCCCATTTTGTTGGCGGACATCCGATGGCGGGGACTGCGGAAAGTGGCATAGAAGCCGCTAAAAAAAATTTGTTTTTAGGTCAACCTTATGTCATTACTCCAACCGAAAAAAATTCTGATTTTGACATTAAAATCGTTGCCAAAATTGCCGAATTATTAAAAGCAAAAGTCTATCAATGTTCGCCGCAAGATCACGATCAAGCTGTGGCTTGGATTTCTCATTTACCTGTTACGGTGAGTGCGAGTTTAATCGCTGCTTTAACCGCAGAAGAAGATGTCAAAGTTCAACAACTGACTCAAAAATTAGCCAGTTCTGGCTTTCGCGATACCAGTCGTGTGGGGGGTGGAAATCCGGAGTTGGGCGTGATGATGGCGCGATATAATCGAGAGGCTTTATTGCGATCGCTACGGGCTTATCGGAGTCGTTTGGATGAATTTATTGATAGGATAGAACAAGAAGATTGGCAAGGATTAGAACACCAACTCGTCCAAACTCAACAAGAGCGGATGAAGTTTAATTTTTAGCACATACTATGCCAAATCCCCGGTTTATTCAAGAAACTGGGGATTTTATATTATAATTATAATGACGAAGGTAAACTATAGAAGCGGTGAGTATTGCGTTCCGGCTTGGCTTTATAGAGTGCCTTATCCGCTCGACTCACTAAGGCTTCAAAACGACTATGGGAGCTAGGAATTGTGGTAGAAATTCCAATACTAACGGTAACAAACTGACTAACAGATGAGCGAGAATGTTCCAGGGCTAACTGTTGAATGGCAGAATGAATATCTTCGGCGATTTGTATCGCACCCTGAGCTTTTGTATTCGGTAAGAGTATGACAAATTCTTCACCGCCATAACGAGCAACTAAATCACTAGAACGTTTGAGTGTTTGCTGAATTGCTTTGGCTACTTTTTGCAAACATTCATCTCCGGCTTGATGTCCGTAGGTATCGTTATAAAGTTTAAAATGATCGACATCCAGTAATAGTAATGATAAAGGATACTGTTCTCGTTGCGATCGCTTCCATTCCTGATCTAAATAATTATCAAAATATCGACGGTTGGCAATTTGAGTTAAACCATCGAAGGTTGCCAAGCGTTCAAGTTGTTGATAAAGTTGGCTTTGTCCGATGGCAATTCCAACTTGTGTGGCGATTTGTTCAAGCAATTCGGTTTCATGGGGTTGCCATTGTCTCGGTTGACTGCATTGATGAGCAATTAATAATCCCCATAAATGTTCTCCTTGCAAAATTGGAACCACGAGATTAGATCTCACCTGAAACTGAGATAACAAATTGACATGACAGGGAGTTAACTTCTCTTGATAAATATCTTCTATGGCTGTAATTCTACCTTTTTGATACGGTTCAATATAGCTTTTAGAGAAACAGGGATCGGAGATATTGGTGTTTAAAATTGACAGTTCAGGGGTAACAACTGACTCCACCGATACCACACCACGACCGTCCGGTTCAAAGCGAAAAATAAAAGTTCGATCCGCTTGCAAAAGTTGTCGGACTTCCATCACCGTTGTGTTGAGAATTTCATCTAAATCCAGAGATTGACGAATCCGTTGGGCGGTTGCAGCTAATAGTTTTTCTCGTTTAATTTTCTGTTGTAACGTGGTTTCAATTTGTTTACGTTGGGCGATTTCTAGTTGGGCTTGTTGGTAGAGTTCGGACTGTTGAATCGCAATGGCGAGTTGAGTGGCGAGTTGCTTGAGTAAATTAATTTCTAAAGATTGCCACTGGCGAGGTGCTTTACAATGTTGGGCGATTAATAATCCCCAAAGTTTGTTATCTTGAACGATCGGAACGGCCAAATTAGCTCGGACTTGAAATTGGGCGAACACCTCTATTTGCTGGGGAGTTAATTCGGCAGTATAAATGTCAGAAATAGCTAGAATTCCTCCCGGTTGATTGAGTTGAACATAAATGTCTTTAAAGTCGCCATCATCAATCTGATAACCGAGCATAGACATCCAATTTATCCCGACAGATTCGGCAATTACAGTCCCCAGATTCGGACGATTAAACTGATAAATAATCACGCGATTACTTTTAATAAATTCCCGCACTTCAATGACAGTTGTATCCAGAATTTCCTGAAGATCCAATGATTGACGAATGCGATTTGTCATCGCCATAATCAGTTGTTCTTGTTCGGCCTGATCTTGTAAGGCTTGTATTGCGGCTTTAAACCGGGCTTCACTGGTTCTCAGAGCGTTTTCGACTTGAATATATTCGCTAATATCAATGACAATTCCGCCTAATAGTTTTTGAGTTTGAGAAAAAAGAATGGGAAATTTATAAACTAAAAAATGCCGAGATGATTCTTCAGAATCCGAGGGATATTCGACCAACTCAATGATTTGATTAGTTTGGGGAATCTCGAGCTGATTTCCATCGAATTTTGGCACCAATTTTGCCGGAAAAACGTCATAAATACTTTTGCCAATCACTTCTTCTGTTGGTAACTGAAGCATCTGTAAGCAGGTGGGATTAACATAGAGTAATTTTCCCTGTTGATCGCCAATCCAAGTGGCGGTAGGATTATGATTCATAAAAGCCTGAAAACATTCACTCATTTCTAGTGACTCGTATTGTTGTTGAGACTTTTGGACTGTCTTTTGAATTTGCTGCAATTTTTGTGAATGAGCAGAAATTTTACTTAAAACCTGTTGATGTCCGGCTTTTAATTGTTGCAGTTCTTGCGACTGGGAACCGCGTCTCAACTCCGACATCAATTTAGAAGTCAATTTCTGGATTTTATATTGATGAAGTCTTTCTCTTTTTGGGGATTTTAAAAGGCGGCTATTCTTTTTCATAATCTCTAAGAATTTATTAAAAATCTTCCCGGTATATTGCTTGTTAAAATTTTCTCTACATTTTCCGAAAAATGCGAGTTTAAAAAAGTCAAATATAAAAAATTATTCCCATTGAACGGAATAGGCTTTTGATCAATGATGAGGAAATTCTTCACCCATCTCATCTCAGCTCACTCTCGGTAGAGTCGGTAAGAGAAAAGCACAGAAGTCATCCCTCTAATTTACCAGATTTTCGGCCAAATTAGAAGATATATTAAAAAATTTAAACTCGATCTCAATCAAATTTCAAAAGACCAGCTTGGATAGGAGAGGATGAAAAGAATGTAGAATCATCGGTTTGTTTTCAAAATTTTGATATTTCCCCTCAGCTTTTTTCCGAGAAGCTTGTAA
Organism: Lyngbya sp.; assembly: GCA_035285085.1. Classification (GTDB taxonomy): domain Bacteria; phylum Cyanobacteriota; class Cyanobacteriia; order Cyanobacteriales; family Microcoleaceae; genus Capilliphycus. The sequence continues at coordinate 117,569 of JAYKHV010000082.1, read as the reverse complement.
CATCAATCATCTTCATGTATTTAATGCTGATGACGGTCAATCATCCTCCTCAAAGCTTCACCTGTTACCCGACAAATTCGCCATTCTTCTAGAACAGATGCACCCATATATTGATAGAAATCAATCGCGGGTTGATTCCAGTCTAAAACGCTCCATTCCAAGCGCCCACAACCTCTCAACACGGCTAACTGAGCCACATAAACCATTAAAGCTTTACCAATTCCCTGACCCCGATATTCAGGTAAAACAAATAAATCCTCTAAGTAAATTCCCGGTCGGGTTAAAAAGGTAGAATAGTTATGGAAAAATAGAGCAAAACCAACTGCTTTTTCGTCAATCTCCGCCAAAACAACCTCCGCATAGGGATGTTCGCCGAATAGATGTTGCTTTAACTCCTCCACACTACCGCTCACCTGATGGGATAATTTTTCATACTCCGCTAAAGCTTTAATCAGGTCAAAGATAGCGGGAACATCATCAGGTATCGCGAAACGCAAAATAAAGTTTAAAGCCATAAAAGTAAAAAGGAGGAGAATCGGTTCGAGCAAATCCGTTAAATCTCTGCTCGCCAATCGTGAATTATCCGATCATAATTCAAAATGAGCCTGTTTGGATTAGAAGCAGACGATTAAACGAAAAACCGATATTTATCCGTGAGAAAAGGTTGAGATTGATGAATCCCCTCGTCAATGTAATCGGAAAATCGGCTTTCGGTTCCGTTGGTTTCTAACCCTCTGCTTAATCCTTACTCTTACTTAATCCATCCTTTCAAGCGTTCGGCTACATGGGGACGGCGTAATTTTCGCATGGCTTTGGCTTGAATTTGACGCACTCGTTCGCGGGAAAGACTACACATTCCGCTCACTTCCTCCAAAGTATGGGGAACTCCAGTGGTTAAACCATAACGCAGAGATAAAATATCTTGCTCTCGTTCATTTAAAACCGAACGCAACACTTCTAACAACTCTTGTCGCATCATCAGTTCATTAATTTGCGACTCGGGGGAGAGGGTTTCATAATCTTCTAACAAATCCATTAATTCTGAATTTTCTTCTGAACCTATCCGATGATTTAAAGACAGAGATTTGCGACGGACTTGTTCGAGTAGACGCAGTTGTTGAGTCGAAATTGATAAGGCTTCGGCGAGTTCTTCTTCTGTGGGTTTGCGACGCAGTTGACGTCTTAAATCTTGATGGATTCCTTGCAATTTATTGAGTTGTTCGACGACATGAACCGGAAGACGAACTGTTCGTCCTTGGTTGGCTATGGTGCGGGTAATTCCCTGACGAATCCACCAATAGGCGTAGGTCGAAAATTTATATCCTTTATCCGGATCAAATTTTTCTGTGGCTCGGTTTAACCCGAGTGCGCCTTCTTGAATCAAATCCAAAAACGGAACGCCTCTATTAATATAACGTTTGGCAATCGAAACCACCAAGCGTAAATTTGAGCTGATCATTTTTTGTTTGGCGATTCTACCTTGATGAAACTGATGATTCAGTTCGGCTTCACTCAATCCCGCCGCCGTTGCTAATTCTGAGGGTTTCGGACATCTTCCCCGTTGATTTGTTAATTGTTGCTGTAACTCCTCAAGCAGCACTAACCTTTTAATTTGTCGAGCGAGTTCGATTTCCTCATTCGCTTTCAAAAGAGGATAACGAGCCATGCCTTTGAATAATGCGCCGACGGCATCATCCATTTTCGTTAAATTCTCTGCCGTCGGAAAAGTTGCAGTCTGTAAGTTCATAGGAAAATCCTCCCTTTTGAGGTTGGCTTTGCTGAACGTTGTAGCGTCACCGCGTGATTGGAACGCGGTATTTTAGCATTTTAGTTCACGGCATATTCCGACATTATAATCAAATTTTCTCATCTCTTCAATGTACCGATGCTACAATTGATCTTACCGTTGATTTCCCGGTTGCTTTTGCAGTTTGAGTGAATTTAATTTAAACTTGTGAAAGTAAAATTGAGCTAACTTTACACAACGTAACATAAAAAAACGACGGATTGTTACTAATGAGACGGATTAAATTGCAGCTCTCTGAAATTGCGAGAAATGACTCGTTAGCTAGATCTTGCTCAATGGTTTTGCTAAAAGAATATCCCTGAGAGTTGACATCAGTTGAAAATTGGGTTGATAGCATATCTCAAAAAGCCGATAACTTCGGCACTGGTTTTTTCAATCCCCACAATGTTCGCAATTCTCAAGATTATCTAATCATGGCGATCGCGAAAATCAACAGAATTATGAATTATGAATTATAAATAATGAAAGCTCAATGATAATTTCTTGAGAGAACACAGAGATTTCTGTCCTCTAAGAATCAACCCCTTTTCAAATTTCATCATTCAGAATTTTACATTTATAATGTGCGTTAATCCTCTAATTTTTCCAAAATCCGGATTAAGTCGGTTTTCTCAACCACATAAACCCCATTGATATTATTTTTAGAAACTTGAACTTTAGCTTGGGTAAAGCATAATATAGGAATCACCCATTTTGCTTGTTTGAGTCGCGCCACGTCCGTTGCTTGACCCCTCACTTTTTCCAATAAATCACCCTCGGAAAAATCATAAATATTACGACCCTTACCCCGTTTTAGATGATGATTTTCCCGGATAATTCTTCCCTTGTGAGACTTGACATCAATCACATACCAATTTCCCCGAGGAGAACATAAAACAACATCCGCATCTCCCCAACGTTTCAAGGGAAGATTATATTCAATTTGCCAATTTTTAGAACTCAACAACTGCAAAATAACAGCGACTTCCTGTTCCGCTTTTGCACCCATCAAAGCCTGTTCAGAACGTCTCATCCAATATTTACCTTTTTTCCAAAAGTAATAAGCCGCAACTCCTCCAATTAAACCCAATAAAAATCCAATACTCGATGCTTGAAAAACTAAAAATATTAACGCCACTCCGACCAGTAAACCCAAACCAACCCCGTAAAAAGCCATCGCCTTTTGACGACGCTGTAAACTCATTTTCCGAACAAATTCTCCGGCTTTTTGATTCTTGCTGTGCTTTTTCATCGGTCAATATCTCAGTTATGAATAGTTCTACTCTTGAGATATTACCGTCTTATGATGTTATAATCAACCTTAACCCGAAAATCAAGATTATTAATTGCAAAAATGCCAGATCAGCAAAAAATGATTCAAACCAGAAGACCCATTGCGGTTGATTTATTTGCGGGTGCAGGTGGGATGACACTCGGCTTTGAACAGGCGGGTTTTGACGTTCTCGCGGCTGTAGAAATCGATCCGATTCATTGCCTAGTTCACGAATATAATTTTCCGCTTTGGTCAGTTTTATGTCAAGATATTAGCGAACTTTCTGCCGATGAAATTAGAACGAGTTCTAAGATTAAAAATCAAGAGATAGACGTTGTATTTGGAGGGCCTCCTTGTCAAGGATTTTCCCTAATTGGCAAACGTTTGTTAGAAGATCCGCGAAATTTATTAGTGTTTCATTTTGTGCGAATTGTCGTCGAACTTCAACCCAAATATTTTGTCTTTGAAAACGTTAAAGGCATGGTTTCAGGAAAACACCAGACCTTTATTCAAGAACTCATTAATAAATTTGCCTATTCTGGTTATAAAGTTCAACAACCCTATCAAGTTTTAAACGCCGCTTATTATGGCGTTCCTCAAAATCGCGAACGGTTATTTATACTCGGATGTCGGGAAGATTTACCCTTACCCCATTATCCCGAACCGACCTTTAAACCGCCCCTTTCCAAAGTCGCCAAATGTTATTCTCATCTCCCTCCATCTCCCACAGTTAGAGACGCCTTACAAGATTTACCCGACATTGAAAATTATCCCGAATTAAGTCAACAAGATTGGGCAGATGTTTGTTTTTATAAACCGAGTTTTTATGGTAAAATACTGAGGGGACTTGTCAAAAATCCCAATGATTATTCTTATCCTCGTCAATACAATTCTCAACAACTAACCTGTAGTTTAAGAACCGAACATACAATAGAATCTATCGAAAGATTCGCCCAAACACCTCCCGGAAAAACAGAACCCATTAGCCGTTTTCATAAACTCAATCCCGACGGTTTATGTAATACGTTAAGGGCGGGAACTCCGAGTAGTCGAGGGGCTTATACTTCTCCTCGTCCTATTCATCCATTTACGCCCAGATGTATTACCGTTAGAGAAGCAGCTAGACTACATTCTTATCCAGATTGGTTTAGATTTCATGTGACAAAATGGCACGGTTTTCGCCAAATTGGCAACTCTGTTCCGCCTTTACTCGCCCAAGCAGTTGCAAGTGAAATTATTAAATTATTGAAGATTAAACCTAAAAAACCCAAACAAAAAATTAAACTGGGAGATGAAGCATTTCTGCGGTTTGATATGTCGCAAGCTGCCAAATATTATAATGTAGATCCTCGTGTAATTGCACCGAGAACTCGTACTTTATCTTAGAAACCCAGTTTCTTTGATAAACCGGGTTTCTCTGATATTTAACTTTTTAACGGTAAGAAAATCGTCATTGTTTTACCCTGTTGGGGGCGTTGTCGCACCACCAATTTACCGCCAAGCGCTTCAAAAAGATTCTTCGTTACTGTCATATTTAAACTTAACGCCCCCGTTTCCGGTTGAAACATTAACAACCGCCCAATAGACTTCAAAGAAGACTTAGCTGCGGCTTCAAACGGAGAAGAATGTTGAGACTGACATTGAGATTCTAGTTGTAATTTTAACTGATGTCCGGCGAGACGAACTTCAACTTGAATATGACTTCCCGAGGGTAAACTGCGGGTAAAATTCTCAATAACTCCGGTCAGAACTTGATCCAACATCGTCGGATCGCTGACAACATGGGGCAACTTTTGAGGTATACTAACTTCTAAAGTGTGATTGCGCTGAGATGCTTGTTTTTGCCAACGGGGAAGACTACTTTGAAAGATATCTTCGAGCGACATTGGCGTGAGTTGAACACAAGGTTTTTGATTGTTCTTTTCTGAGGCTTGTTTGGCTAGGGAGAGTTCTAACTCAACCGCTCGAAAAATCAGGTTAAAACGATCAATTTGTGTGGTACACTCATGATCGATCATCTCTAACCGTTTGCGAACGATTTCCGGATTGAATTTTTTCCCCTTTAACAATAATCGGGTTAACGTGCGAATGGTTGCTAAGGGTGTTCTGACTTCATGGGCGATCGCTTGAATTAACTCAACCTGAGAAGCGTCAATTGTTGTCTCAGTAGGAGTTTGAGTTTTCGGTAAATGACCGTTAGAATGGGTTGAGTTAGAGACATTAACAAAGACTTCGTGAGACGGAGATGGCCCTTGAGAAGCCGAGTTCAACATTCTCACCGCTTCACGGGGTTTTTCGGAGTCTAAAGGTAAATTCTCTAACAATAAACGCGAAAATTTCATCACGGTTTTATAGTTGGGAACAACAAGGGGAAATTGTTCGATCCAACTCTCAAGTACCGCCACCGGATCAGCCATTTCCTCAGAAGATTTTAACTCCCCTTGAGAATTAATCTCTTGCATTCTTTGTCGCAACAATTCTAATGCTTCTTCGACAACATCCGGATCAAAAGAAAATTGAAACGCCGGACGACCTTTTATATCCTCTCCCAAAACCATGACCAAACTAAACCGAGAGGTTAATACAATACAAAACGGTTCCTTGTTTTGGGGGTCTTCGCGTAATAATGGAAATGCAAAGGTTGGGGGAACCGAAGCCGTACAACCCTCAGACACCGGAAGCAAAGGTAAGGTTTGGCGAGTCGGTACGGAAAACCCTTCCCAACCCGGTATCTGCGGAACAAAAACTTGAGTCGCAAAATTCAATGCTAAGGCCGGATGCATTAAAATGGGAGCGGGGCCAGAAAGCACTAATCCCTCACAAGCAGAAAAGTTATTCCCTGGAGAGGTCATCATCTCGGGTGGGGGTCTATCCTCGGTGAGTGTCTCTCGTCCAGTCGCGGAAGTCAAGTCTTTTTTTCTAACTTCAGAACAATAAGCTAGCGATCGCCGCCGCCCCTGCTGTATAATTAAATCTCTGAGCAGTTGATTGACGGCTTTGATCGCACCGCACCACTCCCGTTCGGCCTTGAGTCGTTGTTTACTGGCATAGTAAACCGTGTAAGGATTAGAGGCGGAAGCTGTGGGTGTATTTTGATAGAAATCTAGAGAAGTCTCTAGCCCTTCTCGCGCTAAAATTTCACTAATAGTTGGTAGAAGCTGGTTCACGGTCATTTTCCGCCTTTCACCTCAAAACTACAAAAACTTTATCGTTAAATTAACTCAGTTCCAGCCTACCCGATATAAACTTTTAATATAGAAGTTGGAAGACTGAACCTTTGATGCTATTTTTCAATATTTTTAGCATCCTCTCTGACTCTCAGGATACCGAGTTCTTGATGGTTTTGAGATTCGTAGAACCGAACCAATTAGTCGCAATCACCGCTTTACAGTGAACAGTGTACAGTGAACAGTAACCCGTTTTTACAGGGGACAGTGACCAGTCACCCTCCGGGAACGTCCGTTGTTCCACTTGGGGGACTCCAAGACCGCTGCAAACCCCGCTCATACAACTGCTGGAACAATTTTTGAGAAACATAGCCGCGATTCTCATTTCAAACATTGTACCTCGCGTCAATTAATTTAAGCTGTTCATTCATCCAGGCGATCGCTAATTTTACTCTTATGTTAGCAATGCACTCCATGTCTGGGTTTAAACTCTACCCTGTTTAAGCAAATATTAGTCTTTTATGAAAAACTCAAGAGTTTTAAATAGGCTGATAAATAAATTTTTTGAAGTCTATATAAAATATTATTAAGGGTTCAAATAATGTTCATTATCTATATAGTGTTCTACATTTATCAAGATTTGCTTCAAGTAAATTATCACCCTGTTTTTAATTTGAAAAAGTTCTTGTGCTGTTTTATCCCTGCCAATCTCATTAAATGATTTCCATCCATGAGTCAAATCTTTCCTATGATCTTTTATGGCGCGTAAATCATCTCCATCTCGTGTTCTTTGATTAGATGTTTGGCTAGAAAATCCATAAGTTTTTGCCACTTCTTTGATTTTTTTTGCATCTATATTGCCTGCAAAAATGTCATCTCTATCTAAAGTTGAAATTACAACATCGATAGATATTTGATTAATAATTTTAATAATTTTTTCGGGAGAGCGTTTTTTGAGATTTTTTAATACAATTATCTTGACTTCTTCTCTTAGAACGTCAAAAGAAATTTTATGATGATCAAAATGGTCGAAAATGTATTCAATGGATCGCCTCATCGATCCTTCTACCAGATTATATAATAATAAAAAGCCATTTGCTTTAAGAGTTTTTTCAATTTCAGTGTTGAAGTAAATTTCCTGATATTGATTGCTATCTTGAGCTTGATTGGCATCACCCACATAAAGACGATGATTGGTTATAATATTGGTTTGTTTTTCAAGTTGTTTTAAAAACATAAAGTATTGACTAACTTCTACAGCCTGCTTATTAAAGTCTTCCAATAATTTACTTTTCATGCTTGACCCAATATCATATCCCGAACATACTCAATGCGCTGAATAACTTTATTCCTAGAGCTACTGGCATTACCATCAGTATAATTCTTAAATTTTTCAGACTCTAAGAAATTTGTAGAATGCGGAATTAAATCTTGTCGTTCACGCAAAGCCAAACTTAGACCAACACACAAAGACTCAAATTTAATGCGAGTTACAGGTCTTTTTTTATGTTTTCCAGTTTTCAACCCATTGGAAAAATATTGTTCTATTACTGATAGCATCGACATAAACTCATTTCTGAGATTATTTAATTCTTGTTGTGGATCTGACGAGTTTTTAAGTTCTTCGTTTTTCTGTTTTAAGTAATTATCTAAAAAATCATGAATCTTTCCCGAAAAAGATTGATATTCTTCCAAAAAAGCAAAAAATCTCAAAACATACTCTTGAGGGTCACGTCGATCTATAGATGCTTTAGAGAAAGCACATAACTCCAGAAATCTTGGATTTTTTGATAACTCTTCAACCAAATCTAAAAACAATCCAGGTTGACTTCCTCTCCGTTTCTCCATTTCATTGAGTTCAATACTTCCTGAATTAATCCGTTCAAATAAATCTCGGCGGACTTCTTCATCTGCATCTTGGGTTAATTGAATAAGTCGAATCGTACTTCTTTTAAATCGCCTCTGACGAGAATTCAACAAATCTTCAAATCTAAATCCATTTAACTCAGTTAACTTGTTGAGGTTACAAAGCGTGAGATCATTGTTTAGAAAGCGAGCTAAAGTTCGTATTCGCTGAGTTCCGTCAATAATTTCTAGCCTTGCATCATTTTGTTCATCTTCTTCTTGGGAAACATCAGCAACGAAAATATAGGGAATCGGAAGACCCAGAAAAACAGATTCAATAAACTTCGACTGATGCTCATCATCCCAAGCCATTTCTCTTTGGTAATCAGGGATAAAGATTTCATTCGTATTATCATCAATTCCATTCAAATATTTATCAACCAGCACCTCAATGGGATATTCCAGAGTATTGTAGTCAACCCGTTTTTGGTTGTCCCGAATCTGTTCTTCTGCTAAATTAACTTTTTGTTCTGTAATAACTGATGGATTGGACATATTTACCTTGAGTAAATTGGGCTGATAATCGTGAAGTTTGAAAAGTTTAGTTCAGATTAGTGAATAGGTGATTAGTTTCCCTTCCGAATTACTTGCATCCTCAGTCCTGAACGAATTAGACAAACCTTCCCAAAATTATTAACGGGGGCGCAACAGTGTTACACCCCCATCCTAACGTAAACAATTACGTTGAGTTAGGGCGGGTTTATAACCGTTGCTGCTGAGAAAAAACAAATCTCGGCAGAACCCGCCCCTACAATTAACGTTTAACCTAACAACGCCTTCGCCTTGGCAACGATATTGTCAACGGTGAAGCCGAACTTCTCCAGAACCACTTCACCGGGAGCAGAAGCCCCAAAAGTATCAACGCTGATAGTCGCGCCTTCATCAGTTACATAACGGCACCAACCGAAGCTAATCCCCGCTTCTACCGCCAAGCGCTTCTTAACCGCTTTCGGGAAAACGGATTCCTTGTAAGCGGCATCCTGTTCTTCAAACAACTCCCAACTGGGCATGGAAACCACCCGAACTTTCTTCCCTTCTTCGCGCAGTTTCACCGCCGCCTCAACACACTGGTAAGTTTCGCCTCCCGTACCAATCAAGATAATATCGGGCGTACCGTCGCTGTTGTCGCTGAGGATATAAGCACCCTTGGCAACCACATCAATGGAACTGCCCTCTAAATTGGGCAAATTCTGGCGGGACAAGGCTAACAAGGTGGGAGCCGGATGGGCAGATTTTGCCTTCTCTACGGCCACCTTATAGGCCCCAGAAGTCTCATTTCCATCGGCCGGACGAATCACAATCAACTGAGGAATTGCCCGCAGGGAGGCAACGTGTTCAACCGGTTGGTGAGTCGGGCCGTCTTCACCGAGGGCGATGGAGTCGTGAGTCATCACCCAAATGACCCCCGCTTCCGCCAACGCCGATAAACGGATGGAGTTCCGCATATAATCGGTAAACACCAAGAAAGTCGCGCCGTAGGGAATCAACCCGGAACCGTGCAGGGCGATACCGTTACAAATGGCGCCCATTCCATGTTCACGAACCCCGAAGCGAACGTTGCGGTTTTGGTAGCTGCCTTTTTGGAAGTCACCCAAGCCTTTGAGTAACGTTTTGTTGGAGGGGGCGAGATCTGCCGAACCGCCAATTAATTCGGGTAAAACGCTAGCGATCGCATTTAAAGTTGCACCGGACTGGTTACGGGTTGCATCTGCTTTGGTTTCGGGAGTGTATTTCGGCAGCGCGTCGGCCCAATTTTCCGGCAGTTTCCCGCTCAACATCCGCTCAAAAGTAGCCGCTTCTTGGGCATACTTGGATTTGTATTCTTCCCAAATTTTGTTCCATTCCTGTTCCGCTTGGGCGCCTTTATCAATAGCCTTGCGGAAGTGGTTGAGGGCGTCTTCGGGAATTTCAAACTCGGGATAGTTCCAGCCCAAATGTTCGCGGGTGGCTTGAACTTCATCTTTACCCAAAGCCGCACCGTGAACGTCGTGGGTGTTGGCTTTGTTGGGGGAACCGTAACCGATGATCGTGGTAACTTTGATCAGCGAAGGTTTATCGGTAACTTCTTTGGCTTTTTGGATGGCTTCGGCGATCGCATCTAGGTTGGTGTTACCGTCGGGAACGTGTTGAACGTGCCAGCCATAAGCTTCAAAGCGCTTGCTGACATCTTCGGTAAAGGAGATGTCGGTGTGGCCGTCAATTGAAATGTGGTTGTCATCGTAGAAGGCGATTAATTTGCCCAAGCCCCAGTGTCCGGCCAGAGAACAGGCTTCACCAGAAATCCCTTCCATGTTGCAGCCATCACCCATGATCACGTAGGTGTAATGATCGACAAGCTGACAGTCCGGTTTGTTGAAGGTGGCAGCTAAATGGGCTTCAGCTAAAGCGAGTCCCACCGCATTGGCAATCCCCTGTCCTAAAGGCCCTGTGGTGACTTCGATACCCTCGGTGACGTGGTTTTCAGGGTGTCCGGGGGTCTTAGAACCCCACTGACGAAATTGTTTAATTTCATCGAGGGGAACACTGTCAAAACCCGTCAGGTGTAGGAGGGAATACAGCAACATACAACCATGACCCGCCGACAAGACGAAGCGATCGCGGTTGAACCATTTGGGGTTTTTGGGGTTAAACCGCATAAAGCGATCCCACAACACAAACGCCATCGGCGCGGCACCCATCGGCAATCCGGGGTGGCCTGAGTTAGCTTTTTGTACCGCATCAATCGCTAAGAAGCGGATGGAGTTAATGCAGAGTTCTTCGAGTGATTGGGTTGCAACAGCCATAGTTATCGTTTCTATATATTTTCTGGACGTGTGTAGGCGAAGCCCTGCCGAAGGCCGCGTGAACAGACTGTTCGGTGGCATCCGGGTTTGGGTTGTATCGAGGGTGAAAACAGGCTTTTCAATGCCCGACTCGCGATCGCAGACCTTCTACCCGTTCTCACTCCCCGGACACGATCTCGAATGCAATTTAGCCTAGAATTAACAGTTTGTCTGTTCCCTAGCTCGCGTTTCGAGTTTCCTCAACAATAGTGAGAATTGTCTTGAGGCCACATCTTTAAATCTTCTCATCTGTGGGAGTTACAAGCAAGCTTCTTTTAGAGGGAACAGTTTTACAGTCACCAGTCACCCTCCGGGTTCAGCAGTCGCTCATGGGGGAAACCCCCAAGACCGCGCTGCTTCACCAGTCACCCTTACGGGTTCAGCAGTCGCTCATGGGGGAAACCCCCAAGACCGCGCTGCTTCACCAGTCACCAGTTATTAGAGTTGACAGTAAGCAGTTTTACAGTCACCAGTCACCCTCCGGGAACGTCCGTTGCGTGACTGTCGGGGAACCCGCCCAACGCACTGCCTCACCAGTCACCAGTCACCAGTGTTTTCAGTTGTCAGTTTTCAGTAACTTCTGACTTCTTACCTCCCCATCTCCCCACCTCCCCATCTCCCCACCTCCTCATCTCCCCACCTCCCCATCTCCCCACCTCCCCATCTCCCCATCTCCCCTCACCAGTCACCAGTGAAGAGGGAACAGTTTTTCAGTCACCAGTCACCAGTCACCAGTCACCAGTGAAGAGGGAACAGTTTTTCAGTCACCAGTCACCAGTCACCAGTCACCAGTGAAGAGGGAACAGGTTACAGGGAACAGGCGACAGGGGGGATGGGGAATGGGGAATAGGCAACAGGCAATAGACAGAAGGGGGGTTTAGAGTGCGTGGGTGCGTGGGGTTGGGGTGCGTGGGCAAGTCAACCCACTGCCAATCCCCAACATCAAATCCCTAACTTCTAAACTCCTGAACTTCTGCCTATTGCCTGTTGCAATTGGCGTCTTTTGCGTTATTTATATTTAATGTTTTAGAAATGCTTGGCGATTAATTCGGGAACCTCGGTGGCGTTGACTCGACTGTAGCGGGTTTTGTCGGGCATGACCACCACGTTGGGGCCGGCTTTACATCGTTTGAGACAGCCTGTTTTCTTGATGGTGATTTGTTCTTCGAGTCCCCGTTCTTTGACAACCGTTTCTAAGGCCGAACACAAATGGTTTCCGCCCTTTTTGCGACAATCTGACTTGTCACAAATGAGGATTTGGGCTTTAGCGGAACAGCTTTTCTTGGCTTCAGTCTTGGAAGAACAAGGTGAACTGCTTGGCTGTCCTTCGGCGTTCAGGGCGATGATTTCCTCGGCTTTCATTTTGATTTTGCCGCTTTTGGGATCGTATTTTTTCATCCCACTGACTTGAACTTGCCGCCCCGGAATTAACAAACGTTCACATACTGAACGAGATTCTTTGGACAGTTTGATTAGATGCAGCCCTTCGGAGGTCATCAATTGTAGATATTTGGGTTTGCTGCCATCGAAGAATACATAGGTGACTTGGCCGGCAAAATTGAATTCCGTAATTTGTTTATCAGTTTTGGACATTGGTTTCAGGGTAATCGTGAGTTATTGGGGTTGAGATAGTTGGAGTTCCCGATTAGAGACGTTCTCGCCGAACGCCCTAATCTTTTGAGGAAAGCATCTTTGCGGTTGCGATCATGATTAGTCACATTCGGTTTGCCAACAGCGTTCTAGGCTTTCGAGTAAATCTTGACGGGAGGCGGTGAACTGTTTGAGGACGCTGGAGAGTTGAACGGCTTGATTGGTGTTTGTGATCTGTACCCGCAGGGGTTGCTCTACCTCGCAGGAACAGGGAATTCCTAACTCTTGTAGGCGTCTGTAAACTTGCCACCGGTCGGCCCAGCAGTTTACCTCGATGACTTCGCTGTTCTCGGGTTGTAACTGTGATGAGTTCATTACTTGTACCAACTGCAACTAATTTCTACTTAGTCCTGACCCAGATATCGGGAACTTTATCAAAGCTTTTCCGATTGAGTCTTTAATCTCTAGCATATCTTAACTAAAAATATTTCTCAATAGGGTCGGCGAAAAAAGTCGGTAGCTCGAAATTCCTTCTAATACAGGCAGGATGAGGGTTTAAGGTTGATTGACAAGTGAATTCATAATTCTATAAACTAAGTTCATTAGCAATAACGGTACTTAATGCGAGGAAATCAAGGCATGACTGAGATTCAAAGTCCGGTGCGTCAGTTGGGCGAAATGGGTGACAACCCGGTTTTATTTGACCATTCCGTCACCAAGCCCATTTGTGAAGGCATGAATGCCTTGTTAGCCAGCTTTCAGGCACTATACATCCAATATCAGAAACATCATTTTGTGGTTGAGGGGGCGGAGTTCTACTCCTTACACGAGTTTTTCCAAGAAAGTTACGAAGAAGTTCAAGAACACGTTCACGAACTGGGTGAGCGTCTTAACGGTTTAGGGGGTATTCCGGTAGCCAGCTTTAGCAAGTTGGCGGAAATGTGCTGCTTTGAACCGGAACCGGATGGATATTATCTATCCCGCCAAATGGTTGAACATGATCTGGCTGCTGAACAAGCCATTTTACAATTGTTACGTCGTCAAGCTGGACAAGCTGAAAGTCTCGGCGATCGCGCGACTCGTTATCTCTATGAGAAAATTCTCTTAGAAACCGAAGAGCGTGCTTATCATCTAGATCATTTCTTAGCAAACGATACGTTAGTTCAGATGAACGGTTCCAAATAACAAGTTAGATAGCTCAAATTGAAGAACGTTTATGAGATAAAGTCGGGAATCACCGAGATTCCTGGCTTTTCTATATGTAAACTTTTGTTTGCAACTCCACTAAACTGCACAGCTTAGGTAACGATAGAGAATTGGCAAGATCAGATCAGCTTGAGTTTTGCGATCGAGCCTATCGTTGTCTAATTGTGCTGAAATTCTGATTATGAAAACTCCTGAAGAACTGTTTAAAGAAGGTTTTGAACGTTATCAAGCCGGAGAAGATCCTAAAACTCTGATTCCTGTATTTCAGGAGGTTTGCGATCGCGCTCCTAAAAATAGTAATGCTTGGACGAGTCTGGCTTGGTTGTATTTACTGGCGAATCAACCCTCATCAGCCTATAAAGCGGCGAAGTCTGCGGTTAAACTCAATCCCCACGATCCGCAAGCAAGAATTAATCTAGCGGTGGCGATGCTGGATCTCGATAAAAAAGGGGTTCGTCCTCATGTGGAAATGGCGCAACAAATGATTATGGCCGACTCGGAATGGCTCGATGAAGTCAAGAAAAATTTTGATGATGGCTTAACTCGAAAACCCGACTGGAAAAATTTGGCTCGGGTTCAAAAATGGTTACTGGAATCTTAAACATTGTGAGTAAGTATATTTACCTTTTGTGCGGTTGAGGAGTACAATGATTGAACGGAGATGTTGATGGCAATGAATCGAGGTTATATTCTTGATTTGACAAGGTTTGAGAGAGAATGGATTGTTGAGAGATGATCGAGAATTGTTGAGTTTTTGTAACATAAAATAACATAAATTTATCCAAAAATGAGTCAACCAATGATAAGATTTGGAAACTTCAGTCATTAACAATCTTGATTCACGGTTGACAGTAATTTTTGACAAAGCAAGGAGTTGTGAGAGCTATGAGTATCGATAGTCAAGTTTTCGTTAAAGCAGAGACCCGTAATCACAAAGGTTTCTTTGTACAGCAAGGAGCTTACCAGTTAAAAAGTATTGATGATTCGGGTTGGGCGCTAATTTGTTTAGATGATGCGGTTTGCTATTACGTCGATCCGGATAACTTAGAAGCAGACTCCGATGAGGATTCAGAAGAATCAGACAGTTAGATAACAAATCACTGATAAACACTGATTAAAAGAGATTTACTTTGAAAAGAGACTGGGTTGGGGTAGCTGTGCTGAGATGAGGTACAGCTATTTTTTTGGCGAAACGGCATGAGATCGGCTTTGCCGAAAAGGTGTAACATAGTATTAAGTGAGTTAAATGTTCAAATCCCGTTTTCCCCAGTGCAGAATCCTTCTTCTTCGAGCGCATTAACACCTGTCGCTGAATACTTTAAACTCCTTTCTGAAGTCAGTCGCCTGCAAATCTTAAACTGTTTGAGATCCGGAGCGATGAATGTCAGTGAGATTTCCGAAGCCACAGGTTTAGGACAAGCCAACCTCTCCAAACATCTCAAAATTCTCACGCAAGCGGGGATTTTGTCGCGTCAACCCGTTGGGGTCAGTGTTTACTACGAAATCAATGACCCCTTAATTTTTGAACTGTGTGAACTGGTTTGCGATCGCTTAAGTCATCGCATTCAACAGCAAGTCAAAGAAATTCAACAACTCAAAACCCTGCATTCGAGTTGACGCTCGCGCGATCGCCTCGGTTAATCGGATTAAGATTTCACCTGTTGATTTAATGGTAATTTTGACAATAAAAACGCCAAAGCACAAGTATTGGTAATTCCTGCAAAGGTTAACCCCGCACCCACAAAACCACTCACAACTAAAAACCAAGGCGAAACAAACGCACCGAGTAAAGTTCCGGTCAATACCAACGAACCCGCCACAATTTGCACCTGACGCATGAGGCTCAGGGGCGCTTTTTTGTTAATTTTTGTTTCATAACCCCCGGCTTTCCAAGCTTCGAGTCCCCCCTGCAAACTGGCTAAATTTTCCACCTCCCAACCGCTTGTAAATAACTGTTGCGCCGCTCTCGCGGAACGAGAACCTTTTTGACAATAGACGACCACCTTTTTTCCTGTGTTGGGAACTTGACTGGGGTTAAATTTCGATAACGGGACTAAAATTGACCCCGCAATATGTTCGGTTGCATATTCGACCGGTTCGCGCACGTCTACTAATGTTACCGCTTGTTGGTCAAGCCATTGTTTGAGGATGGCGGCTTCTACGGCTTCGGGTTGAGGGATCTTTGTTGTGTTACTGGTGATCATCTCTAGTTCTTTGGGAGTTGATATTTTTTTGAGCAAGGTTGCTTTAATTACTATATTACTATATAGTAATTAAAAACCCTTACAGAAATGGCGATCGTGATCAAAAAGACCTGTTATCGTTTGTTTATCGGACTTGTAGCCATCGTTGCGTTATTGGTAAGCCATGCGACCCAGGCGTGGGCGGAAACGAACCCCGGTGAATTGGCCCAAGCCGTTCAAGAAATCGAACTTCTCGACCAGATGAGATCCGGTTTGGCTTCCACCCTCGAAGGTGGGACGGAAGAACCGACAGGAGAAACCTTTAAACAAGTCTGTAAACCCGTCGGAATGCGAGCCAAACAGCTTAGTCAAGAAAAGGGTTGGCAAGTCCAACAAATTGCCAAAAAATACCGAAATCCGGCTCATGCACCCCACAATTTGCGCGATCGGATCGCACTGGCGAAATTTGAACAAGATCCAGAATTGATCGGATTTTGGGATCGCGAAACTCTCAACGGAAGCGAAGGAACCCGCTATTATCGCCGAATTTCCGTTGAAGCGAGTTGTCTGGCTTGTCATGGGTCTAAAAATTCTCGTCCTGAGTTTGTTCAAAGCAAATATCCTCAAGATTTAGCTTTTGATTTCCAAGTCGGAGATTTACGGGGGATGTATTCCGTATTTATTGCTGATTTAAAAGCGGCATTACAAACTAATAATTAAACCCTGCGGAGGTGAATCCAAATGCGAGGAAAACGACAACGAATTTTATCGGTATTTTTAATCTTGATTCTGTTCTTAACGCTCAACTTGAGTTACTCTCGACCCGCCCAAGCCGAAATCAGAAAACAACAAGAAACCCCAGAACAAGTTCTTTATCAATCTCGCCATACTTTGCGGGATAATACGGGAAATTCCTGGCAAGTTATCCTGTTTAAACGGGTAAAATCCGGCGAATTGGCTGAGATTAATTTACGTTTGGTTGGGTTTCCCGGTGAAGTTGAATTTACTCATGTTCAACCCTTAAAAATTAAGGATGCTGACCGGATTTTACAAGCGGATGATGTCTTTGCTGAAAAATCTCCGGCTCCTAACGTGGGTCAGTATGATTTTAAGCCGATTTTATCTGAATTGTCAAGCAATCGTTTAATTGAATTAAAATTACCTTTAGAAAAAGAGCGATCGCTTAAAGTTCCCCCTGCTGTTATTTTAGAATGGCAAAGCATTTAACAGTCACCAGTCACCAGTCACCCTTACGGGTTCAGCAGTCGCTCATGGGGGAAACCCCCAAGACCGCGCTGCAACACCTGTCACCAGTTTTTTCAGTTATCAATTATCAGTGTAGGGGCGGGTTCCGACTGAAGCTATGTTGCTCAGAAATAACATTAATAAACCCGCCCAACCCCGAAAGAATTGTTAACTGTAGGGGCGGGTTCCGACTGAAGCTATGTTGCTCAGAAATAACATTAATAAACCCGCCCAACCCTGAAAGAATTGTTAACTGTAGGGGCGGGTTCCGACTCAAGCTATCTTTCTCAGAAATAACATTAATAAACCCGCCCCGCTTTGCTAATTTTTGCCGTTAGATTTTGCTTTAGAATTCGCCTGAGTTTTGGCTTCTAAACTTTCTAAACGACTCCTCAATTCTTGGTTATCTCTTTTCACCTTATCGAGTTCTTCCCGCAGTTGTTTTAGCGCTTTGTCAGAACCGATATTTTTCTGTACCTTTTGAACGGCTTCTTCCGCTTTTCGTCGGACTCGTCCGTCAAGAGTTTGGTCGGCTAAATCATTTAAAACAGCAATGGCTTTCGGCGTTTCCATCTGTTCTAAGGCGACAACAACAGAAACTTGAGTGAGGAAAAAATCTTCTTTTGAGATTTCTTCCAAGCGCTGTAAAATGCGTTCAAGATTGATGTTGTTTTGACCGGATGAAATCGTTCCTAAGGCTCGAATTGCAGCCAAACGCAACGCTTGAGGAACCGTCGGAGCGGTATAGTTTAAGATTAAATTGAGGGCGGGTTCTGAAGTTTTCATGCGACTTAAACCGGAAATCGCCGCCGAACGTAATACTTCATTCCAACCGATTTTTTCTTCCAATACCGATTCTAACAGTTTGATTCCGTTTTCTTCGGTGAGCGCTTCATCGGGATTTCCTGATACCATTTCCCCGATAGCGGTAATGGCTGAAGCTTCAACGTAGTAACTCGCATCTCCGTTTTCAACAATGGATTTTACCGCTTGATAACTGTCGGGTGTTTTGATTTTAGCTAAACTGTTAACAACCGCCCGACGCACTTTAGGTTGAGAGTCTTCTAAGCCAACAATTAACCCCGCAAAGGCTTGATCGAGTTTAATTTTATTTAATTGCTTGGCGACTTCAACCCGTACCCCCCAAAAGGGTTCGTCTTTGAGGGCTTTGGAGAGGGCTTTAACGACTTCTAATCCGCCTTTTCTCGCCAAAGATTCCGCCGCCAAAATCCGAGAAAGGGGATCGGGATCGTGTTGTAATTGGGCTTTTAGTTCGGCGACGGGATATTCTAAACTGACGGTTTTGAGGGTATTATTTCCCGCGTCAAAACTGATGAATTTGGGTTTTTCTGTTAGGGGGAAATAGAAGCTTTGTTCGGCTTCGTAAATGCGAACGGTAAAGGTTTGAAACTGCGGTTTGGGTTGCTCTGAAGATTGGGATAAGTAGGCGAAGGCGATGGGAATTTTTAAGTCAAACAAGTTATTTTCGCTGGCTTTTTCGCTGTTTTTGGCTTGTTTTTGTTTAACGGTAATTTTAGCCAGTTTATTTTCGCCATCCCAACTATAAGAAACCTTATAATCTGGATGACCACCCCGATATACATATTGATCAAATAAAAACAGCAAATTCCGCCCGGTTGATTGTTGAATCGCCCGCAATAAATCAACGGTTTCTACGGTTTTGTGGGCGTTATTTTGTACAAAAGTATGAATCGCTTTTGTAAACAGTTCCTCGCCTAATTCTGTGCGAATCATGTGATAAACACAGGCGGCTTTTTCGTACAGATGACGGTCGTAGAGTTCAATCGCTTCTCGATAAATATGGGTGACAATTGGGCGACGATATCGAGAACGATCTTCTGATAAATAGTTGCGTTTTTGTGTTAGTCGATAATAGGCGGCTTCTTCTTTTCCGTATTCTTTTTCAGTCCACAATACTTCTGAATAGGTCGCCATTCCTTCTTTGATCCAAGCATGGGACCAATGTTCGATTACGACTAAATCACCAAACCATTGATGAGCGAGTTCGTGAGCGACTAAACTTTCGGTATTGCGGTTATCAATGGCTGCTTTTTCATCGAGTAAACAGCGGTCGGTTAACAAGGTTGTTGAGGTGTTTTCCATCCCGCCAAAGATGAAATCATCCACACAAACTTGAGCATATTTTGGATAGGGATAAGCGTACCCAAAAGCTTGAGAGAAAAATTCAATCATTTGGGGGGTTTTTCCCATGCTGCGGCGAGCGTCGGCTTCCCGATTTTTTTCGACGTAATAAACAACGGGAATGTTATTCCATTGGTCTTCGATTTCGGCAAATTCTCCCACGGCTAAGGTCATTAAATAGGTGGGATGAACTTGTTTTTGTAACCAATGATAAGTGATGTTGTCGCCTTGAGTTTCACGACTCAAAAGTTCGCCGTTGGAAATAGCGATAAAAGGTTGGGGAACTTGTACCCGAATTTCTGATGTCGCCAGTTGTCCGGGATAGTCGAAACAAGGAAACCAAAAACGCGAGTCTTCGTCTTCCCCCTGCGTCCAAACTTGTGTGGGTTTATCGGGGTAAAAAGGGTTCGGACTGATAAAATAGAGTCCTCGCTGAGGTTGGTCAACTTGGTAGGCGATCGCCAGCTTGATTAATTTGTCAGCTTCCGTCGCAGGGCTGAGATAAACCTGGAGTTGTTCACCATCGTAGTCGAAGGATTGATCGACTCCATCAATTTTTACCGCCTCAATTTCTAAGTTAACCGCATCCAGCCTCAGTGTTTCAATTCCACTTTGCACGGGTTTTAAACTAATGGTACAATTCCCGTGAAAGCGAATGTTCGCAATATCTAACACTAAGTCGAGAAAGATGTGTTCAACTTGTCCGGGACGGTCGGGGTTGTAGTGCGGACGAGCGCCTGGTAACTCGAAGGATTTTTGGTTATCGGTCTCGGTATCAAAATAGGAGTGCAACATTTAGTAACTCTGAAGCTACAGTGAAAAAACAAACAAAATGCTGTGTTTGTTGCTCTATTATAGATGATATCTTGCCTTTATTGCTCCGACGGGTTGTTGAATTTCAAGCGGGTTAACTTTTTTAAAGGTTTTTGATGGAGAAAGGCAATAACAACCCAGAGTTTTTTTCGGATTTTTTTTGCAGGAAATTTGAAGAAGGCTTGAAAAGTTTAGAGGGCTTATTGGAGAATTGCCACCTAAAAGTTTACCGATCTTTTGGGGAAATTTGCCCCCCCACGATCGCCCAAGCCCTCGAATTTCTTCTAAGTCAAGAAAATCTGGAGTTTCGGATGTTCTCAAGGCTTGAAATCGGGTAAAAATCACGAATTTGATCGGGTCTGAGTAGACTTTCAGAAAATTTAAACTTAAAAAACTTGACAAAACTGTTATTTCGTAGTAAAAAAATGTCAACGATATTTGATAATCAGGTTGCAACTTGATTCAACCCCGCTTAAAATTTAAACTCTAAAAGCAAAAGCTCAAATCAAGGTTCACAAAGGATGAAGCTGGCAGCACGAGTCGAGCAGGTTACACCGTCCCTGACGTTAGCAATCTCAGCCAAAGCCAAAGCAATGAAGGCTGAGGGAATTGATGTGCTTAATTTTAGTGTGGGAGAACCTGACTTCGACACGCCCAAACACATTGTCGCTGCGGCTAAACAAGCGCTGGACGAAGGAAAAACCCGTTATGGCCCTGCGGCCGGGGAACTGAAGCTGAGACAGTTAATCGCCAAATCCCTCAGCGAACAGACGGGTATATCTTATCAGGCGGAGAATATTATTGTCACCAATGGCGGCAAACAATCGCTGTACAATTTGATGATGGCAATGATAGAAACCGGAGATGAGGTGATTATTCCTGCGCCCTATTGGGTGAGTTATCCCGAAATGGTGAAACTAGCCGAAGGAAATCCCGTGATTGTTCCGACTTACGGGGATACGGGATATAAAATTACTCCCGAACTTTTGCGTCAGTCGATCACTTCTAAGACGAAATTGTTTGTTCTCAATTCTCCTTCAAATCCGACGGGAATGGTGTATTCTCCCGACGAAATTCGAGCGTTAGCCGAAGTGGTTGTCGAGGCGGGAATTTATGTTGTGGCCGACGAAATTTATTGTAAAATTATTTATGATGATGCCAAACATTTGAGCATTGCGGCCGCTCATCCCGAGAGTTATAAATATACTTTTATTAGTAGCGGTTTTGCCAAAGCCTACGCGATGACGGGCTGGAGGTTGGGCTATTTGGCGGGGGAAACTCAAGCCATTAAAAGTTTAACTCGGATTCAAGGTCACAGCACTTCAAATGTTTGTACGTTTGCTCAATATGGGGCAATTGCAGCGTTAGAGAATTCTCAAGAATGCGTGGAAGAAATGCGGTTGGCATTTGCAAAACGTCGAGAGGTGATGTATGAAATGCTGAGTCATATTCCGGGAATTAGTTGTATTAAACCGGATGGGGCGTTTTATATGTATGTGAATATTGGCAAATTGGGGATTAATTCGGTGGATTTTTGTAATGCTTTATTAGAAGACAAACAAATCGCCGCAGTTCCCGGAATTGCCTTTGGAAATGACGATCATATTCGGTTATCTTACGCGACCGATTTAGCAACAATAGAAACGGGTATGAAACGCTTAAAAGAATTCGTGGAAACCCATCTTTAAGAAATAGGAGACAGGAGACAGGAGACAGGAGTCAGGAGTCGGGGATGGGTAACGGATGGGTTATCGGTGGGGAGGTGGGAAGTCGTGAGGTCAGAAGTCGTGATGTCAGAAGTTCAGAATTGCCTATTGCCCCTTTCCCCTCTTGCCTCTTGCCTCTTGCCACAAGAGCTGTCCCCCGTCCCCGATCCGGTGTTCCCTCTTTCCTAACGAGATATGTCAAAATTTTGTAGACCTTCGGGAGACTCCTGACTGACACTCACCTCTTGAACCGAAGCCCCGGGCGGCCCCTGATGACACCATTCAATCATTGATTCTACATCGGTTTGTGAGCCTTCTAACACCGCTTCGACGCGACCATCTGACAAATTCCTCACCCAACCCTTAACGTTGCGTTGTATCGCCGCTTCGCGGGTGGAGTAGCGAAAGCCAACCCCCTGGACTCGTCCCGAAATCAAAAGGCGAACTCGCTGAGTTGATAATTCTGATGAGTTTGGCATAAATGACATAAGAATTAAGATTTATTGCAATCAATGAATCAGCTTTCTTCCGGGTCTTCTAATAAAATGGTGTTGAGTAAATTCAACTCCGAAGACGCCATAAAATAGCGGTTATTAAACGCTAATTCTAACGAAGAAATCGAATGCCGACTAGCCACCGCAGCCCAAGGAAAATCCTGGTATTTGGCAATTATAGGTATGACTGACCCTTGAGGAGTTAATGTGCGTCCCAAAGCATTTCGCCAGGTTTCTGGATCTTCTAATTCCTGTTTTCTTTCAACCCCATCGCTATTGAAAGGGGGTTTCCAAAATTGGGGATAATCCAGGGGTAAGGCAATCATCACATCGTTGGATTTAATCTCTTCTATTATAGAATATTCTCGCCATTCTGCGTTATTTTCACGCAGTAAAATTTTATAGAGATCGCAAGCGGGTCTACGCAGTTTAATCGGGATTTTTTGAGACTCTCCTATTTGATTTAAGATGCCCATTAATCGCTTTCTCGCTTGACGAATTTTGGCTTGAGACTCAGAGAAACTGTATTTTTGTTGATTTTGGCGATCGCCCCAATCTTCCCACCAAAACGCCCCCAAACAAGTGAGATAATCGGGAATCTGAAGGGTTGTATCATTGACTTTCGGTAACAGGCGACTTGAGGGACGAGAAACGGTTTTAACTAAGGCTTCAAGCGTCGGATAATTGGCGTAGGAAACCCGATCTTTTTTAGTCGTTCGTCCTGATAATCTAAAATCTTTAAACAAGTCTTCTACGAACTGTTGACCCTTTTTCACCAGTCCCTTGAATTCAGAAGGATAACTACTATCGTTAACAAAAACATTAGCTTCTTGCAAAAACTGTTGAATATCATCAGAAATTAACTGAATTAACTGCTCATCGCCAATGCGACCAACGGGAACAAAAGCCAACCGTTGTTTTCGCAGCCCCGCATCCCCTTTGATTCGAGTCAAAATGGTCGAACGGAGCATTAATAATAACGTTAATAAATCGCTGGATTGACGCAACCATTGACGCTCTTTATCGACGGTTTCACTGGGAATAAAAAAGTCATTAATCAGTAAAACGAGCCGCCGGGGAATATTTTCACCGGAGCATTTTTCACTCGTTTCTGGATGGGTATATTGTCCCCGCCCCCGATAAATTAACTGGGCAATTTCCATCAGCGAAGCTTCTACACTAAAACGGGGAAAAGAGGCAATAATCCAATCAGCTTTCGGAAAAGAAACCCCCCTCGCCCCGGAAGATGTCATTAAAAAGACCTTCACGTTATCCCGTTGGGGTTCGGTCACTAACCGCAGGCGTTCACGGGGTAAAACACTTTGGTCTATCACTTGAACATCATCTTTTGAAAATAACCGTTGATCTCCCTCGGTTAACATTTCTCTCAGTTTGCGTAAAAAAGCCTTATCTTGAGCAAAAAATATAATTTGTTGGGCGTTATTTTTTAACCCTCTGTTG
Source organism: Lyngbya sp. (assembly GCA_035285085.1). Taxonomy (GTDB): domain Bacteria; phylum Cyanobacteriota; class Cyanobacteriia; order Cyanobacteriales; family Microcoleaceae; genus Capilliphycus. The sequence continues at coordinate 93,755 of JAYKHV010000082.1, read as the reverse complement.
ATTTCTTGCCAAGCATTATTTAAAAGAAGGGATTCACTTTGTTGGCGAATGGCTGATTTAATACTTTGCGGCTTGCCATCGGAGGTTAATTCGGGGGTAATTAACGACAGACGAATACTATAATCAATCGTTAATTTTGTCGCCGGATAACTGTTGGTCATAATATGTAGGGCAGAGTGTTTATTTCCCCCAATTTTTAATTCAGTTTCTGTTACCCGAAACGCCTCATCACCCCGGCTCGGACTAATCAAAACTTTGTCGGGAACACGCTTACCGGCTTCCAGAAAATTCGTGAGAACAATCTCATTACTTAAAGACGCATCGGCAACAATTAAAATAACGCGAAACGGCGATTTTTTAAAAGGTAGAATAAACTGTTCTTGTAACCATTTTGCGATTTCATCAACAAATAATGCTCCGGCTCCATCCCCCGCCACTTCATCTATCATTACAATAATTGTCGGAACCCGTTTGGCAAATTCTAGGCGTTCATTAATTCCGGGTTGAGTATTAACACGGTTGCGAAATAAGTTGCTTAACGCTTCAATTGTCGTCCCTTGACTTAAATTTCGATAACCTTGTGTCGCTACAGTTAAAACAACCTGTTGAACTTGGGGATTTTTTTCTAATAAATGACGAGTTCCAGTTGCTAGAGTTCGTAAAACTCCAGGATTTATTTTCGTATTCACTAGCTCATCCCGTTCATTAATTGATTTTTTATAGCGTTGAATGCTGGCGATATCGTTATTAATCTCTTCTTCTTGTTGGGGATTAATAAAAAGGATACTACTTTTGACTGGATGTTGTAAATGATCAACCCCATTGACAACAACAAGACCATCAATCTTTTTCGGTTTTTGTTCTTGAGGGGGTATTTTTTCCTCGTAGTAGGTTGGAGCAGAACTAATAAGTAAAGAGTTAGTTGTGACTGTTAATATTCCCGTCTTTTCTCCCCGTTCTTGGGCTAAATCTTGGGTAACATTTTGGTTGATCACTACGCGAGGACTCGCATATAAAAATAAAAATCCGTCCCTTTGTTCTTTCAGAAAAGAGACAACCGAAGCCGTTTTCCCAATCCCCGGATTTCCTTCCAAAGCGATAACATTTAATCGCCCCGATATTGCAGAATCTAAACCTGCTTTGATCGCCGATTTATGAGCATCTCTAAGCGTTAAACTGGGTTGAGTTAAATAGGGTTCAATCGCAGAACGAGGAGAAGTTTCAAAGTAAGCTTGGAGCTTTTCTGTTTCTTCAATCGCTTCTAAAATATCTTGTCTGTCAAAGGTTTGCATGGGTTTAAAGAAGTCTTCAACTGTCTCACTAAAATCCATGCTTAAATGTTTATCAAAGCTGTCAGTTTGCTTAAAATATCTTTTTGCTTGCTTTTTTAAAGCAGGCGGTAAAGAGTTTAAAAGTGTATTAAAAACGACTTTAATTTCAGCGTTAAAATTTTCTGGATCTTTATGCTTGATTAGATGTTCATAAGCTTCTCCCAAAGATTTCATTAACTTCACTTGGGGATTATTCTCAGAATTAAAATGAGCCGATAAACTTTCAACCCCGTTTGATGTAATCGCCATTGCTCTCGTCAGACAAGAGTTTTGTAACCGTTTTTTCTTTTTCAGCAAATCAACTAATTGATAGGTATAGGAAGACGCTTGACATAATTTATAAAGGGGTTTATCTTTACTGCTAAACACAACAAGATGCTTTTTAAATTGAGAACTCAGTTGCAGTTGATCCCCTTGAACTTCTGCACAGATCCGCGAAAAACTTCCCCGAGCATCCAGATAACGAGCATAACGGTTAATTTCTTGACAATGAGCCGTTTCTAAACGAAAGTCTTTTAATTCTAAAGGAGCGTTAAAAGAAAACTCAAAACAGAGAATAAAATCTTCCGGGGGTTTACGTTTTTTTAGCTGTTCTTCCGTTGGAGATAGCCAGAGTAAAAAGTCTGCTCTTCCTGGCTGTCCCTGAGTCACTAAAGACGGATCAATAAAATCCAAAAGGTTAAAGGCTTGATGAAATTCCTCAGCCGTTTTCTGGGGTTCCAACTCTCTGTTATCCGTTTCTCCGGGTAAGGTTAAAGGACACCAAAACGCCTCTAATTTCATCGAGCGAGAGGGTTGATAATGATTCAGACATTCCCGTAAGGTACTCCAGCCTAAACCGTATCCTAAAACCAATAGATGACGCAAATATTCTTGAATCCATTCTTCAATATAAATATCTTGAACAGGTAAGGTTGTCCTATCTTTTAAAGCTTGAATGAGGTGTTTACTGAGTTTGTTAATACTAACTTTTCGCCAAGGTTCGAGTTGGGGATGTTCTTCGTTTAAAGAATAACTATGCAGTAAATGAGCGAGGACACCCCGTTGAACGGCGATTTCAAAAACTCGCCCCCAAATTGAAGCTTGTTCTAATTCTAAATTACTATTCATGGTTTTTTCCTCCGACGAAGTACCTGAGCCATTCGAGTGAGTATCGCTGGATAACTTAATAATACTTTTCCTTGGCGACGAGAGTGTAAAATTTTGGCTTCTCCTGCGGCTTCAACGGTATTCGGAGAAATCCAGCTAAAAGGGTCAAGAACGGGAATAAATTGTTTGTATTGTACACCCCGTTCTGCTTCAATAAAATGCAGTCCTCGCAGTACAGTTAACAAGCAAGGATGAACGCTTGAATTTTGTTCGGGGTCGATTAAATGTTGACGCGATTTTTCCGTCCAATTAATATTACTAAGGCGAGAATCGGAGAGCAGAAAATAAACACAAAATCCCGATTGTGGTCTTTGTTGGTCTCGGGTTTCTATCGCGAAGAGCGTTGCAAAGCTATAAACCGGAATAATATCTCGCAATCCCATTTCATTAATCTGCTCAGAAAAATAGGTGTGATCGCTGGCTCGTAAAATTTCAAAAGCGGCTTCCCCATACTTCAAACGTTGTCGCATTCTTGTTCCGGGAAACACATCTCGCAGCAGGGTATAAATCGTTAAATCGGGGAAATCTTGGTAAAGTGTTTGCAGGAAGTTTTTATCCGCTAAAGGGGTGTTATAATCGGCTGTTTTGTTAATCCGACGACTCCGGTAACTGTGACCTAATAAAATAATATGTTTACAGCCTTGTTTTTCCAAATAGGCGACTTCTTCTTTAATGAGTCGCTGTTCGCGGAGTTCTTCTTCTGTAGAAACAATATCAGATTGCGTTCGTTCGGCTTTTAGTTCGTAGCCATCGAAGGGTTTTTCGATAGCGGTGGCGATGTAGCTTTGACTTAAAATTATATCATTTTTTTGCGAATTTTTTGCACTTTCATCGCAGGGACGGCTTTTATAGGAAATTAAACCCAGTTTGGAGACTGCGGGTTTTTGCGGGGTAGAAATAGCGATGGGAAATGCACTGAATAAGGCGGTGAATACTCCTTTTTTTACATAGGTTGCATTGTCTTTTTTCAGGTTTTGTAAGACTAGCCCCTGCATTCGTGTGGGATTATCTTGAGCCAACAAGGACTCCAGGGCTTGAGCCGCAGCATAGATATATTGTTCGCCGCTTTTATCATCATTTTCTTGGGTTTGTTGTAGCCGTAAAATAGACGTGGTAAAGGATAAGTTTTCGGTGTCTTTGAGTTGTTTAACGATACACCACAAACAAGTATAAACCAAAACTGCAAAGGCGGTTACTGCGGCTGAATGTAGTTGTTTTCCTTGTTCGTTTGTGTTTCTTGAATCTCTTTTTTGTAACGTTCGAGTTTCATATTCTATTTGAATGGCTTTGGGTAAAGCCCAGGCGTCACTGGCTTTAAGAGCAAACGGACAAGGTTTGTATTTTTTGGGTTGATTTTGCTTCGCTGTTTCCGGTTTACTCTGCTCTTTTTTGTCTGGTTCCTCGGCTTCCCATTCATAGGGAACAAAAATCACCTGTAATAACTTTTCCGGTAAACACCGTTGAATTTTTACAGATGTTTCCTTATCTTTGATGGTCACTAAATTTCGTTCTAATAATTGAGTCTCTACTTTAATTGAAAACAGAAGATTGGGAATCGATGACGGATTTTCGGCGATTTCGATTTGTTGTAACCAAGCGATTTTATCCTGCTCTGGTGAGCTTGACCTGACTAAGAAATCTGGGATTCCGGGTTCTGCTCCTTCCAGTCTATTCCAATCTACAATTCCCTTTTTCAGACAAATAAATTGCGTGGCGGTTTGACGGTAAACCTCTGAGATAATTTGCTCCCCTTTGCTTTTGAGAATGCTGATTAAAGCCGTTGCAATTTTATCCATTGTACTTTCACGACCAATCAGTTCTTGAATAAAATCATCGATTTGTTCTCGGGGGAGATCTTCAATTTTATCGACCAGTGCTTGCAGTCCGGCTTCTATTTGTTTTTGAGTTAATTTACGGTCATTACTCGGAACAACAACGGACAGAAAAAAGAGTTCCGCGAAGCAATTTCTGGGCCGATAGGGTGAGAGGTTCTCTGGTTGTAATAAATCTTCTTGGATTTTTTCTAAACGGGCGATAAAGGCTGATTTTCCTCGCTCTGGATTGTTCCCATTTATCCGAAAACGATAGCTAATTTCGCGAGTAATATTACTATCTGTCGAGTCTGAGTTTGCTTGTCTATTTTCAAAAATTTGGGTTTTCCATTCGGGCCAAACAGCCAGACAAGAGAAGAATCTAGCACTGTTAATATAATCGAGAAAATTGATTTCCGCTATCGAGCCATAATTGACGGTGAGATTGAGTGTTAATCCTTGGTTTTTGACAATTTCAACAAAGTGCTTGATTCGTTGAATATATTCTGCTAAAATTTGTTTATTCTGGTCTTGACTGTCTTTGGCTTTGTTCGCGATCGCCTCCATAATTCTCATGGTAATATTTAAACGAACCCGCGATAAAGCCTCATTATCTAGAAATTCGAGAAAGCGTTGAATTTGACTTTCAACTCGGTTATGTTCGGCTTCTAAACTGGCGATCGCTTCATCGATTTCATCTTCATCTGCACCTCGATTTGTTTCGAGTTCATCGGCGATCGCGTCGCACATTCGCTTAAAATAATTACTGCTATCAATCCGTTCTACTGCGGAAATAATTTTCGCAACTTCAACACCGCGATCGCTTTTGGCTTGGCTGCGATCGTCAAAAGCTAAGGGGATTAAATTCGCCTGACTCATTTGGGAGGGAAAAAATCCACCAACCCGCTTCGCCAGTTTTTCCAACTCCCCTTTGACATTATCAATGAGAAAATTTTCTAACTTCACATTGGAGGGAAGTGCGTTTTTTAAAGCTTCTAAAATGCTCTCTCGCAGTCCATCAACCGCGTTGGGAAGTCGCTGTTCGTTTCCTTCGCTGAGTTGACCTCCAATGCGACTCAAAAAGCCATATGCAGGGGGATCAAAATCTTTAACAAAGACAAAATTACTGTCTTTCTTCCTAAATTCTTCCAGGGAGAATAGCCGCAACAATACGCCCGACGTGCAGATTCTCAATCGTTTTTTGTCTTGATCGTAGTAAAATAGAGGCCGTTGTTGAGGATTGTCAGAAAGTTTTGACGTCTGGGAATTGACGGCGATCGCTTTTTCGAGCAAACTAACTAAAAGCGCAAGATCGAGCGATGCTTGCTGCTGCGAAGCCTGTAGGGACGCACCCTCATTTGAATCTGTCATTTTTTGGGGTCTCCTTTATTCTGCCTGTTCAGACAGCTTCACTCTGCTTGAGTTGACCAAACCCAATAGAATGGTATCTTGAGCTAGATTCTATTACAGTGATTCTACCTTGTCAATCCCCAGGTAGAAGAAAAGGAAAAGACGGGAAATTGCCCAAGAGTCCGGGGTTTCAATGGAACTGTGTCCATGCCTTCACGGGTTTAATTGAATAAATTGATGCAAAACTAACGCCAGATTATTATTATAATGACTTATTGTCAACAGGGAGGCAAATATGGAAATTCTCAACCTAGCTATTATGTTAATCGCTGCGGCTTTTGCCGGCTTCGGGGTTGGTTTTTGGTGGTGGGATAAACGGTTAAAAAGGCAAAAAATAGCCTATGAAACAAAAATTCGCCAACAAGTTGAACAGCTAGAGAGACAACATCAAAATCGCATCAAAGAGACTGTAGAATCTTTGCGACTGGAATATGAAGCTGAACTGAGAAAACAAAGCGAAGAAGCCGAACGTTACTATCAGCAAAAACTCGAAGAGGTGAAGGAATCTTGGCGAGACAGATTAACGACTGAACGACGTCAACTTAGCGAAGAAATTCAAGTTCGAGATGTGGAACTCGACGAGATGAATGAATCTTTGAAGATCTATGAAACGCAACTGGGAGAAGTTAACCAACAGTTGGTGGATAGCGAACAGCAAGTTCAACAAATGAATCAAGATCTCAAGGCTTATGAAGCCCAACTCAGACAAATGAACCAACACTTAGAAGTGAGTAAGGCTCAAGTTCGGGGTATGGGTGAAGCGATGAACTTGTATGAAACTAAACTCCAACAACTCAATCAAGAGAGCAAAACGACTCAAGCGGAAATTCAAAGTCGCATGGGTTTTTTAGAACAACAACATCACACTGAAATCCAACAATTGCGCCAAAATTTAGAAGCGGCTCAAGAAAGTCAAATTCAAAATGCAATTACAGGTTTAGAACAAGGATATCGAGTCAGTATTCGTCAGGGAACGGATGAATTAGTGCGTTCGATGCAGGAGAATTCCCCGGAGAATTCTACTGTTGAAAATCCGCCTTCTGTGGTGATGTCTGATCCGGAAAAAACTTCATATTTACCGAGGAATGAAGCGATTGATGCTTATATCATTCAAACGATTAATCATTGGGGAGATTCGGGTTTACTTTCAACGATACCGCAACTGTTGGGTTATGCTCAACACCAAAATGATCGAGTTCGGGAACAGTTAGCGATTGCATTGGGTAAAATTGCCTCTACAAATGGTCTAAGAACTGAGATTCAACAAGCGATTCCCACCTTAGCCAAACTGAGTCAAGATTCTAATCCTCAAGTTCGTCAAGATGCTGTAAAAGCGTTAGGAGAGATTAAATCCGAAAAGGTGATTCCCTTTTTACAACGTGCTTTGCGGGATTCTAATTATGCTGTTGTGCGATCGGCAACTGTAGCCTTGGAAAAATTCAAATCTTATCCGGTTAAACAAAAGGCAAAACCGCAAAATATCTCTTTGCAAAAACCTGATTCTACCGAACAATAAGCGAGTTAAACATTATCTCAATTTCCCCTAATTCTTGTTATCTTGCGGCGAGTCGTTTGGCTCGCTGTTCTGATATGAACTTACACTGTAGAAAAGAGTTGCTGTGCTACCAATGCTGAGAGCTTGTCAAGTGTTTTCAAGATTTTGAGTTCAGACTCAGTAAGCCAATTGACGCTATTATAAATTAACGTTTTGATAATGATTTATGTCTAATTCAGTTATTCTTTTGTTTTGGGTTGTGTTTTTTCTGTTAACAATTCCTTGGTTAGTTAAAATTTTAACGGGGAGAAAGGAAGAGGCTTTTTCTGAAATGCTCTTTCTACTGATTGGTTTATTAACTTTGTGGTTTGTGGGGGGTGTGATTGCCATTGTCGGGGGAAAATTAGATTTCATCTTTGATACTTGGTTTAAACAGGTTGAACTCTCGGAAACTCAAAAACAACTCATTCAAGGAGCCGCTTTGATTTTAGCGGCTGTCTTGATACTCAATATTGAAAAGATTTGGGCAAGGCTAAAACGTTGGTTTTACCGGATTATAGCCTTGATTAAAAAGGACTAAACATCGGGATAAGCCATCTTCCGAGGATCGACAATTTGATCGAATTCTTCGGCTGAAATGTAACCGAGTTCTAAACAAGCTTGTTTTAAGGTTAGATTTTTTTCATGGGCGATATGAGCAACTTGTGCGGCTTTATCGTAGCCAATTTTGGGGTTTAAGGCGGTGACTAACATCAACGACTGTTCGAGATATTGATTTATTTTTTCGGTATTCGCTTGCAAATCGACCAGCAGAAAATCGGTAAAATTATTGCAACTATCTGCTAGAATATTAATGGATTGAATCAGATTAAAAATCATCATCGGTTTAAAGACATTTAACTCAAAATGTCCTTGAGACCCCGCCACTCCAATCGCCGTATCGTAGCCAATCACTTGAGCGGCAACCATCGTCATGGCTTCGCATTGGGTAGGGTTAACTTTTCCGGGCATAATTGAGGAACCGGGTTCATTTTCCGGTAAGATTAATTCTCCCAAACCACAGCGAGGACCACTCCCTAAAAAACGAATGTCATTGGCAATTTTCATTAAAGAACAAGCCAGGGTTTTTAACGCTCCACTCGCCATCACAACCGCATCATGGGCGGCCATTGCTGCAAATTTATTCGGGGCAGAAACAAAGGGTAAATTGGTGATTTCACTAATGTGTTGAGCGACTTTTTCGGCAAACCCTTTCCCGGCATTTAATCCCGTTCCGACTGCGGTGCCGCCAATGGCTAATTCGTATAAATCGGGTAAAATCTTCTCAATTCGCTTTAGGTTTGCATCGAGTTGGGCGACATAACCAGAAAATTCTTGTCCTAAAGTGAGGGGAACGGCATCTTGTAAATGGGTACGACCAATTTTAACAATATCGGCAAATTCTTCGGATTTGGCTTGCAGGGCTTCCCGCATTTTTTGCACTTTTGGAATTAGCTGTTGATGAATGGCAATGGCGGCGGCGATGTGCATTGCTGTGGGAAAGGTATCATTAGAAGATTGCGACATATTGACATGATCGTTGGGGTGAATTGGGGTTTTGCTGCCCATTTTTCCCCCGGCAATTTCAATCGCTCGGTTGGCAATCACTTCGTTAACATTCATATTGCATTGGGTGCCGCTTCCGGTCATCCAAACCCGCAGGGGAAAGTTCCCGTCTAATTTTCCGGCGATAATTTCTTCGGCCGCTTGTACGATCAGTTTGGCTTTGTCTTCGGGAAGTTTACCTAAGTCTTTGTTGGTTAATGCTGCGGCTTTTTTGAGGATGCAAAAGGCATTAATCACTTCAACAGGAATATAATCATTTCCGATGGAAAAATAACGGAGCGATCGCTGGGTTTGCGCTCCCCAGTAACGACTGGCAGGAACTTCGATTTCTCCCATGCTATCCCGTTCGACTCGCATTGTATTTGTAGCGTTTTCTGGGTTCATTATTTGTGTTTCTCCGAAGACGTGCAGATTTCTATCTCGTCTTATTTTTTATCATAAAACCTGCTCAAAAAACGATTAAAAAAATCTGAAATCTATCTCGGCTTGTAGAGACGTTACCGGGAACGTCTCTAGGGCAAAGTTTTAATATTGTTTCATGGCTCGTTGCATTTGGCGTTGATCGTCTCGTTGTTTCATGGTTTCCCGTTTATCGTGGAGTTTCTTACCTCGTCCGACGGCAATCTCGACTTTAACTAATCCGTTTTTAAAGTACATTTTAGTCGGGACTAATGTTAAGCCTTTTTGTTCAACTAAACCGATCAGCTTGTTAATTTCTTTGCGATGTAACAATAATTTGCGTGTCCGGCGAGGTTCGTGGTTAAAATAGGCGCTGGTTTCGTAGGGTGAAATATGAACATTGATCAGCCACGCTTCCCCATTGCGAACTAACGCATAACCATCCTGCATATTTACCCGTCCCGCCCGAATCGATTTAACTTCTGTTCCTTGAAGTTCAATTCCGGCTTGGTAGGTTTCTAACAATTCATAGAGATAGCGGGCTTTACGGTTATCCGTAATAATTTTCCGTCCGTCACCATTATTTTTACTCATATCAATCACACCTCAATTTGATCTCAATTTTTCAAATCTACCGACAGAGAGTTATTTCCTCCGAGAGAATTACGACTTCCGTTTGATAAACATCAGCTTCGGATGAAGGAGTTCTCTCTTACAGGAGATGAAATTACCCAGCGAATATTTCTATATTATAAGTATAGCGTTTAAACAGATTCAATTCAAAAGAATTGAAAACACGCTTTCTTTGGCAAAACGGAAGATCAGGAGGATTTATGATTCGCCAACAATTACAAAATCTTAAAAATACCAAATTATTGGGTGCAATTTGCGGTACTTTGCTGTTAGGATTACCTTTTGTTCCGAAGGTCGCCTCTGCTCAACCTGAAACCGATCTCGATTATTGCTTTGATGACTTTTATCAAGAACCTTTGAACAGCTTGGTTAGAGTTCCGCCCGGATGTCCGGACAATGAATATACTCGAGAAATGGGAGCCGAAGAAGAACTAGAAACCGAGGCAAACATGGAGATGGATTCCGGTAGCGGACTTTACGAAAATGAGCGCTATGGGGATTCCGATTCTAATCGTTATAACCGGGATTCTAATCGTTATAACCGAGATTATAATCGCTATGATCGCAATTCTAACCGTTATCAACGTGGCGATCGAGTGGGTGTAATTCAACCGCCAATGCCTGCCGCTCAAATGAGAACAATGGGAAACATTAATGTTGATGGTAGTACGGTTGATGTGACTTTAAATAATGATACCAATGCTTGGGTTACTTATCAAGTAATCGGACATACAGATGATCGATTGCTGTACGAAGGAAGCGGAACAGAATTGTTGAATCTGCCTTTACCTGTAACGATTACAGTTCTACGGGAAGATGCTGGATTAATCGACATTCAAGATATGATGGCAGACAATGGAGAAGTCGAGTTTACCCTGCAAGAAGAAGGGAATTTAACGGGTAGTGAAAAAACTATTCGGATTCAAGAAGATGGTACTGTTTTTGTGTACTAATTCATTGAATTGTTAGACGGAGATTGAAAGAATGGAAACGCTTCTAACGCTGGAGGTTCGTTGGTTTGAGTCGGGTAAAATTCCCAAATCTATTGAACAATGGTTTACACAGGCTTGTCCCGGTGAACTATCCAGCCCCCCAGAGGAGCGCGAAGATTACTATTTTTATACGCCAGGGTGTGAATGCCTTAATTTAAAATTACGTCAAGGAAAGCTAGAGTTAAAATGGCGTCAGACTGAACTGGGAATTAATTCATTTGGCAAAGCTTGGCAAGGTCGAATCGAACGTTGGTTAAAATGGAGTTATCAAGAATCGATTCCTGCCCATTTAATTCAAGCGTTAGGAACGGGCGATAAACCTGTAATTCCCATTGGAAAAAAACGCACTCAACGTCATCATCAAGGTGTGGAATGTGAACTGACTCAACTCAAATTTGATGAGTATCAATTTTGGTGGAGTTTAGGATTTGAAATGGAAGAAACCGAGACGCACCGAAAAACTCATTTTGAAAAAGTTGTCAGCCAATTTACAGACAGCTATCCACAAAAAACGGGTTTTAATCTGGATCATTCCCATGCTTATCCCAGTTGGTTGTTAGAGCAAGTTTTTGAGGATAAACCAGAAGACGGGAGTAATTTTTTGGCTTCCAAATAACCCGTTTATTTTCGTTAATAACCCCATCTACATTTTAAGTGCAATGATTAATTTAATTCACAACAGAATTCAAACCATTCAAACCCCAAAACCCCAACCGGTTCCGGGATCTCCACCCCAACCGATTCCGACACCCGCACCTGCACCCCAACCCGTGCCGGCACCCATCCCCCAACCCGTCCCCGCACCCATCCCCCAACCCGTCCCCGCACCCATTCCCCAACCGTTGTAAATTCCCAGAGAACTTCCTTAAACCCGCAGGGTAACGAAGACCGATATAATGACTCAGGTAGTCTGATCGCAAGCAAGCAAAGCCAAAATGGGAACGATTTGGGAACTGGACTTTTATAGTCGTCCACTGCGCGATGAAGAAGGTAAAAAGGTTTGGGAAGTTTTAATTTGCCAGACTCCTTTAGGAATTAGCGATCGCGCCGATTCATTATTTCGATATACTCAATTTTGTCCGAGTACCGACGTGAATTCAGTTTGGTTACAAGGTGCCATTCAAGAAGCAATAAAAGAAGCCCCCGAACCTCCACAAAGGATTCGTTTTTTTCGCCGTCCGATGGCGAATATGATTACTAAAGCTTGCAAAGATTTGGCGATTCCTGCTGCGGCGAGTCGTCGGACTTATGCGCTGTTTCAGTGGTTGGAAGAACGCCAGGAAAAATACTATCCAAGCTTACCCAACTATCAAGAAACAAGTAATCCTTCGGTGCAGTTTATGGTGTCTCCACCGCAACGTTTACCGGATGCTTTGCAGGGAGATAAATGGGCTTTTGTCAGTTTAGAAGCGAGCGCTTTTAATGATATGCCGGAATGGGATATTGGGTTTGGTGAAGCTTTTGGTTTGCCGATGGTGGGTTTAAGTGAAGATACGCAAATTCCGGGTTTAATTGTGTTTTCTTCACGGGCGACGCCGTTGGCGGCTTGGATGTCGGGTTTAGAATTAGCTTTTTTGCGAGTTAATAAAAGCGATCGTCCGAGTTTGGTGTTGGAAACGGGAGAAAATGACAGTTGGGTTTTAGCGAGTTTAACTGATGCGTCAACTCAAGCCGAAGCCGAACAGTTTGAACAAGCCAAACGTCAAGCGAAAAATGTTCACTTTCTCGCGGTACAATCCGATCCAAATTCGGAATCTTTTGCCGGACTTTGGATGTTAAAAGAACTGGATTTTTAGTTTAAATTCTAGATTGATAATTTAAACTAATTGTTCGGTGATCGCCGTAATTTTATCAAAGCGAAATTCTTCAATTATTGTGCTTAAAGTTGCGGCGAGTTCGGCATGAGATTCGGGAATTTGAGTGAGGAGATCGTTCATCCAAGCATCATCACCCCGAATGGCGGCTTGATGGAATTGTTCGAGCCATTCTAAAGGCATAATATTTAAGCTGTCGGGTGTGAGTTTAACCCCAGAAATAGATGACTGAGTGCCATTATTAGGCGTTTCGTAAATGTAGCGAACCCCTAAATGTGTGGCAATTTTTTCTAAAAGTTCTGTCGGTTGAAAGGGTTTATTAAGAATATCATCACATCCGGCTGCAAATATTGCCTCTTTATCCAGAGATAAAGCGCTCGCTGTTAAAGCAATAATAATTGTGTTTTTTCCTGCGGGTGTGGCTTTAATGTGTTGGGTGGCTTGATAACCATCCATCACCGGCATTCGGATATCCATCCAGATTAAATGGGGTGAATATTTTTGCCATTGGGTAATAGCTTCTAAACCATTTTCGGCTTCAAAAACAGCAAATCCTAAAGGTTGTAAAAGTTGACTGACTAATAAACGATTTTCGGCAATTTCATCAACCACTAGAATTCGATATTCGGGTTGATTTGGTGCCAGACCAATCACTTGATTTTGAGGTTTTCGATGAATCACTTGATCGGCTTTTACGGTTTGTGCTTGAATATTAAATTTAAAAACACTTCCTTTTCCTAACTGACTTTCGACTGAAATATCGCCCCCCATTAACTGAATAAATTTTCGGCTAATGGATAAGCCTAAACCCGTCCCTTGTTGAGATTTTTGTCCGGCGGACGTTTGCACAAAAGCATCAAATAATTGTTCTATTTCTTCCGGTGAAATTCCGGCTCCGGTATCTTCGACTTCAAACAAAAGTTGTACGGGTGTGTTGGGTGTTAAATCCTTAGAACTATCGGCGTTAGAATCAATTCTTAACGTAATGTTTCCTTCTTCAGTAAATTTGATTGCATTGCCAATGATGTTAATTAAAACTTGTCGCAATTTCTTCTCATCGGTTTGAATGTATTGGGGAACCTGAGAACGTTCAAAGGTTAATTTAATTCCTTTGGAATGGGTTCGCATCTTCAGCATTTCTTCTAAGCTATCGAGGAGAAAATATAAGTCAAACGGCTTTTCTTCAAGCACAATTTTTCCCGCTTCGATTTTAGATAAATCAAGAATATCATTAATTAAACTGAGAAGATGTTCGCCGCTGCGGTTAATAATTTCTAATTCTTTAGACGCACTCGCATAAATCGGATTTTTTGACATCAGTTGACTAAAGCCTAAAATCGCATTCAAAGGTGTTCTGAGTTCGTGACTCATATTTGCTAAAAATATACTTTTGGCTTGGTTGGCTGCGTCGGCATTTTTTCGAGCCGTTTCTAACTCGATATTTTGGGTTTGGAGTTGGGCTTCAAATTGTTTGCGATCGGTGATATCATTGCTGGTAGAAAGAAGATATTGTTCGCCGTTAATTTCAATCAAATCTGCTGATAATAATACGGTTCTGATCTCGCCCGATTTGGTGCGATAATTCAGTTCATAGTTGCGAATTTTTCCCTCGGCTTCAAAGGTTTTATAAAATTGCTCATAATCTTGTGGAGTCACCCACAGATTAAGATTTAATGAGGTTTTTCCTAAGATTTCTTCGTGAGTATAGCCGGTTAACCGACAGAAACTTTCATTGACATCAAAATAACTTCTATCGCTCATCCGGGTGATAATAATCGGGTTGGGTGTATTCCGAAAAGCGGTTGAAAATTTTTGTTCCGACTGTTGACATTCTTGAGTGCGTTCGGTAACTTTTTGTTCTAAACTCTGAGAATATTCTTCAAGTTGCTGATAAGATTGCTGAAGTTCTTGACTCATCTGGTGAAACGCGATCGCCAAAATATTAAATTCTTTAACCGGATTCTTTTCTAGGGTTTGATTCCAGTTTCCACCCGGTAAGGCTTTGGCGGCTTTACTGAGTCGAATAATCGGGCGAGTCAGTTGACGACTGGTAAAAATTCCGATAATAATAGCGAACAATAAAGCACCCAAACACAGTAAAATTGTTGTGCGAGTATTGGCATAAATTTCTTCCATAAAATCCGCTTCTGGAACCGCAACAACAATTAACCAATCCAAACCAAACTCATCTTTAAAGGGAACAACTTGTATAAATTCTTCTTTTCCTTCATTGATAAACTGAAGCTGTTGAGAATCTTTAATTTTGGTGAGATCTTCAAAATTTTTAACTAAATGTTTCACCGAATTGGTAATTAAGGAGTCACCACTATTCACCGCTTTTATTTTTTGGGGTTGATTCTTTTCAAGAGTAAAAACGGTTTCTAAAGTCGAAGAAGCAATTAAATAACCCTGGCGATCAATAATAAAGATTTGTCCCGATTGACCGATTTTTTGTTGACGTAAAAATTCATTAAACTCTTGAAAGCTGATATCTGCACCTGTAACGCCAATAATTTGATTTTGATTGTTCCGAATTGGACGTACAAATGTTAAACTTAAACCTTGCTCATCAAACCAATTGTATAAATCCGCCCAGATGGGTTGATTGGCTTCAATTGCGGCTTCATACCAAGGACGAACTCTCGGATCGTAGGGAATTGTCGATGATTTTAACCGTTTTTCTATCTTTCCTTGATTATCTAATTGGTAAGTATAAAGAAAATCGTTGGTTGTTTGGTCTTTAATTTCTAGGGTTAAAAAAAGTTTTTGATTGTTAGAAATTCCGATATAGTTACCTTGTGCGGTTCCAAACTGAATAAAGTTAATTCGATCAAATATCTGGATTTCTTGCCAAAGACGACGCTGTAATTCTGACCGATTTTGTAAGTTTAACTCTCCAGATTCAATCGCTTTTTGATTGATTTCCGTCACCAGTTTGGGGGTTTCTAGAAAAGAATACAGCTTTTGTTCAATGCGATCGCTGACTTCATTTTGTAACTGATTCACCAGTTTATTAACTGCTTTTTCTCCATTTTGCCAGGAAAGATACCCGGTGAGTCCCACAATTCCTAACATTTGTAATAAAAACGGAACCGTCAGAAGTGTTCGTAAAGAAACTTGACTAAAACCTTGACGAATGAGAGACTTTAGGGATTGAATTTTAGGAGTGAACATATCTGACAAATAAATTTGTTACTTTAGTCTGATAATTGCAGTATAGCGATAGTGTAATATAACGAGGAAATGATCGACGATTTATTTAGGAAATATTGCTAATGGTACAACAACCCAGAAACGAGCAACCCCTTTATAGCTGTGTCATCCCCGTTGATAGTGTTACTGGATACAGTGATGAAGAAGTGATTGTGTTTGGTACGTCTATTGAGGATGCTAAACAGCAAGCTGAACAATTACTGATCGATCAATATGAATGTAATTCCGATCAGATCGAACAGTTGATGCAGTTGGCTAAAATAGAGTTATTGGCTTCTTGGTGTTCTCCCGATAGAGGCGATGAACAAGAGTTATAAAGTTTAAGGTTATAAAGTTTAAGTTTATCATGGAGAGTCGTTAAAATTGGGGAAATTTTACTTGGGTCGAGAAGCGGAATTATTTATTCCTCTGAGATATCTTTCCATTCAAAAAAAGTTTACTTTCATTGATTTATTTTCGGGAATTGGTGGCTTTAGAATTCCCCTCGAAGACTTGGGGGGGAAGTGTTTGGGTTACTCGGAAATTGATGGGGGTTGTCTCAAGGTTTATCAGAAAAATTTTATTAGTTATTTGAATCAAGATGAACTCAACTTGGGTGATGTTCAAAGTTTGAGTTTGCTTCCTTTTGAAATCGATTTAATTGTTGGGGGTGTTCCCTGTCAACCCTGGTCAATTGCGGGTAAAATTAAAGGATTTGATGATCCTAGAGGTAAACTTTGGTTTGATGTTATTCGTATTGTTATAGAAAATAAACCCAAAGGATTTATATTTGAAAATGTGAAAGGATTAACCGAACCCCGCAATCAAAAAAGTTTTGAATTTATTTTAAAGAGTTTTCAAAATGCGGGATATACGGTGAAAGCCCAGATCCTCAACTCTTATGATTTCGGTTTATCTCAAGATAGAGATCGAGTTTTTATTGTGGGAATTCAGGAAGAATTAGAACGAAATAAACCCTTTCAATTTCCCCAACCCATCGGTACAAAACCGAAACTTTATCAGTTTGTAGAAGGAATTCAACCCCAGGAAATTCAAAAGAAAAAATTTCCGCCCGAGATTTTATTTAATGGAAAAATCCCCGCTTCTAGAGGTCGATTTCAAAAAAATGATGAATTAAATGACTTTTTTACCTTTGCAGATATTCGAGATGGTCACACAACCATACACTCTTGGGATTTGATTAAAACCAGCGAACGGGAAAAGTTGATTTGTCAAGTTATCCTCAAAAATCGTCGCAAGAAAAAATATGGTTCAAAAGATGGTAATCCCCTCAGTTTAGACGTTTTAGCCGAACTTATTCCCAATTTAAACTTTCAAGAAATCGAAAAGTTAGTTAGCAAAAAAATTCTCAGATTTATTGATAAAAAAGGTTATGATTTTGTTAACTCTAAAATATCAACGGGAATCAATGGAGTTTCTAAAGTTTATTTACCCCATTCCGATGTTATTGCTACTTTAACGGCGACGGGAACTAAAGACTTTATTGCTCAAAAATCTATCGCCTGTCAAGAACCCCGTGAATACAAAAAAACGTTTATCCGAGAAATTTACCGCCAACGAAAATTCAAACCTTTATCCGCTCAAGATTATGCTAGACTACAAGGATTTCCGGATTGGTTTCTGATGGCGGAAGATGAAAATACGGCTAAACAACAGTTTGGTAATGCTGTCTCTGTACCTGTTGTTTATCATTTAGCTAAAGAACTGTTAAAGGTGATTTTAAATAAAACGAATGACCAAAATTTTAGGGTAAATGCTGTTTGATTTCAGAAGCGGTAAACTATGAATTTATCCAACAATTCGCCGAATAGTTTTAACGATAATAATCGGGTGTGGTTCGGGCTAATGATTGGCAATTCCCGGCTACACTGGGCAGAATTTGAGGGTTCAAAACTGCTAAAAACTTGGGATACAGAACATTCTGCTTTTGAGGAAAATCGAGATATTTTTTTAAATTCAGTCCCGATAAGATTGGCTTCTGTGGTTCCCGAACAAACAAAAATTTGGCAACAATACCCCAACGTTGAGGTGATTACCTTAGAACAATTACCGCTAAAAAATCTCTATTCAACTTTAGGAATTGATCGGGCTTTAGCTGTATTGGGAGCGGGAACAAAACTCGGTTTTCCCGTGTTAGTTATTGATGCGGGTACGGCGTTAACATTCACCGGATGCGATCGCGATCGGTGTTTGGTTGGGGGTGCAATTTTACCGGGTTTGGGATTACAATTTTCGGCTTTGGCGGAAAAAACTGCGGCGTTACCTCGGGCGAATTTTCCCCAACATCTTCCCCAACGTTGGGCGATAGAAACACCGGGAGCCATTCACAGTGGTATTATTTACACGTTGTTAGCAGGAATTCGAGATTTTATTGAAGTTTGGTGTCAAGATTTTCCCGAGAGTCAAATTGTGTTAACCGGAGGAGATGCTAATATTTTAATCACCTATTTAGACGCAAAATTTCCGTCAATTTGTGCTAAAATAATGTTAGTTCCTGAGGTTGTTTTTTGGGGACTTTCGGCGATCAAGACAGTTACAGCTTGAGTCTACAACCCAAACAAAATAATCAGCCAGACTCAAGACTTCGAGACTGACTGATCAAAGTTTAGAAGCTAAAAAGTCAATTGATCTATCGCACGGTTTCAACAATTTGACCCGCTCGTTCAGATTCAATTGCCATCGCAATTCCTTCGGGAATGTCTTCTAAATCCGTTGTAATTTCTGAAGGCAAAATCGGCGATATAAAGGTATAGCAGGGGTCGCATTCTCCATTTTCATAGACTTGAATTACCCATTTATCGGGCAATCCTTCGACTCCAACTTCTATAATATACCAACCTTCATCGATTAAACGGGAATCGACAATACTTAACCATTCTCGTTCTTCATCGAGAAGTTCTAAGTCCTCTCCCAAAAAATTGATAGCGAGTTTTTTGGCGTCTAACTGAGTAACCATTTTTCTCCTCTTTAACTAGCTTTCACTGGTTGTAGTAGCAGGCTTGTTCAATTCGGGATATAGACCCAAAGCTTTAGATAATTCGCGAGCGATATGAATTAAAAATTTGGCAGCATCTTGATTATTTTCATGGGCCATCATGGTGGCAACTTGCATTACAGTTTTGATGAAATCTTGATCTAATAAATCCTCATGGTTCGATAAAACTTCCGGTTCTTGACCGTTCGGACATTTCATTAATTCATCGATGAGATTGTAATAAAGTTCTTGACGTTGTGCAGTCATGGTAAATCCTCCTCATTTATTTATTGACCAATAACCAACGCATAAAGCACATCTTTATCCGTTTCTAGAAAGGCTTGCGTTTCATCATCGTAATAAGCACCAATTCCACTACAACCGAGATTGAGATAGTGACTCACTAAATACAGTCTTTGTCCGATCAAACCCGCCCATTGAATAGCGGTTTGATAGTTCTGATAATCCGAGACAAAAAACAATGTTACTGCACTCTCTCGACCCAGTGCTTGGTTGATGCACAAATAACCCGTCTTTTCCCTAAAATCTCCGGCTTTAATCAGTTGAGTTCCCCGATAAATACCCGGAGTTAAGTTCAAGACGCGATGCACCACAGCATAGATTTCTATCGCCTCAAAACTAACGGATGGGATGGGCTGTTCGAGAACATTTAAAATCCTCATCCAGTCTTCGTAAGTGATAGATTGCTGCTGGAATTTGCGGGCGGATCGTCGCTTAAAAACGACTTCTAAAAACTTTTTGGGTTCATAATAAAACTCGGGTTTTTTCCAAGTTTGATGGAAACTGTAAGGCGAAAGGGTTTCTTTATATCCGGCTTCTACAATAGAATTGGCTTCAAAATAATCGGTTCCGCAAACAAACGGAATTGGCGATCGCAGTCGTCGAGTGGGTTTTTCTTTTAGTTCTCCAATAATTGCTGCTGCTGTAATAAATTCTTGATTTTCAAACCCGAAATCTTGATTCAACGAACGTTTATCAAAATCAAAATAAAGCTGTAGATCTTGGTTTTCTAAATAGGCTGCGGCTTCAACGGCACCCAAATGATGACCCGCATCTAAAAAACAATAGCGCAAACTTCGGTCTTTGTACTTCCAGCTTGAACGAAAATAGACACAACTGACGAGAATAATTAACCCTTTTACCCAATAATTCGGGAGAATATAATCTTCGACTCCATCATCAATTAGTTGATAGATTAGCGTTAAAGAATTTCGGGCAACTTCAACATGATAAATCCCATCAATTAAGCCTTGAACTCCGCGAATTTGGACATAAAGTTCTGTCGGATATAACGCGCCGGCTGAGGGATTGACTCGAAGCTGATAGCAACTCTTTCCATAGGTTTTTTCAAAGGTAATTTGACTGCTGAGGCGAATCAGGTTCTCAACCTTTCTATCCGAGTTTAAAGGAAATCGGGGATAGAATTGGGGATAAGATTTATAACAACTGGGTTGAGTAGACGCATCAACATAATTCGGATCGAGTGATACCGACAAATAGGAATGCTTGGTTTGCTGGTGATAACGTTTTCCCGGAATCTCAGCTTTTAACATTCTTAAGAATCCTCAAAACTTCGATGGTACTGGCAAAATCAATCGCTTTAAAATCATCCAAATTTTTGAGTTCTGTATCGGCACCATAACTCAAGAGAAGCTGCACCATTTCTTCTTTTCCGGCTGAAGCGGCATACATCAATACCGTTGCGCCATTATCATTTTGATTGTTAATATTAACTTCAGAATTAATTAATAAATCGAGCAAAATATAATCATTTCCAAAACAAGCATACCATAAGGCATTGTTGCCATCATCATTGGTCAAATTCAGATCCGCACCGCGATCGATCAGTTCTTTTACCACTGTTAATTCTTTCTGTCGAGTGGCTTTCATCAATGCAGTATCCCCATTGTCACCCTTGCGATTGAGATGATCGGGAGTGTAACCATTTGCCAGCAACCAATGAGTGGTTGTTTCACTGAAGGTTAGAGTCTGAGTCATAAACATTTGAGTTGATATCGATGACCTGAATTTCTATATTTTTTCGATAACTCTAATCATTTATAAAAATCCTTTCCGGTTTCAGTATCATTGAATACGAAGTGCCGGAATTTGCATTCATTTAAAGATTTTTAAAATCTTCTAAAAATTTATGTTTTTTTACAATTTTTTAATGAAATCTTCCGATCAAAGAGAATTGGCGATCGCTTTTAATCTCGATTTTCTGTGGGGCGTCCGATGTTCGGCGACATCAGGCAAGCCACCGCTTTTGCGATCGGCATCGGATGTGTTAAGCTAATCTAAAAAAATACCGATTAACCTGTTAATTCTTTGTTTACAATCCCTTGTCTACGTTAACGATTTCTGACCAACAGCTTCAACAAATCAGTACCCATGCTGAAAACTGCTATCCCCAGGAGTGTTGCGGTTTAATCTTGGGGCGAATGGCAGAGAATTCTGATAAAATCGTCGTGGAACTGATCCCCACAGAAAACGCTTGGAACGATGACTCAGCAGAAGCCTTTGAGGAGATCGAAACCGCAGAGCAACCCGTAACCAGCGCGGAACGACGCTACACCATTGCTCCGGAAGTTCTGATTGCCGCGCAAAAATACGGACGTTCAAGAGATCTTAACATTATTGGGATTTATCATTCCCATCCCGATCATGAGGCGATTCCTTCAGAATTTGATCGCGTTTGTGCTTGGTCGCAATATTCCTATATCATTGTATCAGTTAAACAGGGAAAAGCCAGCGATATTCAAAATTGGTGCTTAGATGAGAATCACCAATTTCAACCTGAAGAAATGATAAGCACCTCGCTCAATTCGTCCTCAATTGGTTTATGATATTAATCTTTGGCTCACCCTAAAATGTTGGGATGCAAGATATCCTAACAACCGAAGGCTATTTTCCTTCTTGGAATTATCATGCTTAATCCGAATTTGGATCAAATCCAACTTAACACAGAAGAATACGAACGGTATTCGCGTCACCTAATTTTACCCGAAGTCGGCTTAGAAGGGCAGAAACGCCTCAAAGCGGCCAGCGTGCTGTGTATTGGCACGGGTGGACTCGGTTCGCCTCTGTTATTGTATCTGGCGGCCGCCGGTATCGGACGCATTGGTATAGTCGATTTTGATATCGTCGATAGTTCTAACCTCCAGCGTCAGGTCATTCACGGCACCTCTTGGGTCGGAAAACCGAAAATTGAGTCCGCAAAAAATCGGATTCTCGAAATTAATCCCCTTTGTCAAGTTGACCTCTACAACACCCGTCTGAGTTCGGAAAATGCCCTCAAACTCCTCGAACCCTACGATGTAATTGTTGATGGGACGGACAACTTTCCGACCCGTTATCTGGTCAATGACGCCTGCGTGTTGTTGAATAAACCCAACGTCTACGGTTCGATTTTCCGGTTTGAAGGTCAGGCGACCGTGTTTAACTACGAAGGTGGCCCGAACTACCGCGATCTTTATCCCGAACCCCCACCCCCTGGAATGGTCCCGTCCTGTGCCGAAGGCGGCGTTTTGGGAATTTTGCCGGGATTAATTGGTGTGATTCAGGCAACAGAAACGGTTAAAATTATTTTGGGTAGAGGTCAGACTTTGAGCGGTCGGTTGTTGCTCTACAATTCTCTGGATATGACCTTCCGAGAGTTGAAACTGCGACCCAACCCGGTTCGGCCTGTGATCGAAAAGCTGATCGACTACGAACAGTTTTGCGGTATTCCCCAAGCCAAAGCGGAGGAGGCGAAAAAACAAATGGAAATTCCTGAGATGACTGTTCAGGAATTGAAGCAACTGCTTGATAGTGGGGCGAATGATTTTGTATTGGTCGATGTCCGTAACCCCAATGAATATGAAATCGCCAAAATACCGGGTGCGGTATTAATACCATTACCTGATATCGAGCGGGGTGTGGGTGTTGAGAAAGTGAAAGAATTGCTTAATGGTCATCGTTTAATTGCTCATTGTAAAATGGGTGGGCGATCGTCAAAAGCGTTAGGCATTCTCAAACAAGCAGGAATTGAAGGAATTAATGTAAAAGGTGGAATTACAGCTTGGAGTAAGGAAGTTGATTCTTCTGTTCCACTGTATTAATTAATTTTCACATTTATAACAATTTAGGGATAGGACATTCAAGGTAAATTTGACTTGAACCTATCCCATTTTTTGTTTTATAGAAATAGTAAACAGGTTGACAGTCATATCATGTCCGGATAATTAGTGATCAAAAAACTTTCTCCTGACTCGGTCCTCGGTCCTCTTGTCTCCTGACTCCTGTCTCGGTCCTCCTGTCTCCTGACTTCTGAATTTCATTACAATAGAAAAATCTTGATTCCCCCTCGGAAAACTAAAACAGGAGAACAGTGATGTCCTCAGATCTGTCAGCAGTTGCCCTCGTTGCCTTTATCCCTCACGGACATTGCTATTTGTGGAAACCGAACCTCGTTACCCTACATCTGGCTTCTGATGCTTTGACAGCACTCTCTTACTATTCGATTCCTCTGACTTTATTCTACTTTGTTCGGAAACGGGTTGATTTACCCTATCCGGGGATTTTTATGCTGTTCGGAGCCTTTATTGTTTCCTGCGGAACAACCCATTTAATTAGTGTTTGGACGCTTTGGCATCCCAACTATTGGGTATCGGGTTGGATTAAATTTTTTACCGCAGTTGTTTCTTTTTACACGGCGGTCGAATTGGTTCCTATTGTTCCTCAAGCTTTGGCTCTCAAAAGCCCAACTCAACTCGAAGCCGCCAACCAACTCTTACAACAGGAAATCACAGAACGTCACAAAATAGAAGCCGCATTACGACAAAGTGAGGAACGTTATCGGGCGATTATTGAAGATCAAACCGAACTGATTGCTCGCTTTCAAGCGGATGGTTCTATAACCTTTGTGAATAAAGCCTACTGTCGATATTTTCAAAAGAGTTTAGAAGAAATAATTGATCGTTCCTATCAACCTCAAATTTTCCCCGAAGATCAAGAAAAAGTCGCTCAATGTGTTCGGTCATTGAGTTTAGAAAATCCGGTGGGAATGGTCGAGCATCGGGTTATTGTTAGAGACGAAGTGCGTTGGATGCAGTGGATTAACCGAGCAATTTTTAATGATGCAGGTGAAATTATAGAATATCAATCCGTCGGGCGCGATATTAGCGAACGCAAACAAGCAGAAAAACTCAAGCACCAACAAACCCTACTCAAAGAAATTCATCATCGGGTTAAAAATAACTTACAAGTCATCTGTAGTTTGTTGAGGTTGCAATCCCGTTTTGTTCAAGATCCCGTCGTTAAAGCCAAATTTCAAGAAAGTCAAAATCGAGTGAAATCAATGGCGTTAATCCATGAAAAACTCTATCAGTCCGATGATTTTCGTCGGATTAAACTCGATGAATATATTAAAGATTTAACGAAAACGCTCCTGAGAACTTATACGGTGAATACTTCTCAGATTTCACTCGAAACTGAGATCGATCAAAATATTTTTTTAGATTTTGATACCTTAACCCCTTGCGGATTAATCATTTGTGAATTAATTTCAAATTCGATTAAATATGCTTTTGAACCCAATAAACCCGGAATAATCTGGATTCGAGCCACATTGGATCATAAACAAAATTTCACCTTCATCATTGGAGATAATGGTCAAGGTTTACCCTCCGATTGTAATTTAGAGAACGTGAAAACATTGGGACTGCAATTGGTTCAAGATTTAACCGAACAACTGCAAGGAAAGTTAACAATTAATCAAGACAATGGCACCGAGTTTAAGATAGAATTAGGTAAAATTAAAAGAGATTAATATTTTTTTTGAAAAAAACTTGAAATCATGCTAGAACAAATCGCTATGAATAAACAAGTCATTATTTTAGTCGTCGAAGATGAAAGATTGGTTGCTCGCGATCTGCAAGCTACATTAGAAGATCTGGGTTATCGGATACCCGAAATTACAGATAAAGGAGAATTAGCCATTCAAAAAGTTGCTGAAATTAAACCCAATTTGGTGTTAATGGATATTCGGTTAGCCGGGGAAATGGATGGCATAGAAGCCGCAGAAATTATTAAAAATAATTATAATATTCCCGTAATTTATATTACCGCTCACGCCGATGAAAATACCCTCGCTCGCGCTAAACTCACCGAACCCTATGGATATCTGGTTAAACCTTTTGATGAACGAGATTTAAAAACAACCATTGAAATTGCGCTTTATAAACATGACATAGAACAACAATTGCGCGATCAGTCTCAATGGTTATCTACCATTCTTGAGAGCATTGCCGATGGTGTAATTGCAACCGATAAAATGGGCAAAATTAACTTTATGAATCCGGTTGCCGAACAACTTACAGGTTGGTCATCAAACGAAGCAATTGGAAAAGATATCACCGATATTTTTAATATTATCCACGAGGAAAACCGTCATTCTCTCCAACGTGTAATATTAAAAGCGATAGAACAAAGTCAAATCATTAAGCTGACCGAACCCATTCTGTTGATTTCTAAACAAGGCACAGAAGTTCCAATTGATGATAGTGTTTCACCAATTTTAAACTCCGAAAACCAGAGTCAAGGATCTGTATTGGTTTTTCGAGATATTACTCATCAAAAAGTAGCTACAGAACAGCTTCGATATCAAGCTTTTCACGATCCGTTAACGGGTTTACTCAATCGTCATGGTTTTCTGCAAAAATTACAGGAAGCGGATAGTTATCGACTGATTAATCCCGATTTTGTTTTTGCGATCTTCTTTCTTGATTTAGATCGGTTTAAAGTTATTAATGATAGTTTGGGTCATCAAGTTGGCGATCAACTCCTACGGATAATTGCCAGAAAATTAATACAATCTGTCCGAAATCTTGATCAAGTTGCTCGCTTGGGCGGAGATGAATTTGCGATTTTAATCGAAAACTTAAACGATCTCAATGAAATTTGTCAAATTGCTCAACGGATTCGCAATGAAATTATTCAGCCTATTTATATCAACGAACATGAAGTTTTTACCAATGTGAGTATCGGTATTGTTTTAAGTTCAATTGGTTACAATCAAGTTGACGATTTAATTCGAGATGCAGATATTGCCATGTATCGCGCCAAAACTTCAGGTCGAGGACGCTATGAAATCTTTAATGCGACCATGCGGGAACGAGTGCGGTTACTTCAACAATTAGAAAGTGAATTACAACGCGCTCTAGAACGAAATGAATTCCAGGTTTATTACCAACCGATTGTTAATCTAAGCAACCGTGAAATTAATGGTTTTGAAGCTTTAGTGCGTTGGAATCATCCCGAACGGGGTCTTGTTTCTCCCGCTCATTTTATCCCCATTGCTGAAGAAACAGGCTTAATTACCTTACTCGATTGGAAAGTCATGCGAGAGGCTTGTCAGCAAGTTCAGCGCTGGAATGAAAACCTGAAAAATCGCCCTCCTTTTGTTCTCAGCGTCAATCTTTCAGCCCGACAATTTATTCAAGCTAATTTAGTTGAACAAGTCACAAAAATTTTAAACGATACGGGTTTAGAAAGAGAGTATCTGAAAATCGAAATGACAGAAACCGCTTTACTGGAAAATCCCGAGAAAGTCGCCCAAACGATCTCTCAGTTAAAATCTCTGGGAATTGGCTTATCTCTGGATGATTTTGGCACCGGATATTCCTCTTTAAGTTATCTGCATCGTTTCCCCGTTGATAATCTCAAACTGGATATTTCTTTTATTCGCAGCATGAACTCAGAACCCCAAAGCTTTGAAATTGTTCGGACAATGATTGTACTGGCTCATGCTTTAAATATTAATGCGATCGCCGAAGGAATAGAAACCCCCGAACAACTCAACACGTTACAACATTTAAACTGTCCACTCGGACAAGGTTATTACTTCTCTAAACCCTTACCTCCGGAGAATATTCAACAACTTTTCTAACTCTTTGCTCATCAAAATGAAATTAATTCCGACGAATCGCCTGGGTCAACTTCGCCAACCTATGACAACAATCAAATCGATCTAAATGAACTTCAATAAAACACAAGCGATCGCGATTTTCTGTTACCATTTCTAAAGCTTGTTCTAATTCTCCTTCGGTTCGCACCTCACAACTCATACTCTCTCCAAAAACCTGGGGAAGTTGATGATATTTCCAGGGTTGAAGATCGTTATAGGAACCATCATGGATCATCCGTTCAATCGTATAACCATCGTTATTTATCAAGAAAATAATCGGATTTAACCCCAAGCGAATAATCGTCGAAAGTTCCTGACAAGTCATTTGAAATGAACCATCCCCAATAAACAGAACAACTCGATTTTGAGGACGAGCTAAAGCCGCACCCAAACAAGCCGGGAGAGTATAGCCAATTGACATATAAAACGCCTGTCCAATAAACCGAGTATCGGCATGAATTAATAAATCAATTGTAGCAATAATTGCATCTCCGGTTTCCGCAATCACCGTGCTATTATCACCCACAAAATGATTCATCCGTTCGTAAAATCGAGCATTGGTAAGTTTCTGTTCGGGTTGAACCTGAAAAGATTTAGACAACAGTTGAGATGCGGGTTGGATGTCTAGACTCTCGTAAGATTTATGTGAGAGTTGAGCAATCAAACCTTCAATAAAATCACCCAAATCAATCGGATAATAATAATGATGCTTGATTTTAACTTTTTCAGAATTGGCATTGATTAACTGACTTTCTTTGAGTTGAGCCGTATAACCGCCTAAATTTGTGTCGGACATAATCGCACCCAAACACAAAATACAATCGGCTGTTTCCACTCGATTTTTCACATAATCTCGACTCAACGCCCCAACATAATTACCAATAAATTGGGGATGAAGTTCGGAAATACTCGACTTTCCTAACAAGGTACTGGCAATGGGATATCCGGTCGTTTCAACTAATTTTTGCAGTTTCTTTTGGATACCGTAGCGATGCAACTCAACCCCTGCTAAAATAACAGGACGTTCGGAATTTTCTAACCATTCCACCGCTTCGTTAATTGCTTCTTCAAGCGCTTGAATATCACTCACCAAAGGATTAGGACGCTCAAAACTCACATGAGTAATACAGGGTTTACTCACCATATCCGCCGGAATTTCAATATAAACTGGTCGTTTATAACGCAAACAAGCCGCAATAGTTCGATCAATTTGGGCGGGTGCTTGTTCAGCGTTAGTGAGGGTAACGGCAGCAACCGTAACTTTTTCTAAAATGGAGAGTTGCAAGTTATAATCTCCGGTGGTGTGGTGCATTAACAATTGATTTCCTTTAGCCGAAGTTCGCGGCGCCCCACTAATAACAATTACCGGAACTTCTTCAGCGTAAGCACCCGCCAAAGCGTTGACGACACTTAATCCCCCCACGCCGTAGGTGACACACAACGCACTGACTCCATTTAAACGACCGTAGGCGTCAGCGGCGTAACCTGCATTTAATTCGTTACAAGTTCCGACTAACTGCATCGAACTGTCAACAATTATATCCATTAAATCAAGGACATAATCCCCCGGAACTCCAAAAACATGACGCACGCCAACGGCTTCGAGTTGACGAACAAGATATTCACCCACCGTTGTTGTCATCGAAACGACAGTAGGCTTCTCGGTGACTGGAACTTGCATCTTGATTTTCCTCTCAACTTGTACCCTGGTTGATGAGTCTATGATAACAAATTGTAAAAATATGTTGTAAAATTTACAAAACTATGCATATCTTTGTGAAAAGTGCCAGAGTCCCATGAGGTACATCCCAAAAACCGGGTTTTTCATCCCCACTGTTCCTCTAAAAATTGAAAACCGCTTTAATTTGAGCAACTTTAAGCTGAATAGCATTATTAATGGTTTGGATCATTACTAATACAAAACTTGTAAATCCTAACTCTAGAAGTTCTTTAAAAGCAAACGCAAAAGGAGCAATAAACTCGGGGATATTTCTGAGAATTGGCTCTGTAACTGTAACCCCTTGCCTCGATTCATAAAGCAATTTTTCCAGCAGAAACAATGCAATAAAAATCCCGTAGATTAGAATAACTAGGCGCTCAATCAACAGTCCGTAGCGGTGCAAACGACCTGTTTCTCTCTTGAAATAACGTCCAATTGTTCTAAAATTTTTCCAAATTCGCCAAATATTCACAAGTGGTATAATCAAGTTATAGACAGCATCGCCAGCATTAATAGGATAATTTTTATAGCATTTACATAAGTCTTTGTGGAGGCGATAAATCCAAATAAAAAACAGTAGTATTATTAATAAATTAACGAAAATTAAAGGAATAAAAAGTAGATCATTAACGAGATAATTGCGAAGATGCTGCAAGGAAGAAACTGCCGGAATATTGACGGGCGAAAAAATCTCAATTAATGTCAGAACAGTTGAAAATACTTGCTCTGCGATCGCAATACAAAACAGCCATAACAGCACCTTAGCAATTCCTGTTTATTTTAGTGAAATGGTTTGTAAATTCATAGCGGTTTATTCAGAAAAGTGCGGATAATATTTGCAATTTTAACGGCTTCGTTTTGGGTAAAACTGTAATTTCCCGATAAATATATTTTTCGAGGCCTAGAGGCGATTTCTAAAATAACCACATAGATTGGTTCTTTTTTAGTTGTTAGTATTGAAGAATAGGTTTCAACTAAAAAAGGAGTTTTATTAACTCTAAAGCTCATCTCATTGAGTGAGTATTCCTGTGTTTTTCCTCCTAATAATCTTTGAATTTTGATGGTGAGTTTATTTTGACTTTTATCAAGCACAACCGTTGTAACAGCAGTCAGAAAAACACCAGGAACACCAACAAGAATACAAAACAGGATAAACAAGCTAGGAAAAATTTTTTCACTAATGACTAAAACCAGTCCGAGACATCCAAAAAGAAAAAACGGAGTACAAAATAATCTGATTCCCCAAGCTGATTTTACCGAGTCTTTCAGAATCAGGTGAGTTGAAGTTTGTTCTAAGATTTTCATAACACCTTTGAATTGGATTTAATAGTTTCGTTTATTGAAAGTTTGAAGTTTCAGGGGTTTTCCCTCAATAATCTGGGTTAATTCCTGGCGACTGCGATTAGCCTCGTACCAAAACGCACACCAAAATATAAATAATACGAAAATAGGCAGTCCTAAAAATAATATCTCTGGAAGTACAAATCCATTTTCCAATATAAGTAAGAAAATAAAGATCGATATTATACTGAAAAATGGCAAAAACAAAAAAATCAAGAATACCATTACAAAAGGATTCAAATTCATCGTGACATGAATCTTTGTTCCCTCTTTTGAAGACTCAAATTTTCCTCGGATAATCGGTAAAAATGAGTTCCGATAGTGAATAATCCGATAGATTTTAAATCCAGAGTCGGAGATCGTACCTGCATAGGGAGCATGATTCCGCGAAAAAGGCCAACGAAATATCTTTGGATCTTCAATGTGAGCCTCAAGTTTCTCAATTACTTTTGAGAGGGGTTCTTGAGTTTGAATTGTAAATTTTTCATTCGGTAAAAGTCGCATAGTTTGCTACAATTAATACAGAGTGGGTATCAAAATAACAGGATTTTCTGATTACTCCTGGTTTTCCCGATGAATCTTACTGAAATTTTGCCTCTAGATTAACGTTTATCTCAAAGAGTAGAGCTTATGCGTTGTAGAGAGGGATAATTGATGAATTATCCGTGTTGACCCCTCTTTTCTCTCGACACTCCTTCCCCGACACCCGACACCTAATTATTTCTTCTTCAGGGTTGATGACCAAAAGTTGCCAAGAGCTTTAAAATGATAATCAGATGCAACCTTGATGAAATTGATAATGTCAACAAACTCGGCGATAAACGACACTGTAACACAACGCATCAAAAATGCAGAAGCCCCAATTTGCGCTCGACATCATACCGTTGATCCTGAAAATCTCCAAACGGTGAGAACTCAAACCCTCAGTGTCGAAAAAGCCCAACGCATGGCTGAATTTTTCAGCTTGTTAGGAGATGGGAACCGTCTGCGATTATTATCTGTATTAGCCCAACAAGAACAATGTGTTTGTGATTTGGCAGAAATTTTAGAGATGAGTGAATCCGCCGTTTCTCATCAATTGCGATCGCTGCGGGCTTTACGATTAGTAAGTTATCGTAAACAAGGACGCAAAGTGTATTATCGACTGCTCGATCGTCATGTTCTCGATCTCTATCAAGCGGTCGCTGAACATCTCGACGAAACTGAAGATTAACCCGAAGATCGGTTGTCAACAACTGTGATGAAAGGGTACTGAAATTAAGGGTAAAAACCCAAAGATTACCCAACTCCAATGCCAGTAAAGTGAGGTTGGATGAGATTCTACAGTAGGAGAATCATTCAGTAAAGTTTCAATCCGTTCTGTAAATCGATTGGCAGGTGCAACACAACTAAATGCAGCCGAACAATCCTCTGAAACAGCAACAGGTTGACGAACCATTAATAATAGCGACTCCGCTAAAAGTAACGGATCAATCTGTTGGGCCGCCCACCGATCCGCCCGCAGTTCTCGTAAGAGTAATAATTCTTGCCACAGGGCTTCCGTACCGGGCAACCAAGCCGTTAAACGCCGACACCAACCCAACCCAAAAAACCAAAAGGTATCTTTATAATAATTGTGGGCTTGTTCGTGAATAAAAACCGCTTTTTGTTGGTCTGGGGTTAAAGTTTGTAGCAGTCCTTGACTCACGACTAATTCCGGATGCCAAAATCCAATTTGAGCGCAAAATAAAACCGGATTTTCTAACAGTCGAACATTGATTCCTTGAACGACAATTTGAGAACAGTGACGCACTCGGTTCACCGATCTCCATCCTTGGACAGCTAAACTTAAACCCAAAATCAACGTCCATGCCCACAAGCCCCAGGCTAACCCATAGCCCAGCCAACCCGTAGGCTGTCCCAGCATCCGTCCTTGTGGCCCCATCCAAATCACCGCGATCGCACTCATTAGCAACATCAAAGGCGGTAGAATTAAGCCAATCAGCGCTCGTTGCCAACGTTGCGCCCAAGTCCCCGAAGCGGGAAAACCAACTCGTCGCCAACTCATGGCGAACCCGAGAGAGACTAAGATCAAAATTAAATGCATTATTTTTCCTCGTTTCTAGCGTCTCGTAAAGCTTTTAAGCGTTGCGCGATCGCGTCGAGTTGATCTAAACTAGCAGAATCGAGATCGTTAGCAAACGCCGCGACAATATCAGGATTACCCAAGGCTAAAAACTGATTGAGGTGTTCGTGAGCTTTGATCGCTTGGGCTTCGGTTCGAGAAATTCGCGCCTTCCAAAGATAAGCCCGTCCACTGCGATCGCAAGTCAGCCAGCCTTTTTGGCGCAGACGATTTAATACCGTTGTCACACTGGGGGAGGATAATTCTCGATCCGGATCGGCGAGAATCTGTTCGTGGACTTGTTTAACCGTAGCACAGCCCAGATCCCAGATAATGTTTAAAATCTCTTGTTCCAGAGGGCCGAGAGACATTTTTTCAGGACGATAATTCGGTTTTGGTGTCATTTTCCCAATCTTGATTTCCAACGACACATCTCAATTCTAGATTTTCTTATACAGTTTGAGTCACTATGGTATAATAAGCATCGGTTCCACTTCAAGTCAGCCATTCTCTCAGTAAATCCTTGGCTGAGGATGCTAACGTAGAAGTGTGAAAATCTGCATAAAGTGAGCAATTTAAAAGGAGAATATGAACTTCTTTTTGTCAATCTCTAAGCGAGTAGTTTTAGGATTATCCGTTGTTTTGTTAATGGCGAGCAGCCTCGTATTTAATGCTTCTCCTGCTGCGGCTGAAACCTACGAAGTTAAAATGGGTGCCGATAATGGAATGTTATCATTTGTACCCAACAAGCTAGAGGTACAGCCCGGTGATACAGTAAAGTTTGTCAACAATAAACTTGCTCCTCACAATGCTGTGTTTGATAAGAGCAAATCTCCCAGTGCAGACGTTGCAACTACACTGTCTCATAAGCCTCTGATGTTTTCTGCCGGAGAAAGCTATACAGTCACTATCCCGGAAGATGCTGCTTCTGGTGACTATACCTACTACTGTGAACCGCATAGAGGTGCGGGTATGGTTGGACACCTAATTGTTAAGTAATCCTCTCAGTTAGCGTTAATTTACAACCATTCTCTCCTCTCCTTGGCAGAAAGTTATTCCTCCAAACTTAAGAGTTTCTTAGGTATTGTAGTGAAGTTCAAGCCACTTTCTCAAACAAGGGGAGGAGAAATTTATTGATTAGAAATTTGTCAAATACCATGTCGAAAACTTACACCGTTGAAATTCATCATCAAGGAAACGTTCAGACCTTAGAAGTCCGCGAAGATCAAAAAATTCTAGAAGCCGCAGATGAAGCTGGACTGGAGTTACCGAGTTCCTGTCATGCTGGAGTCTGTACCACCTGTGCCGGTAAACTCGAAAAAGGTGAGGTTGAACAAAGTGAAGGTATGGGTTTGAGTCCGGAACTTCAAGCCGAAGGATACGCCCTATTATGTGTGTCTTATCCTCGATCTGACTTGAAAATTGTCACCGAAAAAGAAAATGAAGTTTATGATCGCCAATTCGGTCAATCAAAGTAAGATTCTTTGAACTTTTCTAAAAACCCGGTTTCTCTGAGAAACCGGGTTTTTAAAGTAATTGGGTGGGTGAGTGCAAAAACCTTCTAATTTCAGCAGTTAAGTTATCCTTTCTCGCCCACCCTACTACTTTTCAATGAAATCTTGAGTCGCAATTAACGTCAAGCCTATGTCAATCAACCGTCGCCAATTTTTAACCGGGTTTGGACAATCCCTATTGTTAACTCAATTTTCACAAATTTCTCCGATAACGGCGAATACTTCTATTGGGCTGATCAAACCTCAACGATTGAAAATCGGAGATACTGTGGGGTTAGTGACTCCAGCCAGTCCGATTAAAAAGTCACATTTAAAGTTTATTCAATTACAATTAGCCCGACAGGGATTAAACGTTAAAGTCGCGCCTCATGCTTTAGATGAATATGGGTATTTAGCCGGAGTTGATCGCGATCGCGCAGCAGATATTAATACTTTCTTTGCAGATGACTCCATTCAAGCTTTAATTGCGACCGGAGGCGGTTGGGGAAGTAGTCGCATTTTACCCCTATTAGATTATGATTTGATTCGCCGCCATCCTAAAATTGTTTTGGGCTATAGCGATATTACCGCTTTACTCTTAGGAATTTATAGCCGCAGTCAATTAATTACATTTCATGGACTCTTAGGAACTTCTATCTGGAATCCGTTTTCAGTTGCTTACTTGAAACGGTTGTTATTTAGCGGAGAAGCGATTATTTTTGAAAACCCCGCTGAAGTTCGGGTTGAGACCATTACCCCCGGACAGGCGAGAGGGCGTTTAGTCGGGGGAAATTTATCGGTAATTGGGTCGTTAGTGGGATCGGCTTTTTTACCCGACTGGAATCAAGCGATTTTATTTGTAGAAGATGTTGGAGAAGATGTATATCGGGTTGATCGAATGTTAACTCATTTGCGATTAGCGGGAATACTAGAACAACTGGCGGGTTTTATTTTTGGTCAATGTACTCGCTGTCTCGATGAGGAGGATGATTCGCCAACCCTGAGTTTATCTCAGGTGTTAAACGATCAAATTCGACCTTTAGGAATTCCCGCTTGGTATGGTTCGATGATTGGTCATATTCGCAATCAATTTACAGTCCCGCTCGGTGTGGAGGTAGAAATTGATGCAAAATTGGGTATGATTAAAATGTTAGAAAGTGCCGTGATTTAATATTATTTTATTTGTGATAAAGATCACGATTAGCCGTGATATAAAACAAAGATATTTTTTAAAATTCCTGCTAGTCTGTTATCAGGTTTGATTAAACAAACCAAAATTACATCAGTTTGGAGCTGAAAAAGATCAAACGACAGCACTTGAATAAACTTAAATCAAAAAGTGCAATGGCTGATGCTAAATTGTCGATGATCTTAGCGGTGCTAGGGGGAATAAATAACCTGATCTTGTTATTAGGTTACAACAGATGATAGCTCTAAAAACCTGTGTAAATAGAAATGAAGCGAGAGCGTTTAGATGTTCTCGCTATTTTATTGAGAAGGCTAGAAATCTAAACAGACCCCGCAGCAGCAAAGATTTGTTGTGCTGTCAGTTGTAAGTTGGGAAACCGGGAAGAAACTAATTGATCATTATTTTGAAATAACTGTTTTTGATACTCATCCCCAACCAATGTACAAATTGTTATTGTCGGTTGTTTGGGTTTGCCAATATATTCGCGGCCACCAACCCCTAAATAATCCACAATCCAATATTCTGGAACACCAAATAAAGCATAATCTTCAACTTTTCGGGCATAGTCATTCTGCCAGTTTGTACTAACGACTTCAGCAATCAGTTTAATAGAGTTTCCCGATGTAATTACGGGTTCTTTTTGCCACAACGGTTCATTAATCAGTTGAGTTTGGTCTAACAAGATGACATCTGGACGAAAAGCGGTGTCTGTTCCTAAAAGTTTAATTAAGCAGCGATGGGGAATAAAATAGGGGATATCCTGACGATCAATTTCCACATTGAGTTTACGTCCAATAAAAGCAGAAACCTGTTCGTGCAGCCCAGTTGGTTCCATCTCAATTAATTCACCATCTATGAGTTCATAGCGATCGCGATCGCCATATTGAGTAATAAATTCATCAACAGTTAGTAGGTTTAAAGCAGATTGAATCATAATCGTTTCTTTTGGGTGCAAGCCTTGCACCCCTACTGGTTAAAATCAATAAAATAGATAAAAATCAGTGTGAACATCCTGCACACTTCAGCTAATTAGGTGAGCGGAATTTGAGTGAGCCAGACGCTCACACTGCTCATCATTCTAGGATTGATTTAGGATGGCTACAGCCAACAGAAGTCAGAAAACACCAATCACTGATTACTGTTCACTGTTCACCGAAAAAGATGCACCGATGTAGGCTTCTTGCCACAAAGTAAACAGCAATTTTTCGGTATATTCGTCTAAAACGGTGATGAATATTCCATTTTCTTCTTCTGCATCGAGATCGCAGGTGATCCAAGTTCCCGTCAAACTCACTTCCACAGACTCGGCATCTGCGATAGACATGGCGATCGCATCAGAGTTGTGTTGCCGCAAAGCATCCTCTAACATTGGCAACATCGGCAAATGACGGGGAAGCAAAAATGCAGCCGAACTGGGTTCAACCAGAATGCTTTGGCCGACTCGCATCGCCAACTGCACGCGCAGCGAGACTAACTGCTCTGGTGATTGAGTCAGACGCTCCATGTGAAAAGCGGTTTCAGTGTAGGTTAACTTTAGCATTGGTAATATTGTCCCCTTTCACTGCCTGTTTCTACATATAGCTCGTCATTTGTTGGTTATGCGCTTGTTTAAAACCGACAGAGAGGGTTTAACAAATGACGATGGTTATTCGAGTTGGTGATCTTGATGATCGCGCCAGAACTGTTCAGCAAAGGCAACAACCGGATGTAAGGGTGCCTTCGGGGGAGTGCGGAGCGACATCTTGGCTTCTTCTGGGGTGCGATCGCCTTTGAGCGAGTTGCATCGTTCGCAGGCGGCTACCACATTATCCCAGGTATGGGTTCCCCCCTTAGAACGGGGAAGAACGTGATCGATGGTTAAACGTTTGGTGCTTCCGCAATACTGGCATTTATGATGATCTCGACGCAGAATTTCTCGACGGTTAACGGGTGGAACTTTCCACAGTCGTTCATTCCCTGCGATCGTCAGGCGAATGTGTTCGGGGACGTGCAGCACCACACTCGGAGAGCGAACAAACCATCCCGAGTCGGTTTGGTTAGCATCTAGAGGTTCCGCCTTACCAGTCACTAACAATGCGATCGCCCGTTTAATATCAATTCGGCTCATCGGTAAGTAATTTTTTGAAAACACCACGACAGATTGCCTTAGTACATCAGTAGTGCTGGTCACGGCTTTCCTCCATGATTAGTTATGTATTAACTGTAAACTACAAACCCCCGCCTAGAGAGTTCTGAAGCGGGGGTAGCAAAAATTGTTGCTTTTTGTTTCATTTCGGTACTGCATTTTACTGTGCGTACCTCCCGCTGGGTTTATGTCGTTCGGATTCTGCGTTAATCAGCAGACCTTTGAGATTTAAAGAATGATTCACCCGTTTAAAAAAATCTCGATGGACTCCGTAGCCACGATGATCGTAACCCTCTTCGATGGCGAACGCCATCGATTGGCTTGACAAGAGACTTTTTCCCCTTCCCAAATCGGTGAGGGAAGCGAAAATGCCAGTAAATCGGGTGAGGGATAAGATCACGAGAAGGCTAGACCTCCATTAGAGCTATTTTGAATCTGACTTTGTTTATACTACACTAAGTATTACAGCACTGTCTACCCTTTTGGAGGAAAAAATCATGTATACCTTACCTCGGACTTCAACGACTGACATGGAAGTAACCAGCATCCGTTTGGAGCGGGAACTCAAAGAGAGATTGAAAAACCTTGCCAAAAACCAAGGCTATCAAGCGTTGATTCGAGATATTTTATGGAATTATGTCCAGCAAAAATCAGGCGAGTATCGACCTCAATTTTCCCGAGAGGAGATTCGAGCTAGCATATCGGCAGTGGCACAACAGGAGGAACGTTGCGTCCTCACAGGCAAAATTATTCGACCACAGGAACCCATGTTATTAGGATTTACGAGTAATGGCGATCTAGTCCCTTTAAGTCTAGACAGTCTCGACGATTAACTTGATTTGAGCAAAGCTCTAGGTCGTATCTTCAGAGTTTTGTTGCGACTCCCCGTAGACAGGTTTGGAGTTGAGACTTCTACGGGGAGAAACGAGAATCGCTACAAAGATTGATCGGCTTCAGATATTAATAAAAACTTAATCTCCCATCGAGGGGTTCTCACGAGGTTCTCACGGTCGAGGCTGTTAACAGATTATCATTTGAGAGTGTCTTGTTTACAAAAGTTTATCAAATGACGCTTTCGACCCAAAAACCCCTTTCCAACTTACCCCTAAACCTGCAAACCTGGCAGTGGCAAGGACATTCCATCCAATACACCGTGCAGGGGAACGGACATCCTCTGGTTTTGGTGCATGGGTTTGGTGCCTCTATCGGACATTGGCGGCAAAATATTCCCGTACTCGCTGAAGGCGGTTATCAAGTTTTTGCGTTAGACTTACTCGGCTTTGGGGGTTCTGCTAAACCTGCGATTGATTATTCTTTAGAATTGTGGACTGAGTTGTTGTACGATTTTTGGGCAGAAAATATCCTCAAACCCACCATTTTTATCGGAAATTCTATCGGGGCGTTACTCAGTTTGATGATGCTCGCCGAATATCCCGAAATTTCCGCAGGGGCGGTGTTGCTCAACAGTGCCGGGGGTTTAAATCATCGTCCGGAAGAATTAAATTTACCGTTACGATTGATTATGGGAACGTTTACCAAAATGGTAAGTTCTCCGATAATTGGCTCGTTTGTGTTTAATCAAATTCGTCAAAAACACCGCATTCGCAATACTTTGCGTCAGGTTTATGGAAATAAAGAAGCGATTACCGATGAATTGGTAGAATTGCTTTATGCACCCTCCAACGATGAAGGCGCTCAGAAAGTCTTTGCCTCCATTTTAACCGCTCCAGCCGGCCCCCATCCGCAGGAATTATTAGAAAAGGTTAAACAGCCTTTATTAGTAATTTGGGGTGAAGATGACCCTTGGACTCCCATAAAAGGCTCGAAAATTTATCAAGATTTGGTGGAAATGGGAAAACCTGTTCAATTTGTTTCTGTACCGAAAACAGGTCATTGTCCCCACGATGAACGTCCCGAAGTTGTTAATCCTAAAATATTGGAATGGTTAGCAACGGTTGAGTTTAGTCTTTAGTTCTGTTTTGACGTTTTAAAAATCCATCCGCGCTTTTAAAAGGGGGAAATTCTAAAGAAAGTCCCCCTTTCTAAGGGAAATTCACAATAAAGTCCCCCTTTCTAAGGGGGATTTAGGGGGATATAACTTAATAGAATTAAAACTTTTAACGGTTTAACTTGCAAGTACAAATAATAATATAAGGACTGGTTTCGGGAACAAAGGGAGAATAATCATAATTTCCAAAAACCTCCTCTATTCCAAAACCTGTTAACTTTAAAACTTCTTGGAAAGCATCAAGTTTGATGAGTGAAAATTCCACTGGAAGTTTATGTTCGGCGACTTTATTCTGGGCTTCATCGAGTTCGTAAATGGTTTGATATCCGCTAACCATTCCCGTTTCCAGTTCAGAGTTCAACTCAACGGATAAACTCACCGAACCCACGCCATCAACACGCGGAAATGGGCCGTAATTTGTCGCACTTTCACTAATCGATTTTAGCCGAACTTCTGGATTATGTAAAGTGCAGATAAACCTTCCGTTCGGCTTCAGTAATTCGGCAATTTTATCAAGAAATTGTCGCTGTTCAGTTTTTGTTTTAAGTTCGTGAAAACTTTGAAACGGTAACAGGATTAAATCAAATTTAGAGGATAATTTTAACTCCGTAACATTGGCTTGTATAACAGAAGCGTTCAGCCCTTTTTCGGTTAACTTTTTACGAAAAATCCCCAACATAGCCGGAGAAGCATCCACACAGGTTAAATTAATACCTGCTTCTAAAAGAGGAATAGAAATTCGCCCAGTTCCGCACATCAATTCGAGTACAGAACCTTCCGTTTTTTGGCATTCTTGAATAAAAAAAGGCAAATCATCTGTAAAACGTAAGTAAGAATCATACAGATGAGCTATCTTTTCATAATCCAATGCAAAACTCATACAATTATCCTAAAAAAAGAGCAATTGACAAGTCAGAAAGTAGATGCTTGTGAACAGCGAACAGTATAAATTCAGAAGTGCAGAAGTTTAAATAAAACTGATAACTGACCCCTGAAAACACCGGTCACTGTTCACTGTAAAACTGATAACTGAAAAGAACCCGCCCCTTTTACAGTTACTTTATTCTTCTTTTAAAATCTTGGGAACTTTAAAATAATCCCCATCAGACTCCGGCGCACTTCCTAACAGAGAATCTCGATTTTCATAGGGTTTTAACTCATCGGGTCGGCTAATATTACTCACATCAATCGCCCGAGTTGTTGGCTGAACATTTTCGGTATCGAGTTCTTTAAGCTGTTCAAAATATTCTAAAATTCCGCCCAACTCAGAGGTGAACTTTTCTTCTTCCTCGGGCGTAATTTGCAACCGAGCTAAATGAGCAACTTTGCGGACTTGTTCGCGATCAATCATTGTTAAATAGAAAGAGAAAATACTCAGTAAGAAAAGCAAAAATTGTCAGTGCTGACTGCAACACTTTGACGGTATTACAGGTAACAAACCTCAAGAAATCGGACTTTAGAAATACACATCAATATTAGAGCGTCCGGTAGTTTTGAGCCAGTTTTGAGCCTCAATATAGTTATTGGGAGCCAGACGAATCGCTTGTATCCAATGTTCGGCAGCTTGACGATAATATTCTTCGGCTTTATCCTCATCTCCGGCTTCTTTTGCTCTTTCTCCTTGATAATGATAAATCACCGCAATATTATTCAAAGTTTGCGGCATTCTCGGATTTAGATCGAGGGCTTGACCATAATATTCTAACGCCCGATCATGTTCGCCATTGCTGGTATGAATTAAGGCAATATTATAGAGAATGTAACTGCGATCGTTGGGGTCATCTTCGAGTTTTAAGGCTTCATAGTAGTTATCCAAAGCCTCTGCATATTCGCCGTCACCTTGGGCGGACATTCCATCACGATAATAGGCGAAGGCTTCTTTAGATTTTTGGTTAGTTGGCAGAATTTTAAGGATAATATCCGCCATCACCGTAAAAGTTTTATCGATAAAGTTGTCGTTACGTTGTGATCTCGGCATTTGATCGAATCTCCAGTGTTGAAAATTGTGTGATTGGTGAGGGTGAACTCAGTACAAATTGAACCCATTGCTTAATTTATCCTAAATTTGCCCTCAATTACCGTTGAGTTTGTACTTGGGCCGTTAAAACAGCCTGTTCTCTACTTTACCTCCTCCTTCACTCTTTCTGAGCCTTGCTGAAAAATTTATACTAGAAAGTAGATTATAGATAGCTGGCAGGCGAAAAAAACGCGCTATGATACCAAACCCTTCGATAATGAAAGCGGTTGAGCAGTTGGGCTATCGCGTCACCACTGGGGACGTAGCCGCCCAAGCCGGAATTGATCTCAATATCGCTCAACAGCAACTTCTCGCACTTGCTTCCGATGCAGGTGGACATCTTCAAGTCGCCGAGTCCGGCGAAATTGCGTTTCAATTTCCCAAGGATTTTCGTACCATTCTCCGCAATAAATTTTGGCGATTAAAGTTACAAGAATGGTGGGAAAAAGTTTGGCGGGTGCTATTTTATCTCATCCGCATTTCTTTTGGAATTTTGCTGATTGCTTCTATTTTGCTAATTTTTGTCAGCATTACCCTGATTGTAATTGCGGTTAATTCCAGTCGAGATGGCGATGATTCCGGCGGCAGTAATGATATGGGGGGCGGAGGTTTTATCTTTGTTCCCCACTTCTGGTTCGGCCCGGATTGGTTTTGGTTTTTCTATTGGGACGATGATTATTATTATCGCCGACGTCAACGTTCTGTCAATAGCCAAAACAATCAGTACAATTTTTTAGAAGCGGTCTTTTCTTTTCTGTTTGGAGATGGGAATCCTAACGCGAATTTAGAAGAGCGACGCTGGAAAACCATTGCCACTTTAATTCGCAACAATCAGGGGGCGATCATTGCCGAACAAGTTGCACCCTATCTCGATGAAATTAGCCCCCAACAACAAGAGTATGAAGATTATATGTTGCCTGTTTTGACTCGGTTTAACGGCTATCCAAAAGTTAGCCCCGAAGGTCAAATCGTTTACCATTTTCCCGATTTACAAACCACTGCAACTCAATTTCGTCCTCAACCCATTGCCAGTTATCTGAAGGAGCAATTATGGAAATTTAGTCAGGCAACTTCTGGTCAAATTATGTTGGCTGCCGGTTTGGGAGTGGTTAATATTTTTGGGGCGATTATTTTGGGGAGTTTATTACAAGATCAGGCTCTTGTTCAAGCTTTGGGTGGATTGGTTGCATTTGTAGACGTTATTTTTCCCCTATTGTTGGCTTATGGAATTGGGTTTTTAACCGTTCCTTTGCTGCGTTATTTGTGGATGAAATGGCGGAATCGTCGGATAGAAGTTCGCAATCAAAACCGACAAGAACGGGTGGCAATGTTGCATCAAGCGAAGGATTCTGTACAGCAAAAATTGAGTTTTGCTCGTCAATTTGCTGCGGAAACTGTGGTGACTCAAAACAATTTAGCCTACACCACCGAATCGGATTTGGTTGAACAAGAACTCGAACAAGCCGATAAAATAGACGCGGAATGGCAACAACGCTTAAATCAATCTAATTCTTGATTGAAATAGCAGTTTTTGAAGGGGAATCAATCATAAAAAAATAACTGTAGAACGTTAGGAGGGGGAAGGCGAAAATAGCATTTCAAATACTCTCCGACGTTCTCGGGGTGCATCTGGAGTAAAATAACTCCACAATGTTTCCCAGTAGAAAAACGATATTCCTTGAAATTTGCGATCGCGAACCACTTGAACTTGTTGTTGAATTTGTTCGATATCAACGGCGTGGCTCATTGTTCCGCTTAAAATCCCAATCCCCACCGGAATTTTACCCCGAATTTCTCGAATAGCCGAATCTTCTAATTCGCTCAAAAACGCTTTCGGACTGTCTCGATAAACTTGCAAGATTAACTCCTCAATTAAACCCTGTTTTACCCAAGTTTGCCAGTCTTGTAGAGATTCCTTATAAGCAAATTCACCGGGGTTGGGTGCCAAAGAAATTAAACAGTCAGGTTTCACCGCTTTAATGCGATCGTGCAGGGTTTTCATAAAGGCTGTAATTTTATTCGCCCTCCACCGCATCCATTCGGGATCGGCGGGATTATTTGGGGGAAGTTTACCGTTGTGTTCTTGCATATAAACATTGCGGGTATACCAATCATAACCCAATTCTATCGGCATTCCAAAATTATCATCAAATTGTATGCCATCGACATCATATTTGATCACAACTTCTATAATTAAATCTTCAATAAATCTCTGAACTTGAGGATGTAAAGGATTTAACCACACATTTTTAATTCCAAACCATCCCGCATTTTTATTACTCGGTGGATAATTGGGAAGCAAAGCATTTTCTAACTCCTCTACAGAGGGAATTGCTGAAAATTTAAAGCTTTGCGGTAAAGTAATCCATTCCGGATGACGTTTAACTAATTGAGAATTAATCGGTGCCATAAACCCATATTCAAACCAAGGAATTACTCTTAAATCTCGTTGATGTGCTTGGCTGATTATATCCGATAAAACATCTTTCCCCAAATGCATGAAATTCAACAGGATATCTTGAAAACGTCCCGTAACTCGACGGGCGATCGCACTGCGATAAAAGGTTGTTCCTCGGTTCCAAAAAACCGGATAAATTGTATTAAAATTTAACTGGGAAAGTTGATCGAGCGCTCGTTGAGTTCCACCCGGAACAAACAAAACCCCACTGTTAACATTCGTAATCCAAACCCCCCGAATTTCTTCGTTAGCTGTCACCGTAGTTTGAGGAATTGCAGCCGGATAGAAACGAGTCCATGTCATCGCCACACTCAAACATAAACTAAAACAAATAAGGGTTAACCAATCTAGTCTTTTTCGTCGCCTTCTGATCATTTTTTCAGGGTTTTCAAGGTAGAGATTTTAATCTATAATAGATCAAGCAAGATTTAGTTCGATCTGTTCAACGGATTACTAATTACTGATTACAAATTACAAAGATGAGAGCAATTTCCCAGACCGATCAAAAAAAGATTTCCATTCCTCCCCTAGAAAAT
This sequence comes from Lyngbya sp., assembly GCA_035285085.1. Taxonomy (GTDB): domain Bacteria; phylum Cyanobacteriota; class Cyanobacteriia; order Cyanobacteriales; family Microcoleaceae; genus Capilliphycus. The sequence continues at coordinate 49,972 of JAYKHV010000082.1, read as the reverse complement.
GGAGATTCTCTAACTCGCCCAGAGTTTGAACGACGTTATCAGGCTATGTCTCACCTGAAAAAAGCTGAACTCATCGAAGGAATTGTTTACATGGCTTCACCTTTACGCTTTGAACCTCACGCCGAACCTCATGCTGATTTAATGATTTGGTTGGGAACTTACAAAGTTGCAACTCCTGGGGTTCGTTTGGGTGATAATCCTACCGTGCGACTCGATTTGGATAACGAACCGCAACCGGATATCGTATTATTAATTGACAGTCAATATGGGGGACAATCTCGCTTGAGTGAGGATGGTTATATTGAGGGCGCACCGGAACTTGTAGCCGAAATTTCTGCAAGTACAGCAACCATTGATTTAAGGGATAAAAAACGGGCTTATCGTCGCAATGGTGTAAAAGAATATATCGTTTGGCAAGTTGGCGATCGCAAGTTGGACTGGTTTAAATTAGAAGGGGGAGATTATCTTTCGTTGATGCCAGAAAACGGAATCATTCGCAGTCAAATATTCCCCGGATTATGGTTAGATGTTGCGGCACTTTTAGCCGGAGAAATGCCTCAAGTGCTGACAACCTTACAAGCAGGATTAGCCTCAACAGAACATCAAACCTTTAGAACCCAATTAACAACAGTTCAAAATCGGGAATCATAGGAAGTTTCTACAATCACCCCTGAGCTTTTTTTTACTCCTTTAAGCGTTAATCATCACACCCTGATAAACTCGTTCTGTCACCTCTGCTAAACGTTCCATTCCTTCTTCAATTTCCTCATCACTCGCCGTCAAACTCATACGAATACACTGCTGTTTGTGCGGCCAATCTGTTGATAAACCCGGAAAGAAAGAACTTCCCGGCACACAAATTACACCCGCCTGCTTCAATTCTTGATAAAAATCCCAATCGGAAATCGGCAAATCCTCAAACCACATCCAAGCAAAAATAGCGCCTTCTCCCCGATGCAAATACCAGGGCAAATTTTTCGGCATTGACCGATCCAAAGTCGTCTCTAAAACGGTAAACTTATTTTGGTAATAAGGGCGAATCACCTCAACAGAAATATCAGCCAACATACCCGAACCAATTGCCCTCGCCGCGATCGCCTGTCCGTAACGAGAAGAATGAATACAAATATTCGTTTGAAACGCCTGTAAAACCTGAATAATCCCTTCATCTCCAATCGCGACTCCCAAGCGTTCCCCCGGAAGTCCCGCCTTAGATAAACTAATACAATGAACGATATTTTCTCCAAAAACCGGTTCCATATCGGTAAAATTTAAAGCCGGGAATGGAGGGGCGTAGGCAGAGTCAATAAAAACAGGTATATTGTAAGGGGCCGCCATCGCTGCAATTTGTCTAACTTCCTCGGGAGTCATCACATTTCCCGTCGGGTTACAAGGACGAGAAAAAATAACTGCACCCACCGTTTCATCAACTGCAAACCGGTCAAAATCCGGGTGATATTTAAACCGATGCGCCTCAGGAAAAGTCTCTAATAAAGGTTGATAAGCAACCACTGCTTCAGGATACAAACTAACGCTACCATATCCGGTATAATCAGGACTTAAAGGTAAAACAATCTTTTTAAGCGTGCCGTCTTCTGTGTAGCCTCCGAAAGCGTTTGCTGCAAAAAAGTAAATGGATTGACTTCCGGGAGTAATCAAAATATTGCGATCGCTGAGATTAAGTCCGTAGCGCGAGTTAAAATCTTCAACGATAACATCAATAAAAGGTTGATAGCCTTGACTGGAACCGTAGCGACAGATCACCTCACCATATTCGGGACAGGAAAGCAGTTGATCGGTGCAATCTCGCCACAACTGTTCAACTTCGGGTAAAATAACCGGATTACCCGCACTTAAATTAATAAAATCCTTTCCCTTCCCCGATCTGAGGGTTTCAATAATATCTTTCATAATAGCTCGCACCCCACTCAGATGGGACATACGATTCCCAAATTTAGATAAAGCCAGATCCATAGCGCCGCAAACGTACTTGATTGACAATGAATTAATCTTAACCACAGTCGGCCAAGATGGGGAAGTATCAAAAATAAAATATAGATTTTTTTACGAATAGCGAGATTGATGATAGCTTTGATCTCAACAGTTAGAGCAATTACAGGTTGAATTCCTGATTTCCCATGTTGATTTGGCAAGCTGACTTTTATCGCCGTCCTCTCCAAGATACCACCGGACAACCCCTGTGGGAGTTGTTAATCTGCGATCGCAGTCGCAATGTTGAATATCTCGCCTTTTGTCCCCAGTCTCAAGCCAATTCTACTTGGTTAACGCAACAGTTGCAGCAAGCCACCACGACTGAGAAACCCGATGTAATTTGGGTGTTTCGTCCCCAATCTCTCAGTTTACTTGAAACCGCAGCGACAGCGTTAGGAATTCGGGTTGAACCCAACCGTCGAACTTCTACCCTCAAACAGTGGTTACAGCAACGCAGCCAAGAGTATCCCCAACTCCTCGGCTACACCAACGAACCCTACAAACCCGTAGAACTTGATAAACCCCCTCCTGTTCCCATTTCCGAGAATTTATGGGGGGAGGTTTGGCGGTTTGCAACTTTACCCGCAAAAGATATTGTAGATGGGTTTAGCGATCGCCCCATTCCCATTTTAGAAATGCCGGATTTTTTGTATCCGATTAATTTAGGATTACCCTCAACAGTTCGGGTTCCGGGTATAGTAATTAATGGCGGGCGTCAGTCGATGCAATTGGCGCGTTGGTTAGGGGAAAATCAACCGGTTTCGTTACATTATATTCCCGGTTCTCCCGATGGTTTAATTTTAGAAGCGGGATTAGTTGATCGTTGGGTATTGGCAACGTTTGAAGATGCGGAAGTTGCAGAATCGGCGAAGATGTTTACCGAACGAAAACAGTTAACCAAAGGGTTGCATTTTTTATTAGTTCAACCGGATGATTCCGGGATGACTTACACCGGGTTTTGGTTGTTAAGACCGGAGTAGCAAGTTCTCTCTTGAGTACAATTGAATTATAAATATCTATAACGATGGTTCAAAAAAATATTCAAATCCCTTCTGTTTCAATCCAGCTTTAAGTTTCTTATCTCCCGTCCATAATAAACCCTGAAGTTGCAATGTTAGAGCCACATGAGGTGTATCACTTTCATCTACATCTCGACAGAACTCATAAGCCAATGATCGATTTTCTATTGTAATGAGATCTTCCTTATAGAGATTAATCCGTCTCAATAGAATATGATAGACTTGAATGATATCATTTTCTGTTAATTGACTGAGCCGAATAATCTTTTCTTTTCGCTTAAACAGTTCAACCAATACCAGTTCACAGACAAACAAGTTGTATTCTGACTTGAAAATCAACTCTGTGAAAGGAGAATTAATACTCAAAAATGAGGAAAACAAGATATTCGTATCAATAATTATCGGAGGCTGAATCGACATCACGAATTTTCAGTAAACTTTGATTGAATACTATCCCAAATCGCCCGATCAATCTCCTCAGCTAATCCGGTGGCTTGTTCTACTGTTAATTGACTGCGCTTCCGAATGGATTCAAGTTCTAGATAATCTAAAAATACCCTTAGCGAATCTACATCAATTAACTCTCGATTCAACCGAACAACAATTTCCTGATTTTCCAGTGTAATGCTATAGTTTGAGGGTTCTGACATTTGACCTCTCGTTGTTGATAATTTTGTTATTCTATTATAATAACACAAGGTTAAACTCAAATTATGACACAAACACTAGAACAACGAACTTATACACCTGGCGAATATCTCGAATTTGAGGTAAATTCTGAAGAACGTCACGAATATATTAACGGAGAAATTATTCAAGTGTCCGGTGGAACTCCCAATCATAATAAAATCGTTTTGAATGTTGCGACAGCGTTAAACTTTGCTTTAAAACGACAACCTTATGAAGTTTTTGTCACCGATCAACGGTTGTGGATTCCTGAAAAACGTATCTACACTTATCCAGATATTATGGTAATGATTCCCCCGCTTGAATACGCAGAAGGACGCAGAGATACATTAACAAATCCGTTGATGATTGTAGAAGTATTATCAAAATCAACTGAAGCTTACGACCGGGGTGACAAGTTCGCCGCCTATCGAACTTTTTCCAGTTTTCAAGAATATGTATTAATTAATCAGTATACCCGACAGGTTGAACAATACACCCGAATTGAACCGCAAAAATGGACGTTTTTAGAACATACAAGTTCGGATGCAATATTATCTTTTAGTTCGGTTCCTGTCCAAGTGGAATTATTAGAGATTTACGATAAAGTTGATTTTGAAACCGTCGTCGAATGAAATCAATAAAAAATCCTCGTAGGGGCGGGTTTAAACAGTGTACAGTGTACAGTGATCAGGGAACAGTGAACAGGTGAGATGATAACTGTAAACTGTAAACTGTAAACTGTAATAAACTCGCCCCACCCTCACAAATAACCCCAATAAACCAGATGCAAAAAACCCGGTTTCGCAGAAGTTACCGGGTTTTTGAACGGCGATTAAGTGGTAAAACGAAACGTCCCTAAATATTTATAAGTTCCATATTGTTCTTGACTGCTAAAAAGTCGAATTTCATGGCTTCCAGTACCCGGTAAAGAACAAGGAATATTAGACGTTTGACGGGTGGGAGGACTACAGAGAAACGTTTGTCTACTTCCTTGGGGTACAACTTCGGCCATAACCCAACGATTTTTTGAATTTTTTAACTGAATATCAATGGAATTTCTAACCCGAATATTAGAAAGCTTGGGCGAAATTAACTGAAATCCTTCTGCAAAAAAGTCAGTTTGTAATGCAGGCATTCGAGAAAATTCAGGACGTGATATCGGACGGGATAATAACTGCCAACCCGGGTCATTCGGAAGATGAGTCATTATCATCACATCCGCAGGCGGAAATAAATAGTTGGTTCTGTACTCTTTAACATACCCCGAACTGGTTAAATATCCCGCGTCCCAAGTGGCATCCATTAAATACCATTTACCATTAATTTTAACTCCATTCCAGGCATGACCTTCACCACTCAAACCGCCAGTATAATCACGATAATCTCCGGTAATATATGCCACTTCTATACCGGCTGCATCTCCGAACGCTTTCATTAATCTCGCATATCCCGAACAAACTCCTTTGCGATTTCTAAAAACAGTTTGGGCGTCTTGCGGACCATAATATCCGCGTTTATAAGCTGCGTAATCATAATCAATTTTTGTGGCAATATAATCATGGAAAGCTTTAGCCACCAAAAGAGGATCTGATTCTCGCTGAGTAATATATTGGGCGACTGCTGTTATACTGGTTTGTGCGGCGAGGGGCATTTGAGTAACGAGGGGATGAATACTTGTTCCTTCCCAGGGCCAGCTTTTTTCAGCTTGAATTGTGGGGATTTGTCGTTGTAAACTATTGGGAAATTGAGAATAACCGGCAATGGCTTTGAAGCTGGTTAGAGGATTCAAAACCGCTATACAGGTGAGAATTGCTAAACTGATTGCGAAGATTTTTTTCTGTGTTCGTCGGATTTTAATTGACTTGAAAAACTCCAAATTTTTTACAGGGTTGGAGGAGAAGAAGAATTGATCGTTGAGATTATTCATATTCTTTTTGGAGGATAAGATCAGCTTGAGTCCGATGATGAACAGGCAGAAAAAGATTATCCCAACCTGCACCATAGGTAGGGAGAGTGCAAGGAATTGAATTGACATGAGAAACTTACTCAGAATTCAAATTCAGCAGATTTTTTACTCCGATAGGGAGTGTTTTATGAATGGTTTCTTAACTCCCTTATGAATTGAGTTTCGTTGAAGTTTTGAGCGTTTCCGGCAATTTTGAGAATTAAATGAATGAATTTTAAATTTGATTTAGGAATAAAAACCCGGTTTTTTCAAAAAACCGGGTTTTTGAGGTAAACCTCATAGAAGACGATGAAAACCTTTTAAAGGGGTGTTTAGTTCGGATTTGCAACTTATTAAAAAAGTCGGTCATTGCTCACCGAAGAAAAGCACAATTCATGGGATTTGAACCGATGACCTGTGCCAGAATTTGTAATGGCCGATAAATAATGAAAAGCTCTGTTAACCCTTTTGACTCTGTAGACTAACAAAAGAGTTCCCCAGATAGAACAAACAGGGGAAGACCTCACGTTAAACTGGTAAGAGTCTAGCTTAGGTGAAGATTGTCATGCCTACAGATCGTCGCGTTTCCCGGGTTGCAGCGCTGATAAAACGGGAGGTTAGCCAAATTTTAATGCAAGAAGTCAAAGATGATCGGGTTGGAAGTGGTATGGTGAGTATAACGGATGTCGATGTTGCAGGTGATCTTCAACACGTTAAAATCTTTGTGAGCATTTACGGCACCGAAGAAGCTCGCAAAGAAACGATGGAAGGTTTACGGGCGGCGACGGGTTACATTCGCTCCTCTCTCGGTCAACGGGTGCGTTTGCGTCGAACTCCAGAAGTTGTCTTTTTTGAAGATCGTTCGCTGGAGCGAGGTGATAAAATGTTGTCGCTGCTGAATCAAATTTCCAAAAACCGGAAATCCGATGAAGAGGGGGAACCTCTGGAAAATGTTTCGGAGCAGTACATCTCTGATAATTCCGAACTCGAATGAATCTCTCGCTAGCAGAACAAGTGGCCCAGATGGTCGTGGTACGAGCCTCCGGTTATCTGTTTGACCATCAAATTCGTTATCCGGTTTGGGAACCTCCCGCCCAACGGTTACAATATTGGTTGCAGGACTTGGGCGTGGGAGGGGTTCTCTTGGTCGATGGGAGCGCCGTAGAAATTGCCGCTCGTACTCAACAACTCCAATCTTGGGCGAAGTTCCCGTTGCTGTTAGCCGCAGATATTGAAGAAGGGGTGGGTCAACGCTTTGCGGGAGCGACTTGGTTTCCACCCCCGATGGCTTTGGGGGCGCTGGCGGGTTCTCAACCCCAGAAGGCTGTTGAAGCGGCCAGACAAATGGGAAAAATTACCGCTTTAGAAGCCCAGGCGATTGGTTTAAACTGGATTTTGGCTCCGGTTGTCGATGTCAATAATAACCCGGACAACCCGGTGATTAACGTGCGTTCGTTTGGGGAGACTCCCGCTACAGTGAGTCGGTTGGCGAGCGCTTTTATTGAGGGTTGTCAGTCTTATTCGGTTTTGACCACAGCTAAACATTTTCCGGGTCATGGCGACACGGCGATTGATTCTCATTTAGAATTACCGACAATTCCTCATTCTGCTCAACGATTGGATGAATTGGAATTACAACCCTTTCGAGAGGCGATTTCTAACGGGGTTGATGCGGTGATGAGCGCTCATTTGTTGATATCGGCTTGGGATGACCAACGACCCGCAACGCTCTCTGCTTCGATTTTAACGGGTCAGTTGCGTCAAAAGCTCGGATTTAATGGGTTGATTGTTACCGATGCGTTGGTGATGGGTGCAATTGCCAATCAGTATAGCCCGGAAGAGGCGCCGGTGTTGGCAGTTGAGGCGGGTGCTGATATTATACTAATGCCGGTTGATCCTGAGGTGGCAATTCGTTCGGTTTGCGATGCGGTGGTTTCGGGTCGGATTTCCCCGGAGCGGATTCGCGCTTCGGTTCAACGAATTTGGAAAGCGAAGACAAAGGTTTATCCGGGTTGGAATGTACAGCATCCGGGTTTGTTTCCCCCTGAGGCGGAGAAACGCTCTTTTAGCCGTTTGAGTCAAACGTTATCGAGTTCTACGGCTCAAACAACGGTTTCGGGTTTGCTACAGCAGACGCTCAAAATGGGGGGTTCTCTTCCCCTTGAGCTATCTTCTGGGACAGAAACACCTCAACTGCGAAATGTGGTAATTGTCGATGATCTGTTAAATTGTAGGTTCTTAGGAAATCATACTCCAGCGATCGCATTTCCGACTCAAGAAGGTTATCAATTGCAATTAATTGACTCAAAAAATCAACTTTTTCCTCAATCATTGCCCTCCGAGCCGAGTTTAACGTTACTTCAGATTTTTCTCCGAGGAAATCCTTTTCGAGGAAGCGCCGATTTAACTCAGGTTGGAGAAAATATGCTTAAGAATTTATTAAAAATGGGTCAATTACAGGCTTTAGTGATTTACGGTAGTCCTTATGCGTTAGAAAGGTTTCGACCTGAAATTCCCCCGCATTTGCCCTATGTTTTCTCTTTTGGTCAAATGCCATCCGCTCAGGCGATTGCCTTAAAAACTTTATTCGGCGTATGAAGCTCTGCACGGTTGAGAGTGGGTTGTGGCTGTAGAATCAAGTCGCGACGGCCTCTCAATTCATCGTTTAACTTATCTGTCAGTTCAGATTGTTTTATCCGTCTACAGTTGATCTAGCACATCAGAGCTAGAGAAAAGATTTGTTTTTTTAATGAATCACGCAGGGGTTCACCTTCCTCAAGAAGCCGGAGTTATCACGACTCGAACCCCCTGACGATGGGCTTTTGAGGCGGATTTCATGCCATTTTAATTTCTTTATGGAAAGATTAGGGCTGAATTGTATTCACTTATACTGAAAAAATCTCTTCCCTAAATCCAATTTTTCCATTATCATTAGATACTGATGCCATAAACCACCAAAGGCAACCCCAAGAGGGCAAATCCTATGACTTACACCACTGTTCAATACTCACTCAATTTGATCAAGGACGAGGCTCGCGAACTCGTCAGCAAAGGCGTTGTTAGCCGTCAACAGCCGATTTACACCCTTTGCCAATACATACCGGCTCGGGAATGGGCAGGCGTAGAATGCGAGTTGGAGGCTTGCAACTTCCTGCTACGGGACCGGATTGGCGACCTAATCGGCTGCGAGAAGTGGGACAACGACTAAGTTTTTAAACGGTCGATAACCTTAGATGGTTAGAGTATATCAAGCATAGCTCTCTAGAGTACACCGTGATGTAATCGAGTTAACAATTGCGAAAAATTTGTCAAGGCTCGGACTCATCACTTCCATCAAACTACTGAATTAACACCAATAGACGAAAACGGCTAATTTGAAACAACAGCCTTAAACCTGGGAGGCTCCCAGATTTTTTCACTTAAAATGGACTCATCATCAGGATGAGAACTTGCTTTGAACCCTAAGCTATTGAATCTTAAGCCAGCTTTTTGAACTACTTGCATTCCCACTCAGGTAGCCCCGGGCTGGCTTAAGTCTATCAATAACCCTTTGTTCAAGCTAGAATTAATTGGAAGACTCCGAACCCCGCAAACGTTCTAACTCCAGTCGCAAAGCGGCAATTTGAGCGGTGAGTTCCTGAAGTTCTTCGGCGGAGTCGGGTTCGGAAACCGAAATAGGAGTTGTTGTCATCGACTCGGAAGACGTTGAGGTTGTTCCCCCAGTTGTTGTGGAGTTGGTTCGTTGCTCTAGGATTGTATCAACAAACCGACGAGCTTCTTCCTCAGTTTGTTCTCCTTTTTCAGCCAACTCCTCAGCAAGCTGACTCCATTGGGACTGAATTTTTTCTAGATTCTCACTTCGCTTTTGCGAATCTTGCAGCATTTCAATCATAGAGGAGGTTGCGCCGAGTGTGACGCGGAACCCTTGGTGCAGAATCTGAGTTAAGTTATCGGCATTCATGAGAATCAGAATAACATGAGTGGATAAACAACTGACTGTCTCCTTAGAAATCAGTCAATTTGGGTGAATATTCTAACACTAGCTGGCTGATTTGAGCTAGAAACTGATTATCTTTTTAGCTGACTTGCTCTAAATACTGATTGACATCTTCGATAATTCGAGTCAATTCAGCTTCACTATTAATCTTAATCCGGTCATCTCTAACTGTAATCAGCAATTTCGCCGCAAAGGGACTGGGCCAAATATTGGGATTACAAAACACCTCCAAAAATACATCCCCCGTATGTTGATATTCCATCGATTTTTGCGGGGTGGGTTTACCCGTTGTACCGGGAGTAGACTTCATGGCGACGGCTTTGAGTTGCTGCATTAATTCATCGAGCGCCGCTTTTAACTCAATAGCCGCTTCTGGGGTAAAACGAATGGAAACTGAACCTTGAATTAAATTTAACGTCAGGGGAGCAGTGGACATATATAGGAATCGAACGGTTTTCACGGTTGCCCTCTGATTTTACCTGTCCGGCTGCACCTGATATTTTAACCTCTGACTTCTCTACTCTGTCTCAACCCTTATTTTGAGGGAATTACAGGCCTGAACTCGGGATACAAAACTTAATGTCTAATACCGAATTTGCAAAGTCACAGAAGCTTGAACTTGCTGTTCTCCGCCAATAACAGGGGTTTGCGCTTGTTCAGCCACCATATTCGCCTGACGCATCATCAACGGTTGAGGGGGAGGCGCACTGGCGCTATTAACTTGAATGTTGACAATTTCCCGTTTGGTTAAATTTAAACTATCGAGAACCGCATCGGCTTGACGTTGGGCTTCTTGAGTCGCTTGTTTCAAGGCTTGCTGTTGAGCGGTTTCTATCGCTTTATCGCCGGCGACAAAACTAACCCCATCAATGCGAGTTGCTCCGGCTTTGACCGCATCATCGAGCAAACTGCCAACGCTTTCGGTTGGGATACGGAAACTCACGGTATTTGTCGCGGAATATCCGGTTAAGTCTTGTTGGTCGTTGCGATAACTATAATTCGGGTTTAGACGAATTCCGGTGGTTTCCAGTTTTTCAACATTTCGCGATCGCAATAATTCTACCACAGCAGTGGTGCGTTTGGCGGCCTCTTGTTGAACTTCATCGGCCGTTTTTCCCTGCACTTCTACACCCAGTTGAACTTGAGTCATGGAAGTGGGAATATTAACAATACCTTGACCACTAACAGTTAACGTTCTCATTTGTTGTTCTTGAGCGATAACGGGAGGAGTCTGGGAAATATTAGCTAAACCCAGAAAGCCTATACCTAATGATAACGCTGTTAACAGACCCCAGGAAGAAGAAGATAAACGACGAACGGACATGGTAGGTTTTCTCTCAATCAAATTGTTAGGTTGGGCGAGTGACAAATAAAAGTCTTTTGCATCACTCATTCGTTTCGGTTTTTCCCCGTTGAGTTCGGGATAATTTATAAACTCAACTCGGTTTAAACTTTGGGCGCTTACTCAATATCATTGACGAAAACCGAACCCAAAAAGATTCCCAATTGTGACAGTTTTTATAGTGAACAGCTTTTACAGTCACCAGTCACCAGTCACCAGTCACCAGTGTTTACAGTTACCAGTCACCAGTGTTTTTAGTCACCAGTCACCAGTTTTTACGGTGAATACCTGACCATTCACCGGTTAATTGACGATTTTTACCCGATGTTATAAGTAGAAATTACTTCGTTCGTTTCCATGTACCATTGGCTTTCGTGAACGTATTTGACACCATTAATATTAAGTTCGCCATACTCATCATTTTCAGACGTTTGAACTAGCTGTTTAAGTTCCCGAAAACAAACTTCACCCACCGGGTCAAGAATGCGTCCGAGGGAGATATGTCCGAGGTTAGATTGTTGGGGGGAAGCCCAAGGAATTTGTTGACGCAATTGTTCCCGCAGTTGGTCAAATTCCCCATATCCTTTAACAATTATTGTACCATCTGGCGTAATCAAAAATCCCCGATAAGACATTTTAAACGGTTGAAAATTATTGAAAATTTCCCGAATAATTTCCGAAGTTTGAATCAGCAAGTTTTTCTCGACCGTTTCATCGGGTCGTTTGATAATAAACAGTTCCCAGTGATAATTTTCGGGTCTAACTTTATAAAAACGAGTAGAATTCGGGAGAAGTTTAATAATTTCATCGAAAAGGGATTCAAATTTTGTTGTTAGGGGTTGGGGAAGGGGAAGACCCACTAAAGTCGTCCAAACTTCAAACCGTTTGGGAACTATTTCACCGTGATTGAAGTCAAAGAGATTTCGAGAAATTGCTAAAAACGGTAAGGGAAAATCATCAAGGTCTAAAAATTTTTGTTTCAAGGTTTGATAGCGGGAATCTAGCATCATCGTTTAAAATTGTTAGGGGTCATCTATTCATGCAATTTTGCCAGTATTGTAACTCAGTATTGTAACTCCGTTCTCCCGCTTTTAGATATCTAGTTTTTCAAATACTTTAAACATGACAGAATCTTCATCACAACTCGAAACTCGGCGTCGTTCCCGCATTGTTGTTTCTACCAATAACCCCAACGAACCTCGCTCCCTCATTCAAGCGGGAACGGGTTTTGATGGGGTTGTCGGATGGGGAATGAACGGAGAAATAGACTGTACCGGTTCCTTACTCAATACGGGTCGTCATATTCTCACCGTTGCTCACTGTTTTAATAATATTGATGATAGCCCAAACCTCAATCCCAACCCCAACAATTATACCGTATTTTTTGATTTACCAACCGGTCGCGTTTCTATCCCCGCCAAACAAATTTTTGTTCATCCCAATTGGCGTTCGGATTATGATAACAACTCTGATATTGCCATTATTGAACTCTCACAAACCGCACCCGTAGAAGCGGATCGCTATCAGATTTACACTCAGTTTGATGAGGTCGGTAAAGTCTTTGAAAAAGTTGGATATGGGGTCAGTGGTACGGGATGGACGGGAGAAAATTTTGATGAAGTTAATCTGATTAAGCGCCGAGGAAAAAATCGTTTTGATGCGTTTAGTGATATTTTTAATGATGACCCTCAAAGTAATATTTTACCCAAAACTCAATTGGCTTATGACTTTGATAATGGTTCGTTTTTAAATGATGCTTTTGGCGTCGAATATGGTATTATAGACTTGGGATTGGGTAGCGAAGAAATCGGAATTAGTGGCGGAGATTCTGGTTCCCCCGCTTTTATTAATGGAAAAATTGCAGGTTTAAGTTCTTTTGGTCAAAGTCCCTTCGATGAAACTGTTGACGTTACCGATGAGAATGATACCAGTTTCGGCGAGTTTTTTAGTGATACGAGGGTTTCTATTTATTCAAGTTGGATAGAAGAAACTATTGCGTTATCAAACAGTGGCGATGATTTAATTTGGGGAGGGAAGGAAAACGATCTTTTAAATGGAAACCAGGGAAACGATAATCTTGACGGTTTTAATGGAGGAGATACGTTATTTGGGGGTCGGGATAATGATATTATTAATGGTGGAGATGGGGATGATTTTATCTACGGAAACCGGGGGAGTGATACTCTAGAAGGGGGAAGCGGAAATGATAATTTATTTGGGGGTCAAGAGGATGATTTCTTGAGTGGAGGTGAGGGTCTAGATACGTTAAGCGGAGACAGAGGACGGGATATTTTAACGGGAGGAAATGGCGAAGATTGGTTTATTTTATCGAGACAAACCGCAGTAAATAATCCGGTTGAAGCCGATATTATTACTGATTTTACTGTCGGCGATCGCATTATTTTAACCGCAGGATTAACCGCAGAAAGTGTAAGTTTAGAAGCCTTTGAATTAGCAGGAAATTCTGGGATTTTAATCCGGAACAGCGTAGAAAATACCGTGTTAGGATTTGTACAAAATACCACAGAAAATCTACTTTCCGAGAGTTTTATTTCTATTTAATCTGTGATAATTATAACATCGCAAAAACCCGGTTTCTATGAGAAACCGGGTTTTTTTGTAGGGGTTTAATCTTTTTCAGCTTCTATCAAATAAGAACACCAATCACTCCAACTTCCCGCATAGAGTTTTCCGCGATGAATTCCCGCCATTTCTAACGACCATAAATTCACACAAGCTGTTACCCCAGAACCGCAATAAACCATAATTTCTTCGGCGTCTTTAATCTCAGTCCAGCGTTGGGGTTGTTCTTCTATTTTAACATATCCAGCCTCATCAGAAACCTCTTTCCAGGGATAATTAACAGCCCCCGGAATATGTCCGGCGATGGGGTCTATCGGTTCAGTTTTTCCTAAATAGCGATCCGGTTCGCGAGAATCAATTAAAGCAACTTCGGGGCGATCTTTTTGCGCTTTTACGGTTTCAATATCAACCAATAATTCGGGATTAATTTTGGGGATGAATTCGCCCAATTTAGGTTCGGGTTGACTATTATTGACGGGATAACCTTCAGTTTTCCAATTGCTAAAACCTCCATCTAAAAGGGCGATTTTTTCATGTCCCATGTATCGCAATAACCACCACAAACGAGCCGCAAACGCAAAGCGAGAATCATCATAAGCGACCACAAAGGTATTGAAATTAATTCCGATTTTGCTGAAAGTTTGAGCTAATTTAGTGACATCTGGGAGGGGATGACGTCCGCCATGTTTAGCAACAGGACTGGAAAGATCTCGGTTGAGATCGAGATAGTATGCTCCCGGAATATGACTGTCTTGATATTGGCGTTGTCCTAACTCTGGGTCAGCCAAAGAAAAGCGACAGTCAACAACGACAACATTAGGATTATCGAGTTGATTTGCTAACCAAGACACAGAAACAACGAAAGCGTTATCGGTCATTTTTTAATCTCAATTCTTAGGAAAATAAAGGTTCTTATGGAAGAACCTTCCTCCTAATCATACTAAACTTGAGAGTCAGAAATCGCTTTTTCAAATTCCATGCGTTGTTTGGCGCTGTAGAGGAAGTAACCATTCATCATCGCGGAAGCCAAAAGACGACCCAAATTTTGGCGATTTGTCGTAATATTAATATCAAAATGTTCCGAGGGTAAACCGCCTAAAAGTTGGCTGAGACGGTGTTCCATAATTTGAGCAACTTCGGGGTCGGGTTGGGAAAGTTGAGCGATGGTTTCCGGGTTCATTGACTGAAGGTATTTTAAGAGTTGATTTCCTTCAGATGAAGCATCGTTGAAAAATTCAGAAACTTGACGGGACATATTTTTATCTTGCATTTTTTAAACCCTTGTTTGTTTGTTGTAATTTGTTTGGCTCACCTAGTTTCTACTTTAACCGCTAATCCCACCGAGTTCGAGTGAGTAAAACCGAACCGTTTTGGGGGATGTTTCGACTTTTAGCTTGATTTTGAATCGGACTCGGAGGGACGTTGAATAAATTGTTTTAAAATGGTTTGCGGTGAACGATCCCAACTGTCTTCGTGGCGATAAATTAAGGCGTCTTCGGTGAGTTTGTAAGCTGAAGAACCGTTGAAGAAAATTTGCGGTTTCCAGGGAAGTCTCAGGGTTCCGCGTACCGTCCAGTCAGCGCTAATTAAATCGACTGCGGTTTGTTGAACTCGGTGTAAATCAAAGTAAATTTCGCTAAAAAATAGCCGAGCATGAAATCGCAGTGTCCAAAAGATGATTCTGTAGTTAAATTTCCATTTAAAGGTATTTACGGGGTCGGTAAAGTAAATGTCTGAGGTATAAATATCGTAGGAGATGTCTTTCTCAAATAATGTCGGTAAGTCTTGTTTGAGGGTGTTAATTACAGTCTCTATTTTAGCTTGATACTGTTCGGGAGTGAGTTGGGGTGCGGTTTGAACGGTCATAATTTGCTTTTTTTTAAAAGATCCAAAATTCGCGAATAAAAATAGGGTAACATTTTTTATAAGTTTTGGAAAGATTAATTTTTAAAACCCTCCTTCGTCTCCGGAAAAGGAGGGAATTGCAATAATGTCGAGGCAATTTTCAATGAGTTCTACTGGTTGTTACATCTAACTCGTTGTTCTTCAATATTTTCATTTCGAGGAATTTCTGACAGGTCTACTCCGGGTTGATAAATGGTTCGAGCATCCCAAAGTTTTGCACCGTCTAAGTTGGCTCCGGTTAAATTGGTTGTATCATCTATAATCGCTCCGCTGAGGTCAGTTTTACTCAAATCTGCACCGCTTAAATCGGCGCCACTGAGGTTCGCATCAACAAAGTTTGCGTAGGGAAATTCAGCATTTTCTAAGTTGGATCGGGTCAGATCTGCACAGGTAAAATAAGAGCCTTCAAAATAACTCTCACTGAGATCGGCTTCGGTTAAATCGGCTTGTCGGAGTTGAGCATTAACCCGTCGGGTATTGCTGAGATCTGCACCTCGAAGATTACATCCTTGACAAGATCTGGCTTCTCCTCGGAGAAATACATCGGGGTCGCTGGTATTAAACTGAGCCAAACTCGGCGCGATCGCCAGCAAGGGGATGAATAACCCGATCGTTCCTAACAGTTTAGTTTTCATTGGATTTCCTCCTATTCCTGATATCAGTTTTTTCTGAGACTTCGAGATTTTAACATATTTATTCGGTCGATATAGAGCTAGAAAAAGTTTCCGAAGATGAGAGTATTCTTAAGTTTTAAAGGTTGGGTTTGTCCGAAGTCCGCCGGTGTTATCCCCCAATCAAACGGTAGAGTTTTGTATAATTTATCAGCTTTATTTTTATACAAATTAGACCCGATCTCGTCCCTAAATAGATCTGGGGATAGATGTAAACCCTAAAAACCCGGCTTCTCTTGAGAAACCGGGTTCTAAATCCCCATTGTTTTTGTCAAAATCTGCGATCGCAACTCCCGACAAAATGGGTAATGAACTTTTAGAGGATCGTAGCCTTTAACGAGGTTTAATTATCATAAACCCGAGCTTCAAAAGCATCTGGATTTTCTTCACAATAAGCCTCAAAAGCGGTCTTTTCAATTCGTTCGGCTTTTTGATGGGCGGCTTCAGCTTGTAATTCTTCTACAATATCCCAAGCCGCAGCACATTCTTTGGAAGTGGCGCCTTTTTCCGCACAGGTAGCGCGAGCTTCTTCGATCGCTTCTTCGATGCGTTCTTCGAGTAGAATACTTTTTGGCTTCTCAACAAAATCACCTTTACGGAGGATGTCACCAATAGAAATAACCCCCAATAAAGTATCTTGAATCACGGGAGCCAAATGAATGTGAGTCTGAGCAAACAACCGAGCAACGTATTCTACACCCAGATCCGGGTTAACAACAATGCAAGGTTTTGTCATAATTTCATAGACTCGCATTTGTTTGGGGTCTTTCCCGAAAGCGGCCACTTTGTAAATGATATCCGTTTCGGTGACAATACCATAAGCATCCTGTTCGTGGCGACGTTCCACAATTAAAGCGCGGACTGCGTGTTCGTTGATTTTTTGGACGGCTTCTGCAACCGTTGCGGAACCGCGAATAGTGACAACATCAGCCGTCATAATATCTTTAGCTTTGAGCATCATGGCTCTTTCTCCCTTGATTCACTTCAAACTCTAGCTTGCCTTGTTATGCGATCAAAAGAAAGTATTGTTAATTTAATTCTAAACTGTTAAAATACAGAGTTTAAAAAATTTAAGATTTGTCTCGGTTGGGATGACAATTTATTGCGATCGCCAATCCGATCAACTCAATTGAGAATGGAGAAAGGCAATCAAACTTACAAGATTTCCCAGAAATCAGTTTGATTGCTCTATTGCTCAAAATTCTAAGGTAAAAACTTAGAGAAGTTGACAAGTGCAAAATGTCCAACTTTTAGGGATTGACTGGGTTTAATTCGGCTCGATCCGTTGATATTGATAGGAACGATTTTCCGCACCCCAAACTAGATTTCCTTTTTGATCATATCCGCGATCGAGAGTTTCCATACTTTTAGCATCCAAAGTAATCCTATTAGTAACGGTAACTGCACCTTTATAGTTAACAGGACATCCTTCCGGTTGAGTTTCACCAATATATTGAGAACCCGCAGGTTGTAGAAAAACACTACAGCGATAGTCTCCAAGGTCCTCAACGCTGACCAAACGTTCGGACTCGGGTTGATTACAAAAATTAACCCAAGCGGACGGGTTGCGAGGAACAAAAGTCGCCGACTCAACTTTGCGACCATCAGCACTCGGAGAAATCTGTAAAAAACGCTGGCGATAGGGTCGATAGGGATTATCGGCCATCGCCTGTTCTTGATACAAAAAAACCGCCGGAGAACGTTGGGTAATTTCACTCGCATTACCGACCTCAACCACACAAGTGGTCATGCGAACACTCGGCGCCCCCTGAACCGCTTGGGCTTGGGCGCTGGTTTCCATCACACCCGTCAGATAAGAGACAACCTCTATAACTTGGCGTTGAGTTGAGTTGAACACAAAGCCACATCCAGATAAACTAGCAGTAGCGATCAACACGGCGATCGCATGGCCTGTTTTCAGGGGATAACTCACCCGCACCTCCATTGCACAAAATCCAACAAAGTTGTTTCTATCATTTGCAGTTACCTTGGCAAGTTTGTCAACATAATAATGTCAACCGAATCAAGTTAGATCCGAATTTAATTTCACTTTACCGTTGCCAATCCTATGCCAACTTACACCGGAATTTCAAGTGAAGCGTTTCGCCATCCTCTGGACCGACAAGCAGAAGCCGCCCTCCGCAGTGTTCCGGGGTTCGATCTGATTGCCAGTAAATTTGTAGAATTTGTCTACGAACGCCCTCAGTATGTTTATTTGATGGGAAATAGTATTCAAGTCGGGCCGCGTCAATATGCTAGCATTTATCATATTTTTCGCGAATGTGTCCGGGATCTCGATGTCTTGAACGAACCCGTTTTATTTGTGTCACAAAATCCCCAAGTTAACAGTTATGCTCTCGGACAAGAACGCCCTTATATTGTTCTGAATACGGGTTTATTAGATTTAGTTGATGAAGCCCAATTACGGGCGGTTTTAGCCCATGAACTCGGCCATATTAAATGCGGTCATCCGATTTTAAATCAGATGGCAATATGGGCGATGGGTGTGGCTTCGACCATTGGAGAAATGACAATGGGGCTAGGAAATTTAGTCAGCAGTGGCTTAATTTATGCTTTTTATGAATGGCGTCGCAAAGCGGAACTGTCCGCGGATCGGGCGGCGTTGTTGGTAACAGATGATTTAAAATGCGTGATGCAGTCGATGATGACAATGGCGGGAGTCAGTGGAAAATACGCTTCTCAATGTTCTCTTGATGAGTTTATTTCACAATCGGAACAATATCACAATCTCGATAGCGATGGGTTGAACCAAGTGTATAAATTTTTGCTGTATAATGGCGGTCAAGGTGTTATGTTAACTCATCCTTTCCCCGTCGAACGGATTCAATATTTGCGGGAATGGGCGAATTCTGAAGAATATCGTCAAATTCGTTTAGGAAATTACAAACAACGGGTTTCTGAAGGAGCGGTTGAAGTCGAAGTCGAAGACTCTAACGATGAAGTCGAGACGTTGCGGCGTCAAATTGAGGAGTTACAGCGAGAAATTAATCAGGTAAAATCGAGTAAACCAGGAAACTAAAGGTTAAAGGATGAGGACGTAGCGAGAGGTTATTTCTATGTCCTCACGAGTTTTTTCTGAAGATCCGGAATTGACTAACCCGGAATTGAAGGATAATCTTAAGGTAAAGCGTTCAATGGGGAAGATCTCAAATGTTAGGTACTTTCGATCGCAAAAAAGATAATTCGGGCGGCTTTAGACCCAATTGGGGAAATATATTGGGGAGAGGTGCGATTGTTTTAACGATTTTAGCCGGTACAATGTCTTTGACCAATCCCACCCGAGAAGAATATTTGAATTATGCTTCGGGTCGATTAATTACAGAAGCTAAAGAAAACTGGTGTAAGGAAGCTAATCTACCTGAATTTTTGAATGGAATTTCAGGATCATTGGTTGATGCTTGTCAATCTGTAGTCACGAATCAGCGAGAATGGATTAAGGAGAATATTAATAAAGGAACTGAACGTCAGAATGCAATATTGTTCACCATTTATACCACTGATTTTGATTTTGTCGATAAGCGCTATCGAACGATTGGAGTTTTTGGGAATTTTCTCAGTTTTTCCTCAGAAAATATAGAAGAAACAAAACAAATCGAACCGGTTTCTAAATAATTGAATGAATTTATGTGATCTGTAAGTTTCGCCTTTATTCTTGCAGAACCCTTTGTTGGGTTTTCTCAACCCAACCTACTACTACTTGCTTGCAGAACCCTTTGTTGGGTTTTCTCAACTTTGTTGGGTTTCGTTCCTCAACCCAACCTACTTTTTTTGTAGTTTTCAGTTTGATTGCTTAGTTTTCGATTTCATCCTATCATTTGATTAACCCTCTAACGCTTTATCTTTTGATTTTTTAGGCGCAAGGGCGCAAGTTAATAACCGTAGGGTGGGTGACAGCAAAAAGTTATTAATTTCAGCAGTTGAGTCAACGGTTGTCAACCACCAAAATATTAAGTGGGTGACAGCAAAAAGTTATTAATTTCAGCAGTTGAGTCAACGGTTGTCACCCACCCTACAACTAAATTGGGTTTTTTGTTGGGTTTCGTTCCTCAACCCAACCTACTGTTTTGGTTATTAGATCAATTCTGAATTCCCATCATTGTTGTATTCTGTTCTTGAGGTTCTAACTGAGAAAATTGTTGAGTTGTGGGACGAAGTAAAATTAACCGTTCGGGCGCCAGATGAACAAACCAGGGAAACGGACGATCTTTTAATTTTGCCCATTTTTCCTTAAAAACTTCCGCTTGTAAATGATAATCTGTGGGGCTATTTGGGGGTTGATGTAGTTTCAAATAAAGCGTCATTCGGTGTTGAGTTTCGCTGGTCATCGCCAACCAACAGGGGAAAGTATTGGGATGATTTTTGCCTTCTGGAAAGGTAAATTGATGGGCGCGAAAGCCGACATGAGAAAGGGTTTCTGGAATAGGTTCAACGGTTTGTAAAATACATCCCCAGTCTAAAGCCTCAATTTGATATTGACTTTGAGGTTTATTCGCAGCAACAGCAGGAGAGAAGTTTTTACATCCGGTTAATTCTGCAACTCGCACAACAGAAGGATGTTCAAAGATGTCTTGTTTGTTTCCTTCGGCGATAATTTTACCGCCATCAATGACTAACAAATTTTCACAAACGCGATAGGCTTCTTCTAAGTTGTGAGTGACAAATAATGTTACCCCTTCATGTTCATCTATCGTGGAAGTCAGAAGTTTTTCGAGTTGATCGCGCAGATGAGTATCCAAAGCCGAAAGGGGTTCATCAAGTAATAAAGCTTCCGGTTCACTCGCTAACGCCCTCGCTAACGCCACCCGTTGCTGTTGACCTCCAGAAAGTTCGTGAGGATAGCGATCGCCCATTCCCCCCAACTGAACCGAAACAAGCTGTTGTTCAACTCGTTGTTTAATCATTCGAGATGATAACCCTTTGGGTAAACCAAACGCAATATTTTCAGCAATAGTTAAATGGGGAAATAGAGCGTAATTTTGGAATAAATAGCCGATATTTCGCTCACAACTCGGTAGATTAATTTGGCGTTCGGAGTCATAAAGTACCCGTCCGTTCAGGATAATTTGACCGCGATCCGGTGTTTCTAAACCCGCAATACACCGCAAAATAAAGCTTTTTCCCGCACCCGAACCGCCCAACAATCCTAAAGGTTTTTCGTCGGTACTAAACGACACATCTAAAACAAAATTTTGCAGTTGCTTTTGGATATTAACAATTAATTGCGGTTGGGAAGTTTCGTTAGAACTTGGCAAGGAATTCGAGCGATAATTTAAATAACGATGCTTTAATTTTTTTCCTTTTATTTTCCTTCCCGAACTAGCTTCTTCCGACCAATTTACAGCAGTAATAATGCCCAAAGAAATCAATAAAATCACAATAACCCAGGCAAAAGCCTCATCCATTCTGCCACCTTCTGCCGCAAAAAAGATAGCAACGGGGATGGTTTGAGTGCGTCCGGGGATACTTCCTGCTAACATTAAAGTTGCCCCAAATTCACCCAAAGAACGGGCAAAAGCCAGCATTGTTCCTGAGAATAATCCCGGTTTAGCCAGAGGAAGCATGACCCGTAAAAAAATCGTCAATTCAGAAGCGCCTAAAGTTCTCGCACAAGCTAATAGACTGCTATCAATTTGTTTAAATGCACCCAAAGCGGTTTTATACATCAAGGGAAAAGCGACAACGGTTGCAGCAATAACGGTTGCATACCAGGTAAAAATTATCGAGAAATTAACCGTTGCTAACAGTTTTCCTAATGGGCCGTATCTGCCAAATAAAACTAATAGGAGAAAACCGACAACGGTAGGCGGTAATACGAGAGGAGCGGTTAAAATGCCATCAATTAAACCTTTGCCTTTGCCGCGATAACTGAACATTAAACGGGCGGCAAGTGTGCCTAAAAAGAAAGTGATAATTGTAGCAATAATTGCGGCTCGAAAGGAAATCCAAGCGGGAGAAAGATCGGAAAAAACTTCTTCAAACATTAATCGAGTGATAGGTTTTCCAACGGGATTAGGGTCTGATTATTAATGTTTTTACCTCAACTAATTTGCTAATCCAAATCCGTATTGTTCAAACACGGCTTTGGCTTGTTCGCCAGATAGAAATTGAATAAAATCTTTTGCAACTTCCGGGTTTTTACTGCTTTGAATCACTGCAACTGGATAAATAATCGGAGAGTGGGACTCTGCGGGTGCAGTGGCGACGATTTCAACTTTATCAGAGATTTTGGCGTCGGAACTGTAAACAATTCCCGCATCAACATTTCCGCTTTCAACGTAAGTTAAAACTTGACGAACATCTTTGGCATAAACTTCTTTGGGTTGTACGGTTTCCAGAAGATTTAGGGATGTTAATACTTCTTGAGCGTATTTTCCTGCCGGAACGCTTTCGGGTTCACCGACTGCTATTTTTTCGACTGTCTCTGTGCTTAAATCCTCAAAACTTTTAACGGTGTTTTCGCCTTTGGGAACGATTAAAACCATGTCATTTTTAAGTAAATCTTGGCGAGTTTCCGATAACAAAAGTTGTTTTTCTTCTAAGGCGTTCATCTGTTTGGGAGCGGCAGAAATAAACACATCAACCGGTGCGCCTTGTTCGATTTGTTGTTGTAAAGAACCCGAAGAAGCAAAATTATAAGTTAGTTGAACTTGGGGGTTTTCTTGCTGATAAATGGGTTGAATGGCGTTCATCGCATCGGTGAGACTGGCTGCGGCTGAAACGGTTAATTCGGTTTGTTGGGTCGAACTGACGGGGGAAGCGGTTTGTTGAGGTTCTGTGGTTTGGGGAGTGGTTTGGCTACAACCAACCGCTAACAGTAGCGACAGGACAAAGCCACAGGCTAGGTTAAGGATGCGACGACGGTTCATCAGGTTGCTAGTTTTTTTGACACTTGTACAAAATACTTGACATCCTAACTGAAAAAATTTAGCAATTTTGTATTTTATGATACATAAACTGGATTAAAAACCCGGTGCGCGTGAAAGTTACCGGGTTTTTAGGACTTTGCAGTTCGCCGTTGCTGATTTCCTTACTTATAATCCTAAAAAAATATTCTTTTCAAACCGTTAATTAGGCTACTGAAGCTTAAAAGGGAGTTGATGTATTTTGATAGTAGAGTTCAAATTCTATTTTTAAATCCTCAAAATAGAACTCCGTGTCCAGAATGTGAACACGGAGTCTATTACGATGGAAAATAGCAAAGGTGAAGTTAAGGTTTAAGTGTGATATGGTAGAGGCGCTGACAGAGGGCAAGAAGAACTAAAGAAATCAGAAGTTTTATGGAGAATGGAGCTAATAAAAAACCCCAAGCCAGAACCACAGATCCTGATAAAATCAGCAAAATATGATGAATTTCGTCAGGAGCAATAAACTTCACCAAAATCATGCCAACGACAGCGATTGACAAACACAAATAAAGAACAATCACGAGAAATAACCTAACTCCAATTTCAAGGTTAGTTAGTGAAAAAATGATGTTGAGTTGCAACCCAATACAACTCCAACCAAAATCGAGGATTGTCCTTTTTAAGTTTAGACATGGGGTCACGAACGAGGCGGGTTGCATTAATAAAAACCACCTCAATTAACCCCATATTTTCAGAAATATCCTTGAATGCGTGTTGTTGTGCTTGCAATTCTCGTCTTCTTTCTTGAGGATAATAAATCCCCAGATAGTAGAATTGTCGGCCTGAACGTTCGAGATAGCATTCAAGGATTTTAACGTAACAAAAGTCTAAAACCTTTCCGGCTTCAGGATAGTAATTCTCGACAAGATGAACAAACTCTTGAACGAGATAGTCTCGACTAATCATCATAGGCGTTGATAAGTAAGCCAACTTGGTCTTACATAGGGTAAACACCAAACTTTTGTACAAGGAGTTTTCAGCTTCTTACATTTGTTTTCAAATGTATTAAATCGTTGCTGATAATCCTCATGTTTGGAGACATCATCAGGAGTTTTAACCGTACTCACCGGGCAAAATTCCTGAATTTCTTTACAATATTGTGGCGGAAAATTCGAGATTTTGATGGTACGATGATTCTTGAGCGCAAGTTCTTCCTCTAACTCTTGATCGACCAGAAACTCACTATAGTCAGCCAAGTTATCAAGACCTAAGATATTCAACCAAATTTCGGTTGTGACCCAAAAGCCAGCCTTCACGAAGAATTTTTTCCATCGAATTTGCATTGACCCTAACCTTCTCATTACAAGATTCGTGATTTTCAAGCGGACGCTTGACATCCTTCTCCTTCTCTCGGCTGACTATTACCCTAATTCATTCAGCCTTCATGTGATTTTAGAAAAGTTGGCAGTGAACCAACATTTTCCGGTGAAGTGAGAGCGGAGTTTACTCAATTTGAAGTTCATGTTGAACACAATCGAAGATTCAGATATGAGAGAACGGTTGGAAGTTGCAGTAGCATTTTTAGCAGACTACAACTTCCAACTGCTTGTTAATCCTGTAGTCGCTAATCTTAGACGAGATAAGCTTCTTGATGAGTTCTGATTGTGCAGTTAGAACGAGGATAAGCTACACAGAGCAAAACATATCCTTTGCCCATTTGTTCTTCATCCAGGAAGCTTTGATCTTCTTGATCAATTTCTCCTTCTTCGATGCGACCTACACAGCTAGAGCAAGCACCAGAACGACAAGAAGAGGGTAAATCGATACCTGCTTCTTCAGCCGCATCCCAGATATAAGAATCTTCTGCAACATCAATCGTGACATCCATTTCTGGCGGCTTTTTCTTTTTACCTTTGATCAGACGAACTTGGTAAGTTGTAGTCATGGTAATTATCTCCGCAAATAATGAATTCGTAGACAAATTTTGTTGTTCAAAAGCAATCAAATTGCATTGAACACCGTGAACTAAAAACCCTAGCTACAAGGCGTAGCAGAAGGGGTACAGTTACCCGCAGCAAAGGATTTACCACAGCCGCAGGTTTCCGTCGCATTCGGGTTCTTAAAAACAAACCCGCTTTGCGTCAAGCTTTCAACAAAGTCAACGACGACCCCATCCAAAAGTGGCGCACTTTTGGGATCGATATAAATATGAACTTTGTCCTGCTCGAACACTAGATCATCTGGTTTGGGGTTGTTGGTTATATCCAATGAATATTCGTAACCATTACAACCGCCATCAATGACACCCAGACGAATACCTTTTTGAGTTGCAGTGCTGTCCGCACTACCTCGTATAAAAGTTCTTAGCCGAAAGGCCGCTTTTTCTGTCAAAATAACAGTCATCCCAATCTCCTGAACAGTGATGAGGGGAAATTTGTTGAGGTTAGCTCGCCAACTTCTCTAAAGTTGGGTATAAAAGCTCGCGAGCCGATCTCATCTGATGCGATTTGCCTTGACCACAAATCTGACAATTTGGATCGTGGTAAGGGCGAAGTTTGCTAAATTTAGCGTTCCCTAAGTCCATCGTTAGGAGTCGTCCTTCGAGCGTTTCTCCTAACCCTGTAATTAACTTGACTGCTTCCAAAGCCGTCAAACAAGCAAGCGTTCCAGAAACCGCACCCAAAACACCAAATCCCCAACGATCCCAATTCGGTTTTTCAGGAAAGATGCACGACAGACAGGGAGTTTGACGGGGGATAATCGTGGTCAGGTAAGCCTCCATTCCGCTCATCGCCGCTTCAATCATCGGTTTATTCCACAAGACGCAAGCGGCGTTGAGCAAATCCCGTTCGTCAAAATTGTGAGCGCAACTGAGGGCGAGATCAGAGCGTTTTACCAACCCATCGACATTATCGGAGGTAATGAATTCGGGAATCGCCTCAATTTCGACATCGGGATTGATTTGAGATAGGGTTTCTTTCGCCTTGAGTACCCTTGGTTGACCCACCCAATCATGGGTCATCAAGATTTGACGGTTCATGTCATCGAGGCGCAAGTCTCCTCCCCGGACCAAGATTAATTTGCCAATCCCGGCTACCGCGAGGTACAGTGCTACCGTTCCCCCCAATCCACCCACGCCTGAAACCAGAGCAGTTGAGGCTTTCAGTTTCGCTTGTCCGGCCTCCCCGAAGCCGGGAAGTTGCATTTGCCGCCGATAACGTTCGAGTTCTGTTGGTGTCAGTTCTAATCCGCCCATGATGTTTATGACTCAGTACCGATGTCTTTGGTTAATACAACGTTTTTGGGTGCGTCTTGGAAGACTTTAAAGAGTTTGGTTTCTAGCGGACTAGAGGTCTTAAAGACTTCATAAGCTTCCTCTAGAGCTAGTTTGTATTTGTCTAGTTTTTCCCCTTCGCTGAGATCGGGAAATGCTTTGTCAATTTCTGCAATTAACAGCGAGAATTGCTTTAAAATGTGAAGACGATTGACATTGACAAAGGTTTGATCGTAGGGCAACTCAAAGAAGATAAAATATTCTTCGGCATCTCTGAGTTGCTTGAATTCGGCGAAGCTTTTGGGTGTCGAAGTTGTAGTGGTCATTTGAGTTGAGCCTCCCAGGTTTTGAGTTGTTTTTTGAGATCGGAAAGTTCACGAAAGATTTCGTAAGTTTTAGCCGCTTCTTCTGGCAATTTTTCAAAATCGGTCGGTAAACCTTCTGCCAGATCGTGCAAGTCCATTTTCATTTGACCCGCTTTGCTATTGAGGCGTTTGATTTGAGCTTTTAATTCCTCAACAGCTTCCGGGGTTGGAATTTCTGTGGTTTGAGTCATTCAATCCACTCCTAATCGTTCAATAACTGATCGGTACAAGCAAGGAAAGTCTTTTGTTGATTTGATGAACCCAATTTAGGCTTTGGCTGCATCAGAATAACGTTTAATATTCTCGAGTCCTGACTTGACCAGTTTTTCTCCTTGAGTCGCTAATTTTTCTAAGGAATCAAAACCATAACGTTGAGCGTCCCGCAGCGTGCGATTAACCACAATTAGACGACCCGTCCAAACTAATGCCCAGCCAAAGCCTTCGTGACTTAAATCAATCACCACTTGGCAAAGATTTCCGGTTTCTGTTTCTATGCAAGTTGCAACCGCTCGATAGAAACATAAAATCCGCAGCCGAGTCGCCGGATCGACTTCTCCCTCAACCGAAATTGAGCGTTTCTTGTCTTTGGTGACAATAAAAGGAGAAAGAACTAATTCATCAGACCAACTGCGATATACACCGTAGTGATCCTGAGCGCGAATTTGTTGGACTAGAGCTTGTAGAAATGGGTTGGATTCAACAATATTGGTGCCGGTTTTTGGGAGCGCTGTTTGTGTTGAACTCATGGTCGGTTTGTTCGTTGTTATTGTATTAGGCAAGTTTAGAGACATCCAATTTGAATGTCTATTTCCGTCTAGACAGGGCATCCACTAAAAACGGATCATCCGCTTCCCAACAAATCTAGACAATTGTCAGCAAGTTGAAAACTCACATGAAGAGATTTATTCGTCGTCGTCCTCAAATCCAGCGTAAGCGAATTTCTCTTCTTCTTGCTGAATGACTTTCCGCAACCACGGCGGCGGATTGCCATTGAGGGTTTTGACTAATTTATCGAGAATTGCCAAAATTTCCTCTTCTTCAGATTGGGCTTTAACGGGCGTTATTTTTTGGCGAATTAAACGCGCTGCCGCACTTCCCCCAATCGCCGAAACATAGACCAGAGTACAATCTGATAAAGCCTCGATTTTGGGAACCAGTTTATCTTCGTTCCCATCTTCTTTTAGATTATCATCAAACTCCAGAGTATTCAAATAATTATAACCCTGTTTTGAGACATCATAAACATCAATTTTTTGCGCCCAACCAAAATGAGCATTGATGTGAACTTGGTCACGAGTTGCGAAGGCAACTTTCATTTCATACCTCCTTTAGCTTGCTATGATCAAGGGAACAGAAAGCCCTACGCCTGATGGCACGCTACGCGAACGAATCGGAAAGTCAAAATATTCTCTCGCCCGTTCTAAAGCATTTTGAATCACTGTTTCACCGACACTTGCCAGGTCTTCCACCGATTCAAAACGGAAACTATCCGCATCTCGTAAGAATTGAGAAATCACTAACAAGCGACCACAAAAAACCAAAATCCAACCGACATCATCTTGACCAAGATTGATAAAGACCTCAGCCATTTGACCCGTTTCTTGCTCCAGACGAGACGCAACAGCCCGATAAAAAGCCGAAATCTTTTGTAGGCTTGGGATATCGTTATCTTCCCCTAAAGTTGAATAACCAATTAAAGATTGCAGCAACAATTCATCGGATAAATCCTGATAAGCGTTCCGGGTATCTTGAACCCGAACTTGGGCAACGATATCTCTGACAAAATCGGATCTGTACAGAGAAGAATTGGAGTGGAAAATGGCGGTCTGATGAATCATAGTTCTAAGTCTGTCGATGCAGTGTAGGAGGTGAATGATTCGCAGTTCTTGTCAGAAACATTGGAGAGAATATAGACTTAATTCAGTCAATAAAGAATCGAGGTTTATGCTTAAAATCCTACCGAATTAAAAGTAGAAAATTCAGACTTTTAATGATGATTTAAGGATTCTTCAGCCTCGATAAAAAGATTACCTAAATCCATGAGAAACTGAATCGTTCCTCGATAACCAATTAGGCATCGATGACCATTTCCAAAACGGTCAAAAATCGGATATCCCATGCGATAGAGAGGAATCTTCAGTCGTTCGGCGATTGCTCTCCCGTGAGAATTTGCAATCAACAAGTCTGACCCAACCGCCAAATTTTCAAAATCTTCTAAATCCCCAATCGTTACCGTTTCGACCGGCAAATTTTCCAGAAGTGGAGATTTCGTCGTCGTCACCGCCGCCTGAATTTCCGCACCCATTTCATGCAGCAACCAACTGGTTTGATACAACAAATCCGGTTCTAAAGCCAATGAAATTCGCTTGCGACCAAAATAGAAATGGGTATCTAACATGGCATCCTGCAACTGACGCCGCTGACGATTGAACGTCTCCGGCACCTCATAGGGCTGCACAAAATGAGCATCCTGGCGCGAATGAACAATCTTCGACAGCCTCAACACCAAGCGATCCATCGCCTGTAAACCACTCAAGCGGGGAAACACTTCATAATTGGTGCCGTACTTCTGCTTCAACGCCTCCGCCGCCTTCCGCATACTTTCGCCGATCGCGATCGTGAAAGAAGATTCTCCCAGACGGCGCAAATCCTCCAACGTCGTCCCCCCAGTTGTCACACTGTTGAACCCATCATCGAGATGTCCATCCATCGATCCCGACAAATCCGGTACCATCACAGGCGTCAACCCAAAGGCTTCGACAATCGCCTTCACTTCTTCCACATCACCCGGACCCAGGAGCGAACCCGCTAAAATTGTTACCCTTGCCTTGCAATCGCGATCGCAATTGGGTATAATTTCCTCGGATTCAACCAGCGCCCCGTAATAGGTCGAAACAATCTGCTCAACGGTCGCCGCATAACCATCCTGCATCGCCCCCTTGTAGTCGGGAGTCGAAACCGAGATAATCGGCAGCCAGTCTAATTCAGGATGTTGATTGCGAAAAGTCTTCAGGATGCGCTGCATATCATCCCCCCGAGTTTCCGTTAACCCGGTGGTCAACAAACCGATCACATCCGGTTTAGCTTTCTCAACGAGGGTTAAAATCGCAGTCGAAACATTATCCTCACCGCCCAAAATTGTACTGACTTCCGTCATCGCCGTCGTAGACAGAGGAATCGCTTCTCGGAAGTGACGCACTAAAATCACTTTCGCAAAAGCCGTACAACCCTGAGACCCGTGAAAGAGTGGAATCATCCCCTTTAGCCCGAGAAAAGCCAAAGACGCGCCCAAAGGAGAACTTAACTTCAAAGGATTAACAGAAGCCGCTTTTTTCGGCTGAGTAATCATCGTCATCTTAAACACCCCCCATCTCAGCGATCAGTTCTTTTTCACCGTTCTCTGTTAACTGTTCCCCCTCTGTTAACTGTTCCCCGTTCCCTTCACTGGTGACTGGTAATGAGTGACTGGTGACTGTAAAACTGGTGACTGGTGACTGGTGACTGGTGACTGTAAAACCCGCTTCCCAAGGTGCAGGCTGACGGAGTTGTTCCCAAATCGGAGAATAAAGCGCCTCTTCAAGTTCTTTAGCCATCTCAACCATCCCGTCATAACCCGCATAAGCGTGATGACGTTCTTGGTTAATATCAAGGAAAGGAACCCGAGCCTTCAAAGCCGTATACTGGTTACGACCTCCCGCAACCAACATATCCGCTTTGGTTTGCTCAATCACCTTCAGCAATTCTTGGGGACTTCCCTTTTCAATCATGATCCCGTCTTTACCCAACAAGGTTTTGATCCGAGCCTTATCTTCCTCGGTGCTTTTCTTGGTGCTGGTCGCCATCACCTCAATCCCCAAATCCTTCGCCGCCGAGATAATCGACCAACTCTTAACACCCCCGGTATAAAGAACAATCCGCTTACCTTTCAGTCGGGCGCGATAGGGTACCAATTTTTGATCCAAAGCCGCCGTTTCCGATGCAATCAACTTTTCAACCCGCTGCTTCAACTCAAGATCACCCAACTTCTCGGCAATATTTCGCAGACAATGGTTCATGTCTTCGATACCGTAGAAAGACTCCTCGATGTAAGGAATGCCGTATTTTTCCTCCATCTTCCGCGCCATATTGATCAACGCTTTCGAGCAGATCATCACGTTCAACTTGGCACGGTGAGCGTAAGAAACCTCTCGGTAGCGAGCATCTCCGGTAATTTTCGCCAACACCCGAATACCGACCTTTTCCAACAACGGGAGAACATTCCACATTTCCCCGGCGACATTGTACTCACCAATGAGATTAATATCGTAAGGTGTGGTATAATCAGGTTCACCCGTACCGACCACATGATCGAGCAACGCTTCTCCGGCCAGTCGGTTCCCCAGATTTTTGCTACCCACGAAACCCGCCGCATGAACCGGAATCACAGGCGTACCGTATTTTTGAGCGGCCGCATCACAAACCGCATCGAGATCGTCACCAATCAGAGCCGTCACGCAGGTAGAATAGACAAACACAGCGGCCGGTTGATGCTCTTTAACGATTTGAGCGATCGCTTTGTAGAGTCGCTTTTCACCGCCAAAAATGATATCATTTTCCGATAAATCGGTAGTAAACCCAGTTTTGTAGGTCACGGGACCCGAAGAAAGACTTCCCCGACTTCCCCAGGAATTACCTGAACAAGCAATGGGGCCATGAACTAGGTGAGCCGCATCGGTAATCGGTACCAGTGCAATAGAAGCACCGTCAAAAGCACAACCCCCTTGAGCCGCTCCAGGTTGGGCTTGTTGTTTGCAGGCTTTTTTATTTGGTTGTCCGGCGTGAGAATGATTGTGTTCGCAACCTGGCTCGTTGACCAGTTCGGTGATTTTGCCTCGGGTAAGTTTCATGGCGGGGCGGTGTAAGTGGTCAGTCAGAGAAAAGGTATTGAGTCTGGCGTGGGCGAATCTGTTGCGATCGCGACGTTGATTAATAATCAACAAATATACTTAGAGATATCTTCGCCACACTCATCGGCAAGGTAGCTTAAAGCCCGAAAACGCAAACCGACAAACTCGTTATAGAGGGGATTCAACTCGCACAATGGCGGAATGTGAAACAGTTTGCGTCCGAACAGAGCAACATCGCGATCGAAAGGACAGTCGCAGGGAATCAGTCGGCATAAGAGATGAGCAAATCTCGCAGTTTTGACTTCGATGCGATCGACCATTCGGCGCAGGGGAGCCAGCAAATCCCGTTCGGGTTGGGGGCGAGATACGGGAGCCGGATGGGAATGGGGGTGGGAATGGGTGATTGCCATAACAAGGACCAGTGTTTTCAGTTATCAGTGACCAATTATCAGTGACCAGTATTTTCAGTTATCAGTTCTTCTGTTATCTGACACCTGAGACCTGACACCTATTGACTGCACGGTACTTGGTCACTGGTCACTGGTCACTGTAAATGAGCCTCTACCCCTTGATTTAGCGAACCAAGTCGAAGGAGATGTCTGTCTTCGAGGGGATGTTGGTGTTGTGATCTAAGTCTTCAAAGATAGTATTCACAATCCAGTTCAGCAGGTTAATTGCACCGGAGTAACCGATTGTGGAATAGCGGTGGAGATGATGACGATCAAAGATCGGATAACCAATGCGAACCAACGGAGTTTTGGTATCACGCCACAGGTACTTACCGTAGGAATTTCCAATGAAGAAATCAACGGGTTCAGTAAACAGCAGTGAGCGTAAATGCCACAGGTCTTTGCCGCCCCAAACGGTGGCTTGTTGACCGTGAGGACTAGAAGCCAGAAGTGCTTTTGCTTCTTCTTCAAAGTCATTGTTAGAGTTGGTAACAAGAATGTGAACCGGTTCAATACCGAGTTCCAGCATGAACTGCAACATTCCCATCACTAAATCAGGGTCGCCGTAGATAGCTGCACGCTTACCATGAACCCAAGCTTGAGAATCAGTCATGGCGTCAACCGCACGACCGCGCTCGAATTCCAGTTCTTCAGGAATCGGTTTGCCAGTCACTTCCGACAACTGCATCAAGAACTCATCAGTTCCGCGAACGCCCCAAGGACGAGCAACGGCTGTCTTTTGCTTCCATTTCTTCTCGATATATTTCCGAGTGCTAACGGTGGGATAAGCTTGCAGGGCGAAGGTAAATTCAGCGTTGATGGAATCAGCCGCATCTTCTAGAGTTGTACCGCCTTGGTACATCTGGAATTCACCCGTGTTCGGAGAATCGAGATAGAGTTCGTTGTCAGCCAAGATAGTGGCATCAATATCCATCACTTTCAGGATATTCTTCAGTTCCCGCAGGTTGCCCATGTAGGTTTCAAACCCGGGAATGATATTGATTTTGCCGTTTGTGGTTTCTTTCTTCTTGCCTTCGGTGAGGTTAGACAGAATGCTCTTGAGCATATTGTCATAACCTGTAACGTGAGAACCCACAAAGCTCGGAGTATGAGCAAAGGGAACGGGTAGGTCAGCCGGAATAACTTCTTCGTTCTTGGCGTTGCCGATGAAAGCTCCCAAGTCATCTCCAATTACCTCTGCCATACAGGTTGTGCAGACGGCAATCATTTTCGGTTTGTAGAGGGCATAGGAGTTTTGCAGACCGTCAATCATGTTCTTCAGACCTCCGAAGACCGCTGCATCTTCGGTCATGGAGCTAGAAACGGCGCTGAAGGGTTCTTTGAAGTGACGGGTAAAGTGGGTCCGGAAGTAAGCCACACAACCTTGAGAACCATGTACAAAAGGTAGTGTACCTTCAAACCCAACGGCCGCTAAAATTGCACCTAAAGGTTGACAAGCTTTTGCGGGGTTGATGGTCAGGGCTTCACGGGCAAAGTTCTTTTCGCGGTATTCCCAGGATTTAGTCCACTCTGCTATTTTTTCAACTTCTTCAACAGAGGGCATTCCTTCAGCTTCCCGCTTGCGAGCGAATAGCTCTTGGTATTCGGGTTGGTGAAATAACTCAACGTGGTCTTTGATGTTCTCGACGTTCTGAGACATGATATTACTCTCCGTTCGTTGGGATTACTCAATTTCAGTCACCAGTCACCAGTCACCAGTCACCAGTTTTTACAGTGAACAGCTACCAGCTTCTGTGTGTTCGGGTGTAAGTTCCGATTTAGGGTTGGGTTACAGGTTACAGGAGCGATCACGCACATTATTTTTCCTGTTTCCTGTTCCCCGTTCCCTATTCGGTGACTCTTATTTTTTCCAGGGAGCGCCAATTAAGCCCCAGGTCGGACTGTTGAGTGCTAAGTCCATGTCACGGGCGAAGATAGCGAACCCGTCATAACCGTGGTAGGGACCAGAGTAATCCCAAGAGTGCATTTGACGGAAGGGTAAGCCCATTTTCTGGAATACATACTTCTCTTTAACGCCTGCTGCAACGAGGTCGGGTTTGAGTCCTTCTGCAAATTTCTCGAACTCATATCCGGTTACGTCATCATAGATTACGGTTGCATCTTTGACGTAGTGAGTTGTCCGTTTGTAGTCGTCGTTGTGAGCAAATTCATAGCCCGTACCAACGATTTCCATTCCCAGGTCTTGGAAAGCGGGAACAACGTGGCGAGGACGTAAGCCACCAACCATCAGCATCACTTTTTGACCTTCAAGGCGAGGACGATATTTAGCGATTACATCGTCGGCTTGCTTCTGGTATTGAGCAATTACGCGCTCTGCACCTTCTTTGATATTGTCATCGAAGTGGGCAGCAATGGCTCGCAGAGATTCGGCAATTTTGGTCGGACCGAAGAAGTTGTATTCAAACCAGGGAATACCGTACTTCTCTTCCATGTGACGGCTGATGTAGTTCATCGACCGGTAGCAGTGGATGAGGTTCAATTTGACTTTGGGAGTCATCTTCATCTCATGGAGAGTACCATCTCCGGACCACTGAGCTACAATCCGTAATCCCATTTCTTCTAATAGGATACGGCTTGCCCAAGCGTCTCCACCGATGTTGTAGTCACCGATGATGGCTACATCGTAGTCTGTGGATTCAAACTTCGAGTTTTCGGCATCGGCTTGGGGGAATACCCAGTCACGAATGATGTCGTTGGCGATGTGGTGTCCTAAGGACTGGGAAACACCCCGGAAGCCTTCGCAACGAACGGGAGCAACAGTTTTACCTGTTTTCTTGGTGGCTTCACGAGCAACGGCTTCGATGTCGTCTCCGATTAATCCAATCGGACATTCTGACTGAACACTAACACCACCATTGAGGGGGAAGAGTTCTTCGATTTCTTCGATAATTTTGGTGAGTTTCTTGTCACCACCGAACACGATGTCGCGTTCTTGGAAGTCGGAGGTGAAGTTCATGGTACCGAAGGTGTCAACACCTGTCGTACCGATGTAGTAGTTGCGACGACCTGACCAGGAATAATAACCGCAACCGACAGGACCATGTGAGATGTGTACCATGTCCTTAATCGGACCCCAAACCACCCCTTTGGAACCTGCATAGGCACAACCACGAGCGGTCATTACACCGGGAAGGGATTTGACGTTGGATTTTACGCCGCAATCTGTCTTGCCTTCTTCATGGACGTTAAGGTGCTTTTCCCGTTTTTTCTTGGCTTTCTCGGGATAGGCTTCTAGAACGTCCTTAATTAACTGTTTGTTTTCCTCTACAGTTGACATGGTGTTCCTCTGTTGTTGGTGATTAGCGATTGTTGAGCGACGCAAGCGAGGGCGGGGGCTGACAGTGAACAGTTTTCAGTTTTCAGTTTTCAGTTATTACTGGTCACTGGTCACTGTTCACTGTTTACTGTTACTTACTTGCGGGTATTGGTTGCTTTCAGAGATTCTTGCTCTTTAGCATCCGCTTCGATAACTTTCTTGTACTCTTCTTCGGAACCGAGCAGACCGTAGTTGATCAGCAGTTCTTCGAGAGTGTCGTTGTCGATGGGGGTCGGGATGGTCAGCTTGGTGTTTTCTTCGATTTTCTTCGCCAATGCACGATATTCACCAGCTTGTTCGTGGTCGGGAGAGTATTGAATAACCGTCATCCGACGCAGTTCTGCTTCTTGTACCTGCTTGGAACGAGGTACGAAGTGAATCATTTGGGTGTTTAACCGTTCTGCTAATTCTTCAATTAGGTCAACTTCACGGTTAACGTTACGGCTGTTACAGATTAAGCCACCTAAGCGAACTCCACCTGTATGAGCATATTTCAGAATGCCTCGGGCGATGTTGTTGGCCGCGTACATTGCCATCATTTCCCCGGAGGTTACGATGTAGATTTCTTGGGCTTTTCCTTCACGGATAGGCATCGCGAAACCACCGCAAACAACGTCACCTAGTACGTCATAGGATACGAAATCGAGATCTTCGTAAGCGCCTTCTTCTTCGAGGAAGTTGATGGAGGTGATAATACCACGACCCGCACATCCAACTCCAGGCTCAGGACCACCGGATTCTACGCACTTGATGCCTTCAAATCCTTCGAGCAGTACATCTTCGAGTTCTAAGTCTTCTACAGAACCCCGTTCTGCTGCTAAGTGCAGAACTGTGACCTGAGCTTTACAGTTGAGGATCAAACGGGTAGAGTCTGCTTTCGGGTCACAACCAACAATCATAATACGATTGCCGTTTTGCGCCATTCCCGCCAGGGTGTTTTGAGAAGTAGTGGACTTACCGATACCGCCTTTTCCGTAAAATGCAATTTGTCGCATGGTGTGTTTCTCGCTTTAACTCGACTTAAGTTTGACAGGATCGAAAACGAATTCATCGGAAAATCACCGGATTCTACCAGCCTTAATCTCAGTTGAGATTAATGCCTTTACTAGAGTTCTAGATTGCTGACCGTGATTTCGTTTTTGTAGCTAGACTTTAGAACTGAATGCTTGAGAACGGATTCAAGATTTCGGTGTTGATCCTATTTAGGATTTTACTCCGGTTAAATCTTGAGTTTCTGTTGCAAATGTAACTAAAATCTTGAGAGAGATGCACAATTAAAATGTGCTTATAGCTTTAGTTGAGTAATCGGTAATGAACCGATTGGGGGTTGGAAGTGTGAGTCAGACTCGGGTGAGAGGATTTGCTCTGAAGTTTATTAATTTCTATGAACTTCTAGGAATTAGGTCCCTAACTGATCCGACTGCGCCTGAGTGCTGACTCTATCATCGAACCTCCGGGCTGAGAAAGCGACGCTTCGGGCGGCGATCGCTCTCGCTTTTTATCATCATTGAGTAGATACATCGAGGTATAAATACTGGGAACTTCGAGGTTTAGGGAAGTCTTAAATTAAAGTAAAATTTCTTCAATTTCAAACTTCCGGGTGTAAACTAAATCAAACCGACTCGACAATAATGTTGGGTGAAACGTGTTGGCGTAATGTGCCTTCAATGGCAATCTTTAGGGTTTCTGTACTGCTAGAACAACTGCTGCAAGCCCCTTGTAGAATAACTTTGACGTTATCGCCATCGACATCAAACAGTTCCACATTGCCGCCATCTAAAGCTAAAACCGGTTTAATTTGTTCGGTAATAATCTGCTGAATTAGGGTAATTTTTTGCAGATTAGTGAGAACTTTCGGAGGCGTTAAAGTTGCTGTCGCAGAGGCAGTTTGAGAAACGGAACTTGAAGAAATTCCGGCAATTCTTGCTTCGGAAACTTCAATCAAAATATCATCAATATCCGCCAAACAAGATCCGCAACCCCCGCCAGCTTTCACGTAGTTTGTTACTTGTTCTGCCGTCTCCAAATTATTCTCTAAAATAATCCGACGAATCCGGGGTTCACTAATCCCAAAGCAAGAACAAACTAAGCGACCTTCGTCTTCTTCGTGGGTTTCAATGGGAATCCCTTTGTAGGTATAAATCGCCGCTTCTAACGCTTCCTGTCCCATGACAGAACAGTGCATTTTTTCTTCAGGTAATCCACCCAAATATTCAGCGATTTGACGGTTCGTTAACTGCATGGCTTCTTCAACCTTTTTACCCTTCAGTAATTCGGTTAAAGCCTCAGAAGAAGCGATCGCACTGGCACAACCAAACGTTTGAAATCTCGCATCAGTAATCGTTTGTGTTGCTTCATCAATTTTGAGGTGAAGACGGAGAGCATCCCCACAGGCGATACTACCCACTTCTCCAGTAACAACCTTTTCGCCTTCAGTCGTATCAGTAATGGTTCCTTGATTGCGGGGATTTTGGAAATATTCCATTACTTTTTCGGTGTAGTCCCACATGGCAACCTCTTGTACAGTTATCAGTTATGCAGTGATCAGTGACCAGTTAGGAGTCAGGAGGACCGAGTCAGGAGTCAGGAGGACCGAGTCAGGAGTCAGGAAAAACTGTTAACTGACAACTGAAAAAACTGGTGACAGGTGTTGCAGCGCGGTCTTGGGGGTTTCCCCCATGAGCGACTGCTGAACCCGTAAGGGTGACTGGTGACTGGTGACTGTAATTGCCTGTTCCCTATTTAATGAGCCATTACAGCCTTTTCTTGCTCTTGCAACCATTCGGCGTCGTCACTGTTGAACGGAGACATCGCCCGTAAACGTTCAACCACTTGGGGCATTACCTCCAACACCCGATCAATTTCAGCAACAGTTGTGTAGCGAGAGAGTGAAAAACGAATTGATCCATGTAGGACACTATAAGGAAGTCCCAAGGCTCGTAAAACGTGAGATGGTTCTAGAGAACCCGAAGTACAAGCCGAACCGGAGGAGGCACAGATGCCAAACTGGTTCAGTGATAAGAGTATCGCTTCTCCCTCGATATACTTAAAGCCAATATTGGTGGTGTTGGGTAAACGTTTTGTGGGATGACCGTTAACAACAGTATTGGGAATGCGGCTAAGGATGCCTTTTTCCAGGCGATCGCGAAGGCGCTTTTCTTGTTCAATCTCAGCCAAATGCGCTTCGGCCAATTCCGCCGCCTTGCCGAGTGCAACAATTCCCGGAACATTTTCCGTACCGCCCCGACGACCCCGTTCTTGGTGTCCGCCAATCATAAACGGACGGAAGCGAACACCGCGACGAACATAGAGCGCTCCAATGCCTTTCGGTGCGTGGATTTTATGACCCGATAAGGTCAACATATCGATGGTGCTAGTTTTCATATTGAGGGGGACTTTACCCACCGCTTGCACCGCATCGACATGGAATAGCGCACCTTTTTCTTTCACGATCCGGCCAATTTCCTCAATGGGGAAAATCACACCGGTTTCGTTGTTGGCATACATAACGCTGACAACAGCAGTATTGCCGGTCAGAGCCGCTTCGAGTTCGTGTAAGTCAATTAAACCCTGATCGTCAACGGAAAGATAAGTAACGCTGTAGCCTTCTTTCTCCAAGCGCTTGCACAAATTCAGAACCGCCGGATGTTCAACAACAGTGGTGATAATGTGCCGTTTGTTGGGTTGGGCGGTCAGAGCGGCGCGAATGGCTGCATTATCTCCTTCGGTACCACAACTGGTAAAAACAATTTCAGAATCTTCAGCACCCAAAAGGGAAGCAACTTGAAGTCTGGCTTGTTTAACCGCTCGTCCGACCTGTCCTCCGAAGGTGTGCATACTGGAGGGATTTCCGAAATAGGTGGTCAAGTAAGGTAGCATTGCCTCAATGACCGCTCGATCGACTTCAGTTGTGGCGTTGTTGTCAAGATAAATACAGTCTTTCATTACCCTCTCCGTGGTGACAGTGAGCCGTGTGTTTTTCGCGCCGTTCTCCGTTGTTTGCAACGGGTCGGGGGTATTCATTTCGTTATCGGTGGGTGTCGGTCACGCTCTGCGGCGAATCGGATCGACTGGGTTGCGTGGTTCAAGCTTTACGGTTCGTTGTCACCCGAGAGCCTATTTTGGGTTGAAGTTGATCGAGCAAGCGCTCATAGGTGATAAACCAGGCTTCCCAGTAATCGGTATTCAAATAGGGAGAGATTGAACCCGACGGGGAGTGAGGATGAGTGGAGTAATTGGATGGGTAAGCCGGAGAACGATCCGGGCGGGTGGGGTAAGCCATAACTCAACTCCTGATAACGATACGTGACGGCGCGAGAAGCGCGAGATCATTGGGGATGGGGGTGGAGAGAAACCAAAGGAATTGGGTATTTTTTCTGGGTTTACAACTCCACTCCCCGAGCGATCAATTCTTTACAATTTCCGTCTTTTGGATGTACTGCTCGTAGAAATCTAGAGCAGCTTTATCAATCGTGTCGTAAGCTTCAAAGGCTTCAATTCCAGCGGTCTGCAACTCTTTTTTGGGGCAATCGCCAATCTTAGAAACCAGTACCCCTTTACAGTCAGCGATGGTTTTAATGATATTGTCTAGGGTTGCGTCTTCGCCGTATCCACCTTGACAGAAATGATCGATTTTGCGGTGTCCGACAAAAGTAGCTTGGGTGCCATCGACTTCATAAATTTGGAACTCTTTGGCATGGCCGAAGTGTTGGTTAACTAACCCGCTGCCTTTTGTAGCGACCGCAACCAAAATCTTGGGTTGATTTTTGGCGGGTTGCTTTTTGGCGTTTTGTTGTTCTTTGGCCGCTTTGAGTTGTTCGCGGAAAGTCTCAATACCGGCGTGAACTTCTTGACGTTGTTCGAGGTTGTATTCCTCGGGCATTTCCATGAATTTATCTTTGGTAAATTCCTGGCTGCGGTCTTCTCCGAGAAGTCCAACGGCATCGGCGCGACATTGACGACAGTGGCGCATCAATTTCAGACCATCTGCACAGTTATCTTGGAGGGTTTTCAGTTCTTTCGGTGTCGGTCCCCGCTGTCCGGTTAATCCGAAGTGGGTGCCGTGTTCGGGAGCGGAAATCAAGGGCATAATATTGTGGAGGAATGCGCCTTTGGAACGAACCACTTCGTGAACTTCTTGGAGGTGTTCGTCGTTGATTCCCGGAATCATCACCGAGTTAACTTTGCAGAGGATATCGGCTTCTCTGAGGGCATCTAATCCTTCCATTTGACGTTCGTGGAGGATTCTGACCCCTTCAATACCCCGATAGCGACGGCGGCGGTAGTGAACCCAAGGATAAATTTTTTCCCCGATTTCCGGGTCTACCATGTTGATGGTGATGGTGACGTGATCGATATTGAGGGCTTTAATGCGATCGACGTAATCGGGTAGCATTAATCCGTTGGTAGACAAGCAGAGTTTGATATCTGGGGCTTTGTCTGCGACGAGTTCAAAGGTACGGAAGGTTTTTTCCGGGTTCGCCAACGGATCGCCTGGGCCTGCAATTCCCAAGACCGTCATTTGAGGAATTTTTCCGGCTACCACTAACACTTTGTGCGCCGCTTCTTCTGGGGTGAGGAGTTCGCTAACAACTCCGGGACGGCTTTCGTTTGCACAGTCGTATTTGCGGTTACAGTAGTTACACTGGATGTTACAAGCGGGTGCAACGGCAACGTGCATCCTGGCGTAGTGGTGATGTGCTTGTTCGCTGTAACAGGGGTGCTTCTCAATACGCTCTAATAGCTTCTCGTCTGTGACGTTCTGAGTAGAAGAATCACAGCCACAGTTTCCAGACTTTTTGGTGGAAACCGGAGACGGTGTAGCGGTCTGAGTGTCGAGTGTCAGAGTGCCTTTAGGATGTAACATTGAATTCCGTAAATAGTGAGAAGGACTTTGATAGCGATCAAAAGGAACGGAAAAATCGGAAAACAACCTTGGTTGGTCGTTGTGAGTAAGCATCGAGAATCGGCTAAAAACTAGCCTCGATCTACTCCGAAGAGCATTTTCCGTATTCGATATCCGTTTCTTTGGAATTCATCATGCTTGCATGATGGAGGATAAGCCACTCCTTCTGTCAGCTTCAGAAGGATATTCGGGAACGAGAAACTAGAAAGATTAATCTCTAGACTCAGGATACAATCGGCTACTCCGAGTGAGTTGTTGTTTCCTGATTGAGTTTTTTTCCCTGATTCTCCTCACTTTAAGCTTTCGGACTCATCCCGCGCTCTTGGCAATTCCAAATTCCTGAGTGTGAATTAGGTTGTACTCGTTTTTCAGCGTTAGGAACTTTATACCATCCCCCTTCAGACGCTCCTTGACTTTGGCATCCGGTTCAGGTTTATTGGATTAGTTAAGGATGTACTCACCCTCTCAAAGCTCGATCAAATCGGGATCGAAAATTTTTTTTAGGGTCATGTTCGAGTATTTTTTGGGCTGGGTTCTAGTCTTTTTCGCGCCGGCGCTCTGTATTTTTGTACTCAGCCTCTATGCTTTGATTGATCGGGTTTTGACGCTA
Source organism: Lyngbya sp. (assembly GCA_035285085.1). GTDB lineage: Bacteria > Cyanobacteriota > Cyanobacteriia > Cyanobacteriales > Microcoleaceae > Capilliphycus. Next base: position 8,157 of record JAYKHV010000082.1, on the reverse strand, counting down.
TTCTTTCCTTTAAATATAGTCCGGGCGATCTTGTACTCATACCCCTAAAAAAAACTGGAGTAAGCCTCTCAAGCTCCCCCAGTGCTGTCACGGAATTCAATTCTGTATCTAAGTTAACATTTTTCTTCTGGGGGGTTTGCTATGGCTGTCTATGCCCTCAAAATTTTCCACCTCAAAAAACCCGAAAGCCAGAACTATCAAAGGCTTCGTAGGTAGCCGTCCCCCGGATTTTTGAGTTCACCTCGGATCGGGTAAAAATTTACCCTCAAAATTCCCTTCAAACTCTCAGTTGGCTTATACTTGACGGTGAGGCTGGAAATACTCATTCCCCTACCCATAAATACCCTAACCCCGCTGCAAAAATATCAGCCCCCCATCCCGAAAAAATTTTTTTAGACCGTTCAAAGCTTTCTGTACTCTTTAATTAACTGATCTGAGTACACCTTTAACTAATCAAATAAATCTAACTGGCTTGCTGCATACTGGGACTGAGTGAGGTACTTGGTATAAGCAGTAGAAACGAAACCTGTTCTAATTGACTCACGGAATCTGATGCTACAGCCCATCACACTCAGAGAACGTCGAAGAGGGAAAACAAACCAGCCAGAGAGGACTTCATCGAATCCGATGGCGTTTTGTCCGCCCGCTACCTCCACCCCATCGGTCCAAAATTCACAGTCTCGGAGTTCCGCGACTCTGACTGAGGGATTAAAAGCACTTTGGAATGATTTCCAGATTGTTTTTGAGCGAGATCCGGCGGCTCGTAATTGGTTAGAGGTGCTTTGCTGCTATCCCGGTTTACACGCTTTGGCAATACACCGGATTGCCCATTGGATGCATCATCGTCATTTTCCTTTCCTCCCTCGCTTTTTGTCTCATTTGGGACGGTTTTTTACCGGTATTGAAATTCATCCCGGTGCCACCATCGGCAAAGGGGTGTTTATCGATCACGGTATGGGAGTTGTAATCGGTGAGACAGCAATCATCGGTGATTATTGTTTAATCTATCAGAATGCAACTCTTGGAGGCACCGGAAAAGAAAGCGGTAAACGCCATCCGACCTTAGGCAATAATGTCATTGTCGGAGCTGGAGCTAAAGTTTTAGGCAATATCACCATTGGTCATCATGTGCGTGTGGGTGCTGGTTCGATTGTTCTTAATGATGTCCCGGATGACTGCACGGTAGTGGGTATCCCCGGTCGTGTGATTTCACGTTCCGGTCGGGGTTGTCCTCTCGAACATGGCAAACTTCCCGATGTGGAAGCCAAGCTGATTCGGACATTGCTCGATCGCATTGAACTCTTGGAACAACAAGTCCAACAAATTCGCAACTACGAAGTTGGAATTCGCAATTGATTATTTTGTCTCCCAGATTTCGATGAATACATCCTGAACTTTCTGAAATTAGCCTCACGCCATGTTTCAATCATCTTGTCCTGGTGCTGTCATTAGTCCGGTTGCGGTTTTGCAGGGCGATCGCTGGATCGTTTATCATCGCTTACAAGAGTTGATGATTCCCTGCTGGTGTCCTGAAGATGGACTGCTGTGGGTTGAAATTCAGCATAGCAACCACGCCATTCTACTCCGATGTGTTGTTCAACAGTTTATGGCATCTCGGCCGCAGTTAGTAGATTGGTTAAAACGCTGTTGGGAAACGGATATTTCTCCCCAAGGAGTTCAAAGTTACAAGTTTCACGGAGAATTAGAACGTTAAGAGCGAAAATTGAAACAGAGGATCGGTCAAATTGACTGCGAATCAATAACCAATTCCCAAGGCTTTCGGGTTAAACAATCGTTTTGAACTCGGCTTTGGACTCAACTCAAATTCATCGAAAAGATGAAGTGAATGATGAATTGGGAATTGACGATTTCTTGTTTTTTTGATTCCTGCCGATTTCCTTGTTGTTCAATTTTTCTCGCTCCCGCTTCTTTCTTTTTGAAACTCATCTTGTTTCGCTCTCGACTGAAGTTTTCAATCTCTAGAACGTTTCGTCGAGAGCGACGGAAATCACGGATTAACTTGACGAGTAGAAGCCTAAACCTCTTCATCTCATGCGATCGGCGGGTTCACCTCCCTTGATTCATCCCACAAACCGGGTTCAACTCTCTGGGCAAAGGAAACTGCAACTGACCCGCTTCTACAATCCGTTTTTTCTGATGAATATCCGTTTTCAATACTTGTGTTGAAAGCAACGCGCTACCGGTTAGACTCCGTTGTAGCCCGACCTTTTCTCAACAGTTTGAGTTCAATTCTTTGGGTCAATTTCTCTACTTTAATTCCTCAAGGGTTTCGCTTGGAAGGCAGGCTTATAAGTTCCACGTGCAGAGGAAAAGTATGATACAGGCTATCTTTCAATCTCTGAGTCCAGACATCCATCAACACCGATCGCGATCGCGTCTCGAAATGGGTGGGTTTCCCCGGACAAAGGATTGAATCTTGCTCTTGCTCAACTTCAAGGTTTTGATCTTCTCAATCTTAACCCAGATGTGAAGTTGGAAGGTTCAGTCGAATTGAATTCTCGACATTTGTTTTTCTACTTTTGTCAAGCCAAAATTCAATTCCCCATTCATTGAATTCAGGAATATCTGCATCGATCTAACACACCTTCACCCGCCAACAAGAGCAAATGTAATCTTGATGATTTCAAGCCTTCAGATAGCCTGATTTTGGCGAAAACTGAGTCGGCGTGATTCAGAGGAGAACGAAAAGAACTTCACCCGAAAAAGTTACCTCAAGACTTGATTGGTGTCGAATTCTTCAACTGATCGAAATTCCCTAAATCACCAAACTGAACCTCAACTGAAGTGCTGTCATGGAATACAATTCTAACCTTACCGAATTCTGTCGATTTTTGCAGGATGAACTGGCAATTTCTCACGATGAATTAACCGTTGTCATCCAACGCAGAAAACAGTCAACCGATCCACTGCCGATGTTGCTTTGGCAATATGGATTCATCTCCATCTCTCAGCTTCAGAAGATTTTTGATTGGCTGAAAAACAAGCCCCAGTTTGATTTCTCGTGAACAAACACCAACAGCAAAACACAAACAGCGTCCAACAGGAAAGGGACAAGGTAACTCGGAAATAAACAGACAACGAGGCTTCAACTAAACGCTATGCCTAAAACCAACAGATGCGCTGACTGTCCATCCTCAATCCCGAATCCCTCCATCCCTGAATCAATCGTCCCTTATTTTGGCGATCTCGTCAAACAAAACCTGAAATGAACTCCAAAATTCTACGGGAATGATTGAAAAAGCTGCGGGTTGTAAACGTGCCAGGTGCGCGTCGATTATGCCAAATCTGTTTCTCAATTGTGGGGAAGTCTAGCCATGAATGAAATTTCAATCAATGATACAACCTTACGCGATGGCGAACAAGCGGCCGGAGTCGCTTTCACTGTCGAAGAAAAAGTCGCTCTGGCGTCTTTTATGGATGCGATTGGTGTCCAGGAGTTGGAGGTTGGTATCCCAGCAATGGGAAGTGAAGAAGCCCGAGCTATTTCCGCGATTGTAAATCTTGACTTGCGGACTTCACTAATTGGCTGGAACCGAGCGGTACGTTCTGATATTGAAGCGTCTATCGCTTGTGGGCTGCAACGAGTTCACATTTCTATCCCGGTTTCTGAGATTCAGATTGCAGCTAAATTTCAGGGGAATTGTCAAGCGGTGTTACAACGCCTGCAAGACGCGGTGAAATTTGCCGTTGACCGGGGCTTGTATGTGGCGGTCGGGGGTGAAGATTCTTCCCGGGCGTCAGAAACTTTTCTGCTGGATGTGGCTTTATCTGCTGAAGAGTGGGGCGCGAGTCGTTTTCGTTTTTGTGATACCGTCGGCATTCTGGACCCGATGAAAACGAGCCAAAAAGTCGCCAATTTGGTCCGCTGGCTGTCGATTCCGGTGGAGATGCACACCCACAATGATTTTGGGTTGGCAACGGCCAATGCCTTGGCGGGGTTGCAAGCGGGGGCGACTTCGGTGAATACCACCGTTAACGGCTTGGGAGAACGGGCGGGAAATGCCGCTCTTGAAGAAGTGGTGATGGCGCTTAAGCAAATGTACGGGATCAATCTCGGGATTGAGACTCGGCGGCTGCGGGAACTGTCTCGCTTTGTCGCTCAGGCTTCGGGCTGTCCGGTGCCGCCTTGGAAGGCGATTGTGGGTGAAAATGCTTTTGCCCACGAGGCGGGGATTCATGCTCACGGTATTTTAAAAAATCCCAACACTTACGAACCTTTTGCCCCGGAAGAGGTGGGTTGGGAACGTCGTTTGGTTGTTGGAAAACATTCGGGACGACATTTGGTTTCGAGTGTTTTACAACAAAATGGCATTACGTTAACCTCAGAAGAAACCGCAACGGTTTTGGAAGCGGTGCGGAATCTTTCTGTGCAGTTTAAACGCAGTTTGACTGTAGAAGAATTGTTAAATTTAGTCCCTGAAAGGAGGATTGCTCATGGGGTTAGTTAGAGTGGATGAAGTTGAAATTAATGATCCGCCAAAATACGAGCTGGAAGAAAAGGTTAGGGTGCGAAAAATGCTTCGCAATGACGGCACTTTTCCCGGCAAAGAAATCGGTGAAACTTTAGTCAAAAAAGGCGAGGAGGGTTATATTGTAAGTATCGGTACTTATTTGCAAGCTTATTACATCTATGCCGTGCATTTTTTGGAAAGAAATGTTATTGTTGGATGTAGGGCAAAAGAATTAGAATCTGCCGAGTAAAGTTTTGAGCGAAGATTGTGGAGACTCTACAGTACAGGATTTCACAATCTTCAATTGCAGTTTTGTAGGTTGTCAGGTTTTGCGGGTAGATTGAACTTTGATTTTTGTCTACTTGAAAACTTTTAAACTTGCGAGCAAACGTCAAATCAAGGAGGTTTTACGATGAAAGTAATGTTGCGTCAAAATGCGGCTGGGCATCTGTCCGTCTATGTGGCGAAGAAAGATTTAGAAGAAGAAGTCGTTGAAGAAAAACTCGGTGAAGATGGCAAAATTTTTGTTCTGGCTAATGGTTGGGAATTGATGTTTCCCAAATTGGAAGAACCCTTTGATTTACCGTTAACCGCAGAAGCAAAAAAACTGTAAATTCAGGGAACGGGGAACAGGGAATAGGGAATAGAACGGTTTTTAATGCCTGCCTGTTGCCCTTCGGGTTCAGCAGTTGCTACGATCGCAAACTTTGCTCTCGACGGAAACCGCCGGGCCGCAAGGCAAGCGCTCCTTGATGGAAACCACCAAGACCGCACTGCTTCACCTGTTGACTTTTGCCTATTGCCTATTGCCTGAAAAGATTTGAGCGTGTGACAGGCTCCATTTGTGTAATTTAAGATTGTACAAGTGTTGCTGAAAGTTGATGAAAAACCTCCGGGTTTGGAAGGCTTCAGAATCTCTGCTTCAAGAAGAAAATTCTTGAAGTATCAGGGAAAAATCCCATCAGCAAATTAATGTAAAGTTGATGCGGGGCTGTCATCAAAAGAAGGCGGGGAACTCGGGAGAGATTTTAATTTCTTATTGAGTTCTTAAGGAGTTGGAGTAATGTTAAAGGCATCTGACATTATGACGACAGACGTCGCCACGATTCGCGGTTCTGCAACTGTAGCCGAAGCTGTAAAGCTAATGAAATTTAAACAGTTGCGTGCTTTGATTGTGGAGACTCGAACGGGTCAAGATGCTTACGGTATTGTCACCCAAACGGACGTTGTGACCAAAGTGGTGGCTTACGGTAAAGATCCGGCCACAATGCGTGTGTATGAAATTATGACCAAGCCTTGCATCGTGGTTAATCCCGATCTGGGTGTTGAATATGTGGCGCGGTTGTTTGCAAACACCGGAATTCGCGTAGCACCTGTCATCCAAGGCGAGTTACTTGGGATTATTTCAGAAAGCGACATTCTCTATAAAGGCGATTTCGTTGAAAACCCGAAATTACCGTTACTGCAACGGGAACTCAAACGGGCGCTCGAACAAGCCAACGAAATTAGTGAAGCCCAAGGTGCAACCTCTGCCGAAAGCTTACAAGCTTGGGAGTTGGTTGACGAACTCGAAGCGGAAGCCGCTTATACTGAAGGCGTTAAACTGCCCGATCCAACGGCTTTCCAACAATTCTGCGATCGCTATCCAGAAGTGCTGCACGTTCGCCACGATCAGCTTGTCGCCAGCAGTGGCGGGGCTGTTCCGGTGGGCGTAGGCTGAAGAACTTGGGTTTAGGAATCAGGAACCCATAAGGGGGTTAAGACTTGGGTGAGGGGGAGTGAGTTGGCGCAAATTGTGGTGCATCAATAGGATTAATTCCTTTCGGCGTCCGAACCTGCACCCCCTCTTTCTATCCTCCCAAGTTCTAAAGCTTTTCTGGGTGAACCTTCCTGAATATTCCTAAAACCAAAAACCATGAATTACTTAGCGCATGATTTCAATCCTCAACTCATTTCTGACTCTTCGACATCTGACGAGTTAGCCCATCAACAATTGGAAAACGCCTGTCGTCAACAGATTTATGCAGCTTGTGTTCGTCAATCGAATTTACAAGAAAACAGCACCGTTCTGTCAGAGGAAAAGGGTTTAATGGCAACATTATTCGCTCAATGTGAGTGGAATGTTAACAGTCATGCAGACACGAATACATTGGCAATTCACTGTCCGGATTTAAGCTACAGCTTACTCGTTTTCGAGAAAGTCATGCGATGCGCCGGAGCATTAAAACCCTTTGCCATTGGTAAAATTCGCGTCTGTTCTCCGACGAACCCAGAAACTTCTTTGGAAGTGGGAGTTGATGAATTTTCTGCAAATCGAGATTGATTGTTCGCAGGCTAGAACTGTGCGTGCTGAACCGTTCGTTCTTCAGTAAATCTGTAAATCTGTTGAGTCAGTCTGTGCAGTCGGAAAAACAATACTGTTAGGAGAATTGTCTTATGGCTAAGATCGGCATTTTCTATGGTTCCACGTCGGGTGTAACTGAAGAAATCGCAACCGCATTGCGGGATAAGTTGGGCGAAGATCTTTGCGATCTGTACAGCATGGAAGAGGATTTCAACGAATTTAGTGAGTTGCTGGAGTATGATTATTTGCTCCTCGGCTGTTCCACTTGGGGAGCAGGCGAAGTGCAGAACGACTGGCGAGATCCATTGTTTGAAATGGAATTGGAAAAACCGGATTTTTCCGGTAAAACCATTGCTCTGTTTGGTCCTGGAGATTATGTCAGTCACGGTATGCACTTTGTGGGTGCTTTGGGCGTGATGTACGACATCTTTACCAAACTGGGTGCAACGGTTGTCGGGGCGGTATCAACGGATGACTATACCTTTGAGCATTCAACAGCCATTCGGGATGGTTTATTTGTCGGATTACCCCTCGATGAAATTAACGAAAGCGAGAAGACCGATGAACGTCTTAATCGCTGGATCGAAATCCTGCGTCCACATTTTCCAATTGAAGACCGGGTTTTGGCGGGTGCAAGCGCCTAGAACCGATCTTCAATTCGTTTGCTGAGAACACTTTTTCCCAAGATATCTGATTTTCAAGATATCTGACTGACGACCTTTGTTAGGAGAACACACATCATGCCTGCAACATTAACCAGTGTAACCAAAAGCGGTAAAACTTGGGAACCTAAATTTGTTGAGTCGATCAATCAAGAAAGTTGCTTGGGTTGTGGTCGATGCTTCAAAGTCTGCGGTTTTAACGTTTTAGGGTTGATTGCTCTCAACGAAGATGGCGAAGTTGTCGATGAAGATGAAGATGAAATTGAGCGCAAAGTAATGGATATTGCCAATCCCGACAATTGTGTTGGCTGTCAAGCCTGTTCGCGGATTTGTCCGAAAAATTGTTACACTCATGCGACAGTTGCCGTTTAAGGCTGAATAATACAACCAATCGGGGTTGGTTAGGGGTGAGTGGTTTCCCTATCCTTTTAAAAGGGGAACAAAAATTCACCCCCTTTTATATGAAATCTTTAAATATTTGTGAGCCGAGGATGGATGGGAAGGTGGGGAGGTGGGGAGGTAGGGAGATGGGGAGATGGGGAGGTGGGGAGGTGGGGAGATGGGGAGGTGGGGAGATACTGTTAACTGACAACTCTAATAACTGGTCACTGGTGAGCTAGTGCGGTCTTGGGGGTTTCCCCCATGAGCAACTAGCGAACCCGAAGGGTCACTGTAAACT